>NZ_PVNP01000003.1 GCF_002993365.1 Marisediminitalea alba
GGTTAGTCAGCCTTCTCAGGAGATCCCGGATAGCGCCTTTGGCGCTTCCGGGATAACAAACGCATACTGTTTAGGTTAGTCAGCCTTCTCAGGAGATCCCGGATAGCGCCTTTGGCGCTTCCGGGATAACAAACGCGATACTATTTAGGTTAGTCAGCCTTCTCAGGAGATCCCGGATAGCGCCTTTGGCGCTTCCGGGATAACTTCGCGCTTAGGCGCGAAGTTACTCTAAATGCTTGGGTTTATCTGTGTATGGAGGCCAGCCCATCATTTTCCCGGCCAGAACATGTAAATGGATGTGATAAACGGTTTGGCCACCAAACTCATTACAGTTCATTACCGCACGGTAACCCTCTTCGGCAAAGCCCATGTCCTTAGCCAGTTTGGCTGCTACTGTGTAGAGATGGCCGACCACCGCTTCATCTTCTTCGCTGATGTCATTAATGGTGGCAATCTGCTTTTTAGGAATGACCAGAAAATGAATCGGTGCCTGCGGATTGATATCTTTGAAGGCTAACGCCTTGTCGTCCTCGTACAAAATATCTGCCGGGATAGACTTATCAATAATCTTATCAAAAATAGTTTCAGCCATTTGTTATCTCCATCAAATCGATACAGGGCTTACCAGAATATAAAGGCAATCAGCACGACGCCAAGCAGTAAGCGGTATATCACAAACGGTAACATACCGATGCGGCTTATCCAGCTCAGGAACAAAAAGATGCACAGATAAGCACTAACAAAGGAAAAGCCTGCACCATAAATTAATGCCGACCAATCCACAGCTTCATTAGCTTCGAGCAGGTCTTTTACTGCTAGTAATCCGGCTCCGAGAATCACCGGAATAGACAGTAAAAACGAAAAGCGCGCCGCACTTTCCCGATTTAAGCCCAACATTAAACCCGCTGTCATCGTAATGCCTGAACGGGATGTACCCGGAATTAATGCCAGCATCTGGGCCAGACCAATAATAATGGTCTGACGCAGTGTCAGTTGTTCCAGCTTCTGCACATGTTTAGCTTTTACATCGGCGTACCACAGTAGTAAGCCAAACAGGATTGTCGTGGTAGCAATTACCGCGGCACTGCGCGCATGGGTTTCGATCAGGTCTTTCAGTAAAAAGCCGGCGATTACTGCCGGTATAGTGCCAATTACCACAAACCAGGCAAGCTTGCTGTCGGTGGTTTGTTGTTTGCTAAATCCATGCTTAAAGAAGGCCCCTGTCATTTGCAGGATGTCATTACGGAAGTAAATCATTACTGCCAGTAAACTGCCCACGTGCACAGCTACATCGAATGCCAGGCCCTGATTACGCCAGCCGAGCACTTCGGCAGGTAAAATCAAATGGGCGGAACTACTGATAGGTAAAAATTCGGTAAGGCCCTGGATAATGGCCAGAACAATAATTTCGAAAAGCGTCATCCCTGGGGTGAACTCCATTTAAAATCGACAGGTGTGGTTAGCTGCTTGCTGTGATCAAAGGCCTGCCAAAGTTGCGAGAACGTTTTGCCTACTACCGGATGGCGCATATCCGGGGCAATATCAGCCAGCGGCCGTAGTACAAACGCGCGCTGGAGAATTTCCGCTCTGGGCAGCGTCACCGGCGCATCACACACCATTTGATCGAAGCACAATAAATCTAAATCCATTGTGCGTGAACAGTGCTTTTTATACCAGTCTTTTCGCCCGTATTCGGCTTCTAATTGTTTGAATAACTGATAAATAGCCTCCAGCGATAAGCTGGTATCCACTCGTGCCACCCAGTTGTAAAATCCCGGCCCGTCAAAGCCCTCTGCCGGGCAATCATAAACCGGTGATACCAGCACATTGTCAAAGTACTGGTGCAGCAACCGGTAAGCTTCGCGGGTATGAAACTCACGCTCAATGTTTGAGCCAATACCAATAAAAACCTGATGCAGGCTCACTTTATTTGCCCGCCTCGTGGGTAATACGGATACCGACCTTAAGGGCATCGGGTAATATCCCCGGCTTTTCGATCGTCAGTACCAGTTTTTGGATGGGAAAGGCACTGCATACTGCACTGATAATGGCATTGGCAAACGCTTCAAGTAATTCAAAGGAAGAGTCGATACCCACTTGCTTAACGGTTTCTGCAACCGCTGCATAATCGATAGTGTGAGCCACATCGTCTGACTGCATAGCTGCGCTCAGGTCGGCATCGATCAGCAGATCGATAATAAGTACGGTATTTTGCGTGCGTTCCCAGTCATATACGCCTATCAGGGTAGGCACTTCCAGCCCTTCGATAAATATTTGCTGCATTGTTTGCTGCACCTTAAATCTCATTTTTTGCGAGTATAGCATTGGCGTTGCAGATTACGCGATCCCGGTAATCATGGCCAGTCCGGCCAGCTCACAGAACGTTTTATAACTATCACACATAGCGTCACAATGTCTGGCTTTGCGGGCGATATTCTAGTAGTGTGTGCACACTTTTCATACATAGTTGGAGCATTGGCTTGATTGCACTCAGTCTGTTAATGATTGGCGTTGCCTACCTGATAGGCTCTGTTAGCAGTGCAGTATTGGTCAGCCGTGCTTTTCGATTACCTGATCCGCGCCGACATGGCTCGGGCAACCCCGGTGCCACCAATGTTTACCGCCTCGGTGGTCGGGTTCCAGCTTTACTGGTGCTAATTATCGACGTCCTGAAAGGTACCATTCCGGTGTATTCGGCCTTTTTTATGGGGCTTGCCCCGGTGGCCCTGGGTTTTATTGCCATAGCTGCTTGTCTGGGTCATATCTTCCCGCTCTATTTTAATTTTGCCGGCGGTAAAGGCGTCGCTACGGCATTTGGCGCTATGTTGCCAATTGGACCAGCGCTGGCCGGTTCGCTGATTGCCAGCTGGGCGGTTGTGGTGTTTATCTGGGGATATTCTTCACTGGGCGCTATTGTTACCGTGCTACTGGCGCCAGTGTTTACCTGGTTTATCAAGCCTACTTACACCATACCGGTGGCCATGCTGTCGGTGCTGATCATATTCAGGCACAAAGAAAATATTCAGCGCTTGCTCAAAGGCGAAGAGAGTAAAGTCTGGGATAAAGGCAAAGCCAACGAGTAGGCGTTACTCTTCAGGGGTACTTTGCGTAAGTTGTTGCAATGCGTAATCAAGACTTGCTGTTGAGACACCGCCTACATGGCGATACAGTAACTTACCTTGTGGCGAATAAAACAGCGTGGTGGGCAATACCGCCACGCCGAAAGCTTCACTTACGGCTCCGCTGGTATCAAGCAGGACGTTTTCGAGTTTAAGGCCCTGGCTATTGAGAAAGTCATTAACTTCGGCAGCCGACTCCCCCTGATTTAAAAAAATAAAATGCAGATTAGGGTAATTTTGCTGGGCCTGTTCAAGCACTGGCATTTCGCGGCGACATGGCGGGCACCAGGTAGCCCACACATTCAGTACAATGGGCTTATCCGTAAAGGCTGCAAAGTCCACCGTTTGAAGAACATTATTCTGCACCACCGGTAACGGCATGGTCGTGCTGCGATTTACCCAGTTAACCCCAATATAAACCGGCAACATACAAGCGGCAGTGAGCAGAACAACTTTCACTGAAGGCTTGCGGGTAACAGGCAGTTTATGCACACGCCATATCAGTACCAGTGCCCCGGCTATCAATCCGGCCTGGGGCAAAAAGCCGCCATCGCGAATATCCAGCATGGCCAGCAAGTCAAATTGATATTGTGGCCACATGCGCCAGATAAATCCGGCTCTGGCGCCAAGGAGTGCCGCCACAAAAACACTGAACAGGGTGTTTTCTACCTGCGCGCGTAGTGGCTTTTCTTTTACGACCAGACGAAGCCAGACAAGTGCGAGGAACAAAGCTCCCCACACCAGAACATAGTCGATAGCCAGACCTACCGGCCCTATCGACAAGCTATGCAAGCCGGTTCAACCGGCAAGAGTGATTAAGCGCTGGCTTCACTGAACTGTTCATAAGCCAGCATGGCATCTGCGGCGTACATCAGCGACGGACCACCTCCCATGTAGACCGCCATGCCCAGCGTTTCCTCGATTTCCTGCTTGGTTGCACCAAGCTCCACCAGAGCTTTAACGTGAAAGCCGATGCAACCGTCACAGCGGGTAGATACGCCGATTGCCAGGGCGATGAGTTCTTTGGTTTTCTTGTCCAGTACGCCATCTTTGGTAGCGGCTTGCGCCATGGCAGAAAAGCCCTGCATGGTATCGCTGATATCACTGCGTAATGCTTTTAAATTACTGGAAATACGTTGGGTAATTTCGGGATAAGACTTACTCATTTTCACGACCTCGTAGGTTACTGTTCAGCCAGCGCCTGATTGAGTATGTCCAGCTTACCGTCGATGGGGCGGAGCAACTCAAGTCCCAGCACTTTTGCCAATGCCGGATACACCTCCAGATTACTGAAGCGCGGAAGGCGTTGCCCTTGCTTAAAGGCAGGCCCGGCAGCGACAAACGTTGCCCCCATGTCCGGATGTTCAGGCAGATAGCCATGACCGCCCGGACCAATACGGCTGTCTTTATTTTTAGCAAACCGGGCCGGTGCATCAATGGTAATGATAATATCACCGGTACGCGGATTATGCGGCATGTGATAATGGTTTCGTTGATTTTCATCAAACACTCTGACTCCGGGCAGTGCTAATGCTCGCAACGCCTCTTCCTGCTTTTTAACGTCCGCCTCGCTGACACCGTCTTTGGCGTACAAGAGTATTTGTTCGCCTTCGTTGAGTACCAGAAAGTCATCGCTGATATTCAGCTCGTCCTGATAAATTATCCGGCTGGTATCTACCGCGTTCATGCCGTGATCAGACACCAGGATTAGGTTAACCTTAATTGGCAAAGCCTGAATACGTTCATACAACTGGCCAATCAGCGCATCAATTTTTTGCACGGCGGCAAAAGTCTGCGGTGCGTCCGGACCATAATCGTGCCCCACGGTATCGACTAAAGAGAAGTAACCGGCAATAAACACCGGGCGGGTCGCATCCGGATAGGTCAGCCATTCAATGATCTGATCAATACGCTGCTGATAGTCTGAATATTTGGAATAGTGAAAATGATAAGAAGGTAACTGCCCGCCAATCCGTGCGTCTGACTCCGGCCAGAAGTAGGTGGCTGCCGGGTAACCATGGGTTTCTACCAGATTCCAGAACGGCATCGCCGTGATCCAGGTGCTGTCTTTGTAAGCTTCCCCCATGGAGTAGTAAGCATGGCGGCTTTTATCATAAAAACGGTTGTTCACAATACCGTGATTAACCGGCAACAGGCCGGTCAGCAGCGAAATATGATTAGGAAAAGTATTGGCCGGATACACCGGCTGCATGCTTTCAGCGCGAACACCGCGAGCGGCAATATTGGCCATAGCCCGGGCCTGATGCTTGTCGATATAGTCGTGACGAAAGCCATCGATTGAGATTAATACCACATGCTGTTCCGGACGTTCAGCATGTACATTCAGACTAAGAAGAATCAGGCAGCCAAGTAGACTGCGCCAGCTAAAAAATGTCATAAAAGGCTTTGATATCAATTAAAAAGCATAAGATAACACCTTTTTTATGACACTGGTGTTAACGAATCAAGCGGCCAGCGAGGAACTACCGATTCTGACAGAGGAGTGGTTTCACCTGCTTTGAGTCGCTGCAAGCCTGCATACGCTATCATTGCGCCATTATCGGTACAAAAACTTAAGCCCGGGTAATACACTTCGCCGTTGATATCCTGCATTAATTTGGTCATGGCAGTACGTAGCGAAGTGTTGGCACTCACGCCCCCGGCTATCACCAATCGTTTCAGTCCGGTTTGTTTAAGTGCCCTTTTACACTTAATAATCAGGGTATCGATTACCGCTTCCTGAAAAGCAAAGGCAATATTGGCCTTGGTTTGATCACTGCCGTCGGCGTCGCGAATAGTATTGGCAGCAAAGGTTTTAAGACCACTGAAGCTAAAGTCCAGACCAGGGCGGTCGGTCATCGGGCGCGGAAAACTGTAGTGGCCGCCTTCGCCCTGATCGGCCAGCTTCGCTAGCAGCGGGCCCCCCGGATAATCCAACCCCAGCAGCTTGGCCGTTTTATCAAAGGCTTCACCAGCCGCATCGTCGATAGACTCACCGAGTAATTCATAACTGCCGATACCATCTACGCGCACCAGCATGGAATGACCGCCAGACACCAGCAGCGCAACGAAAGGAAACGGCGGCGGGTTATCTTCCAGCATGGGGGCTAACAAATGCCCTTCCATATGATGCACGCCAATGGTCGGCACATTCCAGGCATAGGCTAACGAACGTCCTACTGAGGCGCCCACCAGTAATGCGCCAACCAGGCCGGGCCCGCGGGTATAGGCAATACCATCGATATCATCAGAAGAGGAATCCGCATCGCTCAACGCTTTTTGAATCAGCGGGACGATTTTGCGCACATGGTCTCGGGATGCCAGCTCGGGAACTACGCCACCGTAATCGGCGTGCAACTTAACCTGACTGTATAAGGTATGCGACAGAAGCCCCTGTTCGTCGTCATAAACAGCAATACCGGTTTCATCACAGGATGTCTCAATACCTAATACGCGCATAGTGTTCTGTTTGCCTTTAGTTGATCAGATTTAGCAGGGGTGACTGGCTGCGAAGTTTAACCGAATTGGTGAATTCAGGCCACTACGGTGCATTGGGTGTATTATATGGGGCGTTTTGGCTATTTTTTTAACACTAAGACTTTACATCCTTGGCGTGAATGATTAGAATTTCGCACCATTTTTAACCCGGGTGGTTTAAAAGTACCTATTTTAACCCGGACATCCTGTTAAGTTTTGAGGTGAATTTTTAATGCCTATCGTTAAAGTTAGAGAAAACGAGCCATTTGACGTAGCACTGCGTCGTTTTAAGCGTTCTTGTGAAAAAGCCGGTGTTCTGTCAGAAGTTCGTCGTCGTGAATTTTTCGAAAAGCCAACTTGGGAACGTAAGCGCAAGAAAGCAGCTGCTAAAAAGCGTCACCTGAAAAAGCTGGCTCGCGAAAACGCACGTCGCGTAAAACTGTACTAATTCACCTTTAGTCCAGTTTAGCTGCAATAACATGCAGCAAAAAAACCTGTAAGCAACTATCGACTGAGTAACTTATGGCGCTAATCGACGAT
The DNA here is from genome assembly GCF_002993365.1 of Marisediminitalea alba. Classification (GTDB taxonomy): domain Bacteria; phylum Pseudomonadota; class Gammaproteobacteria; order Enterobacterales; family Alteromonadaceae; genus Alteromonas; species Alteromonas alba. Next base: position 7,137 of record NZ_PVNP01000003.1, read on the forward strand.
TTAAAAAATGCACAAAAAGAGGCAATGCGGGCAAAAAACAAGGTCCGTCTTGGCACTATTCGCATGGCGTTAGCAGCTATTAAGCAAAAAGAAATCGATGAGCAGGTAACTTTAGGCGATTCTGATATCCTGGCAGTGTTAACCAAAATGGTTAAACAACGCCAGGATGCTGCCGCGCAGTACGATTCGGCAGGTCGTGAAGACCTGGCGCAAACTGAGCGCTCAGAGATTGTCGAACTCGAGTCTTTCCTGCCCCAGCCTCTTACAAAAGAGGAAATTGCCGTGCTGATCGATGAAGCTATGACTTCAACCGGTGCCAGCGGCATGCAAGATATGGGTAAGGTGATGGGTGTGTTAAAACCCCAGGTACAAGGCCGGGCCGATATGGGCGCACTGAGCGCCCAAATCAAACAGCGTTTAGGGTAAATTACCCAACCCACGCTGGCATTTATGGTAGCGGCGCAGATCGTTGCGCTTACCACATATCCTGATAAAGTATCCGCAATCCAATACTTCATGGCAGCGTAGTACAATCTATGGCAGGTAAAATCCCTCGCGAATTTATCGACGACCTGTTGGCCCGTACCGACATCGTTGAAATTGTTGATAGCCGTGTCCGGCTCAAAAAAGCGGGGAAAAACTATTCAGCCTGCTGTCCGTTCCACGACGAAAAAACGCCCTCTTTTACCGTAAGCCAGGATAAACAGTTTTATCACTGCTTTGGCTGTGGTGAGCATGGCAATGCCATTTCGTTTCTGATGGACTATGACCGGCTGGAGTTTGTTGAAGCTATTGAAGAACTGGCGAAGATGCACGGCCTGGAAGTGCCAAGGGAGCAAGGTTCAGGTCGTTTTACCAGTAACAAAGAGAAGCAGCAGAACGAGTCAGACTTCCAGTTAATGGAAAAGGTCACACGCTTTTTCCAGCATCAGCTTAAACACCATGCCCAGGGCAGTAAAGCGGTGGAGTATCTCAAGCAGCGCGGTTTGTCTGGCGAAATTGTTAAGCAATGGGAAATTGGTTACGCGCCGCCGGATTGGGATGCGGTACTCAAAACCTTTGGTACCGACAACGCGTTAAGAAAACAGTTACTCGATCTTAAACTGGTAAACCAAAACGACAACGGCAAACAGTATGATTTTTTTCGCGACCGGATCATGTTTCCGATTCGTGATAAGCGTGGCCGGGTGTGTGGCTTTGGTGGCCGGATTATGGAAGGCAATGGCCCGAAATACCTGAACTCACCGGAAACACGTATCTTTCATAAAGGATACGAGTTGTTTGGCTACTACCAAACCCGCCAGCAACGTAACTTACAGCGCATCATGGTGGTTGAGGGTTATATGGATGTGGTAGCGCTAAGTCAGTATGGCATCCAGTATGCCACCGCTGCACTCGGTACCGCGACCACTCAGGATCATATGACCATGCTGATGCGTGGTACGCAGGAAATTGTGTGTTGTTACGATGGCGACCGGGCTGGTAGAGATGCTGCATGGCGCGCGGTGGAAAATGCCCTGCCAGCCTTAAAGGATGGCGTACAATTAAAATTCCTGTTTCTGCCGGATGGCGAAGACCCTGATACCATGGTACGTCAGATTGGTCAGGAAGCCTTTGAGGAAATGGTCGCCAGGGCAACGCCGCTATCGACCTTTTTCTTTGATGCCTTACTTAAGCAGCATTCTGTTGGTACCCCGGAAGGTAAAATTGCCCTGAAATCAGCCGCCCAGCCACTGATAGACCAGGTAGCCGGCGAACAACAAAAGCTGATGCTGAGTGAAGAACTCAGCAAACACGTAGGTGAGTACGACCGTTTTAAGCTCGATAGGGATATTCGCGCCGCCAATGCCAGCCCTGGTTCAGCGGCCCCCAGACAGCAAAAAAATGACGGCGGCAATATCAATAAAACCCGCCTGTCGCCGATAAGTGTAATGATTAGATTGTTGCTGGAACATCCGTCACTGGCAGCAGAGTGTAGTGATTCCGTACAGCCTGAATTTCTCAACGGTTCAGGGATTGCCGGCCTCAATGTTTTACAGGATGTGTTCAGTTTTTGTGCCAGCCATCCGCAGGCTAAAACTGCACAAGTGGTTGAAAACTTCCGCGAGCACCCTTATTCAAAGAGTCTGGGTCGGTTACTCGTGCAGGAGCACTTCATTGATGAGGCCGACGCACAAAGGGTATTTCGGGACTGCTTTGCCCGCCTGTTAGACTGGCATTTCGATAGCCGCATTGACCAATTGTTGTCAAAATCAAGAATTCAGGCGCTTAGTAGTGACGAAAAACAGGAATTAAATATGCTCATGCGGGAACGGCAAAGCAGTTAATTCATCACAGCAACCTATGCATTGGGTATAAGTATTGAAAGTTGCGGTGAAGGCTTTAAACCTAAGCAACAACGAACCCGGAGCAGACTTCGGCATTAATCGCAGGCAACGGGCCTGCGACCGACAGACCAGTTAACGGCGAATTAGCACCACATTTACAGCAGAACCGGCAAGTTTTGAAAGGCTTATCAGCAAAATTAGATGCGGTAAAAGTAGCCGCCGTAGTAGTCAAAATAACCGTGTTTCTGTTATACTGTGTAATTCGCTGCCGTCGTCGCAATGGGCAGGCAATTAAACGTAAACCAACAAAAGCAGTCTACCGTAGGTAAGTTGTAACGTTATTACCTCGGTCCGTCATAGATTTACATTTGGACGGGTCATATTGCAATGGTTAATTTTTGAAAAGTGTAGGGTATATGGCGCAAAGCAAGCAGTCTCAGATTAAACTCCTGATTGCGAAAGGTAAAGAACAAGGTTATTTGACGTTTTCTGAAGTCAACGACCATCTGCCTCAAGACATTGTCGATTCGGATCAGATAGAAGATATCATCCGCATGATCAATGACATGGGTATCCAGGTAGCAGAATCAGCACCGGATTCCGATGAACTGTTAATGCAGGAAACCACCACTGACGAAGAAGTTGCAGAAGCGGCAGCACAAGCGCTGGCTACTGTTGAAAGCGAAATTGGACGTACCACCGACCCGGTCCGCATGTACATGCGTGAAATGGGTACCGTAGAACTCCTTACCCGTGAAGGCGAAATCGAAATCGCCAAACGTATCGAAGACGGTATTAATCAGGTTCAGTGTTCTGTTGCAGAATACCCTGAAGCCATTACTTACCTCCTCGATCAATGGGACCTTTACGAAGCAGAAGAAATTCGCTTAAGCGATATCATTTCTGGCTTTGTTGATCCGAATAACGAAGAAGACCTCGCCCCCACCGCCACACACGTTGGTTCAGAACTTTCTCAGGAAGAGCTGGACGACGAAGATGATGACGATGATGACGACAACGATGATGATGACGAAGATGATACCGGTGTTGATCCGGAAGAAGCTCGTCAGAAGTTTGCAGAATTACGCGATCAGTATCAGGTTGCCCGCAAGGTCATTGAAACAAAAGGTCGTACTCACGCCGATTCGCGTAAAGAAATTAACGCGCTGAGCGACATCTTTAAAGAATTCCGCCTGGTGCCAAAACAGTTCGATCGTCTGGTTCGCAATATGCGTGAGATGATGGACCGCGTACGCATCCAGGAACGTCTGGTAATGAAGTACTGCGTCATGCACGCCAAAATGCCGAAGAAAGACTTCATCAAAGCTTTCGCCGGTAACGAAACGTCTACCGCATGGTTGGATACGATTCTGTCTGGCAACGCACCTTATGCTGGCTTGTTACAGTCGTACAAAGAAGAAATCGAGCGCAGTGTTGGCAAGATTTCTCAGGTTGAGCAAGAAACCGGTTTGGTTGTTGCCGACATTAAAGATATCAACCGTCGCATGTCGATTGGTGAAGCTAAAGCCCGTCGTGCCAAGAAAGAAATGGTTGAGGCAAACTTACGTCTGGTTATTTCAATTGCTAAGAAGTACACCAACCGTGGTCTGCAATTCCTCGACCTTATTCAGGAAGGTAACATTGGTCTGATGAAAGCGGTGGATAAGTTTGAATACCGCCGTGGTTATAAATTCTCAACCTATGCAACCTGGTGGATCCGTCAGGCGATTACCCGTTCGATTGCCGACCAGGCGCGGACCATTCGTATTCCGGTTCACATGATCGAAACCATTAACAAACTGAACCGTATCTCTCGCCAGATGCTGCAGGAAATGGGTCGTGAACCAACGCCGGAAGAACTGTCTGAGCGCATGCTGATGCCGGAAGACAAAATTCGTAAGGTACTGAAGATTGCGAAGGAGCCAATCTCGATGGAAACCCCCATCGGTGATGATGAAGATTCGCATCTGGGTGACTTTATCGAGGACAGCACCATTATTCAGCCCCTCGATTCAGCTACCGGCGGCAGCCTGAAAGACGCCACTCAGGAAGTTCTGGCTGGCCTGACTGCCCGTGAAGCAAAGGTACTGCGTATGCGTTTCGGTATCGACATGAATACCGACCACACGCTGGAAGAAGTGGGTAAACAGTTTGATGTAACCCGTGAGCGTATCCGTCAGATCGAAGCCAAGGCGTTGCGTAAGCTGCGCCACCCCAGCCGCTCTGAACAGCTGCGCAGCTTCCTGGACGAATAAATCGTCTTGCTACTAATCATCAAAAGCCAGTCTTAATGACTGGCTTTTTTGTTTATTTCAACAAAGTGCATCTGGTGATTAAACGGGTTAATAATCACCTTATAAAGATGCAGTAAGTCACTACCCAGAATACCGACTACCTCTAAATCGGCCAGCACTGCCAGGTCCTGCTCGTAACCGGTTAGGGTTATCGCCTCGCCGCCAAGGGTAAAACTCACTTCGTTGTGTTTGCCAAACTTAACCAATTGGGGATCAAACACCGATACGCTTGCACCAGTATCCAGCATCACGCGCTGCATTTTGCCTTCCAGCATCACCTCGATAATAAGCGGGCCATACTGATCTTCATAGGCCAGCGTCGTGGTTGGCAGCAAACCGTGCGGTGGCTGTTCGTACAGGCAGATGAATTTGTTTCGGTAATCGAACTCCACGATATAATCCTGCAGAAAGCCCCACCCGATAACCGCCTCAATATCCGTAGAAATTTGCTCTGCCACACCTTCGATATCGCCGCGGGAACTGCTGAAACTAACGTCTGAAAACATGCGTTCGCCAAGCTTAAGCGTGCTTAACGTGCCCTGATATACGTCCCATTGATTGCCGTTAATATCACCGGCCTTAAAACCGGCCTTTTCGAGTGGAATCGCCAGGGCCTCAGCGGTAGAAAAAGCAATTTGCAGATTTTGCTGATCGCCAATATCAATCATCGCTAACATTGGCTCACCGTTAGCCTCGATGTCGGTAAAAATCAGTCCATAAGGGCTGATTTCAAATTTAAACGTTATGGGTTCATCGGCTGCATAAGCCGCATTAACTGCGGCTAAGGTAGCCAGCAAAAGATACAAAAGCTTGTGGATAAGACGACGTTTCATGGGTATTCATCCTTGAATAATTCTCAACGTAAAGCACCTTAAAATATAATCATCACTGTATAAAATTTCAACGCATGGGTGCTTGCATGGCTGCGTCTTGAGAGAAGTTAACCGTATGTAAATGTTATTTAGCCCCGAACCTATTCACCTCAATGAATAAATCAGGCTAAGATACACTGTGGTTAAAGTCACTTTACCGCTAAAAAACGACAGATACGAAATTCTAATAACGATAAGGGAATCACATGCAACTTCACAGGTTACGCCTGAGAGCTGCTGCACTCTGTTTTGCAGTCATCCTCTCTCCCACCGTTCCGGCAGCCACCGAATATCAAAAACCGGCGGAAGAAATTCTCCAGCTCGTCGATGTAAAACGCGCTCCCTATTTTCTGATGAATGATAGTCAGGATACCGCGTTGATGCTGTACCGCGATACTTATAAAACTATCGCCGAGCTATCCGAAGAGGAGCTGCGACTGGGGGGATTACGTATTGATCCCAAAGCGAATATCGGCAGTCGAGATACTTTTTATAACGATTTAAAAATTCAGCGAATCAACAGTCAACAAACGGTAGAAATCGCCGGATTACCCGATAGCCCGCGATTATCCAACTTTGCCTGGTCGCCGGATCAGCAAAAAATGGCCATGACCCACAAGACCCCGAACGGCATTGAGTTATGGGTTGTAGATTTAAAAACCGCTAAGGCCAAGCGCCTTACTAAAACAATCCTTAACGCCAACATGCGTGATGTAATCAACTGGTTTGCTGACGGCTCTGCACTGCTGGTAAAAGTGGTACCCGAGAACCGCCAGCCGCTGATTAACACCGAATCAGCCACCCCGACCGGCCCAACGGTATCGGTGAGTGACGGCAAAAAAGCCCAGAATCGTACCTATCAGGATCTGCTGAAAAACAAAAATGACGAATTTAACTTTGAACAGTTAACCCGCTCTGCGCTGGTAAAAGTCGACCTTAACGGCGACACTTCCAACTGGCTGGCACCGGCGATGTACGGCAATATTGATGTCTCACCCGATGGCCAGTATGTACTGGTTACCCGTTACAAAAAGCCGTTCAGCTATCTGGTGCAATACAACCGTTTTCCATCGGTCACCAGTGTGTATACCCATCAGGGCAAATTTGTTAATGATATTGTTTCGGTACCGCTGATTGAGGATCTGCCCAAGGGCTTTATGGCCACTCGCGAAGGCCGCCGCTCTGTCCAGTGGCGTGATGATAAACACGCAACCCTGGTCTTTGCCGAAGCGCAGGACAAAGGCGATCCGGCTGTTGAAGTTGACTATCGCGATGCGGTATACGCGCTGGAACCGCCATTCGATGGCACTCCGTCGCTGCTACTTAAAACCCATAACCGCTTTTCACGCATTATGTGGGGTAACGACGATCACGCGATTGCCCAGGATTACTGGTGGAACACCCGTAATACTAAAGCCTATGCGTTTAACCCGAGCGACAGCAATACAGAGCCTACGGTTATTTTCGACCGCAATTATCAGGATGCCTACAGCGATCCGGGCTCTTTTGTAACTGAGCGCAATGAATTTGGTCAGAGCGTACTGGCAATGGATGGCGCGAAGGTCTTCTTACTAGGCGATGGCTATTCAGATAAAGGACAATTTCCTTTCCTCGACAGTCTTAATCTTAAAACGCTCGAAAAAGAGCGCCTCTACCACTCTGCCTATACCGATAAACTGGAAGAGTTATACGATTACAAAGTTGATGAGCAAAAACTCACCGTGAGTATCGAGTCAAAAAGTAAATACCCGAACCGCTACTTCCGTCATCTAACCGACCAATCGATTACGCAGTTAACAGACTTTGAAAATCCGTTTAAAGCCATTCAGAGCGTTAAAAAGGAAGTCATCACCTATAAGCGTGACGACGGGCTGGAGCTTTCCGGCACGCTTTATTTGCCGGTTGGCTACGAGGAAGGTAAGCAATATCCGATGATCCTGTGGGCATACCCCCGGGAGTATAAAGATCAAAACAGCGCCTCACAGAATACCAGTAATCCCAATGAGTTTACCTATCCGTTCTGGGGCTCACCGATTTACTGGGTAAACAAAGGCTATGTGGTACTCGATGGCGCGGCCTTCCCCATTGTTGGCGAAGGCGATGAAGAGCCCAATGACAGCTTCCGCAGCCAGTTAGTAGCTAACGCCAGGGCCGCCATTGATGCCGTTGACGCGCGCGGGCTTATCGACCGACAGCGCGTAGCAGTGGGTGGTCACAGCTATGGTGCCTTTATGGTGGCTAACCTGCTGTCTCATTCTGATTTATTTGCTGCCGGTATCGCTCGCAGTGGTGCCTATAACCGCACCCTCACGCCCTTTGGCTTCCAGTCTGAAGAGCGCTCTTACTGGGAAGCTCCAGAGGTGTATTACACCATGTCGCCCTTTATGCATGCCGACAAAATGAAAACCCCGTTATTACTTATACATGGCGAGGCTGATAACAACAGTGGAACCTACCCCATGCAAAGTGAGCGCTACTTTAATGCCCTTAAAGGCCTTGGTGCCACAGCACGACTGGTAATGTTACCCAAAGAGTCCCACGGCTACCGCGCCAAGGAAAGTATCCTGCACATGCTGTGGGAACAGGACCAGTGGCTGGAACAACACGTAAAGGCTAAGTAACCCCTGCAGCGCGCAGGTCCGGCGGGCCTGTGTGCTCAGCAGCCTATTTCAACAGGAAAACAACAATGAAAAAACTGATTACACTTTTAACAGGATTATTTGTAAGCGCTTCCACCGCGGTACTCGCCAGTGATAACACACTCTCAGCTATAGAACAGCAGCAGGGTTGGGAAAGTTTGTTCGACGGTAAGTCACTTAAAGGCTGGCGAAATTATCAAAAGGACGAAGCCGGCAGTAACTGGCAAGTCACTAACGGCACCATCACCCTTACAAAAGGTGGCAGTGGCGACCTGATTACGGAAAAGCAGTATGACGAGTTTGAACTGAGCCTGGACTGGAAGATTTCCGAGGCCGGAAACAGCGGTGTTTTCTTTCTGGCTGATGAGAGTGAGCAGTATATTTTCTTCCATGCCCCTGAAATCCAGATCATCGACAATGAAAAACATCCCGACAGCAAGCTCGACTCTCATCGCTCTGGCTCACTGTACGATATGGTGGTTGCACCGCCTGCGGCCTATAAGGACGCGGGAGAATGGAATAACCTGCGCATTAAACTGCACAATGATGTGCTGGAAGTCTGGCAGAATGGCGTAATGACCGTTCACATCGTGATGCATTCGTCTACCTGGGACAAACTTGTAGCAGCCAGTAAATTTGCCAAATGGGAAGGCTTTGGCGACCAGACCAAAGGCCATATCGGGCTCCAGGATCACGGCGACAAAGTGTGGTTTAAAAAAATAAAAATCCGGGAGTTACGCTAATGACAAAATTTGCCCATCAGGTGGTTATTGTCGGCTCAGGTGCTGGCGGCGCGATGGCCGCCTACGAGCTGACCAAAGCAGGCATCAATGTACTGATGCTCGAAGCTGGTCGTGACTATAATCCCAAAACCGAAACGCCGATGTTTAAGCGCAACGCCGACGCGCCATTAATGGGCGCGGCCACATCAGATAAAAACTTTGGCTACTACGATGCCACCGTTGATGGCGGCTGGTCGGTCATTGATGAGCCCTACACCACCGATGATGAATCCGATTTTTTATGGTGGCGGGCGCGAATGCTTGGCGGTCGCACTAACCACTGGGGCCGTTATTCACTGCGCTTCAGCGAACATGACTTTAAAGGCAAAAGCCGCGACGGCCTGGGTGCAGACTGGCCCTTTGAGTATGCAGATATCGCCCCGTGGTACGATAAAACCGAAAGTCTGGTAGGGGTGTGTGGCACCAACACCGGGCTTGATGATATGCCCGATTCCCCGCCCGGCGTGCTGCAGCCGCCGCCCACACCAAGGATCCCGGAGTTACTGGTGGCCGCTGCCGCGAAAAAACACGGCATTACTGCGGTTCCCATGCACCGCGCGGTACTTACCCGGCCTAAGGACGAGCGGGCAGCCTGCTTTTATGCCACGCCCTGTGGGCATGGCTGCTCAATCGGCGCGGCATTTCAAACCACGACGTCGTTAATTCCAATGGCCCACAAAACGGGACATTTTAAGCTTATCACCAACGCCATGGTCAAACAGGTAAATACCAATGACGAAGGCAAGGTCACAGGACTGACTTACATCGATAAAGCCAGTAGCGAAGAGGTAACGCTGGACTCGCCAGTGGTTATCCTGGCAGCCAGCGCCTGTGAATCGGCCAGAATTATGCTGAATTCAGCGTCGCCCGGTCATCCCAATGGCCTGGCTAATTCAAGCGGCCAGCTGGGCCGTAACCTGATGGACTCCACCGGTGCCGGGCTAGGCGCTACTATACCAGCGTTGAAAAACCGCCCGCGCTACAACGAGGATGGCCATACTGCCAACCACCTGTTCATTCCCTGGTGGGGTCACAACGAGCAACATAAACTGAATTTTCCCCGTGGTTATCACTTTGAGCTGGGTACCGGTTTCAGAGAGCCCGGCGCCTGGGTATCCGGCGATTTCTCAGGGTATGGCGAGTCATTAAAAGATGAAGCCAAGGCTAATTATGGCGCCAGTGTGTACTTTGCCCTGCGCGGCGAAATGCTGCCTAATGAACACTGCTACATGGATATTGACCCTGACGTTACCGATAAATGGGGCATTCCGGTTGCCCGTTTCCATTGGCAGTGGTCAGAACATGAACTTAATCAGGTAGCCCACGGCCTGCAAACCGCTAAAACTCTGCTTGAGACCATGGGCGCAACCGTGGGTGAGCTGCCACCGCCAGAGCAAGCCATTGCCAAAGGCGGCGAGATTATCCATGAAGTGGGCACGGCCAGAATGTGCGACTCACCAACAGATTCTGTGACCAATCAATGGGGACAAACCTGGGACTGCCCGAATCTGTTTGTGATGGACGGCGGCGTATTTGCTTCTAACCCACATAAAAACTGCACGCTCACTATTATGACGCTGGCTATGCGAAACGCTAACTGGCTGGCAGGCCAGATCCAACAGGGAGCTTTGTAAGATGACCAATTCTAACCCTAACAATTCTTCTTACGGCTTAACCCGTCGTCAGTCGCTAAAGCTGTTTGGCATGATGCTGGCCAGTGCCGCTGTGCCAGTCCTTAGCGGATGCGCCACCAGTGAAAGCAAAGTCAGTGCTGTTGCCTCAGACTGGCCAACGCTAACCATAGAACCCATTAGTGTGGCCGGTTACGGGCAGGATCCCAGTTTGATTATGCCCCCGCCCTCACCGTGGCCAAAAACCCTCACTCAACAGCAGATTGCCCTGGTCTCCCGGTTAACGGATATTCTGGTGCCAGCGAGCAACGGTCAGCCCGGCGCGCTACAAATAGGCGCTGTGGATGTGATTGATGAGTGGGTCAGTGCGCCCTATGCTCAGCAACAGCGGGATCGGGACAGTATTTTGCGTTTGCTGATCTGGCTTGATGAAGAGTCGGTCCGCCGGTTTGACCAGCCGTTTCTGGCAGTTAACGAAAGCGAACAATTTGCCCTGCTCGATAACATTGCCTACGACAGAAACAATATCGAACAGCGCCTGCAACAACCCGCGGCGGTATTCAACCGCTTACGTTCACTGGTACTGGCGGCATATTTCTGCTCTGAAGCAGGCAGCCGCGAGATTGGGTATCAGGGGAACGTAGCGATAAGTGGGGACTACCCGGGCCCAACAGAGGAAGCCAGAGCCCATCTTGATGGCATTCTCGATGAGCTTGGTTTAAGCGAATACGCCTACCAGCCATAAAAACGGCTCTGGCTAAACACTCTCTGGCTGAGATTGCTCAGGGAGTGTTTGCCGCTTTGCCAGGCGCTCCAGCAACATGGCCGTAATAAACAGCACTAACATCGTCACAAAGCCAGTCAGCGCCAGCATCAGTGCGCCTTTTTCGTCACTGCTGTCCACCACTAAACCGGACACCACCGGCGCCAGTGTGCTGCCTATACTGCCGCTAAATAACATCAGCGTAACCAGCATGGGGGGCGAATCAGCTATCTGCTGGGTGCCAACAGAAATCGCAATCTTATAAATGCAAGTGGTCAGTAACCCAAAGGCCAGGCCCAGAGTCAGAAACGTTTCCACCGACTCAATGAGCAAAAAAGCTGTTGTGCAGGCAATAGCAATGCCAGACACCACCAGCAACATGATTCGGGTGGGGATAAAGTTCACCAGTACCACCGACGTGAGCAAGCCAAAAATAGAAAAGCCCCAGTAATTGCCTACCACCTGCCCGGCCACTTCCGGCTGGGCGTCAAAATAGGCCATCAGGTAATTCGGCGCCCAGGTTAAAAAGGTTGTCTGGGCAATAAGATAAAGGCAAACGCCAATAGCAAAACACATCACCCGCGGTGTAAGAATACGCTTGAACTGCATTAGCGCTGTCTCGCGCTCAGGGGCAGGTTCATCGTTACCCGCGGTTGATGTAGCATGATGCGTGTCGGGGAAAGCAGAGGTGGCGGCCAGGCTCAGAACAATAACCGCCAGGGAGGCTACCGCCAGATAACTTAACGTCCAGTCCAGCTCCCTGACCAACAGCCAGCCTGCCAACGTAGGAAAAATAAAACCGGCTGCGCTAAACGCACAGTCTGTGGCGATAAACGCCGAGGCCCTGCGCTGTGCACGGTAGATACGGGAAATGATAACGGCTCCGCCGGATAGTCCACAGCCGCAGCACACGCCTAAGCCAAGAAATACGGCCGCCAATGTGGAATATCCGGCCCCGGTTAAAAACGGTAACGCCAGACCCAGCAGCAACAATACCGAATATGTGGTTATCAGCAAGCGGCGCACACTAAACCGGGTATACAGATACATCGACAAAAGCGTACCGATAAGTGCGCCGCCGGTAAGCCAGGAGAAAATACTCACCGTTCTGGCTGCGCTCATGTCCAGCTGGGCTGCAATAGCATTAAGGATCACGCCAGCCTGAGTTAACAAACCAGACATGATCATATAGCTTAAAAACGCAATAAGGGTTAACCGAACCTGGCTGCTCAACTACGTGTTATCCTGTTGCTAAACGAGAAAATTAAAAGGGAAAGCTAATCGGCATAGCCCGCACCGATAGCGTTAAACGGCATATCAAGCTCCAGTTCTGGCACCTGTAACCCTATCCAGGCAGGAAAGGTATTACTGTTCGGCCCCGGAAAAACAGTGTATTCGTTAGCCCAGGGATATCTGTCGATAGCCGCCACAATATCCGGGATAAGCCGACGCGCTTTATCGCCCTGAATCGACAGTACCTTTTCTGGTCTGGCCCCGTACCAGTAGCGGTCCGGACTGGCAGTTTTGAAGTTACGCAGCGCCGGAAGACCACTTCTGACGCGCCAGCCAACCACTTCATACACCTGATACTCTTTGGCACCCTGCTCTTTAAATGCCAGCCAGGTATGCACAGCAAACCAGCCACGCCAGCTAAAGGCATCGGCAGCATAAACCTCGATCACCGCATCCTGAACCAGTTCTGGCGAAGGCGCGATCCCCGCCGGCTCCCGACTGGCAGTACGCCAGTCACTGTTGCTACAGGACGTTGTGGCAAACAATATTAATAAAACAGCGGCCAGTTGCCTGCCCATTCTTTAAACCTTTTGTCGTATAAATAATCCGATAACTATCTAATCAGCAGCCATGGGGTTATGCAAGCCAGTGCCGACCAAACTACCAGTGGTCAGGATAAACTTTAATCAGCACAACTGGAATTTGTACTGGTAAATCAGCATACTGGTTTAACAAACAGCAAATCAGGGAGCGTGTTTTGGGCTGGATTGATTACACAATCATCGCGATTTACCTTGTTGGCTTACTCGCCATGGGACTGGCTTTTCGTCATCAGCATAACAGCCGGGAGTATTTTCTTGGCGGCCGGACGATTCCGTGGCCGGCATTATCGCTGTCGGTGATGGCCACCCAGCTCTCTGCTATCAGCTTTATCTCTGCCCCTGCATTTGTAGGCTTACGGGAAGGCGGCGGCCTTATCTGGTTGTCTTACGAACTGGCGTTACCCTTTGCCGTGCTGCTAATGCTATGGCGTTTATTGCCCACACTACACCAAAGCGGTGTGGTAAGTGTGTACGATTTCCTCGAACGCCGCTTTGAACGCTCCACCCGTCTGCTGATTAGTTTTGTGTTCCAGCTCAGTCGTTCATTTGCCACCGCCATCATGATTTACGCCATCTCACTCATTCTGCAAGGCACCATGGGGCTGGAGCAATGGCACAGTATTGTAGTGATTGGGGTAATTACGCTGGTTTACTCTGCCATGGGCGGTATGAAGGCCGTGGTGTTCGGTGATGCGATACAGATGATTATCATCCTCGCCGGTGCGCTCACCTGCCTGTTTGTGGCATTGGACGTGATTGGTGGTGTGGACGCTGCCCTGGCGCTTATCGACAGTGATCGTATGGAAGCGGTTAACATCGACTCTCTGGGACTGAACGGGAATGATTTCGGACTCCTGCCCATGCTGTTTGGCGGTATTGTACTTTACGCTTCTTATTACGGCTGTGACCAGTCAGAAGCCCAGCGTTCGCTTTCGGCTCATAGCGTAAAGGATCTGCGCAAGGTGATGTATACCGTCGCGCTCAGCCGCTTTCCCATCACGGTAATTTATTGCACCACGGGCTTAGTGATAGGCGCACTGGTACTGAATACACCATCACTGGCAGCGCAAATCCCGGCAGAACAACCCGACTGGATGATGCCGGTTTTCATTATTAACTATCTGCCTGAAGGCGTTATTGGCTTATTGGTAGTGGCTATTATGGCGGCCGCTATGTCATCATTGAGCTCCGCCATTAATAGTCTGGCAGCGGTTACCACCGAAGACTTCTGTCGCTACAAAGGACATGAACCCAGTGATGATGAATACATGCGTTTCGCCCGCACCGCAGGTATCGGCTGGGGCCTGGTAACACTGGTATTAAGTTTATTTGCCGGAGACATTGCGCCCACTATCATTGAAGCCATCAATAAAATAGGCTCCGTATTCTACGGCCCGGTGCTGGCTACGTTTTTACTCGGCATCCACAGTAAAACCATTACCGCAAAGGCCGCTAATATTGGCTTATTACTGGGCGTATTCAGCAATACCTTTTTATGGCTCAGCGACAACCCTATTTTCTGGTTCTGGTGGAATGCTATTGGTTTTGCGGTCACGGTTCTCAGCGGCCACCTCGCGAACCGCTTAATCCCCACCAGCAATAAGGCCACACCACAAGCCAGTTTTGCCGGTTTAAATACCCGGATGATTGTGGTGTTGTTAATTTGGAGCGCTGTATTGCTCTACATCTGTTTCAATTTATCCGCCTGGCTGGCCTGACGACAGGGGATTTTGTAGCCGTAAAACGTATTCGAAATACCGGCCTACGAGCCGGTATCTCCCCAAAAGGCTATTGGCTCGTAAACAATCTGGTTTAACTGTGGTGCTGTTTTGGCGAGTTACTGGCTGTATACAGTGTGGCACTGCGGCTGAAACAACTGCTGCAAAGAAGCCAATACATCCTACACGTCATCCCCGAATTTGCGCAGCAAATATCGGGGACCCCCTACCTTGATATCGTAGAGTTTAAATTTCCTTTGCTCAAAGGCTGTATCAGATAATCTAGCCTGCTTGGGAGATCCCCGCTCAAAAGCATGCGGGGATGACAGATATTTTTTGGCCGGTATGACGAAAAAACTGTCATGCCGGAAGCTGCCTTGGCAGCTATCCGGTATCCCCTGAAAAGGTCTGCTCAGTCAAAAAGAGTGATATTAACATCTTCGGCAATCTCCACATCTTGTCGGCACCCCAACAAAATGCGGATGCTTCATCAGTGGCCCAACTGAACTTGTTAACACCACGACACCATGCGAGGAGATCCCCGCTCAAAAGCATGCGGGGATGACGGGTATTTTTTGGCGGAGATGATAGTTATTTTTTGGCCGGGATTACGGGATAATTGATACCGGCTCAAAGCCAACGCTACCCGTCTTCCCGGAAGTTTCGTAGAAACTGTCCGGGATCTCCTTGCGCAGTGACCGATTATCACTGCTGCCAATATAACGGCTTATCACCCGTTCGGTTATTGCGAACTATTGAGAAACAAAAAGTTTCCGGTAATCCGTAGGCTCGTCACGGACGACGAGCCAGGGCAGCGCGGGCAGGACGCCCGCTCTGCCTCGTTAGGGTTACCCTTTTTGTTTCTCAATAGGCTTCTTCGCAATGTAGAACTGAGTGAAGCTGTTATAGAGAGCTAAAGGGGTAGCCTCACTGCCACCCCTGGGTGCTGTCAGCACCCCAACAAAATGCGGATGCTTCATCAGTGGCCCAACTGAACTTGTTGACACCACGACACCATGCTAAGAGGTCCCCGCTCAAAAGCATGCGGGGATGACGGTTATTTTTTTGGCCGGCATGACAGCATCACTCCCCTTTCACATAAGGAATGTCATCATCCAGCTCTTCCAGTTTATGCGTACGCTTAAGCGGTGAGCCGGTGTGACGTGCCATCCAGTAATAGGCGGTGGGCACTATATACAGCGTCAGGAAGGCCGAGACCAGAACCCCGGCGAAGATCACCATACCAATAGCCATACGACTTTCCGCCCCTGCACCACTGGCCATTACCAGCGGAATACTACTGAAAACAGTAGTAAAACCAGTCATCACAATGGGCCGTAAGCGCATTGCTGAGGCTTTTCGTAAAGCCTGTTCAAACTCCTCACCGGCATCACGCAACTGGTTGGCGAACTCAACAATGAGAATACCGTTCTTGGCTGCCAAACCAATAAGCATCACCAGGCCTATCTGACTGTAGATGTTGAGTGTCATACCGGCAAAATACAGCCCGATAAACGCCCCCAGCAGGGCCAGTGGCACAGTCATCATGATCACCAGTGGATGCACCCAGCTTTCAAACTGGGCAGCCAGAATAAGGTAGGTGATCGAAAGCGCCAGCAAGAAGACAAACACAAACGAGTTACCAGACTCCTGATACAACTGAGACTCGCCTTTATAATCAATCGACACCGAATCAGGTAATTCGGTTTCTACAATATTTTCCAGATATGCCAGCGCTTCGCCCAGCGAATAGTCGCCTGCCAGGTTAGCCGAGATAGTAACCGAGCGCATACGATTGTAGCGGTTTAACTGCGCTGAGGTTGCCTGCTCTTTGAAGGAAAGCAGGTTATCCAGCGGGATCAGCTTGCCGGTATAACCAGAACGAACATAGAGGTTTTCAATGCTGTTGGGGCTTCTGAATTCAGACTCTACCCCTTCCATAATTACATCGTACTCTTCGCCACGATCGAGGAAAGTGGAAACCCGACGCTGGCCCAGCATGGTTTCCAGCGTGCGGCCCACATCACTTATTGATACGCCCAGATCTGCGGCGCGGTCGCGGTCTATCTCAATCAGTAATTGCGGTGAGGTGGATTTATAATCGGAATCAATACGCACCAGTTTAGGATTCTCTGAGGCTTTTTCGATGAGGATATCGCGCCACTCCGCGAGGTTTTCATAAGTATCGCCCTGCAACACAAATTGTACCGGCCGGTTAAAGCCGCCACCGCCTATACCTGAGCGCATAATCGCAAAAGCTCGCACATCAGGAATAACATTCAGCCGTTCACTGATTTCATCCATAATGTCAAAAGTGCTACGGTCCCGCTCGTCCCAGGGCACAACGCCTACAACCACAATGCCAGCCCGGCCGCCCCAGCCTGGTGCGCGCACTAAGACGCGGTCGAGTTCACCGGCATCACGGTACTCCATCACAATGTCTTCGACTTGTTTGAGGTTACGTGAGTTGCTTTCAAAGCTCGCGCCTTCCTGCGACTGCATTATAATAAAGAAGTTACTGCGGTCTTCTTTAGGTGTGAATTCGGCCGGAATACGTTGCTGCAACTGATAAATTAAGCCTACTGCCACAGCCAGTAGCAGCATCATCATGATTGGCTGATGAATGGTTTTACCCAGACTGTTAAAGTAGCCACCTTCCAGTTTTTTGAAGCTGTTATCCAGCCAGTTGCCAAACCCGGAGCGTTCGCTTTTCTTCAGCAGGATAGAGCCCAGCATGGGTGACAGGGTAAGAGCCGTAACACTTGAGAAAGCCACTGCCGCGGCGATGGCCAGGGCAAACTCGGTAAACAGGCGGCCCACGTTACCTTCCAGGAACACCAATGGCACAAACACCGAAATCAATACCAGCGTAGTAGCGACAACCGCAAAGCCAACTTCCCGGGTACCACGATATGCCGCCAGTATGGCGGGCTCACCCATTTCGATACGGCGGTGAATGTTTTCCAGCACCACGATAGCGTCATCCACCACCAGACCAATCGCCAGCACCATGGCCAGCAACGTCAGCAGGTTAATGGAAAAGCCCAGCGCCAGCATCACGATAAACGCCGCAATCAGAGAAACCGGTACTGTGACAGCGGGGATCAGAGTGGCGCTTACATTTCCCAGGAATAAATAAATCACCACGACCACCAGCAACATGGCAATGCCCAGAGTGTTGTATACCTCTGAGATAGACTGCTCAATAAATACCGAGGAATCGTAGCTTGGCACAATAAAAATATTGTCCGGCAGGCTTTGTTCGATGCGGGCAATTTGTTCGCGGGCCGCGCGCGCCACTTCCAGCGTATTGGCCTTGGACTGTTTGATTATGCCCAGGCCAATCATGTTCACGCCGTCACCGCGAAACTCGGTTTCATCCTCTACCGCAGTAAGCTCAACTTTAGCGATATCGCCTAAACGTACCAGGTAGCCGTCGGCACCAATGGCTACGGTGAGCGCCGCAAAATCTTCCGGGGTCAGGAAGCTACGCGCCACCCGTACCTCAAAATCACGGTTTAACGACTCAACCTGCCCAGCCGGTAACTCGACGTTTTCTGAGCGGATCACCGACTCAACATCGGCCACGGTAACATCTCTGGCGGCCATGGCGGTTCTGTCGAGCCACACTTTCATAGCGTAGGTTCTGCCGCCACCAATGCGTACCCGGGCAACACCGTTAACAATCGACAAGCGATCGACCAGATACCGCTCGGCGTAATCGGTTAGCTCCATGGTGTTGAGGTTGGTACTTCGCAGGTTAAACCACATTACCGGCTGTTCATCGGAGTTGGACTTCGACACCTCCGGCGGATCGGCCTGATCCGGCAGGTTATTCAAAGCCCGGCTAACTCTTTCCCGCACATCATTAGAGGCCGCATCAATGTCCCGCGACAGTTCAAACTCAATGGTAATATCGGAGCGCCCATTACGGCTGGTAGAGGTAATATTTTTAATTCCCTCAATCCCGCTGATACGGTCTTCGAGTAACTGGGTAATGCGGGTTTCAACAATGTTTGCAGATGCGCCAGGATAGTTAGTATTAATGCTGACGATAGGCGGATCGATATCCGGATATTCGCGCAGTGACAACATAGAAAAAGACACGATACCAAAAATAATCAGCAGCAGATTGACTACCGAGGCAAAAACCGGTCGCTTTACCGATACGTCTGATAACCACATGATTTAGCTCTCCAGCGTATCGCGATTAAGTACTCTTACCTCAGAGCCGTCGCGTACCCGCAGCGTGCCTTCAACGATAATTTGTTCGCCCGCATTCAGGCCATTAACGATTTGCACCCAGCCAGGGCGACGCTCGCCAACCATGACCTCGCGCTCGGAGACGACGTTATTCTCGGCCACCACGTATACAAACTGCTTATCGGCATTGGGCACCAGGGCTTCTTCCGGGATCACCAGCGTATCGAGAACCTGCTTTTCAATAGTGACTTGCATAAGCATGCCCGGGCGCAGCTCTGCCTCGGGATTGTTAATTACGGCACGGGATAAAATAGAGCGGGTAACCGGGTCGATACGCGAGTCCATGGCAACAATCTCGCCGCTGAATTCACGGCCCGGATAGGCTACCGATGTAGCCGTTACTTTCTGACCGATAGCCATACTGGCTAAATGATTCTCAGCTACGTTAAAATCCACCTTGATAACACTGATATCATCCAGCGTGGTAATTTCATCGGCGGGACGAACCAGCGAACCAACGCTGACCCGGCGAATACCAAGACGACCATTAAATGGCGCTTTGATTTGCAAGTCATCCAGTTGCGCATTGGCAACCGCTATTTGCGCTTCAAGGGATTTTACCAGGGCCTGCTGCTCATCCAGTAATTGTTCCGAAGCAGCACTGGTGCTGGCCAGGTTTTTAATTCGGCTCAGCTGGCGTTTAGCCTCTTCCAGGCTTACCTGTAACTGCGCCACCCGGGCGACTTCTTCTTTATTGTTCAGTTGTACCAGCAGTTGACCGGCTTCGACCTTATCACCGTCATCAAATAACACACGGGTTACCGTGTCGGCTACCTGGGCCGTAAGGGTTACGGATTCATTCGCAGTGGCAGTTCCCAGCGCATCGATGGTAACCGGAAACAATTTATTGCTGACTTCGTAAACCTTAACCGGCGTCAGTTTTTTTGTCATCGTCTGACCGGCTTGCTCCTGAGGCCAGTTTAAAAAAGCCAGCAACCCAACCAGTAACACCAAACCCAACAACAGTGGCGACAGCTTTTTACCCAATGCCATAATCAATCCTGCTATACTGGTACCCAGGATTATTGTCATCAGCGGGCACCGGAACTTAATAATAAATGTTAACCAACGGCTTAATTTTACCCGATAACCTCAGTAAGGGAGCGCGTTTAACAGCAATAATCTGTGTTTTAACGTTTTTCGGTTGCCACCCCCTGCCCCCGTCTGCACCGAGCTGCAGAATTTCTGAAAATGCCAGCCCGTTGCCCCCCTTACCAGAAGCTACTGCTGCAGCATGTCTTATTCGCATAGATAACAGCGTGTTGATGGTCAGGCACCGTTTGTCCGGTAAGCTGGATTTCCCGGCTGGCGGCCTACAGGGCGATGAAAGTCTGCGTTGCGCGGCACACCGGGAAACCTGGGAAGAAACGGGGTTTAACCTTGAGGTAGGCAAGCTGCTTACCTATTCCTCCTCAGGAATGCCAGTATTCCATTGCACAGGCGATGCTTCCATGGCGGCGCTGGCCGAGCAGGTGCCAGCGCCAGACTGGGCTAAAATAGAGGTAACCGGGCTGATTCGGGTAAACCCATTTGAGATAACAGACGAAGCATTAAGATTTAATGATGATCTGATCCCGCTCCGTGATGCGTTTGTACAGGCAGGAGAAGAAGATTAGCCAGCCGGTTGTTGCTTTATTGCGCTGGCTCAAGTTAATGACACACTGTGATTTTGCATTTCATACAGGCGTTGTATGGTAACACCACCACACAATCAGACCTGATTGAACAAAGGAGAATGTTATGCCGGCATACACCCCGCCACTCGCTGATTTTACTTTTCTGGTGAAAGACTGGCTGAAAATTGATGCACTTTATCAGTCATTAGGACTGGAAGAATTCGATGCAGAACTGGCATTGGAGGTTATAGAGCAAGGCGGTAAATTTGCCACGGACGTAGTCGCGCCGCTCAACCGTGAGGGCGACGAACAGGGTTGTAAGCTAAGCAACGGCCAGGTAGTAACCCCTGATGGCTTTGCTGCAGCCTATCAAAGTTATGTGGATAATGGCTGGAATGCAATGCTCGGCGATATTGAGTATGGCGGTCAGGGGCTCCCCTATTCGATGGCCGTACCGGTGCATGAAATGCTGAATTCAGCCAACCTTAGCTGGCGCTTAACCACCATGCTTACCGAAAGTGCCGTGCTTGCCGTCACCAAGCATGCTTCTGATGAACTCAAAGCACAGTATCTGGAAAAGCTGGTCAGTGGCCAGTGGACCGGTACCATGAACCTTACCGAACCGCAGGCCGGCAGCGATCTGAGCCTGCTATCGACCAAAGCAGAGCCCAATGATGACGGCAGTTACAAGATAACCGGTAGTAAAATTTTCATCACCGCCGGCGATCATGACTGGACTGAAAATATCGTGCACATGGTGCTGGCACGCTTACCGGATGCGCCGGCAGGAGTGAAAGGCATCAGCCTGTTTCTGGTACCTAAATTCCTGCTCAACGACAACGGCAATCCGGGCGAGCGTAATGCCCTGGCGCCCAGTGCGCTGGAAAAGAAAATGGGTATTAAAGCCAGCCCTACCTGCGTAATGAATTTCGACGGCGCTAAAGGCTGGCTGGTTGGCGAGCCCCACTGCGGTCTGGCCTGCATGTTTACCATGATGAATGATGCCCGTTTTCAGGTGGGTCTTGAGGGGCTAGGGGCTTCAGAGGCCTCCTTTCAGGGCGCATTAACTTATGCACGGGAACGTCTTCAATCCCGCGCACCACAAGGCGTACAACAACCGGATGACAAAGCTGATGCAATTGTTTATCAACCCGATATTGCCCGCATGCTGCTCACCCAAAAAGCATTAACCGAAGGTAACCGGGCACTGGCAATGCTGTATGCCAAATATATGGACATAGCGCATAACTCAAGCGACGAAGCGCATGACAATGCTGAAGCCATCCTGCAGTTTCTTACACCTATCTGCAAAGCCTTTATGACCGATACCGGGTTAGAGTCCACCAGCCTGGGCATTCAGATATTCGGCGGCCATGGCTATATTCGCGAATGGGGTATGGAACAACTTATGCGTGATGTGCGCATTGCCATGCTCTATGAGGGCACCAACGGTATTCAGTCGCTCGACCTGATTGGCCGCAAACTGACCCGCGACCGGGGCGACATGCTGGGTATTACACGTAACGCTTTTGCCGAATTAGTGGCCGGCATGGCCAGCGGCGAAGCCCAGCAGCACGCATCGGCTTTACTGGACGAGTGGTATCAGACCTCATTACAGGTAAAAGCGTTTTCGGCAGTGGATGCTGCCGGTGGTGCCTGTGATTATCTGGCCTACAGCGGTTACTGCCTGCTTGGCGTTTTATGGTATTCCATGGCAGATTGTGCGGCACAAGGCGATAACCCGGTGCTGGCCGCTGGCAAACAAAAAACCTGTGACTTTTATATTCAGCGTCTGTTGCCACGAACCGCTGCTCACAAGGCTGCGCTGTTAGAATCTGCAGACACCTTACTGGCCGTTGAGGGCAGTGAGTTCGACTACCTGTAAGCCTGTATTAGACCGATAAAAAAGGCCGCTGAGCGGCCTTTCTAACACTTAGTTTTTCGCGATAGTATCTTCAAATTCATCATCAAACCAACGTTTGATCATGTCTTTTTCATAACGGAACTGATCGCTGCTGCGGGCGCGGCTTATACGATTCATAAAAGCCATTTCTTTTATCTTTACATCAGCAGACTTCACCACTTTGTCGCCTTCTTTCAGTTGGTAACTAAACTCCATCCGCGGGATATACACTGTATCGATAATACGGATATCGAAAGCTCCCGCGCGCATGGTTGGCCAGACTTCCCCGGCTAAATCCAGATCGGTAACAGTTACCTCAAGTGTCTGACCTTCCGGTAAGGCTTCAGCCAGTTTATTAAAGTATTCATCCAGCGACTTAAATACGCGGTTACGAAAACTTTTGCGCGATTCGTTACTTGGTCTGACATCGGTATATGACTTGGGGTCTTGCCAGGTAATTTCGACTTTCGTCTCTGCCGCTTCAGCAGTGCTTTTTTGGGCCAGAGTGGCGCCAGAAAATACCATGAGCGCAGGTACCAATAACCACGACGCTTTTATATTTCGCATTGTAGGGTCCCCCCGAAGGTGTGATTAGAAGTCAGAGTATATACGTACTCAGTTAACTATTAGAACAATAAACCGCCAAAAAGTTTAACGGTTTATCGTATCTTTGAGCCTATCAGTCTTCACCTGAACCGGGGATGAACAGGAGCAATCAGCTATTTTGCGTGTCGGTATTCAACACCGGTGAACGGCGAATCTCAGAGCAAAACGTGTGAAGCGTCACGCCGTGGATGTAAGGATTTCTGTCTGTATTTTCACAATAAGCATCATAGAATTGCAGCGTTCTGACTCGTGAGGACAGTACCGTATCGAGATAGTCTTTCTGATAAGGACGCATTGCCGAATACTGCACTGCCAGACTGTCTTTAATTTCAGCCAGCTGCTGGCGCTCTTCACGCGTAGCGATCTCTTCCATCCAGTCACTCAGCGTAGCCTGAACGTCAGAAAATAAATACTGAACAAACGGTAGCTGTAATACCACTACCAAAATAGCGATTTCAATGATGACAGCGATTGAACGAAACATGCTTTATACTTCTCCCAAACTAGTGAGCCAAGTTTATCCCACGTCTAACCATTTAATAAGGTACGTGTTTTATACGTAGTTATTAAGAGTTATAGCTGTACTGGATAGTTCATTTTTTCGCCTGACCCGTTTATCGCTGCCCTGGCACCAAGTGTGTACACCTAAAAAATACGTTACACTGTCGCCGCGGCGAATCAGACTGCGATTGATCTATATTAAGTAAAATTAATATATGACAGGTATACTGCTGCCGTAATCATGTTTAGCTTCAGTGAAGGTAGTCCCATGAACGATCAAATCCCGGTGAAAAATGTTACTCCGGTAAAAGTTCACAAACCCGAAAAACTCGACGAGTCAAAACGCTATACGGCGCGCGATCGAATTTATGTACGGTCGGTTAAAGGCCCGTTAGAAAACTTCCGTCGCTTCTTCGGCTTCTTTTTTATTGCCTTATTCGTTGCCATCCCCTGGATCCAGTATGACGGCCATCAGGCTGTGCTGCTGAATATTGTGGATCAGCGCTTTACGATTTTCTCACTGACCCTGTGGCCACAGGATCTGACGCTGCTGGCTTATATCTTTATTGTGTCTGCCTTCGCACTGTTTTTTATAACTACCTTTGCAGGCCGGGTTTGGTGTGGCTTTATGTGCCCGCAGACTACCTGGACTTACATATACGTATGGTTTGAAGAATTCTTCGAAGGTAACCGTAACAAGCGTATTAAGCTGGACGAACGCCCAATGGACTTCGATAAGTTCTGGCGCAAAGCGGCCAAGCATACCGCCTGGGTTCTGGTTGCCTTGCTCACGGCGATGACCTTTGTTGGCTACTTCACTCCAGTGGCTCAGCTTTACGTAGACTTCTTTACCTTCAACACCAGTTTCTGGGCCGGCTTCTCAATTATATTCTTTACCGTTTGTACTTATGGTAATGCCGGCTGGATGCGCGAAATTATGTGTACGCACATGTGCCCATATGCTCGTTTCCAGTCAGCGATGTTTGATAAAGATACCTTTACCGTATCTTACGACGCCAGCCGCGGTGAACAGCGTGGTCCCCGCTCTCGTAAACTGGCCCATGAAGACTTGGCTGAAAAAGGCCTGGGCGAATGTATCGACTGTAACCTTTGTGTGCAGGTATGCCCTACCGGCATCGATATTCGTAACGGCTTACAATACGAGTGCATTAACTGTGGTGCCTGTGTGGATGCCTGTAACGGCGTAATGGAAAAAATGGACTATCCCAAAGGGCTGATCAGCTTTACCTCAGAGCACGAACTGGCTGGCGGTACTACTCATATCGTTCGCCCTAAACTGGTAGGTTACCTGGTGGTACTACTGGTAATGTGCGGTCTGCTGGTTGCGGATATCGTAACCCGGGTGCCTCTGGAAGTGGATATTATTCGCGACCGTAACTCCCTGTACCGCGAAAATATGAATGGCGACATTGAGAATGTGTACACCCTTAAAGTCCTCAATAAATCACAAACTGAACACACTTATACAATTAAGGTAGAAGGTTTGGCGGAATACGAGTACATTGGCGAACAAGTTGTTACCGTGGGTGGCGGCGAGGTATACAGTCTGCCTGTATCTGTCGCAACTGACCCCTACAACCTGTCTGACCGGGTTACCGAAATATACTTTAATGTTTCCACTACCGAAGCAGACGGCACTGTTGTAGAGGTTAGCGAGCCATCGAAATTCCTTTATCGATAAACAGGCCTTAATGTGAGTGACTTTACCTTTGCCGAACTGTCACCCGATATGATCCTTGCCGCACTGGAACAGTGCGGCATTTTTCCTCAATCAGGACTCCTTGCGCTAAACAGTTACGAAAACCGGGTCTACCAGTTTTTGAGTGATGAACAAAAGCGCTACGTAGTGAAGTTCTATCGCCCCCAGCGATGGACTAACGAACAGATTCTGGAAGAACATGCCTTCAGCCAGGCGCTTGCCGATGCAGAAATCCCGGTGGTTGCCCCACTTGCCCATCAGGGTCAAACACTGCACTTTGCCGAGCAGTATCGCTTTGCCTTATTTAATTCCGTGGGCGGCCGTCAGTTTGAACTGGATAATCTCGACCATCTGGAATGGATGGGTCGTTTTATTGGCCGCATGCATAAGGTAGCCAGCAGTACACCTTTCACGCACCGTCCGACCATGGATATTGAAAGTTACCTGACCAAACCAAGGCAAACCCTGGCCAGCAGTACGCTGTTACCGGAGTCACTGCATACCGCGTTTTTCACCATACTCGATCAGGTTATTGAGCTCACCCAAGAGTTGTATCAGCCAGGCCAACTGATTCGACTGCACGGCGATTGCCATGCCGGTAATATTCTGTGGCGTGACGGCCCGATGTTTGTCGACCTGGATGACAGCCGCATGGGGCCGGCGGTTCAGGACTTATGGATGATGCTGAACGGCGACCGCTCGCAGCAGCAGATGCAGCTTGAAACCCTGATAGAATCCTATGAGGAGTTCTGTGAGTTCGACAGCAAGGAACTGGCATTAATGGAACCATTGCGGGCCATGCGAATGGTGCATTATATGGCGTGGCTGTCTGACAGATGGGAAGATCCAGCGTTCCCGCGTGCCTTTCCCTGGTTTGCCGAAAACCGCTATTGGGAGCAGCAAATCCTGGCTCTGAAAGAGCAATTTGCTACGTTGCAGGAACCGCCACTCTCTTTGGTGCCGTACTAAGTACGGACACCATCAAGCCGGAGAATTATTCCCCGGCTTTTTTACTGCTTAACACTTCGATTTGATGTTTATCCGCCAGCGCATCAAAGGCACCGTAGCGAGACACTGCAATAGCACCACACTGCGTAGCAAAGCGCAAAGACGCCAGAATATTCTCAAAGTTTGCCACCCAGTGAGTAAACGATGCTTTATCCTGTACTTCGCCGGCCAGAGTAAATAAAAAGCCTCCCACAAAAGCATCACCTGCCGCGGTAGTATCGACTACCTGAGTTTTCGGTGTGGGATAAGTTCCATCGGTATCCCGGGTATAAAACGCTACCGGGTTAGCACCATCGGTAACCAGAATAAGCGATACGCCGCTGTCCAGCCACTGCTGTATGCTGGCGTCCACATTGGCTTCGCCATACAACTCCACCAGCTCTTCGTGACTGGCTTTAATCATATCCACTTTAGTGGCTGTCTCACTAATAAGCTTTGGTGCCAGGGCGGCATCATCCCAGAACGCCGGGCGCAGATTGATATCCAGACATAAAATACTACCGGCATCGCGAAACTGGTTGAGGGCATTTTCGGTTACCTTGCGCAATCCCGGTGTACTTACCGAGCCTGAACAAAAACTGATAATACGCGGCTCGGCAAACAATGCAGGCTCCAAATCGGCCTCAGATAAATCAGTATGAGCAGCGTTATCAATATAGAAATCGAAAGAGCGTTCGCCGCTATCATCCAGCCCAACAAAAGCCAAAGCTGTTTTGCCCTGTTCAGAAAATCCGGTAAACCGGGTACTAACACCCAAATCAGCCAGCGTGCGATACAGGTATTCGCCAAATTGATCCTTGCCGAGCTTGCCGAATAACCCGCTGTTGCCCCCCAGCTTGGCAACGGCAACCGCTACATTGGCAGGTGCCCCACCGGCGAATTTTTTAAAACTCTCGGTAGCGCCTGTAGCATCCTGCTCTTTGGTTGAAAGCATATCTATTAATGCTTCGCCCATACATAAAACCTGCATATGTTTTCTCCTGTTGGATGTCAGAGAAGTGTGAAATTAATCCCAAAGCAACCCGGCGAGATCCACGTCGAAGCGTAAACCAGCCACCCAGGCATTGTCTAAATCTTCAACACGCCCTCTGTCATTAAACTGGTCCGGATTTACAATGTAGTGGATATTCGGCTGCACGCGAATGTGATCGCCAAACTGCAACCCATAGCTCAGCTCCATCATAAGCTGATAGCCCGCTGGCAGACCGTTGCCGCCGTTAAGCTGTCTAAGCAGCGCCTGGTCCTCTAGTGCTTCATCACTGTAGTCCTGACGGGTTATCACAAAGCCAATGGTATCGGTATCGCGACCGGCAAAGGTACCATGCTTAACAAAACCGGCTTTCAGGTAATAATCCTGAGTTAGCTCGCCTTCAATACCGGTTAGTACCGCGCCAAATAACGTGACGCGGCGACGGGAATTTAAATCCGGGCGCAGTACGGTTTGCTCAAACCGGGCGAATACTCCGGAGCGGCCATTTTGGGTAGCATAGTTCTCGCCACTAACGGCTGCGAGGTTGCCCTCAGCATCACGGGACGGATCGGCGTAGTCAGCACCATCATACCAACCACCCACTTCATACCGGCGTGGATAGTCATCGTTATCCCAGGACGTTTTATAACCCAGCGTTACGGGCACCACTACGCCGGTGGAGTCTGCAATACGCCAGTCAAAACCGTGATCGCCAGCACGCTGATGCGCAGTGTTCTCTTCGTAAACACCGGCATGGAAATACACTTTATCATTGAACCAGAACTTGGCGTGGCCGCCCCAGCTCGATACCGGCCACCAGGTAAAATTACTGGTACGAAACACAAAGGTGGGGTTGCCACAGGCGGAGTTGGTCTGAAAGTACTGGCAAAGCTCAGAGCCTAAAAACGAGATGTTGGCCACCGTTCTGCCAGCTTCCAGCTGTAACTGCCCGTCCAGAAAAGACGTCTCAATGGTAAAGCGGGCTAAGCGAGAATTCTGGCCACCGTAGATTTCCTGCACGGACGTGCTGTTACCAATGTAATTCTGCGCCAGGTTCTGGCCATGTCGGTTGGTAAAAGCAACGTGAATGCGGGTGTTATCCCATCCGGCCGCTTTATCCATATTGATATCGGCGCCAACAAATAACTGACCGGCGTAAGCGCTTCCGCGCTGCTTGCCGCCTTCCACATTAGCCGCCGCTTCGCCGGTGTAACTGGCCAGCCAGTCGACATAACGGGTATCAGCGGCCTGTGTTGGCAGAGCGATACCCCATGCCAGTAGCCCGGCAGAAATCGCACCACAAATGGATTTAGCGAGCCCGGCGCGCGGTAAGGACCGGGATAAGTCGATATTTTTTAAGCGCATTTACGTCCCCTTGAAGGGGTGTGATTTTCAGACACGACGATCACACCCTGTTAACAGCAAGTCAGGGGAACGCAATTTAATGCAGCTTAAATATTAAATCAACTTTATTTATTTATTAAATTTACAAACTGTATTGGGCCAGTAAGGGGAGATTTGCACAGCCAAGGGCCCGTGCATCGGCGCCAACAGAGCCCGGCAATAGCCGTAATGGCGATAATCCGCGGCAATCTGCTTTCGCCAGTAATTGCTCACATTTATGTAACAACGCCTGCTTAACGGTATCCGGAACAGCGCCTTCAATCACCACGGCATCCAGGTCAAGAAAGGCATGAGCACTGATGGCAGCCTGCACAATTCCCTCGGCCGCCACTTCCAACCAATCGGCCACCTCGGGCAAATTCTCCGGCCAGATGGGATGCCGGCCGTGTAGAAAAGCGGTATCTACGCCCGTTTGTTTAAGCGTTCTTTCCAATCGGTGAAGTGAAGCACTATCGAGTAACTGAGCGTTACCTGAACCAGCCAGTACCGGCAGAGAACCCACCGCGCCGGCATTACCGCTACGGCCAACATGGAGCTTGCGGTTAAGCACCATGCCACCACCGATAAAGGTGCCCACAAAGCAATACAAATAGTCGCTAAGCTCGCGGTGCTGCCCAAACCAAAGCTCTGCAGCACAGGCGGCAATATCATCGTTACACAAATACACCGGTAGTTCGGTAAACTCCTGCACCGCCGCCAGTACATCAAACTCTTTCCAGCGCGCTAGCTCATCTTCCGGCGCACCGGCCTGCTCACTCCAGCGCCATATTTCAAATGGCATGGCCACCCCCACACCGCTGACTCTGCTGACTTCCTCTTCATCAAGGGCCGACAAAATGGCTCGCAACCCTTTTTGGGTAAATCGCTGCATCGCTTCAATAGCCGGGAAATCCCAGTGCTCACACAGTGAAGCCCGCACATTGCCCAGAAAATCAATCAGCGATATCTGCATACTGCGCCGACCAATTTTGATACCCAGTCCGAATGCGCCGTTGGCTCGAAGCGAGAACGGCACGCTGGGCTGACCACGCTTGCCACGATGGGGTTCACCGCGCTGCAACAAGCCATCGTGTTCGAGCCGGTTGATGATCACCGTGGCAGCCTGGGCTGACAGCCCGGTTTGTTTGGCAATCTGTGCTTTAGGGAGGTGTTGGTGCTGGCGGATAAGAGTAAGAATTCGTCTTTCATTCAGCGCGCGCAAACCCGACTGCCCCTTGGGTACAACACTTTTTTGCCATACTGGCAGAGGCTCATTCGACGTTGCTTGAATGGTTTCAGACATAACACTTCTCTTATTTATCCTTAAATCAACACGCTATATTAGTCCTTCAGAAGCCCGGTGCAAAGCTCTGCTGAACATCAGGCATAAAACTCCCTCAAATCAAAAGAAAACAAATTAAATAAATTTTGTTGATTTATTGACACGAAAAATTTTTGTTGCTTAAATCGCTTAACTAATTTTTTACATGACGAGGCTTATCGTGCAAAAACGCGCGCCATTGGTTTCCAGGGAAACACTGCTCCCTTTCATTCTGCTCACCATCTGTTTTGCTGCCTGGGGTGTTGCCGCCAATATGACGGACCCTCTGGTTAAAGTGTTTAGTAAAATCTTTACGATGTCATCGCTGCAATCGGCGTTGGTTCAATTTGCTTATTACGGTGCCTATTTTTGTCTGGCGATTCCTGCGGCCTTTATCAATAAACGATTCTCGTACAAGACCGGGGTGCTTACCGGGCTGGGTTGCGCCGCAGCCGGTGCATTTTTGTTTTACCCGGCCAGTCAGACCATGACTTACGGCTTCTTCCTGCTTGCGTTATTTGTGCTGGCCGGCGGACTCTCTATCCTGGAAACTTCAGCCAATCCCTATGTGATGGCTATGGGCTGTGAACAAAGCGCCACCCGCCGGTTGAACCTGGCTCAGGCATTTAACCCGGTGGGTACCAACCTTGGGGTATTTCTGGCCGCAACGCTGATTCTGCCTAACCTTAATCAGGCCTCAGCCGAACAGCGCGCCAGCATGTCTGCGGCCGAGCTCAAGTCTGTAATCGGCGCCGAACTGGATGCGGTGATGGTGCCTTACGTGGGGATGGCCTTTGTGCTGGTTGTGGTATGGATTGCCATTGCCTGTATTAAAACCCCGGTGAATGAGTCCACAGAACAGCGCGCTGAGAATATTCAGCTAGGGGCCTCACTTAAGCGTTTAATGCTTAACCGCCACTATCGTTTTGGCGTCCTTGCGCAGTTTTTTAACGTGGGAGCGCAAACCTGTGTCTGGACCTTTACCATCCAGTACGCCATGGCGGCGATTGGCGGTAATGAAGTAGATGGCGGCCAGGTGTTGCAGTACAGCATGATTGTGTTTCTTGTCTCACGCTTTGTGATGACCTGGTTAATGCAGTATTTGTATCCGGCAAAACTGCTGATGATTATGTCACTGATAGCGGCCGGGTTGTGTATTGTTATGACCCAGGCACCGAACATGGTTGGTGTGGTATCACTGGTAGCAATTTCTGCCTGTCTGTCACTGATGTTCCCCACTATCTACGGTATTGCGCTGGAAGGTCTGGGAGAAGATACCAAACTTGGCGCTGCTGGTCTGGTGATGGCGATTCTGGGCGGCGCAATCCTGCCTTTGTTTCAGGCTGCGATCATCGACTCATGGAGCGTAATCGTGTCTTACGTGGTGCCAGCCCTATGCTTCCTGCTAGTCGCCGGTTATGGCCTGTTTGATATCAAAAACAAAGCATCCCGAACCACTACAGCGAATAGCGCAAACTCTGCTCCGGTAACGGTGAAGTAATTCACCCGCTTACCAGCCGGTCATCTGAGGCCATAAAGATTAGTGCTTTCAGATGACTGCATTTTTACTGCCGGGGGTTTTTATCCGTTGGCGCTGCCGTTATAATCCCGCCCGCTCAGGTGCCTGATGTACGCTCATCGGGATAATCGGGAAGTAAGTGAAAAGCTTACGCTGCCCCCGCAACGGTAATCACGTATTGCATGCACATGTTAATACGATTCCCCTACGCCACCGACTATCGGGAAGGCGGGAATTCATGCCCCGGCATGACTGAAAGCCCGGAGACCGGCCTGCGCTGCGTCGGCAACTGCTCATAACGGGCCGGTTGCCACTTCTTATCCGTCTTAGCACTCGGCGGGAGTGCTGTTAAAAGAGCCTTTTATGAAAATTCGATCCCTTTCCTGTGCGGTAGCCCTTGCGTGCGCCGCGAACATTGCCTGTGCCCAGCAATCCTCGGTAGAAACCATTACTGTTACCGGTTCTCGTTTACCGGTTAGCCTGGACAAACTGGCGGCCTCAGTCTCAGTCCTCACCGAAGAAGATATTCAGGCTGCAGGTGCTACCCAGTTAACTGATTTATTACGCGGTATGCCCGGCGTGAGTCTGAGTCAGTCGGGTAGCCCTGGTTCACTAACCGAACTGCGTTTGCGTGGTAGCGAAACCAATCACCTGTTGGTATTGATCGACGGCGTGATTGTGAATGACCTCAGCCAGGGCGGTCTGGTAGATTTTGCCCACCTCACCGCAGATAACATTGCCAGAGTTGAATTGCTCCGTGGTGCACAAAGTGCACTGTGGGGCAGTGGTGCGGTGTCTGGTGTACTTAGCATCACAACTAAAGCGGGCAGTGAGAGTAATGACAACACGTCACTGAGTGCTGGTATTGGTAACGCCAGCACCTATCGTGCTTCCGTCTCAACACAGCAGTCGCTGGACAACCTGAGCGTGTCTCTGTACGCCAATCACTTTAATACCGATGGCGACAATGTGTCGCGTAGCGGCGGCGAAGATGATGGTTACCGCAATACCACCGCCGGTTTTGGACTGAACTGGCAGGCAACCGCCAGTAACACCTTTATGGCCGGTGCACGCATGGTTGATTATCGCAACGACTATGATGCAAGCGACTTCACTACCGGCCTGCCAGCCGATGCCGACAACGTTACCGATGGCGACCAGTTAACCTCCTACTTACAGTGGAACCTGGCTATCGCTGAGTTAGGCTATACCAGCGAACTTAAAGCCCAGTACCACAAGGATGATAACGACAACCTGACCAGCGGTTTTGACGCTGGTGGTACCACCGGAGAGCGTAAGCAGCTGAACTGGACTCAGTTTATCACTACCGACGTGGCCCAGTTTGCTATTGGCACTGAGTTACTTCGTCGCGAGTTCGAACAACGAGGACCATCTGACTGGGGCGATCCGAACTATCGTCGCGATGACAGCACCAGCAGTATTTTTGCAGAGTTAACCGGGCTGGGCACAGATGAGCTGACTACGCAGTTCAGTGTACGCTACGACGATAACGATCGCTTCGAAAAGGCCTGGAGTTATCGCGCCGGTGCACACTATGCCCTGAGCCGTCAGGTTAATGTTTTTGCCAGCATCAGCCAGGCTGTTAAAACACCAAACTTCACTGAGCTGTACGGCTATTATCCGGCCCAGTTTATTGGTAACCCTGATCTCAAGCCAGAACAAAGCAGGGAGTTTGAAGTGGGACTGCAAAGCCAGTTCAGCCGTCAGCTTTCGGCCGATTTCAGCGTATTTACTACGCGCCTGGAAAACGAAATCACCAGTGTATGGGACAGCGCCAGTGGCTTAAGCTCGGTGGCCAATGCCAGTCAGGATTCCCGCCGCGACGGCTTTGAAGCATCGCTGCAATGGGTTGCTGATACCTGGCAGTTCACTGTCCACTACAGCTATCTGGATGCCACCAGCGGTGATGGTGCCGATCAGGCGGTTGAACTGCGTCGCCCTAACCATACCGGCTCGGTGACCTACCGCCATTCATTAGCGGTTCAGGGTTTATCTGTTTATATCAAAGCAGATTACACCGGCGTGCGTCAGGATATCTTTTACCCGCCCACGTCATTCAGCGGCGAAGTTGTCAGTCTTGATCCGTACTGGCTAACCAGCATAAACGTGAACTATGACTGGAACCAACAGTGGCAGTTTGGGGTCCGAGTGGATAATGCATTGTCTGAAGACTATGAAGATATCATTGGCTACCGCGGTGCCCAGCGGCGCTTCCTGGTGCATACCAGCTATCGCTTTTAACTGTTAATCGCCGTTTAATTCGCCTGGTCGTCACTGACTAGGCGAATATTTAGCGGTATGATAATCTCAACGTTTATTTGAATTAGAAAGGAAAACACTCGAATGAAGAAGTTTGCTTTGTGGGTTGTACTAGCATTACTGATTCCATTACAGGTCTCTGCCGCTGTTAAGTGGGAAGAAGGTAAACATTACGAAGAAATCGATAAGCCCTTAAGTGACTCGCCCGAAGTCCTCGAGTTTTTCTCCTACTGGTGCCCGCACTGCTATCGCACAGAGCCGTTTGTAGCGGACCTGAAAAAATCCCTGGATGAAGGCGTTAAATTTGAAAAAGTACACGTTAACTTTATGCCTTACGCCAGTCAGGCTGTGCAGGATGAAGTGACTACGGCAATGCTAATTGCGAAAGCACTGAAGCAGGAAGACAAGCTGAGCGCCGCAATCTTTAACTATATTCATAAACAACGTGCCACCATTACTGGCATGAAAGACATCCGTAACATCTTTATTATCAACGGTGTGGATTCAGCAAAATTCGATAAGCTGGCTAAAAGCTTTGGCGTTAAATCGATGCTGGGTAAAAACAATAAAGTCGTAGAAGACTATCGCCGCGAAGTGCGCTCGGTGCCTACCTTCATTGTTAACGGTAAATATAAAGTACAGATTGGCCGTGACCTGACGCCAACTGAACGCCTGGAACTATTTAACTACCTGGCAGCAAAACGCGACTAAAATCACTTTGCTCCAGGCAATAATAAAGGTAATCAAGGGGTCAGAGTAATCATTTACTCTGACCCCTTGATTTTTTAGGCAAGCTTATCGGTTGCTATCCGGTAGCGAGGGTCTTCGTTAACGTTTATCTCAACGAATTTACCTGCCTTATTTAGCAAGCTCTGGCATTCCTGACTCACGTGACGGATATGCAGTTTCTTACCCGCCTGCTCGTATTTATCGGCCAGACCATCCAGCGCATCAATGCCTGATGAATCCCAAATACGGCTGTTCTTAAAGTCGATAACCACATCTTCCGGGTCATTAGCCACGTCAAACAGCTCTTTAAAGTGACTGACTGAACCAAAGAATACCGGGCCACGCAGCTCGTAGACTTTCCAGCCATCGTCATCAATGTGGGTTTTCGAATCAACGTAGCGAGCAGCTTTCCAGGCAAACACCAGCGCAGAAACTATTACCCCAACCACCACGGCAATCGCCAGGTCGGCAATAACGGTAACGGCGGTTACCAGGAACAAGACAAAAGCATCTTCCTTATTAACGCCACGGATTATGCGGAACGATGCCCACTCGAAGGTGCCTATTACTACCACAAACATTACACCAACCAGTGCTGCCAGCGGGATCATCTCAATCAGCGGTGCAGCGAATAAAATAAAGCCAAGTAATACTACTGCTGCGGTGATACCTGATAAGCGTCCGCGACCACCAGAGTTAATGTTAATCATGCTCTGGCCAATCATGGCACAACCACCCATACCACCAAAGAAACCGTTCACGGTGTTAGCAACACCCTGACCAATACATTCTTTGTTACCGCGGCCACGGGTATCGGTCATTTCGTCAATCAGGGTGAGGGTTAACAGTGACTCAATCAAACCCACCAGACATAAAATGACCGAGGTTGGTAAGATGATCATCAGCGTATCCCAGTTAAATGGCACCATAGGGATAGCAAACGTTGGCAGCTCGCCCGCAAGGGTGGCGCTGTCGCGTTGGTCAACCGGGAGCATGTCGCGCACGAAGTCGATAACCGTGCGAGCTTCCAGATCCAGTCCGTGCACTAGCAATGTAATAGTGATAATCGCCGCCAGCGATGCGGGTACGGCTTTGGTCAGTTTTGGCAATAAGTAGATGATTGCCATGGTTAATGCAACCAGCCCCAGCATAATGTAGAGCATAGTGCCGCTCATCCACTCCTGGGTACCCAGTGCGCCAGTGACTTTAAACTGCCCCAACTGGGCCAGGAAAATTACGATAGCCAGGCCGTTTACAAAGCCCAGCATAACCGGATAAGGCACCAGGCGAATAAACTTCCCTAAGCGAAATACGCCGCACAATATTTGCAACAAACCGGCCAATAACACTGCGGCAAACAAGTACTGGACACCGTGTTCGGCAACCAGGGCAACCATAACAACTGCCATCGCGCCGGTTGCACCGGAAATCATGCCAGGACGGCCACCAATGGCAGAGGTAATCAGCCCCATCATAAATGCCGCGTACAGGCCTATCATCGGCTCAACGCCGGCAACAAATGCAAAAGCAACGGCTTCGGGCACCAGTGCCAGGGCAACGGTTATTCCTGAGAGCACGTCATTCTTTACGTTACTTTCTTTACTCGTGATGATATCAAACATTACTATCTCAGCACTGAGGTGGTTAAAAATCGGTCGGCGATCCTACCATTACCAGGCTCATTTGTCCTTTAACAGTTTGTAAAAATCTGCCGCCCGATGCGATAAACGCAGTCAAAGCTGCCCCTTAGAGCATTGCCTGAGCCGGGTAAGTCGTTACCATAGTCGTTAACACCTCAGATAGTAAAAACTTCATGTCTCTCAATAACAAACAGCAAAAGACTCAGGCCATAATCAAAGCGGCTTGTCATTATTTTCTGCAGTACGGTTACAATGGCGCCACTACCGATCTGATCCAGAAAAAAGCCGGCGTTTCCAAAGCCACCTTATATAATCACTTTCCCACCAAAGAGAGTTTATTTGCCTCGGTGGTGAATACCCAGTGCAAACACTTTATTGAACAGGTCAGAGCCATTAGTTTGCCCGATATGCATTTTTCAGAATCGCTGTTTCGTATTGGTGAAGCGTACTTAACTTTATTACTGGCACCAGAGAATCAGGCGTTATTTCGCGCCGTGGTTGTTGAAGCGCCACGCTTCCCGGGGCTTGCGAAAACCTTTTATGATGCCGGGCCCGCCAGTATCCTGCCGGTGATAGCCGAAGCGGTTAACCGCGCTCTGCAAAAGCATGAGCTGGCTGATAACGGTTGCGAGCCGCTGCGTCTGGCGACCGACTTTATTACTGTTTTGCGGGGTAAATCGCAGATGTATTGTTTGCTGCATCCGGATTTTATCCCCGACCAGAACACCATTGCCGAGTGGGTTTCTGAAGCCGTGGATATCGTACTTAATCAGGTTAGCCTGCCATAGGATTGCATTGTGAATTCGCTGCGCCTACACTTTGCAGCAAAAATAACGTCGAAACGTCAGTTATGGATATTAAAGAATACATCGACCAATTCCCGGAAATCGCCGATCGCGAACGTCATGAGCAGTTTACCCTGCTGGAAAAAGCCCGCGACACCAGTTTCAATCCCCCGGCAAAACGCCTGTTCCAAATGTATTGCTGGCTGCTACCGGTATTTATGATTTTTGGCCTGGGTGGTATTTTGTATTCGTTTTTTGGTTACGGCAGTTGGCTACCCATAGCCGCTTTGTTGCTTGGCCTTATTATCTCCCGGCAAATGATTAATCAACGCCGTTCTGCACTAATGCAGAAAGGACTACAGGAAGTGCTCGCAAAAGAGACACCTCCGGCTACATCTGAGTAATTCTGGCTTTCAGTGCATTAAGGCACTCAAACACATCAACGCTGGCATCTTCCATTATTTGCAATGTGTTGATGAGTGTTTGCGAGTCGCCTTTTTCGCTCGCCTTTAATGCTTCGATACCAGACTCATGCACCCGCGCATGAGGGGCTTCCAGCTTTTTAAATTCAGGAAATGAAGCATACAGCGCTTTACCATCGCCTTCGTAATACCATTTACCCAGACGGCACTGATGGTGATCAGCCAGTTGCCCGGCCTGCTGGGTATTTTCCGTGCGGATAGCTTTGTATACGTTAACCTTCCACACTAGGTGATCGAGTTTCACGGTTTGTACAAAGGTGCTCAGGCTAACGGTTGAAATCGCTTTCGCCATCCCGCTGGCCATCGCTGATATTTCATGTACAGACTGATTAATTTTAGTAGCCGACTCCGACACATCCAGTGTTTCAGTATGACTTTGGGCGATATATTGCCTGGTGGTGTCTGTTTGCTGACTGGTTTCCTGGGTAAGAGTAGAAATCTGTTTTGACGCATCTGCCGAGCGCGCCGCCAGAGCCCGGACCTCATCGGCAACCACCGCAAAGCCTCGTCCCTGCTCTCCCGCCCGGGCAGCCTCAATAGCCGCGTTCAGGGCCAGCAGATTGGTTTGTTCTGCAATGCTTTGAATTTGCGTAACAAAGGTCTGTATTTCGCTGGCGGAATTAGAAAGTTCCTCTATAGACTGGTTCATCGACTCGGATTTACCCGCCAGGGTTTGCAGTACGCTCACGCAATGAGTCAGAGTGCTGCTAATCAATGAGAATTCACTGAGCGTGCCCTCAAGTCGCTCTTTTTCGTGACCCACTTCGGTGGCCGACGCGGCCACATCCATACGCACTGAGTCGAGCATTTCCAGCGAATGAAAGAAGTTTTCTACCAGCTTTCTTTCCACTGCCACTTTACTGGCCAGCACTTCTGCATCGGTGTAGGCGGTATGCAGTTGCTGCTCCATATTAGACAGATTCTGTTCCAGGCGGGCGTTTTCTGCCTTTAAACGTTCTATTTCTGCTAATTCAGCTACGGGTTGGCTGCGTCTGAAAATCATTGCGAGACTCAATTTATCCATGGTTAGATAAAATATAGCCTAATTAGTAAAAGCTTATATATAAAAATTCATAATCTGGTGTAGTTGCCATTCACATTATCAGCGTCTGATGCAAGGTTGACTGTATTAACCTTGCCCAGTGCCCGTTAATTGGTGGTATGCTGTTGTTTTCAGAACGCTTTCACTGCCTTCTCGGGGTTCTCAACCGCTATGCAAGCATCCACCTTTGATTTTGCCATTAC
Organism: Marisediminitalea alba; assembly: GCF_002993365.1. GTDB lineage: Bacteria > Pseudomonadota > Gammaproteobacteria > Enterobacterales > Alteromonadaceae > Alteromonas > Alteromonas alba. The sequence continues at coordinate 45,969 of NZ_PVNP01000003.1, forward strand.
TGTTATTGGCCCGGTCCTCGTATTACTTATCATGGGCAATGTATTATTGCGCGCCAAACTTATTAATGATGAATTTGTCGCCACCGGCTCCAAACTGGTGTTTACCGTGGCCCTGCCAGCCTTATTGTTTATCTCCATCAGTCAGGCTGATTTCAGTAAAGCGGCGAATCCGGTACTGATCATTACCGGCTTAACCGGCACGCTGGGCTATTTTTTGCTGCTGATGTTAGCCAGTCATCTGATGGTGCCGAATCGCCAGGCAACCGGGGTGGTCACCCAGGGCGGCTTCAGGGCCAATATGGGTATTATTGGTCTGGCTTATTGCGCACAAACCTACGGCAGTGATGGTCTGGCAGCCGCCTCTGTTTATCTGGGTATGGTCACCATTTTGTTTAATGTATTATCGGTATTTATTCTCAATTTTTATCAGGAAGGCAAGCGCTCACTTACCTCACAGATAAAAGGTATTTTGAAGAATCCGCTAATAATAGCCATTGTTATTGCGTTACCCTTCTCATATTTCGACTGGCGTCTGCCCGTATTGCTAACCACCACCGGTGAATACTTCGCACAACTTACCTTACCACTGGCCTTGCTGTGTACCGGCGCCTCATTGCGGTTCCGCTCATTCAGTGCGGACTGGTTTAATATTAGTGTTAGTTCGTTGAGTAAATGTGTGTTTTATCCGGCTGTGATGGTGGGAGTAGCCTATGTAGCCGGGCTGCGCGGCATGCCTCTGGGCATTGTATTACTGATGACCATCGCACCCACGGCCGCTGCCAGTTACGTTATGGTACGCACGCTTGGAGGGGATTACCGACTGGCGGCCAGCATCATCGCCATCACCACGGTATTGTCATTGCCCCTGACGATTGCGGCGTTCGATTTTCTCTCTGGCCAGGGGCTGCTTTAATCGTTACTGCGCTTAACGGTAGTTAGCCGAGTTTGCTGCCGCCCAGACACGCTGGCGAATCTACCGACGTCTGGTTACGCTTTTGCCATTCGGCCGGGGTATAGGTGTGCAAAGCCAGGGCGTGAACCGGCCCGGCTAGTGCTTCAGCCACCAGCGCATTCACCTGGCGGTGACGGGCAATAAGGCGAAGTCCTTCGAAGGCCTCACTGACAACAGTAACCTTAAAATGACTTTGTGCGCCATCCGGCACATTATGCATGTAACTCTCATCCAGCACTTCAAGGTACTGTGGTGCGAGTTCATCAGTTAATTGCTGCTCTATAAAGGGTTTTACCTGCATCATTTATGGCTCACCTGTATCGGAGTTTTCCGCTCCGGGAATATATCGAAAAGTAAGATTAATTCTACCACCGATAGGTTTGCGCGTCTTGCTGAGTCCGTGGTGATAGTATTGCTGCGTATCGCCAGCCATTACCAACAGGCTGCCGGGCTCCAGCATGAGTTCGCTGCGCTCGCCGCTGCGCAAATGCTTAAAACTAAAGCGCCGGGTGCTACCCAGTGAGATGGAGGCTATCACCGGGCGCGGGCCGAGTTCGGGTTCATCATCGGCGTGCATTCCCATTCCATCATTGCCATCGCGGTACCAGTTGGCCAGAACACAATTAAACGGCGCATTTAGTTCTGCGCTCAGTCGTTGCTGCAGTTGCGTTAAACTAGCTGTCATGGGATGCGGTGGCATGCGCAAATTGGAATAGGTATATTCACAATGAGGCGCGCCGTGCCACGATTGTAAGCGCGGAATTTTTACCTCTCGGCCGTACAATTTGATAGTATCCTGCCGCCAGGGTAATTCCTGCTGGAGCTGAAGATACAGGTCTTCAGCCTGCACTGGCGACAGCCAGTCAGACTGATAACGGATATCGGCATCGGGCAGTGATACAGGCGCCAGAGCCGCCGCCTGACTGGCAAATAGGTTAAATTGCATTATCGATAACACCGGGCAAACCACACATCATGAACACAGAGTTTACACTATCTGACCGCACATTGACGCTGATCCGCTATCCGGCCAAACATCAGCACAAGAGTCTGCAGGCCTGGGACAGCGCTGACGAATTGCTTATTGAGCATATCGGGCAGGAGCTACCGGCGTTATCAGGCAGCCAACAGCCGTGGATACTCTTTAACGATGATTTCGGTGCGCTGGGGTGTTGGTTTGCTGAAGAGCAACCGGTGTGGGTGTCTGACTCGAAAATTGCAGAGTTATCGTTTAAGGAAAACCTGACGACCAACCAACTGCCTGATGTGCCAATGCAAGATTGCCTCGCCCCTTTGCCTGACTCTCCGGCACTGGTCGTCATCAAAATCCCTCGCACCCTGGCATTGCTGGAAAGTCAGTTATTGGCGCTGCGCAAGGTGGCCGGGCCGCAAACCGTTATCGTCGCCGGAGCAAAAGTAAAAACCGTTACGCGCTCTGTGCTGGCATTGTTTGAAAAGCTCATTGGCCCCACTAAAACGTCACTGGCGAAAAAGAAATCCCGCCTGATTTTTTGTCAGCCGGATCCCGAAGTGCTTAGCCGCGAAATTAAAAATCCTTACCCCACGGTGTGGCCTTGCCGACTACCCAATGGCCAGACGGTGCAGGTTGCTAATCATGCCAACGTGTTTTCCCGCCAGTCGCTGGATATCGGTGCGCGTTTTCTACTCGAGCATATGCAGGTCAGCGACCATGACAACCTGCTCGATCTGGGCTGCGGGAATGGCGTACTGGGGCTTAATACTCTGAGTATGGCACCAAACGCGAAGGTCACCTTTGTGGATGAGTCATACATGGCGATTGCTTCAGCCCGCCTGAATGTCGAAAACAATTTCCCTGAGCAGCTTAATCAGTGCCGTTTTGTAGCCAGTAACTGTCTGGAATCCTTACTCAACCAGCCTGCCCGGCCAAGCTATACCAAAGTGCTGTGTAACCCGCCGTTCCACCAGCAAAATACCATTACCGACCATATTGCCTGGCAGATGTTTCATGACGCTTATGAACTGCTGGGAAAAGGCGGTCATCTGATTGTGGTAGCCAATCGGCACCTGGATTATTACCATACCCTTAAACGCTTGTTTGGCGGCGTTACTACCCTTGCCAGCCAGAACAAGTTTGTTATTTTTAGTGCTGCAAAACGATAAGGATAACCCATGCTAAGAGCTCTGCTATTTTCACTGCTGATTTTTACCGTGTCTGCCCAGGCCGCCAAAAAAGAAGCGGATGACGGTTCACAAATCCAGCCTGATAATTACTACCCGCGGGTTAAGCTGGAAACCACCATGGGTGATATTGTCATCGAACTGGATCGTCGCCGTGCGCCCATCACAGTAAACAACTTTCTGCGTTATGTGGATAAGCGAAGTTTCGAAGGCACCATTTTCCAGCGCATTATCCCAGGGTATATCGTTCAGGGCGGTGGTTACACAGTGGATTACGAAGAGAAATCGTCTTATCCTGCCATCTTTAACGAGTCAGGCAACGGCCTGAAAAATACCATGTACTCGGTAGCCATGGCCCGCCAGAACGACCCGCATACCGCAACCCGTCAGTTTTTCTTTAATCTGGATGAAAACGATAATCTCGACCCGGGCAGCTCATGGGGCTATGCGGTCTTTGGAGCCGTAGTGGAAGGCTATGAAGTGGTTGATGCCATAGGCGAAGTAGAAACCGAATATAAAGCGACCATTGGTTTCGCCGATGCACCGGTAGAGCCGATTATCATAAATAAAGTGGAACTGCTGCCACCTCAGTTTTGATCCACCTGATGCTTTTCAGGCTTATGTGAAAGCCAGTCGCTGGCGAAGGTAATACAGCTTTCGCCAGTGGCTTTAGAGCGATACATGGCTTTATCCGCCAGGCTCAATAATTCCTGCTCATTGGTTGCATCGTCAGGAAAACAGGCCACCCCGATGCTGGCACCAATTTCGACCAGCACCTCCTGAATAAGGTAGGGTTTGCAAATCGCATCAATGATTTTATCCACCAGCGCCTTACACATTTTATAAGACTCTATATCGGTGAGCAGTAGTGTAAACTCATCGCCGCCAAGCCTTGCCACAGTGTCGGAATCCCGTACGGTCTGCTTCATTCTGACAGCAACACGCCCCAGTAATAAATCCCCAAACTTGTGTCCATAGCGATCGTTTACGCCTTTAAACCCGTTGAGGTCGATAAACAACAGGGCGATTTTTTCATTGCGGCGCCGGGCATGCTTCAGTTCTACCGACAAGCGGTCATTAAAAAGGTGGCGATTAGGTAAATCCGTTAACTGATCGTGATAAGCCAGCAACGTGAGTTCCTGCTGCTGGGCTTTTTGCTGACTGTCATCAATAATGGTGTACACCGTTGCCGGACGGTTACCGATCAGGACTTTACTAACCTCTACCTGGCAATGATATTGCTCGCCAATTTTACGCACACCGAACATTTCACCTTCATGTTCATACAACAAAGTATCAACTTTGCGGCCAAGCAGCTCGCTCGTAGCATAACCACTCATGTTTTCCATGAGCTTATTTACTCTGATAATTTTATGGCTTTCATCAGCTACCAGAATGCCAGCAGCGATCTTATTCACTATGTTATCGACCAAATCCACAGAGTGAATGGCTTTTCGTACCCGCAAGCGGTACATCAAAATTGCCAGGGAAAAGTTAAAAATGGCCAGGAAAAAAGCCAGTCCCTGATAAAAGCGAATTGACATGGCTTCTGCCTGAGTTTCGTGTTCAAGCTCAACGGTAAGCTTGTTCATCAAATCGAGTAACGTGAGGTTTTTTCGCTGCGCCACATCGATGGCTTGCCGGAGGAGCAAATGGTCGTACTCACGGCCAATCAGTTGCCTGATTTTTTGTCTGAGGGGGGACCACTCCAGTAACGCCTGTTGCACTATCTGGGTGCTGGCATCGCTGGTTAGGGGGGCCACTTCAATCACATTGTGATCGGCCGAAAACGTTCGCCCCCCGCGGTGAAAGCTATCGAGAGTAAGGTCGAAACGCTTAAAGGTTTCGCGCAATTCTGCCAGCGCGGCACTGTAAGCTTCTTCGTTAGTATAGGCGTTTTCCATCATCAGCAGGTTTTTCACCAGCCGCTGGCTCAGCATCCGCTGCCTGCCGGAAAGGTTGATATTGATGGCGGCCGCTTCAATACGATAAGACAGCCAGACATTGAGCGAGAGGGCAATAAAGTCGAACGTTAAAAACAACACCACCGCCAATAGCGTTAGCGTTCTGCCATAACGCTGGCTAATAAAGGTTAGTTTGCTTTTGATAGATGCAAATAAGCCCAAGACGTCCCTGCTCCCTGCTTAAATGAATTTGAAAAGACATAGAATAATACCGGCTAAAGTATAACACATACCTCATAAATTAAAGCTGAATTGGCCTGTTCAGTCGAAGCCAGCAAGCAGACTACAAAGGGCGCAAAAAGAAATCGTGAGGCAGTTGCTGTGGCTGAAATAGCTTTCCCATGCGCTCAAACCCTGCACGCTGGAGCACTGCCAGCGAAGCAAGGTTATCCGGCCGGCAAATAGCGCTGACCTGGCGCTCATTAGTATGCGAGGAAGCCCAGCTTAGCACCAGGTTTACCGCTTCACAGGCATAGCCTTTGCCGCGCCCCCGGGGTAAAAAGGCATAACCAAGATCGGGGCAACTCAGAAACGGACGGCGGATAAAGCCACATAGTCCAATTCGCTTATCGCCCTCTGCATCAATGGCTTCAACCAGCCATAAGCCATATCCTTTGGCAGCAAAGCTGTCACTGGCTACGGTTATATACTGGCTGGCCTGACCATCGTCGTTAATACCGCGATCGCCGATAAACGTCAGCCATTGTTTGTCGTTAGTTACCGCCAGAATAAAATCCACATCATCCCGGCTCAGCCGTCGCAGCTTCAGCCGCTCAGACTCAATAATCATGACGGGTTATCCAGTAACTGATCAATCACTGCAAAGTAAGCCGGGTTGACCACTGCCGCCCGCGGGTAGCGGGGCGCTTCGCGATCGTTAACCCGGTGATGCTGCCAACCTGTGGTTGAGGCTATAAAACGCCGGGCGGCCGCTTCGCCGCCTAACTCCAGGCAACCGGCCAGACAGGTGTCGATATAGCTTTGATGGACCGGATAGTCGGCGCTTGAGGGCTCAACCTTTAACGACTCACAAATCCAGATATCGCGCAGTTTTAACCAATCAATCAATCGCTCGGTGAGGTCGTCAGCCAGTTCAAAGTTTAACTGGTCGATAGTCACCGGCGTAAAGCGGTAGTCCTGCTCCCGCTTTTGCAGCGCCGGATCAAGATGGGTAGGCACAAGCTGCGCATTCAGCCAGCCATCTTTTTTCTGATAGGCGCCAACGTAGGTTTGCAGTTCGGGTTCAGAGCGCGTGATCCAGCCCCGCTCGAAACCAAATACCTCAACCTCAACGCCATCGTGGGGAATCCCTGAATGACGACTCCGGGAGTCACTGTTCATCAGACTGCCATAGCCCAGCACAATATGGGGCTCAGAAATGGCCGTCATCCAACGTTCGAGCTGGGCTATGCTTTCCATCGCTTAGTACCTTAAAGGCCGCGCTGGCGGACAATCTCGTATAAACACACCCCGGTAGCCACCGACACATTTAAGCTGGATACACTGCCAGCCATGGGCAGTTTTACCAGTTCGTCACAGGTTTCGCGAGTTAACCGGCGCATGCCCTTGCCTTCGGCACCCATCACCAACGCCATAGGGCCGCTGAGCTTGCAATCATAAATCAGTTGTTCGGCTTCGCCGGCGGTACCAATTACCCAAACCCCTTTATCCTGCAGCTGTTTTAAGGTTCGCGACAGATTAGTGACCTGTATAAAAGGCACTACTTCAGCGGCTCCGCAAGCGACTTTGCGGGCCGTGCCGGTAAGCCCGCCAGACTTATCTTTAGGCACGATCAGCGCGTGGGCACCGGCCGCATCGGCGGTACGCAGGCAAGCGCCTATATTGTGCGGATCGGTCACACCATCAAGCACCAGCAATAAGGGCACGGGGGTTGAATCCAGCAGCCGGTCCAAATCGCTTTCATCGAGCGTTTTGGCTGGCTTCGCCCGGGCCACGATGCCCTGGTGCTGCTCACCTTTAACCTTATCGTCGAGCACTTTACGGTTACAAAACTGCACCGCAACGCCAAATCGACGAGCCTGATTAACAATATTAATCAACCGCTCATCATCACGCCCTTTCAATACCCAGATTTCAATTAATCGTTCGGGTTCGTTTTCAATTACCGCCTGCATGGCGTGCAGGCCGTATAACCATTCTTGCTGTGCCATTAACCTTTGTTACCTTTTGCCGGTCGCCCCTTCTTGGAGCTACCGCGCTTATTAGCTGTACTGCCAGATTTTCCCGCTGGCTTACGTCGTGATTTACCTGATTTTTTCGCACCGCTTTTATCGCCGTCTTTAGCACTACGACGCTGGCGGCCAGCCGATTTTTCATCACCACTGCGCTTATTGACTACTTTGACCTTTTTACCGCCAGTGGAACGCAACCACTTATTATCGAGCACCAGATCGATTTTACGCTCATCCAGGTTCACTGCCGCTACTATTACTTCCAGCTGATCGCCTAAGCGGTACTGGCGCGCTCCGCTCTCGCCGCTCAGGGTTTGCTTCACTTCGTCGTAACGGTAGTAGTCATCGTCGAGGGAGGTAATATGTACCAGACCATCGATATGGTATTCGGTGATGCGCACGAAAATACCAAAGCCGGTCACCGAACTCACCACGCCTTCAAAGGTTTCACCCACGTGATCCTGCATAAACTCACATTTGAGCCAGTCGCTGACATCCCGGGTAGCATCATCGGCGCGGCGTTCAGTCATGGAGCATTGTTCGCCTAACTGCTCGACTTCCTCTTCACTGTAAGACTTGGCACCATGAACCGTCTGCCCTTGTTTTTTAAGGATCGATTTAAGCGTTCTGTGCACCACCAGATCCGGATACCGGCGAATCGGCGAGGTAAAGTGAGCGTAGGCATCCAGCGCCAGGCCAAAGTGACCAATGTTGTCGCCATCGTAGATAGCCTGCTTCATGGAACGCAGCAGCATGGTCTGGATCAGTTCCTGATCAGGGCGACCACGGGTTTTGCTGACCACCGCAGTAAAATCGGCCGGCGAGGCGCCCTCTACAATGCTGTGCGGGATCCCTACTTCGCCCAGATAAGAGGTAAACGCGGTCAGCCTGTCCGCATCAGGCTTGTCGTGCACGCGAAACAGTGAATGCGCTTTATTGTTTTCAATGTACAAGGCCGCACTAACGTTGGCCATGATCATACATTCTTCAATCAGCTTATGGGCATCGTTACGCTCAATGGGCACGATGTTTTCAATCTTGCGCTGGGCATTGAAAACAAATTTACTTTCCTGCGTTTCAAACTCAATGGCACCTCGCTGAGCACGGGCTTTTTTAAGTGCGCGATACAGATCGTGTAAGTGGCGCAGGTGAGGCACAAATTCTTCATAACGTTGATGAAGCTCTTTGTTACCGCTTAAAATCTGCCACACTTTGCTGTAGGTAAAGCGGGCATGGGAATTCATCACCGCTTCGTAAAACTGATAATTCTCCAGCTTGCCCGCCGGGCTGATGGTCATTTCGCATACCATGCACAGCCGGTCAACTTCAGGATTCAGTGAGCATAAGCCGTTCGATAACACTTCCGGCAACATGGGGATAACCTGCTCAGGGAAGTACACCGAGTTACCGCGCTCCAGCGCTTCGGCATCCAGCGCACTGCCCGGCGTCACATACTGACTGACATCAGCAATGGCTACCCATAACTGCCAGCCACCGTTATCCAGCGGCTCACAGAATACAGCGTCGTCGAAGTCTCTGGCGTCTTCACCGTCGATGGTCACCAGCGGTAACTGACGCAGGTCGACGCGACCGGTTTTGTCTTCTTCCTTAACGCTGTCGGTTAACCCTTCAATCTGGCGGGTAACCCCTTTGGGCCACTGATGGGGAATATCGAAAGTGCGCAAGGCCATTTCAATTTCCATTCCCGGCGCCATGTGCTCGCCGAGCACTTCAATAATCCGGCCAACCGGACTGACCCGGCGACGGGGACGCTGAGTAATTTCCACAACCACCACATTGCCTTGTCTGGCACCGTGCGCGTGTTCTGGTGGAATAATAATCTCAAAGTTGATACGGCTGTCATCAGGAATCACCATTCCCATGCCCTGCTCGGTAAAATACCGGCCAACAATGGGTTCTTTGCGGGGCTCTATCACCTGATTAATATAGGCTTCGCGACGACCACGGCGGTCTGTACCGCTCTCACGGGCTTCCACCCTGTCGTCGTGCATAAACATTTGCATCTGCCCGGCACTGATAAACAAATCGCCGGAATTGTCATCGGGACGCAGGAAACCGTAACCGTCACGGTGACCTATAATTCGCCCGCGGATAAGCTTTTCCTGTTGTAGAACGGCATACCGTTTTTGTTTGGTAAATTGAATTTGCCCCTCGCGCTCCATAGCGCGCAGGCGTCGTTGAATACCAATCCGGCTGCCTTCGTCCTGGGCATTTACGCTTTGGCAAATGTCCATAAAGGTCATGGGTTTGCCATGCTCTTTAAGGGTTTCCAGCAAATATTCGCGGCTGGCTACCGGATTGTCGTACTTGGCTTTTTCCCGCTCGTAGTGCGGATCATCTGTCATATAAACTCTGTGGTTTGATGTATTGCTGCCAGTATAATACTAATCTGGCTCATTAAATACTCAATTGCGTATAAGAATTGTAGTGGTATCAGTATATAACGGACCACGGCATAAAAAAAACGGTGGCAGAGGCCACCGTTTTTGATTGTGTTGCAGTAAAGCGCTTGTGGCTTATTGTTTTTTCATCGACTCGTGAAAACCAGCCAGATCCTCAACCTTGGTGGCCCCTTCAATATCTGCAAAGGGTTGTTCCACAAAGCTGGTACCACGCAACTGTACAGAGATCCGTGCAGCACTGTCGTTAAGCATAGTTTGCTGGTAAAACGCCTTAACATCTTCCAGGGTCACTTTTTCCACTGCAGCAATGAGTTTCTGCTCACTATCGAAGTCATATTTTTCGCGATACCAGTCAGAAATAAACGGTACCACTTCGTCGCGCATGTTTTTAGGCGCTTCCTTCAGCGACACCAGTGCACTGGTTTTTAATTTGGCAAACTCTTCCTCGGTTAAGGCATCCAGTGCGACTTTGTATTGCGTTTTAAATTCATCAAAACGCGCCTGCATGGCCGCCACGTCTTTCACCGGGGTCTGAATAAACATTGCAAAACCGGTATAATCACCAATGCTGGTTGCCATACCGCCTACCGCGTAAGCCAGTTGCTCTTCGGTACGCAGCTTGTCAAAGGCAACGGTTCTGAAGTGGCCGCGTAATACCGTGCCGGCTGCGCGGGTATCAAAACCAGGCGTTGGATGCACCATCACATCAATCAGCGCCACATCGGCAACGGTCAGATCCTGCTGCCAGACCAGCGTCTGTTCAGCCTGTGGCAGCCAGAACTCACGCATATCGTAATTTACGCTGGTGCGATCATCCGGCAGAGCGCCTTTTACTAACGCTACCGCATTGTCCAGATCGGCCTTGTCATAGTTACCAAAGGCAAAAATACGCAGTTGGTTTTCACTCAGCAGAGCCTGCATAAACGCCTGCATATCAGCCACCGTTAACGACTCAGCCGCGCTGATAAGCGCATCAGTATTGAAGTTACCTTCACGGATCAGGTTGTTATACGCATCGAACGCCTGATAGAACGGGAATTTTTTGCCAGCATTCTGCAAACCACGTACGTAGCGATCGACTGCCTGGGCAAAGTTCTGCTCGTTAACGTCAACTACCAGTGCATCAAGGGCTTTGGTCAGTAACTCAGGCTGTTTATCGGTAAAGCCACCAATAGCCAGACTGATACCATTACCATCGTTAAAGCGTAACGACATCCCGGCAATGCTGGCCTCAGTCATCAGCGCGCTTTGCTGCAGGCTGTACAGGTCTTGCCACAGAGTCGTCATTACTGTTGCTTTAACATCTGACTCAGGCACACCTGAATTGATATAAACGGTCATTTCACCACGCGGTTGCTCGGTAAATGCCTGACTGGGGAACGACCAAACCTTAACGCCGTTTTCGTCAATCACCAGCTCAGGTTTTTCCTGTGGTGTTTGTGGCTTAAGGGCAAATTCTTCCGGAAGCAGCGTATTGACGGCCGGTAAATTCAGCGCGATTTGCGCAGGCTTTTGCCAGCTGGCAATTTCTTCGTCGCTAATGGTAGCAACCTGATATTTACCGTCATAGAAATGCAGCTGGCTGTCTGATGGTTCATTTTTACTGATGTACCAGATGCGAACGCGCTCAGGCGTTAACTGTGCCAGTACCTCTTCGATAGCCTCAGCATCGAAGGATTCGTAGTAATAGGGCGAAGATACCGCAAACTTAGCCGGTACTTCCTGCATCGCTGCCGCCAGATTTGACACATAGCTAAATTCATCGGATTTCTGCAGGAAACGGAAGCGGTTGTTCAGGCTGGTCTGAATTTCGCTGAAGTATTTAGCATCTACCCCTTGCTCACGGATCAGGTCGATATACTGCATGACCACAGCCACAATGGCTTCGCGGTTTTGCATACCGGCATCGGTGAGGTCGATGTTGATACTAAATGAACCGTAGTTACCATACATGTTCGGCGACGCAGAGGCAGACAGATTAGAAATCAGCCCCATGGCTTTTAACTGATAAGCCGGCGTACCAGGCATCTCAGAGCCAATCAGGTAAGTTAAAAACTGGTTAGGCTTAGTGGCAAACTCATCGCTGTTATCACTGATGGTGAAGTCGATATTGAGTTTTTTAACGTCTTCATTGGGTACGTAATGAATTCGCTTGCCGCCCACTTTGGCAAAATCGAGTTTATCGTCAACTGTTGGATTATCGATGTTCTTGTTTTCAATATTGCCGAAGTATTCTTCTGCCAGCGCTTTCATTTCGTCCAGTGGACGGTTGCTGATCATCGCCAGCTTCATAATGTTGGCCGAGTAGTAACGCTCGTAGAAGTTCACCGTTTCGGTGTGCAGCTTGCTGCCTTCCTTATCGCCAAGGGTTTCCAGGTTACCAATCAGAAAGCGGTTGGCCGGATGGTCGCCCATCAGGCTGCGCGCCAGTTTAAACTGGCCAAAGTAATCCATCTCGCGGCGCATGGACCATTCCGCATTGACCGCATTTTTCTCTTTGTCGGTATACTCCGGGTAAAGTTTGGGCGCCTTGAAGAAATCAGAGAAACGATCCAGCGCTTCGCCGTAGGCATCATTATTGATTTTAAACATGTAGTTGGTGATATCCAGCCACGTGTAGGCATTGTGCTGGCCACCGTTAGCGGTCATAAACTCGGTATACCCTTTGGTATCCGGGTAGCGCTCAGTCCCTAAGAACAGCATATGTTCCAGATAGTGCGCCATGCCCTGCTGTGACATCGGGTCGTGCAGCAAGCCTACACTCACGCTCAGTGATGCGGCCGATTTTTCGGCTGCCGGGTCAGACACCAGCATCACTTCTAATTGGTTGGGTAAAGTAAAAGTATCGTACTGTCTGTCGTCGTTAGGCGATACCATTACGCTCTCTGGCGTAGCAACCGGGCTGGCCGGAGCCTGAGCTTTTTCTGTGGCACATCCGCCAAGCAGTGCAGCGGAAACTACACCTGCAATCAAAAGCTTTTTCATTAAAATGTTACCTTATGCAGCGTTAATATAGTGAGTTGAAACTTTCACACCGACCCGGCTCTTAATAATGCAACTGTCGGAACGAATTTTCACGCAGCACACCATAAAGAAAAGCGCCGCAAGGCGCCAGTCACCGGTTACACAGGATTGTAAACAAATATGTCAGCGATGCTACTGACCCGATATGCAGTTTTGTTTACCGCAAGTCAGACATGCTGATCAATCAGGATCGCGTTGCCGTCGGGGTCGATCATGGCAATGCTTTCTGGTCCTGAAGAACCTGGCTCGGTTTTCTTGGTCAGAATCACCCCGGCATCGGTCAAGGCCGATTCTATATCCTGCACCGATGTAAACGAGTCCAGCGTTTTACAATCCTGATCCCAACCGGGATTAAAGGTCAGGACATTGCCCTCGAACATGCCCTGGAACAGTCCGATGACATTTTTACCGTTGCGCATAATCAGCCAGTTCTGATTAATGTCACCGCCAGACTCGCTGAACCCAAGTTTCTCGTAAAATGCTTTTGAAGTATGGATATCTTTTACCGATAAGCTTACCGAAAATGCGCCAAGTTCCATGTGTTGCCCTCATTGATTAGGTAAACCTAACTATCGTCCAGCCCGAGCTAAATTGCAAAGCAATACGACGGGTGACAGAAGGTAGGCAAGCTGCACCAGTTACGCTAAAGTGAGCATTCTTTTTTCCTACAGTTATTAAAGCGCCATGGACAGACGACGATTTATTAAACTTTCTTCTTTACTCGGCGGTACTCTTACTCTGTCGACCCAGTTAACCGGCTGTGCCTCGGCCCCCCAAACCAAAGACTATTTCCCGGCCGTTGAATTTACCCACGGCGTAGCCAGTGGCGATCCAACCACCAGCGCCGTGATTCTGTGGACCAGAGCAGTACCGGCCGACAATGACGACAGCGGTTATGTGCGCTGGCAAATTGCCACCTCGCCGGACTTCAATTCACCGCTGCGCGACGGCGTGGCAAAAACCACGCGCAACAACGATTTTACCGTAAAAATTGATGTTCAGGATTTACCTGCAGGCCGGTCGTTCTACTATCGCTTTTTTACCAGTGAAAACCGTTCCGTAACCGGTACCACCAGTACTCTGGCGACGGGCGTAATTGATAAGCTGAAGTTTGCTATTTTTTCCTGCGCTAATTATCCGGCGGGTTACTTCAATGCTTACAAAGCAGCCGCTGAGGATAGTGAAGTTGATGTGGTACTGCACCTTGGTGATTACATTTATGAATACCCGAAAGGCGGCTATGCCACGGCCAACGCAGAAGCCATAGGCCGCGACTTTATGCCGGGTAATGAAGGAGAGCTGCTAACGCTTAAGGATTACCGGCTTCGCTATGCAACTTACCGGCAGGACAACGGCCTGCAGTTACTGCATCAGCGTAAACCTTTCATCGCTATCTGGGATGATCACGAGATTGCCAACGATACCTATATGTCGGGAGCGCAGAACCATTCGGCCGACGAAGGCGATTTTTTTGCCCGGCGCACCGCCGCTATTCAGGCCTATTACGAATGGTTACCCATTCGTCCGCCCATGGGCGATGGTAACCCGCAGATTTACCGCAGCTTTGAATTTGGCAATCTGGTAAACCTGTATATGCTTGATACACGGGTAATTGGTCGTGAAAAGCAGCTTAACATGGCCGATTATAAGCGTGCCGATGGCCAGTTTGACGGCAAAGCATTTATGCAGGCGCTGCATAATCCGGATCGCACATTGCTGGGCAGGGCCCAGTTTAACTGGCTGGCCGATGAAGTTAAGCAAAGCAGTGCCCGCTGGCAGGTGCTCGGGCAGCAGATCCTGATGGGTAAGATGCATTATCCTGCTGAGGTACTAACCAGCGAGCGTGAAGCCGTGGCAGGTGCCATTGAAGGTTTGCTTGGTCTGCTCAAAAAGCAACAGGCGGGCGCCACCCTAAGCGAAGAAGAACTGGCTCGTTTAGCCACCAAACTCCCCTACAATCTGGATGCCTGGGATGGGTATGCCGCAGAGCGTGACAAAGTACTCAGCTTGTTCTCGGATGCGCAAAAATCTTTACTGGTGATTGCCGGGGATACCCATAATGGCTGGGTGAATAAGCTTACCGACAACAGCGGCGAGACCGTGGCGATGGAGTATGCAACACCGAGCGTTTCGTCTCCGGGCATGGAAGGCTATCTGGGGCTAAACACAGCACAGGCTAAACGACTGGCTGATGCTTTGCCCCTGTTAATTGACGATCTCAGTTACTGCAATCTTCATGAGCGGGGCTATATGACCATGTCATTTACCCTCTCCATGGTCACCACCCAGTGGCACTATGTAAGTAACATCAGCAACGAAAACTACACCGTTTTCACCCGCCACACCGAGCGGTTTGTCAATTAAGCACTTGCTACAAAGGGCCTTAACAGGCCCTTTGTAGATCTCATGTCGCGCTCAACGAATATACATCTGAGCAAAGTCCGGAATGCGATATTCCGCGCAGATCTGTTCAAAGCCTACACTTAACACCGAATAAATTTCATCCTGGGCACTTTTATCATTGGTGGTCTTTGCCAGCATATTGAGTAGTTGTATGGCTTTATCTGGCTCTCCATAACAACCAAACTCTGATGCCACATGGATCTTCGCGTAAATATCGCCTTCGTCGGCAGCTTGCTGAATGAGGCTTAAGCCGTTCTCGTTATAGGTAAGCCGACCCAGAATAAACTTCGCCCTCACATTACCGCGCTCTTCGCTAAGGTAAGTCAGTACGCGCTTTGCTTTATAATCAGACTTTGGATAACGGGTGTAGCGGTGGCCACTTTTATTCGCCAGACGTCCGGCAAAGTAAGCAAAAGCGTGACGCATTGCTTCGTCGGTCGGCAGCGTATCAAGGTGGGCAGAGGTCACATCAATCGCCCGTGTTTCAAAAGCCTCGCGCTCGGCCATTCGGCTTTCGTGATGGGATTGAGAGGCGCGAAAAACCTCAAAACCGGTTAAAACGATTAAACACGCGGTGAGTGTCAGGCAACAACCTAAAAGCGCCAGCGGCGTGGTTATAAACCAACGATTTCTCAGTCGCCGACTGCTGTTATGCGGGGTTTCTTCGGTGAGAACATAAAATGCCCGGTGCTGCTCAAAGGGAATCGTTAGCCTACCGATATAGGCTGCCGACCATGCGCCAGCACCGTACAGGCCAACTATAATAAACGCCCGGACCGATTGGCCTTCACCGAGGCTGAGGCCAAACATAAAAGCCGCCACAACCACAACAAGGTGGGCCAGAAATGCCATTACCGCGAAGGAAAGTTGATAGCCTCGGCCGTAGAACCGCACCACAATTCCAATTGCCGCGCCACTGAGTGCCAACATGACCGGTGCGAAGCGGTCGTCGTACAAATAAAGCCAGTACCAGAGTACCAGTATGGGTACCGACCAGAACGCCACGGCCAGTGCCGCTTTTAATCCATGTTGCCCGTTAAGCTTTGCTTCAACGGCATCGATTTCCTGTTGGTTTACCTGCACTGCCGTGTTCCAAATATCATTTAATTCTATGATTTTGCTCAATTATACAGAAAATCAATAGTACTGCGGCAGTTTCTTTTACTGGCTTAAACTGGCATCGGGATTATGAATCGAGGGGAGTTCGTGCGGCCCTCACTGCCCGGGGATGCATAAGCTTTTCGAGCTCTTGCAGGTAGGTAGCAATAGTTTGATGGGTTTGCTTATCTGCCGTAACGGCGTTGTACAGCCACTGATAAGCATCCTGATAATCATAGGGAGAACCGTAACCGTCGATAAACAGTTCGGCCAGTTGCATTTGAGCTTTAAGATTTCCCAGTGCCGAGGCTTCGCGCAGAAATATCACCGCTCGTTTGCGGTCTTGCTGCACCAGCGTGCCTTTACTGTAATAGCGACCAAGCTGTTCAAGTGCGGCCGGCAGTCCCTGGTCGGCAGCCTGACGCATAAAATCGATGCCCCGTTCCGGATCGGCTTCAACACAAACACCCCAGGCCAGCATATCGCCCCATAAAAACTGATAGGCGGGCACTTTGAGGACTTCTGCCCGGGCTTCAATATCCTGATTTAACTGGCAGCGATCCATCACCACCCGGTCGAGATGCGCATTACGATTGATCATATTGATCAACTCGTCCTGAGTATAAAGCTGCACAGCTTTAATCTCCTGTGCCTGCGCTGCGTTAACGACTCCCAGCCACAGGACTGAGAGCATCACTAATAAACCACCTTTGTTCTGCATATCACATTCTTCCAGCTAACTCGTCGCCTCTTGGCGTTTTATCGGCCGGCGGGGCGAAAACCTAATTAAATTTAATATTCATGGCACTGTTAATGCGCCGCGTATGCTCTACCACATCAATACCAAGATCGGTGAGATAGCCCCCGTCTACCTGGGTTATCAGGCCTTTGGAATACAGCCGGGCCGCCGCTTCAACAATGGACTGGGTAGCATCATGGTGAATTTTTAATCCCTGCATCAGACTTTCGGCAGGAAACTTCAGTAACAGGTTTAGCTCTTCGATGACGTCGTGTGAAAAAGCCATAAGGACTCCAGGCAACTATTCTCTTTTATTTGTATAGCCAGTATGCGCTTGTTTAGCCAACATGTCATGACGATATGTAGCGCCCACCAACCGGTTTTTTAAAACCTTTCACTCAATGTTTATATAATACCCTTATTAATAAAAACGCAACCAGCGTATACCGCCTTTGGCAAGAATACGCAGAATCGGCGCCCAGGAGTGATCGGCTCAGGGTCTTTAATGGTATACTCCTGAAAACAATCCTGTTTTGATGGGTATCATAAAAACCCAAAGCACGCTGCTGGGATAGCCACAAACTATGAAGTATAAAGATTTACGCGACTTTATCAGTCAGTTAGAAAAAAACGGCGATTTAGTGCGCATTACCAAGCCAATCAGTACCAAACTGGAAATGACCGAAATAGCCGACCGTACCCTGCGTGCCGGCGGCCCTGCTCTGTTGTTTGAAAACCCGGTGGATTTTGACATTCCGGTATTAATGAATCTGTTTGGTACACCAGAGCGGGTAGCCCTGGGAATGGGGCAAAGCTCGGTAGCAGCCCTGCGTGAAGTCGGAAAGCTGCTGGCCTATTTAAAGGAGCCAGAGCCGCCTAAAGGACTCAAGGATCTGTGGGAAAAACTCCCGGTTTTTAAACAGGTTCTGAATATGCCTGCTAAGGAAGTGCGCAAGGCGCCTTGTCAGGAAGTGGTGCTAAGTGGCGACGAGGTTGATCTCACCCGCCTGCCGGTGCAGCACTGCTGGCCGGGCGATGCAGCGCCGCTGATCACCTGGGGGCTCACTGTTACCCGGGGCCCACACAAGAAACGCCAGAACCTGGGCATTTACCGTCAGCAGGTGCTGGGTAAAAACAAACTCATTATGCGCTGGTTGTCGCACCGCGGCGGCGCGCTGGATTTTCGGGAATGGTGTCAGACCCACCCCGGCGAGCCTTACCCTGTTTCGGTGGCGTTAGGCGCCGATCCGGCCACTATTCTGGGGGCGGTAACGCCGGTACCGGATACCCTTTCTGAATATGCCTTTGCCGGACTGTTACGCGGCGATAAAACCGAAGTGGTTAAGTCGGTGAGCAACGATTTGCAGGTACCTGCCAGTGCCGAATTTGTACTGGAAGGTTACATCGCGCAGGACGAAACAGCGCCGGAAGGCCCCTATGGCGATCACACCGGCTACTATAACGAGGTAGACGAATTCCCGGTCTTTACGGTGACTCACATCACTCATCGTAAGGATCCGATTTATCACTCAACCTACACCGGCCGTCCGCCGGATGAACCGGCTGTGCTTGGTGTGGCATTGAATGAAGTTTTTGTGCCCATTCTGCAAAAGCAGTTCCCTGAAATTGTTGATTTCTATCTGCCGCCGGAAGGCTGTTCCTATCGTATGGCGGTAGTAACGATGAAAAAACAGTATCCAGGACACGCTAAACGGGTGATGATGGGCGTTTGGTCGTTCCTACGTCAGTTTATGTACACCAAGTTTGTTGTGGTGTGCGATGACGACGTTAATGCTCGCGACTGGCAGGATGTGATTTGGGCGATTACTACCCGAATGGATCCCGCCCGTGATACAGTAATGATAGAAAACACGCCCATTGATTATCTTGATTTCGCCTCGCCGGTATCAGGGCTGGGTTCCAAAATGGGCCTGGATGCCACCAATAAAATGCCCGGCGAGACTGACCGGGAATGGGGCGAGCCCATCGTTATGGAGCAAGCGGTAAAAGACCGGGTGGATGCAATCTGGGATGAACTCGGTATCATGAACAGCGCAAATTCCGGACAATAAAGTAAACCTACAAACATTAAGAGATTCTGTATACATGTCACAAATTAGATGCCAGGTTGAAGGTATAGCACCACTGACCAAGACGGTTTATCGGGTCGATCTGACCCCTGATGTTTCTCTCGACTTCCAGTCGGGACAGTATGTTTTGGTACACATGGCTGAAGACGATAAACGCCCTTTCTCTATTGCCAATGCGGCGCACGACAACAACCGCCTGGAACTGCACATTGGTGCCGAGCCGGGTAACAGCTATGCGGGCGAAGTGCTTGAGCGCATGCGTCAGGAAAAAGCCATTTTCATCTCCGGCGGGCACGGCCAGGCCACCCTGCAAGACGGTGATACGCCAATGATTCTGGTGGCTGGCGGAACCGGCTTTTCTTACACCTATTCAATTTTAATGCAATCACTGAAGGTCAATCCAAACCGTGAAATCACCCTGTACTGGGGCGGTAAGCACCTTGAGGATCTGTATTATCACAAAGAACTGATTTCGCTGGCTGCACACCATCCGCACCTGACCTACATTCCGGTAGTCGAAAACGCTGCCGATGACTGGGACGGTCGCAAAGGCTGGGTTCACCATGCCGTGCTGGCAGATTACGCCGACTTATCCGGCGTCCAGGTCTATATTGCCGGGCGCTTCGACATGGCTAAGGTAGCCCGCGACGATTTCTTTGAGCGAGGCCTGACTAAAGAAAACCTGTTTGGCGACGCCTACGCGTTTATTTAATCTCACACACTGACGGTGGTTATAATGAAAATAATACGTCCACTTACTTTACTGGCTGTTAGCGCCAGC
This sequence comes from Marisediminitalea alba, assembly GCF_002993365.1. Classification (GTDB taxonomy): domain Bacteria; phylum Pseudomonadota; class Gammaproteobacteria; order Enterobacterales; family Alteromonadaceae; genus Alteromonas; species Alteromonas alba. The sequence goes on from NZ_PVNP01000003.1 coordinate 65,795, forward strand.
CTGTCATTGCAGGCTGCTCAGCTTGAATATGTTGATCAGCCTCAACTGCATGATATTGCAGCTAATATCTCTGCCCAGCGGATAGAGCAGGATATTGAGAAGCTGGTGAGCTTTGGTACCCGCCACACTCTGTCTGAAACTGAGTCTGAGACCCGGGGCATTGGTGCTGCGCGCCGCTGGGTTAAAGCCGAGTTTGAGCGTATCTCAGCCGAGTGCGGTAATTGCCTGGAAGTGTATTACAGTTCTGCCACCATCAGTGGAGAAAAGCGCATACCTGATCCGGTTGAGGTCGTCAGTGTGATTGCTGTACAACGTGGTGTGAGCGATCCAGACCGCTACGTATTGATGTCGGGAGATATTGATTCGCGGGTCTCAGATGTGATGGATGCCACCTCAGACTCTCCCGGCGCGAACGACAATGCCTCGGGGGTAGCCGGCACACTGGAAGCTGCCCGCGTACTCAGTCAGTATCGATTTAATGGCAGCATTGTTTATGCCGCGTTATCTGGCGAAGAGCAGGGCTTATTTGGCGGTAAAATTCTGGCTGAACAAGTCGCTAAAGATGGCTGGCGGTTAAAAGCCGTGCTGAATAACGACATGATTGGCAACATTGAAGGGATCAACGGCGTTATTAACAACACCACGGCCCGGATTTTCGCCGAAGGCACGCGTCAGACAGAAACTGACCGCGAAGCCACCATTCGTCGCTTTACCGGCGGTGAGGTAGACTCACCGAGTCGCAACCTGGCCCGTTATATCGATTTAGTCGCTGACCGCTATATTCCTAATCTGGATACCATGGTGGTTTACCGCCTCGACAGATTCGGCCGCGGTGGGCACCACCGCCCGTTCAACGACCTTGGCTTTCCTGGCGTTCGAATCATGGAAACCAATGAAAACTACGTGCGTCAGCACCAGGACCTGCGGGAAGAGGACGGCATCAAATATGGTGATACCATTGATGGGGTTAACTTTGATTACGCTGCTAAACTTACTGCACTGAATGCGGTGAGTCTGGCCAGTATGGCCTGGGCACCTAATCCGCCTGCCGAGGTAAGCATCAAAGGGGCAGTAGAGCCTTCTACTACTCTGAGCTGGCGGGCTTTGGACAAAGCGCAAAACCCGCAACTGGCTGGCTATAAGATTTACTGGCGCTATACCGACGCTCCGCAGTGGCAGTTTAGTCGATTTGTTGGAGATGTGACCGAATTTACCCTGGAGAACGTAGTGATAGATAACTATTTCTTCGGCGTAGCCAGTGTCAGTAAAGATGGTTTTGAGAGCCCTGTTGTGTTTCCGGGTGCCGCAGGAGCGTTTGGCGAGTAATGTTTAAAGAGGTGTGGTAAATATGCAATTAAACGGTGTGGTGCCTGGCCTTTTGTCAGCGTGGTTAATGGTATTAGCCTTTTCTGCTGCGGCGCAATCGCCCATCACCTTAGTTGCTAACCCCTTACCCACCCTGGTTAGTGAAGAGACCGAAAATGCCAGGCTCAATCAACTGGTTGAGCAGGCATTCAGCGAGCTCGGCGTAGAGGTCACTCTGGCCGTAGACCGTCCGGCTTTTTCTGGCAGCGGTTTACTCACCGGCAAGTACGACGGCGAATTTGCTCACCTTGCCCTGCAGGAACAGCGCGACAACCTGCTCTACAGCAAAGCCTATCTACCCGCCCTGCTGTATGTCGCCAGCCGTAAGTATCCACTCGATGAAGTCACCCAGTTTTCCCACATTCGCAATAGTCGGGTGGCAACCACCAACCGAATTGCCAACACGCCGGCAATGCGCAATATTAAAGCAGTGTCCTGGGTGCGTAATCCGGCGCTTTTCGACATGTTCAGTCAGCTGTCAGAAAAACGTGCTGATTATGTTTTTGAAGACTGGCTGGTCATTGCCGAATTTAACCGGATGCTCACCAACAATGGTGAAAAGCCTTTATATGTATCACCCTATCCGTTAGTGACATCCGCCGTAACAATCAGTCTGCGCAAGGATTACCCCAATGCCCGGCAACTACTGGACAGATTTGATAGTTATATTCGTGATATTCAGCGCGATGGCCGGTTTAACCTTGCTATGGCAGTGAGCTGGACCAGCATGGATATCAATGGTGACGGCACAGCAGACTGGATAACCAGCGCGCAAATGCACCATGACGATGTACCGCCCATGTCGCAGAAAGGCGTGCTGCCACTGGATAAAACCAAACCAGGCGAAGCCTCTTTGTTTGTAATAGATGGTGAGCAATTCAGTAGCTGGCCTGATGCCCAGGCAAAGCTTAACGACCAACCGGTTCTGCCCCGCCCCACTCTACTGGATCGGGAAGTCTACAAGCGCATGCTTCAGCGTTGGTAAACCTGGAGTCATTATCGCACCTAGGCGACAACTTCATACTACGATGAAAGACTCCCCCCTTGCTTTCTTAGCTAAGTGCTAATATAGCTGCAATAATAAAAATTCCCCCAAATCCCGAAATTTAAACTAAAGTTTAATTAATCACTATTCGGGATATTGTGATGAGCAGCGCAATAATAGATATCGACAACTTAAACATAAAAAATATACTGGAGCATGCTCATATCGGTGTAATTATACACCGTGCTGATACCTCTGTTGTTTATGCAAATCCGGCAGCAATTAAGCTACTTAACCTGAGTTACGATCAGTTAATCGGCAAAGACGCCTACGATCCACAGTGGGCCTTTGTTGACGAAAATGGCTTGCCACTCGAGCACAATAGCTACCCTGTAAATCAGGTACTAAATTCTAAACAGCGTATAGAGAACAAAACAATTGGCTTAATCGACCATACCAGTAAAGATATAGCCTGGTTTATGGTGAACGCTTACATGGAAGGGCATGAGGGGGCGAAAAACTGCTTCATCGTAGTAACGTTTTCAGACATCACCGAGCGGGTAAAGCCATTTTCAGCTGAGGACATACTGGAAAATGCCCAGGACATTATAATTGTCACAGAAGCTGACAATATCGACTATCCGGAAGGGCCCAAGATAGTTTACGTAAACCGGGCATTCGAAAAGCTTACCGGTTACACTAAAGATGAAGTCATTGGCGAATCACCGCGCATATTACAAGGCTCACTTACCGACAAAGAGGCCAGGAAGTCTATTTATCAAGCGCTCAGGAAAAAACAGTCCGTCAGTCAAACGTTACTGAATTACGATAAATGCGGCCGCCCCTACTGGATAGATATGAACATTATCCCTTTAAAAAATAACTCTGGCCAGGTTACCCACTTCGCTGCTATTGAACGAGATATATCACAAATAAAGTTTCATCAAGAACAACTAGCCAACAGAAACAACGATCTTAAAGCCTTAAAAGCCAATTTAGAAAAAAGAGTGCGGGAAAGAACGCTTTCACTCCAGCAGGCGAAAACGCAATTAGAGAGTATGGCTTACTTTGACCCACTTACCCAGTTACCCAACCGACGCTTTTTCAGCATACATTTGAGTAAGCTGATTGCTGCTGCAAAACGTCGCAAGGAAATGATAGCGCTCGGCCTGATAGATATCGACAATTTCAAGTCCGTTAACGATACATTTGGGCATAATGCAGGTGACGAAATATTAAAAAAAGTAGCAGAGATCATTAGCGACCTGTTCCGTCATGAAGATGCAATCTGCCGCTACGGCGGAGAGGAATTTGCTTTCTCAATAATGATCTCTCAAAAAGATCAGGCTGAACAAGCTTGTGATCGTCTTATTCAGGCAATCAGAGATAAGCAATACCAACTTGAAGAAACAAATTTAACAATTACCGCCAGTATTGGTGTGTTTACCACGTTAGCAGAGAATATCGACAACGAGCATGAGCTATTTAGAAATGCCGACTCTCTGATGTATAAAGCTAAACAAGATGGCAAGAACCGTTACTACATCGACTAGGTTTATCAACTTATTGCCGATAATCCTTTTTTTACATTGTATAAACGAGTACAGCCTTAACAAACCAAAGCTCTTAAAATTCGCTCCCACACTGTGCCTTTGCAGTAATATAAAACGGTGGCTCGCAAGCTAAAGACGTTGAAACTACATTAACATTACCTAAAGATAAACAAAGTTTATAAGTATTCACACACCACCCTGTGGTTTTCGCTGTTCTATGCGGGCCTTTGAACGGATCTGTAAATGACCCGTCACCTTCCGATGGATCGGATGGATGGGACGCCACTAAGGTACCTTTTGTCTCAATGAAAGACCGCCAGCAGTTCGACATCAATGTGTCATGAAGAGACATGACTCTATTTGCTACCAGCAGGTGAGAAAACTGAACACCATCAATGCTGGAAAGTAAGGGATGTATCTTAAAATCTAACTCAGGATTATGGCTCGAAAGGTTAAACCTGTCCGCAGTAGAAACTTCAAAGGTAATAGCATTTCCTTCCCCATAGATTCTGGTGGCTCTTAGCGACTGTGTTGTTGGATCAGGACTAATAAAAAACGAGCCATCAGCCAGCGAAAGCTCAAATGACGGTTTGTTGGCAAAGATTTCACTAACAAACCGGCTCCAACTCCTGCCATCCATTCTGACCAGAATGCCCTGAGCAATTTGCTGGAAAACAGTTTGCCGCTTCTCCAGTGAGTTAAGATATTCGGTAGGGTGATGTCTGCAAGCGTTCTCTTCGCTTTCTGAATGCTCCCCGTTAAGCGAGGTAGCGTAAGCAACACTGCCTGTGGCCAGACACGCTGAAACGATATATGCCCCTAAATTCTTCAAAAGAAATCCGTTTTATTATGAAGTAGAAACGCCAGCATCGGCAAAAGGGGCTATTTGTCAATCGATTAGCAATTTGAAAGCAGTACTTCAAAAAAGTTAGAAAGACGGTTTACCACTGCGAGCCACGCCACTGGCCAACCCATTCGCCATTTTGCAGGATATCTTCAACTCTGCTGAAGGGGTCTGTAGTGGTAGCCATAAACAACCGATACTCGCCGCGACTGTCTTCAAACACGTAGGTCCCTTTGGTGTCAGGACCGGCAATTAGTTTTAGTCGGGTTGATACGCTTTGTTGCACTGTACCTTGTGAGTACGTTTGTGACATGATGCTTGCCTTTATGATTGGTTCATTTTAACAGACCGTGCTTACAGCCAATTACTTTCAACGTTAAAAAAATGACTGTAAGCCAGTTTGCGCACGGCCGAGTATCAGGCCATGAATATCGTAAGTCCCTTCGTAAGTATTCACTGTTTCCAGATTCAACATGTGCCGCATAATGTGGTATTCGTCAGAGATCCCATTACCACCATGCATATCCCGCGCTTTTCTGGCAATTTCCAGCGCTTTACCGCAGTTATTGCGCTTTATCAGGGATATCATCGCCGGATCAAACTGTTCTGCATCGATCAACTGGCCGACTCTGAGTGCCGCCTGTAAACCCAGCGTAATTTCGGTTTGCATATCTGCCAGTTTAGTTTGAAACAACTGAGTTTGCGCCAGCGGCTTACCAAATTGTTTACGATCCAGACCATACTGCCGGGCCGCATGCCAGCAAAACTCAGCGGCGCCCATGGCTCCCCAGGCTATACCATAACGGGCCATATTCAGGCAGCTGAAAGGCCCTTTCAGACCGCTTGCCCCGGGCAGCATGTTTTGCTCAGGTACAAACACCTCGTCCATGACTATTTCGCCGGTGATAGAGGCTTTAAGCGACAACTTACCGCTAATTTCTGGTGTAGACAGCCCTTGCATACCGCGCTCAAGAATAAAGCCACAGATGGCATTATCCTGCGCCGTATTCTTAGCCCACACCACACAAATATCAGCAATAGGTGAGTTGGTGATCCACATCTTGCTTCCACTGATACGGTAGCCACCAGCAACCGGTTCAGCGCGGGTTTCCATGCTGGCCGGGTCGGAGCCGGCATTAGGTTCGGTTAAACCAAAGCAACCAATCATCTCGCCACTAGCGAGCTCTGGCAGGTATTTTTGTTTTTGCTCTTCGCTACCAAATTGGTAAATAGGATGCATAACCAATGAAGACTGCACGCTCATGGCGCTGCGGTAGCTGCTGTCTACCCGTTCGACTTCACGGGCAATCAACCCATAGGCCACATAACTTACACCGGCACAGCCATAACCATTGATGGTGGCGCCCAGTAAACCCATGTCGCCAAACCGGCGCATTATTTCAGGGTCAAACCGTCCCTCTCGGTTAGCGTTTAAAATACCCGGTTGCAGGGTTTCCTGACAAAACTGATGGGCCGAGTCGCGCAGCATACGCTCCTCATCACTAAGTTGAGCATCCAGCATTAACATATCCTGCCAATAAGGGTTAACCGACATCCTCATCTCCTGTTTATCGTATTTGTAGGGTCGCTTTAGATAAGCTTTTATAGTTAGCTTTTGTGGGTAACATTATACACTTTACGACCTGTAGCCTGGCTAAATCCCGCTTAAAGGCAACGCCGTTGTGTACTTTATTTGTTCCATCGCAAAGCTCGAGGTGACATCTCCCATGGGCATGTTTTTAATCAGGCGCTTATAGAAATGATCAAAGCTTTGCATATCGGCTACCATCACCTTAAGCATGTAATCGTATTCGCCGGACATGCGATAAAACTCTACCACCTCCTCAAAAGCGCTGCAGTGCCGGGCGAATTCATTTAACCATTGATCATCATGGCGGGCGGCTTTGACCTGCACAAAAACGGTGAGCTTTAAGCCCAGCGCCTCGGCATCCAGCAGGGCAACTTTACGGCTGATCGGCCCTTGCTGTTGAAGGCGCTGAATACGTCGCCAGCAGGGTGTGGTGGTAAGGCCAACCTGTTCGGCGATTTCCTGTACAGCCATCTCACTGTCACCTTGCAACAGGGCGAGTATTTTTTTATCGGTGGCATCCATAGAATTATTTTCCAATAAAAATCAATTATTGAGTTTCACCAATCAATAACAATGACATTTATCGAAAATTTTAGCAACGCATTGCATGACTAACAGAGCATACTTTTAGTCTCTTTTCTTTGCTCTACCGGATATCTGATATGTTTGATTCGCCAGCGGCGTACTCCCAGCCAAACGCTATTCACCAGTGCATTACTGAAACTATAGGCAATACACCGCTGGTGCGCCTCAAACGTTTACCTGAATTACGGGGTGCCGGGGCTACCGTGCTGGCCAAGCTGGAATATTTCAATCCGGCCGGGTCGATAAAAGACCGGGCTGCGTTGGCTATGCTGGAAGATTTGTTGCGCCAGCATAACGGCAATGTCAGACATATCATTGAAGCCACCTCTGGCAACAGCGGGGTAGCCTGTGCCTGGTTAGGTGCTGTATACGAGATTCCGGTTACCATTGTTATGCCGGAACATATGTCGAGCGAACGACAATTAATGATCCGCCATTATGGCGCCAATTTAATTACCACACCCAGTGGCGATGGCATGCCCGGAGCCATTGCTCACGCGGATAGTCTGTTAGATGACATTGAAGGTGCAGTATCCATGGACCAGTTTGCCAACCCTGCCAATGCCGCTGCGCACCAGAACACCACGGCGCGTGAAGTATGGCAACAAAGCAACGGACACATTGACGCGCTCGTTGCCTGCATGGGCACCGGCGGCACGCTCACCGGCATGGCGCGCTACCTTAAAGCCCACAACCCGGCGATTAAAATCATTGCAGCGGAGCCCAGCGCCTGCCCGTTATTAAGCACAGGCGAAGGGGGCGAACACGCCATTCAGGGTGTTAATCCGGGGCATATTCCTAAGGGGCTGGATCGCAGTCTGATTGATGAGGTACTGACAGTGGATTGCCAGCAGGCTATTGAAACCGCCCGACTACTGGCCCTAAAAGAAGGCATGGCAGCAGGCATATCATCCGGCGCCACCACAGCCGCTGCGCTGGCTCTGGGTGGCAGAAAAGAATTTCAGGGGAAAACCATTGTCACCATACTGGCCGATAGCGCCGAACGGTATTTCTCTACCACCCTGTTTGCGTAAGATAATTAGCCCAGCTTGTGCCACCATGGCACGCTAAAATCAACATTGCTGGCAGGGATTTCAACGGCATTGGGTCTGACAAGCCCTAGCCACCAGGTTTCAGCAATATCTTTATCGAAAAACACCAGTTGCTGTTTCTCGCTGTATGCCTTATAGGCATTAAAATAGGCTTCGATAGGTAACACCGGGTGACTATGGTCAAATACCACGCGACCGCCGTGTGCTTTATATAGATGCGCATCTACAGCAAATTGCAGGGCGGCAAACTCAGCCAGTTCGTCGAGTTTCTTACCATTAAACGACTCACTGCCAAAGGCCTCTTTAAACGACGCGACAAATTCCGGTGCGGCCGTCAGGTTATAGTTGGCAGCATAGTCGCGCACAAAGTGATGCTCAACAAACTCAACAATCTTAGTGAAGTTCTGCAACTCCCGGCGCTCAGCGCCCATGGGATCCTCTTTTAAACTGGCCAGCTCTTCTTCAGTAGGCTTAAAGTCGCTCTCTGTCAGGGTATGGGCACCAACAGACACCACGGGCTTATCTTCTGCCAATGACTCAGAAAACTGCAAACAACAAAAGAGTAATAAGAAAAATTGAAAAACGCGCTTCATGGTCACAATGCTCTTTACACACATTCGCCATGCAGGACGTAAGCGTACCGCTCACAGCTAGTGTGATTGGTTTACCGGTAAACCACCAGAGTGATGGTTCAGAATAGAGAAAGGCCCCTACCTTTCGGCAGGGGCCTCACAAATTATTTAGATGGCTTGTACGTTAGCCGCCTGCAGACCTTTTTGTCCCTGTTCAACTTCAAATTGAACTTTCTGACCTTCTACCAGGGTTTTATACCCATCGGAGATGATTGCACGAAAATGAACAAATACGTCTTTACCGCCGTCGTCCTGCGTTAAAAAGCCATAACCTTTTTCAGCATTAAACCACTTAACGGTACCAGTTACTTTAGACATGAAAACCTCAAAAAAACTCTGTAAAACCTTTGTGCCATGCGACACGAACTTGCTTCTTTAACTAGGGGTGACTCACGGCAAAACTATCAAACAGGTCATACAGCGCTAACTTTAATTAGCGATTATAACTGCGCGACGTTAGTAACGAACGAAAGCACAACTATTTAAAGAACAACACCACTATAACCACACCCTGAGTAAATTGATACTAAAATCACCCAAACTCTTATAATTTCATTAAAAATTAATTTTAAGGTCATATTGAAATAACTGATTCGCCTGCAAAAATTGGCCTTTCAGTCAGGGTGTGAACTCAGCGACGGCCCTTCCACCAGGCCACAAACCAGCACCCACTGCCCAGTAAAGCCAGACCAGCCGACAAGCTCCAGTGAGCCGGATATAAAGGCAGAATGGCGGCCACAATAATCAGGGTTGCGCCGACAATACTAAAGTGCAGAGCCTTCTGTGCCCGCTTTTGTTGCTGCAATAATGCGGCATTGGCCTGCTGCTGCTTCTCCGGGAAGTGTTTTACCTGCTTAAGCGTGTCATACAGTAAATCCGGCATGTCCGGCAGCTTTTCACTCCAGAAAGGCAGGTTAGACTTCACTTTGGAAAACATTGCCCGCACACCAATTTGCTCGCGCATCCAGTTTTCCAGGAACGGCTTAGCGGTCTGCCATAAATCCAGTTGCGGGTATAACTGGCGGCCAAGGCCTTCGATATAAAGCAATGTTTTTTGCAGCAACACCAGTTGCGGCTGCACTACCATGTTAAAACGCCTGGCCGTATTAAATAATTGCACCAACACATTACCGAATGAGATTTCGGCCAGCGGCTTTTGGAAAATCGGTTCACACACCGTGCGAATGGCCACCTCGAATTCATCGATATTGGTATCCGAGGGAACCCAACCAGAATCGGCATGTAACTGCGCTACTTTTCGATAGTCGCGATTGAAAAACGCAATAAAGTTCTCAGCCAGGTAACGCTTGTCTTCCTGATTGAGCGTACCGACAATGCCAAAGTCGATGGCAATGTACTGCGGATTTTGCGGGTTTTCCCGCGACACAAAGATATTGCCCGGATGCATGTCGGCATGGAAAAAGCTGTCACGGAACACCTGGGTAAAGAACACCTCAACGCCGCGCTCGGCCAGAATCCGCAGATTAGTATCTTGCTCTATCAGCGCTTCAATATTAGAAATAGGAATGCCGTAGATACGCTCCATTACTAACACGTTCTTAGTACAGTAGTCGCTGTAAATATTGGGCACGTATAAGGCTTCGGAACCTTCAAAGTTTCGCCCTAACTGCATACCGTTAGCCGCTTCGCGGTTAAGGTCAAGTTCGTCCACGATGGTTTTTTCGTACTCTTTAACCACTTCAACCGGGCGCAATCGCTTGCCATCAGGTAACCACTTCTGCAGCACTTTGGCAAAGGTCAGCATCAGCTCGGTATCGGCTTTAATGGTTTTACGAATATCGGGGCGCAGCACTTTTACCACTACGTCGGTGTTGCAGTCTTTCAGTTTCGCCGCGTGCACCTGGGCAATACTGGCCGAGGCAAGGGGTGTTTCACTAAACTCGCCAAACACCTGATCGAGAGAAGAAATATTCAGCGCTTTAAGAATAATCGCTGTGGCGCGCTGACTATCAAAAGGTTTTACCCGGTCCTGCAGCATGGCCAGCTCGTTAGCAATTTCCGGCGGCAGCAGATCACGCCGGGTCGACAACATCTGACCAAATTTAATAAACACCGGTCCCAGAGCCTGTAATGCCAGAGTTAACCGGGCGCCGGCATTTTTCTCTTTGTGCTGGTTACGGATCCAAAAGATACTCATGCGCATAAGGCGCACATACCAGGGCAACCACTTGGCAGGGATCAATTCGTCAAGACCGTGCTCGAGCATGACCCGGTTAATATGGTAAATCCTCAGTAACTGCATAGTTCCTACTGCTTGCTCCGTTCCAGTCGCTCAAGACGCGCTTCGAACCGCTCGGCATCATCACGCAGGTTGCTCACCTGATCAGAAAAATGCATCACTGCCAGTTTATGAGCCGCCAGTTGTTTTTCATCGGTAAGAGCGCTGCCCAGAATAGCCTCGGCTTTGCGGCCGGCTCTCTGCAGCTGCGCCTGAGCTTTGGCCGCTAAACCAAATAACTCGTGAGCGATAACATCATTGGTTCGAATGGCCAGTTGCTCTTCCAAATCAATATTGAGTGACTGCAATAAACCAGAAAACGCCTGAGCAATGGCCAGCTCGCCATTCACTTCCAGCTCGCCGCTTTTAATCAACCGGGTTAACTGACTGGTGTCACGAAGGCTGGGTAGTACGCTCAACCGGGTTTTGATAATGCATTCATCAACGCCAGCCGGGTCCGGCGCATCGGCCAGAGCCAGTACATCAACTTTGGTAGAAAACACCAATGCAAAGCGCTGCTGCAGGTCATCAAGCTCAACTACAAGACGCTTCCCTTGCAACTGGCTTAGCTTTGCCGCAGCATCCGGATCAAGCGACAGCACTTTATTCAGTGCTGTTTCGATAGTGGCAGTTAACAGAGGTACCGCGGACATTAAAATTTATAACCCCGGTGCAGGGCTACTATTCCGCCAGTCAGATTCTGGTAATCACAGTGTTCAAAGCCCGCGTTCTCAAACATGGCTTTAAGGGTTTCCTGATCCGGGTGCATACGAATGGACTCAGCCAGATACTGGTAACTTTCGCGGTCGTTGGCCACCAGTTGGCCCATGGTGGGCAGAATATTAAATGAATACCAGTCGTAGGTTTTCGACAGCATTTCGTTGGTGGGTTTGGAAAACTCCAGTACCAACAAGCGGCCACCAGGCTTCAGAATTCGAAAGATCGAGGCCAGCGCTTTATCTTTATCGGTAACATTACGCAGGCCAAATGCCATCGTCACCAAATCAAAATGATTATCCGGAAATGGCAGTGCTTCAGCATTCGCCTGCACATAGTTGACATTGCCAACCACGCCTTTATCACGTAGTTTGTCACGGCCAACCGATAGCATGGAATGGTTAATATCGGCCAGGACTACCTCACCAGCGGGACCAACCAAACGGGAAAATTTGGCAGCCAGATCACCGGTTCCACCCGCCAGATCGAGCACCTTCTGGCCACTCTTAATACCACTACAATCTATGGTGTAGCGTTTCCATAAACGATGAATGCCCATCGACATAAAATCGTTCATAACATCGTATTTGGCTGCAACGGAATCAAAGACACCGGCTACCATCGACGCCTTTTTAGTCCGGTCGACAGTTTTAAAGCCGAAATGCGTCGATTGTTCAGATGAACTGGTTTCATCACTATTTGGTGTTTGTTGTTCTGACATGGATAAATTCTTCTTTTTAGAGTCCGGGATCTCATTACCCTGAAAGCGCGAGAAAGAATGATGAGCCGGCTGATGCAATGCGGCAAGTGTAACCAAAACCGGGGGCGCTTACCATCCTGTTCATGACGACTTGCCCGATGTTATTGACCGGGCGCAACTACAGCCGGTAACTCGGCCAGTGAGTTTAACACCCTGTCCGGGTGATAACGCTGAATGTCCTCGCCGTGGTTATACCCATAGGGTAACGCGATGACCGCACAACCTGCGGCTCTCGCCGCATGAATATCCGATTTTGAGTCACCAATCATCAGCGCTTGCGACGGCTTACCACCCAGTTTATCCAATGCTAACAGCAAAGGGTCTGCGTGAGGCTTTTTGTGCTCACAGGTATCACCGCTCACCACTACCGAAAAATAGCGGTCCAGCCCTTTTTCGGCCAACAAAGGCAAGGTAAACGCTTCGGCTTTGTTAGTCACGCAAGCGAGTTTATAGCCGTTTGCCGTTAACCATTGAAGGGCCGGTATCACGCCCTCATAAACGGTGCTGCGTTTGCCGTTATGCGCTTTATAGGCGGCCAGAAATGCATCGTAGGCAGACGTAAACAAACGCTCATCGGGTTGCTCGTCCATGGTGTCTGATACTGCGCGTTGCATAAGCTTCTCGATACCGTTGCCCACCCAGCAGCGCACGGCTTCAACGCCACGGGTTGGCAAACCTACTGTCTGCATAGCAACATCTACGCAATAAGCCAGGTCCGGCACGCTGTCTACCAGCGTGCCGTCGAGGTCAAACAAAATAAAGGGGTAGTGCTTTTCTTCCATGGCAGACGACCTTGTTTATTTAAACGCGGTTATCACCGCAGCTGTAGGCCAGAATCTGACTTAGCTCTTGCAGGCTTCGTCCACTCTGGGCCTGCCAGTCAGCAAAGGTATTGGCGATAGTGGTAAGGCTTTGCTTTGATGTAAGGCCGCCACTGATCAGATCATAAGCCCGAAAGTAACCTTCCACATCACGGCTCAGCAGAAACGTGTCGATTCCCAGTGCACGCAGTGCATAAGGGCCGGTGTTGCCGCCCAGTCGCGCTCCGTGCTTTTTAAGGTGGGCCCACAAGTCGATCACAGCCGCGCCGGTAAACTGACTGGCAAATTTACCAAAGCTTCCGTGTGACAAACGAATGTCATTGAGCATCAGGGCGTTGTCGCGGATCGTCATAACTTTTTTAAGGTTACGCACGATCCGTTTATCCGTGGCCCGCTGTTCGAGCATTTCATCGGACATTAATAGCACCTTTTCAACCTCAAAGTTAAAAAACAGCGCTTCAAATTCCGGCCACTTTTGCTCAATCACGCGCCATACAAAGCCTGACTGAAAGACTTTTTTGGTAAAGGCCGAGAGTACCCTGTCGTCGCTCAACGCTTTAACGCCAGCCGGTGATAGGGGCTGGCTAACCAGCGCTTCCAGCCCCCGCTCGCCGCCCTTTCGTTCAGCCGCCCGGGCATAGATAGCGGCAAATGATTCCGCCGCCATCAGGCACCTGTCGCCACAATACCGTTATGGCGAAGCAGTGCGTCTACTTTAGGCTCGCGCCCTCTGAAGGCGACAAATAAATCCATTGGCTCACGACTGCCGCCCATTTCAAGAATATTGTGCAGGAAGTCGGCACCCGTTTGCGGATTGAAGATCCCTTCTTCCTCGAACCGGCTGAACGCATCGGCAGACAATACTTCTGCCCATTTGTAACTGTAATAACCGGCTGCATAACCACCGGCAAAGATGTGCCCGAAGCTGTGCTGGAATCGATTGAACGACGGTGGCTGAAGCACGGCGACTTCGTTGCGAACCTGCGAAAGCACTTGTTGAACATCCACATGCTCGCCGTCTTCCATGTGGAGCAGGAAGTCGAACAGGCTGAACTCCAGTTGACGGATCATTTGCATTGCGGCCTGATAATCCCGGGCGGCCAGCATTTTATCCAGTAACTCTTTAGGTAGCGGTTCGCCGGTTTCGTAATGGCCGGAGATAAAGCCCAGAGCCTCTTCCTGCCAGCACCAGTTTTCCAGAAACTGACTGGGTAATTCAACCGCATCCCATGGCACGCCGTTAATGCCGGATACCCCGGGCACTGACATTTGCGTAAGCATGTGATGAATACCATGACCAAATTCATGGAACAAGGTTACCACTTCATCATGGGTAAACAGGGCTGGCTTATCGCCGACCGGCCCGTTGAAGTTACAGGTGAGGTACGCCACCGGTGTTTGCAGATCGCCACTGGCCTGAAAACGGCGCACACGGCACTCATCCATCCAGGCGCCGCCACGCTTTTTAGGACGAGCGTAGAGGTCGAGGTAGAACTGCCCGCGCAGGGTGTCGTCTTTGTCGGTAATAGAGAACAGGCGCACATCTTTGTGCCAGGTATCAGCATTTTCGACTTCGGTAATAGTCAGGCCATAGAGTTTCTCTACCACCGTAAATAAGCCGGCCAGCGCTTTGCTCTGGGGGAAATACGGCCGCAGTATTTCATCTGAAATACTGTAACGCTCCTGCTTCAGTTTCTCGCTGTAATAAGGTACGTCCCAGGCTTCAAGTTCGTCCATCTGATGCTTTTCAGCAGCGTAAGCCCGCACTTCTGCCAGTTCTTTTTCTGCCTGGGGTTTGGACTTTGCCGCGAGGTCGCGCAGAAAGCCCACTACCTGTGAGGTTGAATTGGCCATTTTGGTAGCCAGAGAGCGCTCTGCGTAGCTGGCAAAGCCTAATAGTGATGCGATTTCTGAACGCAGGGCCAGCGTTTCGTTGATAATCTCAGTGTTATCCCACTCACCGGCATTCGGCCCCTGATCGGATGCACGGGTTGCATAAGCACGGTACATTTCCTCGCGCAGCGCACGGTTATCGGCATACAACATTACCGGCAAATAGCTGGGAATATCCAGCGTGAACAACCAGCCCTGTAAATCTTTCTGATGGGCAGCCTGTTGCGCGGCATCAAGCGCCGACTCTGGCAACCCGGCCAGCTCTGACTCATCGGTAATGTGTTTGGTCCAGCCCATGGTGGCATCCATCACATTATTGCTGAAGGTCGACGATAACTCAGATAAACGCGCCTGAATTTGCGCAAAACGCTGTTTTTTCTCAGCCGGCAGCGCCACACCAGACAACGTGAAGTCGCGTAACGTGTTATCAATAACCTTACGCTGCGATTCATCCAGTTGCAGATACTCATCACTGTCGCGCAGGGCCTTGTATGCCTGAAACAACCCTTCATGCTGCCCCACCCAGGTGCCGTATTCCGACAGCAGCGGCAAACAGGCATCGTGGGCTTCACGCAGTTCATCGCTGCTGACTACCGAATTCATGTGCGACACCGGCGACCAGACTTTGCCCAGTACATCGTCGGCTTCATCGATTTTGCTTACCACATTGGCATAAGAATAATCACCACTGGCAACCACCGCCTCGATGGTTTGCTTACAATCTTCAATTGCTTTGGTGACCGCAGGCTTCACCTGATCCGGGGTAATTTGAGAAAAACGTGGCAGGCCATCTACCTGTTCGAGTGCAAGTGTAGTCATAGTCGTTATTAGGATCCGTTGCCAAATTAATATTGCTTTAGTGATGGGGTTCACAGGCTAAAAAAACAAGCCCCGCACCGAGCGGGGCCTGGACTTTTTACGTGATGGATTCAATTTGGTTCAGTCAGTGGCATTTCAGGAATTAGCGCTGCAATTCGCGCGAAAATAAATGCCCTGCAACCGGGCCTAACTGATACTGACACGCTGCGTATTATCAACCGGATTAGCCGGACGTGGGATAAGAACCCGTAACACACCGTTATCATAGCGTGCGACCACATCAGCATTGTCGTTAACGGCAAAGGGTAAGGCGACAACCCGCCTGAAGCTGCCACTGCGACGTTCTCTGAAATGAAAGCCTTCGTCTGTTGTGGATTCCTGTTCCTGCTTACGCATACCTGAAAGCACTAAACGGTCTTGCTGAACTTCCAGATGAATATCTTCTTTCTTCATGTCCGGCAAGTCTGCGGTTAACTCAAGGCCTTCTTTGGTTTCTTTTAAATCCAACGCCGGCATATAAACGTTATCACCAGCGGCGAAACCTGTCATGGCCGGAAAACCAGCAAAGAAATCATCAAAAACACGATCAATTTCGCCTTTTAATGCACCAGGGTGATTACGACCAAACACACTTGGAAATAAACTCATAACCCCTCCTTAATCGATACCGATAGTTCGCTAACCTGTCCTCAGGTACTTTTCCTTCATCGTTTTACGATGAGTGAATTTATTGCTCCCTGCATCATAAATATGGTTGGTCGGTGTAGGGTTTTCAAGCTGCCGCATGGTCAACTATTGCGCTATATCAAGCTTTTTAAGCCGCCGGGTTAACGTCCCTGTTGTGCCTTAAATTTGGCATAAAAAGGTTGTCTTATCATGAGCTTTTCAAATTCCTGGCGGGAGACTGCCGGGCTAAATATGTAGCCCTGGATCTTGTCGCAACGCATGGCCTGAAGACAGCGCAAATCCGCCTCTTCCTCAACGCCTTCAGCAACCACCTCAATACCCAGTTTCTTACAACTCAGAATCAGATTGTGAATAAACTCCTGGCGGTGACTATCGGTATGCAGGTTATCAATCATTACCTTGTCGAGCTTCAGGGTATCGATGGGCAATTTAGACAGGTACGAAAACGACGTAAAGCCAGCGCCAAAATCATCAACGGCAAGTCTCACTCCGAGTAACTTGAGTTGCCAAAGAAGCTCTTCAAGGTAGTGAGAGTTTTCAGCCAGGGCGGTTTCGGTCAGTTCAAGTTCAATAAATGAAGGAGGCAGATAATAGTGCTGCAAACGCTCACCAATAAACTCCACAATACGCGAAGACTGTAACTGTTTGGCAGAGATATTAATCGCAATACTGTCGAGCTCAGCACTAAAGCGTCTTAGTTCGCTGGCGACTTTAAATCCCTGGTCCAGCACCCACTCACCAATCGCTTCTATCTGTCCATCCAGTTCGGCAAGACGGACAAATTCTGAAGGGGGAACCCAGCCTAAACTGTGATGTTGCCAGCGCAGCAGCACTTCAGCACTATTAATCATCCCCGAGCTCAGCTGCACTTTGGGCTGATAGGCCAGCTTAAACTCCTGATTCCGCAATCCACTTTGCACCTCTGCGCTGAGCTGCTGCTGTCGACGGTACTGCGTAATAGTGGAGTTATCCAGCTGCGAAATACTGATACGATGACTGTCGCGAACGATGGTATCAACCAGGCTGCTGATCAGAATATCGTGGTCAAGCTGCGAATCCCTGAGGTTTCGAAACCCCACGCCTATGTGGCAAAATACTGATACCCCTTTGATGGCAAAGGTACGCTGCAACTGCTGGCGAATCTGGCAACACAGAGAGCGCGTTATTTCGATGGTGGATTCTTTAAGATACAGCGCAAACACTCCAGCCTGAGTGCGTTGTAGCAAGTGTGGCTGCGTGACCATATATTCCAGACGCTGGCCAATATAGGCTTCGGTATCCAGCGATGCAGCTTCCCCATGGGCCAGGCTGATGTCTGAAACGTTCATAAGCTTAATCAGCACCACCGACTCATAATCACGCAGATTTGGCTTATCATTTTCGTGATCAAAGTCGGCCAGTTGTTGCGCCGATGTTTTTTGTCCTCCCTCGCTGCACTGATTAAGCACTTTTACCACTTCATTACGCAAATCCTGGCGATTCCAGGGCTTGGTGAGATACTTTGTCAGCATACGCTGATTGAGTAATTCTACTGCCGCCTGTAAATCGCCTTCACCGCTGAGCATAAAGATGTGCGTATCGGGAGAGTATTGTTTAGCAAATCGCACCAGATCGACGCCATTCACGTCAGGCATCTTATGATCGGTGATTAACAGAGCGACATCCTGCTCGCGCAATACAGACATAGCTTTGCGACCAGAAGTGGTTGTAGTGATGCAGCAGTTAAGATCTTTAAGTTCACGTTTGAGGGCGTTGACCACGCCTTTTTCGTCATCTACCAGCAGTAAATTAAGTGCTTTTTCTGGACTAGCACTCTGGGTATCACAAGCCATGCTATCTACCTCTTTTATGATAACAATAATCCGATGTGCGATTCCTTGCAGACAGATAATTCATGTTGTTATCACAAATTAGCACAATGTCACTAATGTCGCAAATTATACATATTGCTTAATTGCCATATTTGATTAACAATGCTATAAATGGGTCTCGATGAAAACTTAAGCAACGAGGATCAACTGTGAAAACACTGACATCCGGCGAAATTGCCGAATATTGTGACGTTAATCTCCGAACGGTTATCCGATGGTTGGAAAGCGGCAAGTTAAAAGGGTTTAAATTACCAGGTCGTGGTAACAACCGGGTTCTGATCAACGATTTTATCGATTTTCTGGAACGCCATAATATGCCGATACCGGATAGCCTGAAGCCCGAGGCTTCTCCGCTCATCCTGATTGTTGATGATGAACTACCAGTGGCTAAATCCATCCAGCGGGTGGCGCGTCGCGCTGGTTACGACACGCTGATTGCTACCGGTGGTTTTCAGGCAGGCATGATGCTGAGCCAGCACTCACCGCGGGTAATGACCCTTGATTTAAGCATGCCCGGTATGGACGGCTACAGTGTATTGCAATACACCCGTGAACAGGAGTCACAGCGTGGTCTGAGAATTATTGTGATTTCAGCGCTCGACGATGCGAGCCTGGAAAAAGCTAAGGAACTTGGCGCCGACGCCACCCTTACCAAACCGTTTTCAAATCACGATCTGACTCAACTGTTTGAAGAATTCATGCAGGTATAAACGGTAAATCAAAGCGGAGAGCAATATGAAATTTGTGCTTGTTATCCTGGCTATTCTGGGGGCGACCGACGTATTTGCCGACTCAGGCAATCAGGCACCTGCCGAGAAGCCAGCACAATACACCTTCGGTGTAGTGCCCCAGCAATCTGCTTATCGACTTGCTCAGATGTGGACTCCCCTGCTCCAGCACCTTGCGCAGGAGACCGGTCTGTCATTGAACTTTATCACTGCCAAAGACATCCCCAGTTTCGAGGATGAGTTAACCGCGGCAAATTATGATTTGGCTTACATGAACCCTTATCATTACGTTGTATTTCACAACAGGTCAGATTATCAGCCACTGGTGCGGGACTCAGAAAAAGGTCTGCGGGGGATTATCGTGACCCGTAAAGACAGCAATATTACCAACATTGAGCAATTACAGGGGGCAACCCTTGCTTTTCCAGCCCCGGCCGCTTTTGCAGCCAGTATTGTACCGCGTGCCGAGCTCAATCGTGCTGGCATTAGTATTAGTCCACGTTATGTAAATTCTCACGATTCGGTCTATCTTAATGTCATTAAAGAACTCTTTCCGGCAGGGGGCGGCATTATCCGATCACTGGAACATTTACCGGCGGCACAACGCTCGCAACTAAAAATATTATGGCAAAGTAAAGCCTATACCAGTCATGCGATTGCTGCGCACAGCAGGGTACCCCTCGCCCACCAGAAATCACTGATTGCTGCGATGGAAAAACTGGTGACCACCGAAAAAGGCAGAGCTTTACTTAAACAGTTGAATTTTAATCGTCTTGATGCGGCTG
Organism: Marisediminitalea alba; assembly: GCF_002993365.1. Lineage (GTDB taxonomy): Bacteria > Pseudomonadota > Gammaproteobacteria > Enterobacterales > Alteromonadaceae > Alteromonas > Alteromonas alba. The sequence goes on from NZ_PVNP01000003.1 coordinate 85,722, forward strand.
AAGATAAAGACTGGAATGACATCCGCGCGTTAGGCATTAATTCGCTGTCGAGACCGGACATCTGAGCCAGCATCATGCGCCTGTCATTACGTACCAAAACCATCGCCGGTACGGCGTTAATCGAAGCGACACTGCTGCTTGTTCTGATTATAACGAGCCTGACGTTTATTAACGCGCTTATCGAAGAAAACGTTGTGAAACGTGCGCAAACCACCGCCAACCTGTTCTCATCGATCACCCGTGATCCGTTGTTATCGCTCGATCTGGCTTCGCTTGAGTCTTCGGTAGAAGAACTCATGAATAACCCCGATATCGCCTACGCCAGGGTAGTCGACAGTCAGCAACGAGTGCTTGCTCAACGTCGCCGCGAGGGTAGCACCGAGAGGCCGTTTAATCCGGATACATCGGTACAGGAGATTGACGACTCTGTTTATGATACCCGGAAACCTATTACTGTCGCCGGCGAATACTTTGGTGAGGTTCAAATTGGTATCGACGTGACCTCAGTGCAATCATCGCTGCTGCAGATCCGCAACTGGATTATCTCTCTGGCTCTGCTGGAGATGGTGCTGGTTGCGCTGTTTTCCTTTGGTTTAGGCACTTACCTGACGTCCCAGTTGCAGTCTTTGCGCCAGGGGGCGAAAGACATGCTAAAGGCCATCCCAACTCACAGCTATAAAAGCGTATCGATCCCAATTAAAGGTCGTGACGAACTTTCAGAACTGGCCCTGTCGTTCAATACCCTGGTGGATACGCTGGCTGAAGAATATGAAAACAGAAGCGGTGCGCAGGACGAACTCAAAAAATTAAACCGTTCACTGGAAAACAAAGTGAAAGAGCGCACCGAGGCCTTAAGTAACAAAAACACTGAACTGGAAAATGCCAACAAACACCTGAAAGAAACACAACAGCAATTATTGCAGGCGGAAAAAATGGCCTCAGTGGGTCAGTTAGCCGCCGGTGTAGCCCATGAAATCAATAATCCCATAGGCTTTGTCAGCAGTAACTTAAGCACATTAAAAGATTATCTGTCGCTGTTTCAAATTCTGCTGGATATGGCGAAGAAGCTTCACAGCGATGAATCCATCGAGGCTTTAAAAGCCAGGGTGGACGAACTTCAGGCATTTTACACGCAGCATGATCTGGACTTTATCAGCGAAGATGTGGGATCCCTTATCGAAGAGTCGGCAGAGGGGTTACAACGAGTCAGTGAGATCGTTAAAGGACTGAAGATATTTTCCCGGGTCGACTCAGGAGAGTCGCAATGGTACGACCTGAACCATTGTCTCAACACCACGCTGACGATGGTCAATAACAAGCTCAAATATATCTGCAAGGTAGAAAAGCAATTCGCCGATTTGCCCAAAGTGTACTTTAATTTGGGTAAGTTAACGCAGGTCTTCACCAACCTGCTAATCAATGCCGGCCAGGCAATAGAAGCCACCGGTAAGCAAGGCGTAATCAGTATCAAAACAATGCAGGAAGGCGATATTGTGAAAGTCCGTATCCAGGACACCGGCTGTGGGATTAGTCAGGAAAATCTCGACCAGCTGTTTAATCCGTTTTTTACTACCAAACCTGAAGGACAAGGCACCGGGCTGGGCTTGTCTATTACCTATGGGATTATTCAGGAGCATGGCGGCCAGATTCAGGTCTCCAGTACGCCAGGCGAAGGGAGTGTCTTTGAACTAGCCTTACCTATAAACGGTCTGGATGACCAACAGCATGCCGCAGCGCAACACTAGCGGGCAGGATCATCGAGGAAATACTATGCCGAACACCGAAGCTGCAACGCCAAGATACTCAGTACTTTGTGTTGATGATGAACAAAATATTTTACGCTCCATCAAGCGGGCGCTATTTTCATTGAAAATCGATCTGACCCTTGCAGAGAGTGGTGAAGAAGCATTGGCGATTATGGAGCAAAAAACCATCCATGTGGTCATTTCGGATATGAAGATGCCGCACATGACCGGCGCCGAACTGCTCGAAAAAGTAGCCGCAAAATATCCAGACACGTTCCGGGTGGTGCTAACCGGCTTTGCGGATATCGACGCCACCATAAAAGCCGTTAACCAGGGGCGAATTCATCGTTATCTGCAAAAGCCCTGGGACAATCAGGAGCTGATTAATACTATCGAAGAAGGGCTCGAACGCATTAAGCTCAAAGACGAAAATGCCCGCTTGCAAAAACTGACTCGCTTGCAAAACGCCAAACTGAAAGAGGTCAACAACGACCTGGAAAAAACGGTTCAAAAACGCACCCGGCAAATTAAAGCGGCGCTTAACCGCATTGAAACCCGCAACCGTGCACTGGAGCAGGTACTGTTTAATGTGATTTCTATTAATCCGGATATCGACGGCAAATTTGCCATTGAGGTGAGTGAGCTCAGTAAAAAACTGGCCGCCAAACTCGGCTGCAACACAGATGAGAAAAAGCTCTATGCTTATGCCAGCCTGATTGGCGAATTAGGGTTATTGGGATTACAACCTGAAAACTTCCGCCCGCCGTTTGCCAAACTGACTTATCAGCAGCAAAAAGATTACATGTCACAGACTCACCTGGCCAAGATGATCCTGGCGCCAGCCGAACATATGCAGCCCATCAGTGAAATTATCGAGTTTCAGTTTGAGCACTATAATGGCAGCGGTTTATACCACAAAGTGGCTAAGGAAATTCCGCTGGGCGCGCGGATTCATGCCATCGCCCGCGACTACTGGCGCATGGTTGGCGGCCGCATGAGTGCTCAGCGCATGGAGCCAAGAGACGCCAAAGCAGAGCTGAAAAAACATCGTAATACCCGTTATGATGGCGAAATTCTTGATTTACTGCTTAGCGACCATGATATTCATAAGCCCAGCTTTATCGAAAATCACCTAACCAGTGAAGAACTGGCGGCTGGTATGGTACTGGGCAACAACCTGTACAATGATAATCATATTCTGCTGCTACCTGCCGGCCATGTATTTTCAGAGGCGACCATCGCCAAGCTGAAACAATACGAACGTGAGCACAAGCGTCACTTTGAGATTTTAATTGAAAATGAAAAAAGCAAAGAAACTACCTAAGCAGGATTTTATAGCGTTTTTTGTTCGCCAGGCATAGCGACAGCCATAGGCGCTGTCGCAGTGCTCAGTTTAAGACTGCCGGTATCTGCTCTTCCGGGCGCAGCGTTAACACTTCGTAACCATCGGCTGTCACGGCAATGGTATGTTCCCATTGTGCTGATAACTTTCGATCGCGGGTAATCACCGTCCAGCCGTCTTTTTTCAGTTTGGTTTTATGGGTGCCCTGATTAATCATGGGCTCAATGGTAAACACCATGCCCTCGCGCAAAACCAGTCCGGTACCGGGCGTTCCCACATGCAATATTTGTGGTTCTTCATGCATTTCGCGGCCGATGCCATGACCGCAATATTCTCTTACCACGCTGTAACCATGTTGCTCGGCATGCCGCTGTACGGCGTCACCGATATCGCCAATACGGGCTCCGGGCTTAACCGATTCGATGCCTTTCCACATGGCTTCGTAGGTGACTTTTACCAGCCGGTGTGCCAGTGGTGAAACTTCACCTATACAATACATTTTGCTGCTATCAGCAATGTAGCCATTCTTTTCCAGGGTGATGTCCAGATTAACAATATCCCCTTTGCGCAGGGCTTTGGCCGCCGACGGTACGCCGTGGCAGATAACCTCGTTCACAGAGGTATTTAAAGCGTATTCATAACCATACTGCCCTTTACTGGCAGGCCGGCTTTTAAGCGTATCAACAATATAGTGCTCCACAAATTCGTTGATCGCCAAAGTGGTTACACCGGCAGCAACAAATTCATCCAGCGCACCAAACACACGCGCCAATAACTGACCGGCCTCGCGCATTAATGCCACTTCCTGTGGCGTTTTAACTATCACGCTACTCATTAACCAGTCGGACCTTGTTGATTTTTTGCCGATGCATCTCCTGCTCCAGAATTTGTTCGTAAGTCAGCGAAGGGTTTTGTTCTGCTAACCGACCGATTTTCATCCAGAACTCGGCCTGAGAATTCATTGAGCGCTCCATCACCACGCTGTGCTTGCGCACCTCTTCGTGCAATTGATCAGAGATTTTTACGATGCCCATCAGACTCACCCTAAACGCTATATAAAACTACATATTGCTACACTATATCTTCAACCGGATAACCATGCAAAAAAAAGCCCGCGGCCGGAAGGCTGCGGGCAAAATGGGAAGTTACACACATGAAGAAAGAAATGTTACAAGCTACTGCTAGCTTTTAAGTTCACCGCTCGCTGATTCAATATGCGCGCGGACAAACCACTGGAACTGCTCCAGTTGGGCTAACTGACCGGTTACCATATCTTCAGATACCGGGTCGAGTTCACTCAGGGTATCAATGGCCTTACGATGGTCTTCGTTGACACCATTATACACTTTGTCCAGCGCAGTCAGATGGTCTGTCACCAAGCCCTTACCTACTGAATAATCGTCCCAGCGACGACGTTCTACAATCGATTTTGGCGTACCTACCGGTACACCTCCAAGGGTGGCAATACGCTCGGCAATGGTGTCGGTCATTTCACGCACTGCTTCCACCTGTGGGTCAAGCATTTCATGCACACCAATAAAGTTCGGTCCTACCACATTCCAGTGAATGTGCTTAAGCGTAAGCTGTAAATCAATCAAGGCGACCATACGGTCATCAAGCACAGAGATAGCATCTTTTGCTGCATTGTCTTTAATGCCCGGGGCGGTAAATTCTGCAATTTTTACGTTGCTCATAATTCCTCCTGCTCGTTAAAAGTCGTAAGGCTGATACGGTATCAACCTTTCAAATTCGTACGATTAAGAGGTTGCATAGCCTGTGCCGGATTGCCGCCAAAGGCCTTAATCCCCGCCATACCTGGCTTTCAACGCCACCAGCCAAAGTGTAGAGCCCTCATTACCATGCGTTCATAGAGGTAAATAATGCATGCGCCTGTAAATTCTTCAGAGCACTAGCCCTGCTGAAAGTAAATAATCCCATAGCGGGTCTTTAAGGTAACCCTGGGCGACTGACTCGCTGCCTGTCATGCACAGAGTAAGTTTGTCCGGCTATACGAAATCATGCACAATAGCAGCACTACAATGACGAGAGAATTTGCGATGCAAGAGTTTGACTATATCTGTATTGGCGGCGGCAGTGGCGGCATTGCCTCGGCCAACCGGGCAGCAAAACACGGCAAGAAAGTCCTGCTTATTGAAGCAAAAGCAGTGGGCGGTACCTGTGTAAATGTGGGCTGTGTGCCGAAAAAAGCTATGTGGTACGGCGCTCAGGTAGCAGAAGCCATTCACAAGTACGGGCCGGATTACGGCTTTGATGTAACAGTAAATAAATTTGACTGGTCTACGCTGGTTAAGAACCGTCAGGCGTACATATCTCGCATTCATGCCTCTTACGACCGGGTGCTGGGCAACAATCAGGTAACCCTGCTCAAAGGTTATGCAAAATTCGTTAACAACACTACCGTGGAAGTCGACGGTGAACAGTACACTGCCCCGCATATTCTTATCGCAACCGGCGGTAAGCCTTTCCGCCCGGATATCCCCGGCGCAGAGTACGGTATTGACTCAGACGGTTTCTTCGAGCTCGACGAGCAGCCAAGACGTGTTGCCGTAGTAGGCGGTGGTTATATAGGTGTGGAACTGGCTGGCGTGCTGCACGCGCTGGGCAGTGAAACCCACTCTATCCTGCGTCAGGAATTACCGTTACGCGGCTTCGATGCCATGTTGCAGGAAACGCTTAAGACCCTGATGCTCGAAGAAGGCATCGATATTCACGAAAAAACCGAAATCAAACAAGTTACCAAACTGGACAACGGCGATCTGGAACTGACGTTAACCGATGGCAATACGCTTACCGTTGACTGCCTGATCTGGGCCACCGGCCGCAAGCCAAATACCGCAACAATTGGCCTGGATAACACCGACGTTGAAATGCGCCACAACGGGCAGATAGTGGTCGATAAGTTTCAGAATACTAACGTTGAGGGCATTTATGCGGTGGGCGATATTACCGGCCAGCCTGAATTAACCCCGGTGGCGGTTAAAGCCGGGCGGATGTTGAGCGAGCGCCTGTTTAACGGCCAGACCAACGCCCATCTCGACTACGATCTGGTGCCTACCGTGGTCTTCAGCCACCCGCCAATTGGTACCATCGGTATGACCGAAAGCGAGGCAGAAGCTAAGTTTGGTAAAGATAACCTGACCATTTACCGTTCTAACTTTGCGGCCATGTATACCGCTGTTACCCATCATCGCCAGCTCACCAGTATGAAGCTTATCTGTGCCGGTGAAGAGCAGAAGGTAGTAGGTTTACACGGCATAGGTTATGCCATGGACGAAATCCTGCAAGGCTTTGGCGTGGCTATTAAAATGGGCGCAACCAAAGCTGACTTTGACGCCTGTATTGCCATTCACCCCACCAGCGCCGAAGAATACGTTACGATGTAATACAAAGCCCGGGAGAGTAAACGTCACGTTTACTCACTCATAAAATAAATAAAGCTGACCTTCAGTTTCTGTTGGTCAGCTTTTTTATTGGTAATTGTTGATTACGCGCTATCTGAATCAACACTTTACGCTACGTTTGGTGAGAAGTTTACGTATCGGGCAAACAGCTTTAGCACTGCAAATAAGTAATATAAGTATCCTGCTGCCGATAAATATTAGTCACTTCGGTTCGTCCGTCCGGATAGACTGTAGTGATCACTTCCACAACGACCCAATCAGTGTTAACAAATGTCGTCGGCTCGCATTGTTTTGGTATATCTTTTGAGGAAGCTACCCTCTTAGCTTCCCGAAGACTACTTTGTGAAGAAGTACCTTGACTCTCAGCTTGAGTAAACGTTCTGTTTTCGCTGGTTCTTGACGCGTCTTTGTTTAATACTATTTCAACCACCCCTTCTTTTACCGTAACATCTACTACTAACACAGACCCATCCGCGTATTCAATTTTTACTCTAAAGGTAGAGAGGTTCTTAAGTGAAGATAATTCCATATTTAATGGACTAATAAAGTTAATGACACCTTCAAGCTTAGTTACTGCTGATATAAAGGCGTGGAAACCAGCATCATTGACGACAGCGTTATCAATATCTGTATTTAGGGAACCGGCACAATTGACGTCTGTACTGGTATAGTCAAGTGCGGTTAAACACTGTTCAACAGTGTTTTCCACTCTTGTTGAGGCACTCTGTCCCGTTGCATCTGTAACGTTCCCGTACTCGTCCATTTCCAGCGTAAACTTTTTAACTATCGACTGCCTGAGTTCTGCGATTTCGGCAAGTGTTTCAGTGGCTTCAACTTCGTGGTTGGTAGGCTGTATTTCAACAGCTGTTTTATTACCGGGCATGACGAGGTTACCCATTGGGTCATAAACATTTGGGTGTATGGTAATTTCGTACTTTACCGTTTGTTTATTATCAACATCAAAGAAAGTGAAATAATCAGTTTTACTTTGATAGGCTATATCATCGCCAATACACATTGGGCCCGACGATTCGCATTCGGTCGTTTCAGAATGCAAGTAACTCATTGACAGGGCGTGATTGGTAAAATTTTGTGGGCAGGCGGTAAAATCGCTGCTAAGAGTGGTAGCACATATCTCCCCTCTTTCAACCCCCAGGGAATTAGCTTGGGTATGCAGCGAATAAGCAGAAACGAAAAACGTAACGACTGAAATTAAAGCAGTTTTTATAAAATATTGTAAATCCATTAATCCATTAATCCATTTTGTTCAATGCTAGCCCCCATTGACTAGCAACATAAAAATAACATATTCAGTAAGCTGGTTCAAACAAGCGGCCTTTTCTCCGAGTAAACGATGCGTCAATAAATGTGTGCTCAAGAACACCCTGTAGCCCTATTAAGTTGCTGTTTAATGCTGATATAAACTGGCAGGCAGATTCATCAACCTCGTACTATAGTTAACTGACAGCAACTTTATTTGTTTATCGGTTCTGACAGTGGCAACGAGGTAACCTCACAATGCTCAGTGACGAATTACTTTTTACTAACGATGACAAAACCGATCTCGAAGAAGAGCTATTAGCGGCCTGGACAGTGCTGGTAGTTGATGACGAGCCGGAAGTGCATGCGGTCACCCGTATGGTGTTGGCCGATTTTGTGTTTGAGCAACGCCCGGTGAACATTATCACCGCCAGCAGTGCCGCTGAAGCCCGTGATATCTTGCTTGCCGATAAACATAACGCCATTGCAGTAGCGATTATTGATGTAGTAATGGAAACTACCCAGGCTGGTCTTGAACTGGTGCGCTGGGTCCGCGAGACGCTAAGAAATCATTTGATCAGGCTGATCCTGCGTACAGGTCAGCCCGGCGAAGCGCCGGAAGAAAGGGTGATCCGCGATTACGACATCAACGATTATAAAAACAAAACCGAGCTTACCGCCATGCGCCTGACAACCAGCATGTATGCGGCGCTGCGGGCATACCGGGATATTCGCCTGATTGAGCGTCACCGACAAGGGCTGGAGAAAATTATCAGCGCCACCACCGAATTTATCGAGTGCGATACTCTCCCGCAATTTGCCTCCGCTATCTTAAAACAAATATCCGTACTGCTGGCAATCGAGACGTCCGCTATTATTTGCTGCGCCATAACCCGCGACGTAAAAAGTGGCAATCAGTATAAAATTCTGGCCACCAACTTTCAGAGCAAGTCTTTATCAACCATCCCGGCGAAGGTACAAACCCGCATCGAAGAAGCGTTAAACCAGCACAGTAATATTCAGGGCAACGATTACTTTGTGAGTTACTTTACTACCCGCAGGGGCATGGAAAATGTGCTTTACGTAGCGAAAAATGAGCCGCTGGAGCCTGTCCAGCATCATTTGCTTTCTTTTTTTGCTCACAATATCGCGGTTTCCCACGAAAACCTCAAGTTGCGTGAAGTGATCCGGGACTCGCAACGTGAACTGTCGTACATTATTGGCGAGGCGGTGGAGCTCAGGTCTAAGGAAACCGGTTCACATGTGCGTCGGGTAGCACATATCAGCGCCCTGCTGGCCAGGCAGTACGGCTTACCCGACAGCGAAGCCGAAATGATAAAACTGGCATCGCCGCTGCACGACGTTGGCAAAGTCGCCATCCCGGATCTAATTTTAAACAAGCCCGGGCCACACACTGATGAAGAGCGGCAGATAATGCAAACCCATGCCAAAGCAGGGTTCGACATGCTACGCAAAAGTACCAACCCGATTTTGCAGCTTGGCGCTACTATTGCCCATGAGCATCATGAATGCTGGGACGGCAGCGGTTATCCTAATGGACTCGTCAAAAATGCCATTTCTGTTGCCGGACGCATAGTGGCAATTGCCGATGTGTTTGACGCGCTGGGCAGTTCACGTTGCTATAAAAGTTCCTGGTCTGAAACACGAATTCGTGAATACTTCAATGAACAACGTGGCAAACAATTTGATCCCAGGCTGGTTGATTTGTTACTGGCAAACTTTACCACTTTCGCAGCCATCCGCGGCCAATTCCCCGACCCGCAATAAGCTCTGCGGTGTATGCCGCAAACTAATCCGATGAACTGCAACACCTCAAACTAAACATACTTTATACTGACCGTTAACAATCCAGGGAAGATTGCTTTTGCTGCGGGCTCAGTCCCCGCCATGACAACAAAAAAGACGTAGAGAATAACAATGAAGCTAACGACAAATCAGCACACCCCTAAGCAAAAATTAACCTTATTAGGTGCTTCGGTATTGACCTCACTTTGTCTGCTCAGCGCTCCGCTGGCAGCACAAGAAGGTGATATAGAAAAAAAGTGGGAAGTGACTAACCCACCGTACCCTTTGCACGATGTTACCATTAACACCACCGAAACTACCTGGTCGAGCCTGGACGTAGCGCCTGATGGCGAATACTTCCTGTTCGACATGCTCGGCGACATTTATAAAGCTGACCTCGACGGCGGCAACGCTACGCCATTAACCCAGGATTTCGCCTGGAATATTCACCCGGCCATCTCGCCCGATGGCAGCAAGATTGCGTTTATCTCAGATCGTGGCGGCGTGTCGAACGTGTGGGTAATGGATGCCAACGGTGAAAACCTGCGCCAGGTAACCAAAGAGAAAAACAACACTATCCACTCACCTAAATGGAGCCCGGATGGCGAATATATTGTGGTGACCAAAGGCATTACCTCTACCCGCAGTATCCCGGCCGGCGAAATCTGGATTTATCACCATTTTGGCGGTAGCGGTCTGCCGATTAAAGAGCGGGTATCCGGTAAACGTGAGCAAAACAACATTACCGATCCGGTGTTCTCTCACGATGGCAACTATATTTACTATACCCAGAGTACCTCTGGCGGTTACCGCTTCGACTATAATCGCGATCCGCTGGAAGGCATTTTTGCCATTACCCGCTTTGATCGCACTACCGGTGAAGAAGACCGCGTTATCTCCGGTACTGGCGGCGCCGTGGTACCAACCCCTTCACCAGACGGTAAGTACATTGCTTTTCTACGTCGGGTGAAGTACGACACCGCGCTGTTCATTAAAGACCTTGCCACCGGTGAAGAAACGCTGCTCACCCGCGATATGGAGCGCGATATGCAGGAAGGCTTTGGTGTAGAAGGTTACTATGCCTACTTTGACTGGACACCTGACAGCAAAGCGATTGTGTACTGGGCCGGCGGAAAGTTTCATAAGCTCAATGTAAAAGATCAATCGGCAGACACCATCGATATCGCCGTTGAGGCCAAACTGCAATACGCCGATGCATTGCGTTTTGATGTAGACGTGGCACCGGATACCTTTAACGTAAAAATGATCCGCTGGTCGCAAAAATCGCCGGGCGGTAAATCTGTGCTGTTTCAGGCGCTGGGCAAACTGTACGTTAAAGATTTAAAAAGTGGCAAAGCGAAACGCCTCACCCGTCAGGATGAGCATGATGAATACTACCCACGCTATTCTGCCGACGGTAAGCGCATTATCTACACTACCTGGAACGACCAGAAGTTAGGTGATGTTCGCATCGTCTCTGCCCGTGGTGGTAAGGGCAAAGTCATAACCCCTGAGCCGGGGCACTACATAGAGCCGGCGTTTTCACCCGATGGCGAGTTAGTGACCTACCGTAAATTTACCGGCGGCTACCTGCTTGACCCGAAGTATTCGGTAGAGCCAGGCTTATACGTGATGGACCTGGATAAAGGCGAACCGAAAAAGGTCACCAATTCAGGTATGCAGCCCCACTTTGCCGGCGACAATGAGCGCCTGTTCTTTACCGAACGCAGTTACGATTCTCCTTACGGCGCCACCCAACTGGCCAGTGTAAACCTGCATGGCGACGACCATCGGGTGCATTTATACGGCGCCGACAAGGTAGCGGAATACCGCCTGTCGCCGGATCGTAAATGGGTTGCATTTGTTCATCAGTTTAATACCTACGTTACGCCATACGTAGACAACGGTAAGAAAGTGACAATTGGCCCGAATATGTCTTCTCTGCCGGTGACTCAGCTGTCTGATCGCGCCGGAGAGTACCTCACGTGGGCGCCGGATAGCAGCAGTGTAGGCTGGTTCCATGGCCCCTACTATTTTGAGCGTAAGCTGGAAGACGCGTTTGCCTTTGCCGGTGGTAAATCGGCCGATGAACTGCCGGATCCGCTCTCTGAAGGCCTCGATTTGAGCTTCACCGCCACCAGCGACAAGCCCAGCGGTTATAAGGCGCTCGTAGGTGGTACCGTGGTCACCATGCGCGATGCCGACAATACCAGGGAAGTTATCGAAGACGGTGTGGTGCTGATCCTGGATAACCGCATTGCCGCGGTAGGTAAGCGCGGCGACGTGGATATCCCCGGCGACGCTATGCTTATTGATGCCTCAGGTAAAACCGTTCTGCCCGGGTTAGTGGATACCCACGCCCACGGCGGACAGGGTCGCAGTGAGATCATTCCGCAGCAAAACTGGATGCAGTATTCTAACCTGTCGTTTGGCGTGACCACCATTCACGATCCGTCTAACGATACCACTGAGATCTTTGCTGCTTCCGAGCTTCAACGTGCAGGTGAACGCGTCGCACCGCGCATCTATTCTACCGGTACTATTTTGTATGGCGCGGAAGGTATCGGCTATAAGGCACAAATTAACAACTACGACGATGCGTACTTCCATGTTCAGCGCCTGAAAGACAGCGGTGCTATTTCGGTGAAAAGCTATAACCAGCCGCGTCGGGATCAGCGTCAGCAAGTACTTTGGGCTGCTAGAAATCAGCAAATGATGGTGGTACCGGAAGGCGGTGGTAAGTTCCAGCAAAACCTCACCATGCTGGTTGACGGCCATACCGGCCTTGAGCATTCACTACCCATTGCCCGTGGCTACGACGACCTCACCCAGCTATGGAAAGCCACTGATTTTGGTTACACGCCAACCTTTGTGGTGTCTTACGGTGGCCTGATGGGTGAAGAGTACTGGTACGATCGCACCGAAGTGTGGAATAACGAACGCTTACTGCGTTATGTGCCTTCTACTAGGCTGGATGCCCGTGCCATTCGCCGCCCTACCGCGCCGGATGATCAGTACAACCATGTGAATGTGGCTGAATACGCTAAAGAGCTGCGCGATAATGGCGTAAGTGTACATATTGGTGCGCATGGTCAGCGTGAAGGATTAGCTGCTCACTGGGAAATGTGGCTGATGAATCAGGGCGGCTTTACGCCGTGGGAAGCTCTGCGTGGTGCCACCATTGATGGCGCAACGCATCTGGGCATGGGCAAGGATCTCGGCAGCATTGAGCCGGGTAAACTGGCCGACCTGATGATCACCGACGGCGACGTGCTTAACGACATCCGTCGCAGTGAATATGTCACCTACACCGTGATCAACGGCCGCGTGTATGACGTTGCCACGATGAACGAAATGGGCAGCAAGCAAAAGCGCCAGCCGTTCTTCTTTGAAGGTAACAACAAAGCCTTTATGCCGCAGCAAACGGCGACAGAAGTGGAGGCCAAGGCGCACCAGTATCACTGGAAGCATACCAACCACTAAACGCAAAAGCCGGAACCTATGTTCCGGCTTTTTTATACTGCCTTGATACTTCTATTGCGCGTTAGCTTCCTAAATTCGCTACACGTTGTGCATCAAAAATCTCAATCCAGTATCCGTCGGGGTCTTTGATAAAGGCAATATTATTCATACTGCCATCTTCCAGGCGTTTCTGAAATTCAACGCCGAGTTCGTCAAAGCGCTTACACGCCCCTTGCAGATCCGGCACATGAAAACCAATATGGCCAAAGCCGCGGGGATCGCTGTTACCGTTGTGATAGCTCGTGGTGTCGGCGCTGTCGTCCCAATTGTGGGTGAGCTCCAGCATGGCCGGACGGCCAAATGTTTGAGCCGTGCGCTTAGCTTCATCGTCGCTGATGTCAGAAAAATCCTCGCCGGTAGTGAGAAAATATAAACTGAACTTCATTTCCGGGAAGTCGAGCTTGCGCAATAAGGTCATGCCCATTACACGGGTATAAAAATCCAACGAACGGACCGGATCGGCTATCCGTAACATAGTCTGGTTAAATACAAAGCCGTCGGTGGCCGGGTCTTTTTGTTCACACAAGCCTTCGGCTTGTTCAAAGTGGCGAGACATACGTTGCCCTCATCTGATTTTAAATTGATGTATAAAACTGGGGACTAAACACAGTTTCACAATCCCACTGGCCGCGCGATTATGCCACTTCGCAGCTAGTTTGCGCGGTTAGCAGGAAAAGACTCCAGCAGTGTTTCTACCAGCGTGGTTAAGGCCTGTTGCACGGTAATGCTATCGCTGGCCTCTAACTCTGCGCTGCCCGCAGCGCTGTAGATAAACTCACCGTTCTGCACCACCTCAATTTGCAGATTCTGGTATTCGGTAACCTGCTCGCCTACTGGCACACTAAAAATGCTTCCCAGTGAAATACCGCCAGAGCGGCCAAATACACCGGTGCCAAGCCCGATACTGACCGACGAGCCCCCCTCTTCCACCCGGCTGGAAGGGAAAAAGCCGACTTTGATATCAGCATCTTCTTCGCCCGCTGCGGTGAGCCCTTTGCCTTGCAACACGGTAATAATGGTCGACGCCATATGCTGCTCCAGGGTAGGGTTAACTGAGTTGAGCGGTGGCTGAACATAAAAGGTTTTCAGCGCGGCGAAGTTAGTCTCGTCGCGCATTTTGATTTGTGGTTTATTGCTGGCACAGCCGGCTAGCCAGGCGCAAAATAAAAACACCAGCACTACGCGGTAAGGGAAAGACGTGCCTGCCTTATTGTTATTCATCGTGATAACCATTGAGTTGAGTTACCTTTTTAACGCCGAAGACAGGGTGTTCGGATCGTTTTAGCCGGGAAATAAGGCCAACCAGGAGGACAAGCCCTCCTGCTCAGAACCCGATATATTACCGGTTACGGCCATACTGTTCATGGGAAGACACCCAGTCGGAACTGGAGATGGCCGAGGCCAGTGAAATTTCACCCGCCAGCGCCACCGCGCCAACGATTTCGGCAAACTTATACACATTACCCCGGCCATAACAACCCAATAGTTCCAGACACTCACGCTGAGTACCAATACCGGTACCGCCACCATAAGTCGCCACAATGAGCGACGGAATAGTCAGGGAGATATATAAATCGCCTTCCTCGGTCAGCTCAGAATACATGATACCAGCGGAGGACTCCGACACGTTGGCCACGTCCTGCCCGGTAGCAATAAACATCGCGGTAATGCCATTAGGCGAGTGTAAGCCAGTATTATTGACGCCGGATAAAAAGGAGCCGACGCCCGCTACCCGGCCGTGATAATCAATCTGTTTAGGATCCACCCGCATTACCGACAACAAATGCTCGCGCTTAATGGTCGCTTCGGCAATCACCCGTTTACCCCGGGTACGCATAATATTAATTTGCGACGCTTTTTTATCGGTGGCGAAGTTGGACTCCAGATAAAAGTTTTCGATGCCTTCGTAGTGGTCGAGGATCCAGCCACAGGCAGCAAATGTAGCGCGCCCCACCATGTTCTGCCCTGCTGCATCGCCGGTACGGTAATTGAAGCGCAAAAAGGCAAACTTGGTAGACAGGAAACTGTCAATATAAGTAAGCTTGGCGATGGATGAGGTGGCTTCTGCTTCCTCGCGAATTTTGTCGATATTTTCGTTTACCCAGGCCACAAAATCCCGCGCGCCGCGAGCATCAGAAAACACAAACACCGGCGCGCGCTGCATGGCATCATCCACCACGGTGGATTTGATCCCGCCACTCATATTAAGCAGTTTCATCCCGCGATTATACGAGGCCACCAGCGTGCCTTCGGTAGTGGCCATTGGGATCAGAAAATCGCCTTTGGCATGCTCGCCGTCGATAGTGACCGGCCCCGCCACGCCAACTGGCACCTGCGCCACACCAATGAAGTGCTCGATATTGCCGCGCAGGGTATTAGGATCAATGGAGTACTGGCCAACATGGTGAATATTAGCGCCGGAGAAGTTTTCAAAGAACTTCTGGCGTTTTTCGATAATCCCCGGAGAGTAATCATCATGCGGATCGCGGGGAATATGCCCCTCAGCCAGATTCGGCGCCGATACGTTATCTTCCACGCTGAATTTCAGTTTGCCGAAAGGTGAGGCCCGGAACACCAGTTCGATAGTCTGTTTTTCCGGGCTCACTGGCAGGGTTTTATTTAAGTAAACCGTAATGGCCTGCTTAAGCTCAAAAGGTACTTCACCGCTTTCATTCAGCTCTGTCATCGACATAATTTGCTCAGGGCCAACCTGCAGCGTGACATTTTCAGGCGCAATAACTTCCCCGTTTATGGCAATACTGTCTACCTGTTTGAGCACGGCATCTTTGAGCCGGTTTTTAAGCATAAACTGCAAACCATCTTCAGTTTGCGTCAGGCTCCCATGGGTGTACAACTGACGGAGCAAAATACTGGGTATAAACATAACTACGGCTTCCTTGGCAAAACATACATCAAGTGTAGAGCTTTCTTTGCTAACCACAATATATTAACAATCTGCATTAGGAAAGCCGCCGTCAGCATACCTTTGACCTGCAACAACTGTCAGACCAGTGTTGCAATGGCTGGCACAAATGAGACATACACCTGCATTTTGAGACATCAGACGACCATCGTCCCCTCAAAAAGCCCACCGGGCCTGACCTTCACCATAAATAAGGGTTCTCAGGCATAAGGTTGAATCATCAACCCACAGCAGGAATGGACGCCATGCAAAGCCAAACATTATTTCGCCACCAGGCCGTCGTTTCACAGCAGCAAAAAATCGATGGAGCAATATTACTCAGGCCAAGACTACCCACTCTTATGATTACCGTGCTGCTGTGTAGCTGGTTAATTGGTGTTATAAGCTGGCTGTTGGCGGGACGCTACACTTATACCCAAACCGTAACAGGCTGGCTGGAACCCACCCGCGGTATTACCCCGGTATACGGACCGGCATCAGGCGCTATTGTTAGCGAAGTGCTGGTTAGCGAAAACACACAGGTGCAAAAAGGTGCACCACTTATCAGGCTGACCCGGGACGCAATTTTACATAACGGCCAGAGTATCAACGACACGCTGATTAAGGAGCTCGACACGCAGATTGAACGTCTGCAAAGCCAATACAGGCTTACCCAGAAAGGTTTTACAACCCAACAGCAACGCCTGACTAAAGCGGCCCAACGACTCACTGAGGATCGCTCACGCCTCGCCGCCATGCGCGTTTTGCTGGATGACAAAATGGCCTTACTGGATAAGCAAATTCAGTCGTTCACCGAACTCACTCATCAGGGATTTTCCAGCCGCCAACAATTACAAACCTTAGAAACCCAACGAATCGACGAAACCTATCAGCGTCAGAATCTTGAGCGCGAATGGATAGCCACCTTACAAGCCATTGAAGACAACCAGTTTGCCCTCAGCGAAGCAGAACACGCCCATCAGTTACAACTGCTGAATATTGAAAATCAAATCAGTGAACTGCAAAAAAGTCTCGATCAGCAATACAGTCAGCAGGAAGTCATTATTACCGCGTCCACAAACGGCCGGGTAACCAACCTCAATGCAAAGCCAGGCCAGCTAGCCCAGAGCAATGTGCCGCTGCTTTCGCTGATGCCATTTAACGCCGAGGTCTCTGCACAATTGTTAATCCCGGTCGCCGCGGCGGGCCAGATCTCCCCGGGCCAATCGATCAGTTTACGCTACGATGCCTTTCCGCATACCCAGTTTGGCACCTATGAAGCCACCATCGATTCGGTATCTGCTCACCTGCTACTGCCACAGGAGGTCGCACAAAAACCGTTGGCAATAAACACCCCGGTGTACCTGGCAAAAGCAACTCTGCAAGCCACCAGCATTGAACATTTTAATCAACGCATTGCCCTGCGAGCCGGCATGACCTTTGCCGCAGAAATAGCCATTCGCGAGCGCAATCTGATGCAATGGTTATTTGAACCACTCTATGAACTGCATGGAGGTGTGTTATGAGCACCGCCACACTGTTCAAACTGCCCTTGCAGCTCGGCTGGCGCCGTTCGACGCCACAAATATTACAAGCCGAAAACGCCGAATGCGGACTGGCCTGTATCGCCATGGTAGCCGGCTATCACGGGCTCAATGTAGACCTGGCCAGGCTACGCAGCTTACGCGCCTTCAGCCAGCAGGGCGCTAACCTTAAACAGCTGATTGATTTCGCCCACTCACTCAACCTCAACAGCCGGGCGCTAAAGCTTGAGCCGGAGGATATGAACGAGCTACAGCTCCCCTGCATTTTGCACTGGAACATGCAGCACTTCGTTGTGTTAACCAGAGTGACAAGCAAAGGCATTGAGATTCAGGATCCGGCATGTGGCAAACGCCGTCTTAGCTGGCAACAGGTTAGTGATGCCTTTACCGGTATTGCCCTGGAGCTTCAGCCTGGCAGTGACTTCACGCCTCAAAACCTGCGCCAGCCATTAAAGCTCAGCCAGTTATGGCAGCGTATCGTAGGTATCAAGCGCTCCTTACTGGTGTTGTTTATTTTGTCTTTGCTGCTGCAATGTTTTGCGCTGGCATCGCCCTATTATATGCAACTGGTTATCGACTCAGTGATAGTCAATAACGATGCTTCGCTGCTCAATGTGCTGTTTCTCGGCTTCTTTCTGCTAATTGTTGTGGAAGCGATCACCAATCTTACCCGCCAGACTGCCGGCATTGCTATGTCTGGGCACCTCGCCCAGCAACTCTCGGTAAATGTCTTTACTCATTTGATCCGGCTGCCATTCAGTTACTTTTCCCAGCGCCATATCGGTGACATGGTGGCTCGTTTTGGTAGCTTGCAGGAAGTCAGACGCTTTATCAGTCAGGGTATTGTCGCGCTCATTTTAGACACGCTAATCATGCTGTGCACACTGATTTTAATGGCGTTATACAGCCTGAAACTAATGCTGGTGGTAGTAGGCATTGCGGGGTTTTTTCTTGCCCTACGGTTAATTTTGCTAGGCCCGGTGCAGCGCTTACAACAAGAAAGAATTGCCTGTGCCGCGAAGGAAAACAGCCACTTTATAGAAACGCTGAGGGGCATTCAGTCAATCAGAATGCTTAAGCTCGAGTCGTTCCGGTTACATGGCTGGCAGCATTTACTTACCGATACCCTGAACCGTGATATTCGTTTGCGCCGCTGGGAAATGGGATTTAGCATCGTGCATCTGCTCCTGTTTGGTATTGAAAATCTGCTGGTGGTTTATCTGGCTGCTACGCTGGTGATGGAGCAGGCTTTTACCGTTGGCATGCTGTACGCATTTACCAGCTACAAGAACCGCTTTAATTCAGCCATCAATGGTTTGCTCGAGCAATTACTTCAGTGGCGCTTATTGCGGGTGCACCTCGACAGGCTGGCGGATATTGTCCAAACGCCGGTGGACTTTGCCTCATTGGCGCCAACGTCTTGTTGTCCACCGGCCCATTTACCGGTAGCACACAAGCTAACGATTGAGGATGTAAGTTTTGCCTATCAGGGTCAACCGCCGCTGTTTGAAAAATTAAATCTAGAAGTGTTACCGGGCCGGATGATAGTAATCACCGGTGTAAGCGGCAGTGGCAAATCCAGCCTGGCTAAATGCCTTACCGGCTTATTTCCGGCCACTTCAGGTCAGATCCTGATTGACGATAAGCCACTCAACAGCCGTGATCCTGGCCAGCGGATCAGCGCTGTGATGCAGGATGATGTATGTCTGTCCGGCACCGTTATCGACAATGTCAGTGGTTTTCAGCAACACATTGACATGCCGCGGTTAATAGAATGCTGTCAACTGGCCAACCTGCACGACACCATCACCAGGCTGCCCATGCAGTATTACACTCTGCTCCAGGAAGGTGGCACCAATTTTAGCGGCGGCCAGCGCCAGCGCTTGTTTCTCGCCCGGGCGTTATATCAGCGTCCGGCTCTGTTGCTACTCGATGAAGCCAGCAGCCACCTCGATGCCAACAGTGAAAAGCTTATCAATCAACATCTTTCCCGGTTACCCATGACCCGGGTGGTTATTGCCCATCGGCGCGAAACCATTCAAATGGCCCATCAGCGGTATCACCTGGCAGGCGGCCAGCTGACGGAAGTAGCCATCAATTATACGCCTGATTTACCAACCCCCACTCAACAAGGAGAGCATCATGTTTGATCAAGAGTTATTAAACCCTGAACATTTGGAACAGTTGTCTAAACGTGAACTTCAGGTGGCGCATAAAATTATCGAAGGCTTACCGAACAAAACCATTGCCTCGCAATTGTTTATCAGTGAGCGAACGGTGAAATTTCACTGCGCGAATATTTATCGCAAGCTGGAAATTCGTAACCGGGCAGCATTAATGGCCCGCTATTTCAGAACCTTGTATACGCAAATCCCTACGGTGTGAGTGGGGATGTGGCAAGTAAGCCTGGCCGGTACAGACGTACCGGCCGGTTTGTATGTTTGGCGTTACAGGATAGTATTGTGGCAGTTAAACACTTTAGACAATTAGAGCCTATGAATATCTAAAACTAAGTCCCGCAAGTTCGACGCAATTGAGTTGGATTCAATTTTCTATTTTGACTTATGTAGGAATTCCGTTTTCAGTACCAAAATAAGTTATTCAGTCTATTGGATAGTTCGGATAAAACCGCCAGATAACTGGATCATAGTATCGTGCCTGCATATACAGTAATCGATTTTATGATCCGCTAATTCTGAGCAGTTCAAAGACGATTATTTATCTGATGTTATAGCAGAAGCCATTTTTAAAAGAGCGTCCCAACTATCAGGTGGATTGCCCGAAGCTAGCAGTTTAGCAAATACTTTATATGCATCGTTTTTGCTTTCATATGCGCGTTTGGTTTTTTCATCGTTAACCCACGCATAAACGATAACTTTAGATGCTTGATGATAGCGAAAAAAGAGTCGATATTGTTGGAAGAATTTTGCTCTGAACCAGTGTTTGTTGTTGTCACCTAATGTTGAACCTTGGCGATATTCAGTCGCTGTAGGATCATTCGGAATGATTTCGACTATTAGCTTCTCTATTGCTGCTAATCGCTTGGTCGCGTTTTTCTTTTTGTAGCCGATAGGGTCTCGTGCTTTAAAAGCGTTAACTTGAGCAGTCAACGATGCTAACTGCTCTATAAACAAAGGATGGGCGTATAGCGTCCAACCATTTTTTACAACAAAACTACTATCCGCCAAAATCAGTCGTCGTCTTCATCTAGTGGCGCGTTCAAATCGATTTCAACCCCCTCTACCAACGATTGAATAGACGCTTGCATAGCAGGACTTAGCGCTTGAATATTCTCTGGGTGTTGTTCAATATCGTTGCCTAAAAAAGCCAAAAATGAATCTAACGCAGGATCATCTTCAGAAGGCTCGGCACGCGATAACGTCACACTACCGTTAGGCTCCACCGTAAACCTGATTTTATCTTTTTTACCCAAATGCAGTGCTTTGCGCACAATGCTAGGCACGGTCGTTTGATATCGCTCCGTCAAAGTTGATTCAGTTTGTAATGGTAATTGCGGCATGTTGCTATCCTCAATTGAGTACACACAGCAATAGTAATGCATTTACATTACTATTGCTAGTGCTGATTAATATAAACGCTCATTACTCAAAGCTGAGGGATGACTTTTGTTGTACACCTCACCAAGCTTGATGCGAGACACATGCGTATATATTTGCGTAGTGGAAATGTCAGCATGGCCAAGCATCTCCTGCACATGCCGAAGCTCCGCGCCGTTATCCAGCATAATGGTTGCTGTCGCATGCCGAAACAAATGACATGCACCACCGCGCTTCATACCACTGAGCTCAACTTATCGACCGACCATTTCTGAGAGTTTGCCAGGCTTATACGTCTTGCCATTGTTTGCTAAAAACAATGTGCTGCCAGAAGCGATATTACTTTCTATTTGTCACTTCAAGATGTGACCTAAGTGGGGGGATTTCAGAACCTTGTACAGGCATATCCCAACGGTGTAAGCGGAATGTGGCAAGTAAAGCCTGGCCGGTACAGACGTACCGGCCGGTTTGTATGTTTGGGATTAGAGGATAAAGCGGCTTAAGTCTTCGTTGTCGACTAAAGTTTCAAGGTGCTGATTAACGTAATCGGCATCAATGATGTAGGTTTCGCCCTGTTTTTCAGAAGCATCGTAAGAGATATCTTCCATCAACCGTTCCAGCACAGTGTGCAGTCGGCGGGCACCGATGTTTTCGGTTTTCTCATTCACCTGCCACGCCGCTTCGGCAATACGCTGAATACCGCTTTCGGCAAACTCAACGGTTACCCCTTCGGTTTTCATCAACTCAATGTACTGCTCGGTAAGCGATGCATTAGGCTCGGTAAGAATACGTTTAAAGTCTTCCACTTTGAGCGCTGAGAGTTCAACTCGAATAGGCAGACGGCCCTGTAATTCAGGGATCAGATCCGACGGCTTGCTCATCTGGAAAGCACCGGATGCCACAAACAGAATATGGTCGGTTTTGATCATACCGTGCTTAGTAGACACCGTAGAACCTTCTACCAGTGGCAGTAAGTCACGTTGCACACCTTCGCGGGAAACGTCGGCCGAGTTGGCGCCTTCGCGTTTACAGATCTTATCGATTTCATCCACAAATACGATGCCGTGTTGCTCCACCGCTTCGAGGGCTTTTTCTTTCAGATCTTCTTTGTTAACCAAACGCGCGGCTTCTTCTTCAATCAGCACTTTCATGGCATCTTTAATGCGCATTTTCTTTTTCTTCTTCTGCGAACCAGAAGAAGACAGATTTTCAAACATGCCCTGCAGTTGGTTGGTCATTTCTTCCATGCCCGGTGGTGCCATGATCTCTACACCAATTTGCTGCTGGGCAACGTCGATTTCGATTTCTTTGTCATCCAGACTGCCTTCACGCAGCTTTTTGCGGAAAGACTGGCGGGTGCCGCGATCTTCCGAGCGCTCTTTTTCACCCCAGGCATTTTCGGCAGGCGGGATGAGGATATCCAGAATACGCTCTTCGGCAGCTTCCTCAGCGCGATAGCGCACCTTTGCCATTTCCTGCTCTTTGGTCATTTTTACCGCAATGTCTGCCAGGTCGCGAATGATGGTTTCGACTTCCTTACCTACATAACCTACTTCAGTAAATTTTGTTGCCTCTACCTTAATAAACGGCGCATTCGCCAGCTTGGCCAGACGGCGGGCAATTTCGGTTTTACCTACACCCGTTGGACCAATCATTAAAATGTTTTTCGGGGTGACTTCCTGGCGCAGTTCTGGCGCTAACTGCATACGGCGCCAGCGGTTACGCAGCGCAATGGCGACTGCGCGCTTAGCGCTTTGCTGACCGATAATATGGCGGTCCAGTTCGTGGACAATTTCTCTTGGTGTCATTTCAGACATAATTAACCCTTATGTAAAACTGACGGTGGTCAGTAGGGCAGCCGCTTCTTAGCCACTGCCAACACAATTCATTTAGTAATCGAGTACTTCAACCGTTTGATTATGGTTGGTGAACACGCAAATGTCGCCGGCAATAGATAAACTCTGAGTAGCAATTTCGTGTGCCGTTAACTGCGTATTATTTAATAACGCGGTGGCCGCGGCCTGGGCATAGTTACCACCCGAGCCAATAGCGATTAGATCCTGCTCTGGCTGCACCACATCGCCGTTACCGGTAATAATCAATGAAGCGGTTTCATCGGCGACAGCCAGTAAGGCTTCCAGACGCCGTAACATGCGGTCGGTACGCCAGTCTTTGGCCAGCTCTACTGCCGCTTTGGTCAGGTGCCCCTGATGCAGTTCCAGTTTGGCTTCAAAGCGTTCAAACAAGGTAAACGCATCGGCGGTACCACCGGCAAAACCGGCTAATACTTTATTTTGATACAGGCGGCGTACTTTACGGGCATTGCCTTTCATTACGGTATTGCCCAATGACACCTGGCCATCGCCGGCCATGACAACCTGATTATCTCGTCTGACTGATACTATTGTAGTCACGTTTACTCCACTGTAGTGGTTTGGCACAGCTTTCCGCCGGGCGGTCTGTGCGTTGACAATGAGTAGTAGGTGGGGGAGCCTGACGATTTTTCAAGACTTAAAAGGTGAATATACGCTGGCGTTTGCAGCAGTCAATTAAAAAGCCGGCGACTGCCGGCTTCCGATTATTTACAAATTCCAGAACCAGATCTGGCAGGTGGTGATATTTACTTTGCGCAGTGCGTGTTTGGCACGCTCAGCGTCGCGCTTGGCGTCAAAGGGGCCAAGGATCACACGGAACCATTCGCCATTGGCGCCATCGCTATGCCGGATCTGCGCCTCCAGCCCCTGAAACGCAATTTTAGCGCGCATTTCATCGGCCTGAGCCCGGGTTCTGAACGACGCGCACTGCATCAGATAACGCTTATCGGATTTTTCCTGCTCGGCCACTTCGACTTCTACCTCGTACCCCGGCAGGGTTTTAATGTATTCCCATTCTTCCTCCGGCAGTTCCGGCAACTCATCTTCGATAGGCGCAGGCTCTACTGTAAGCGGCTGAGCGGTATCCGGATCGGCATTATCTTTAATTGACCACAAGAACCAGGCAAAGCCCAGTAGCAAAGCCACCACAACGGCCACCGTTACCCAGGGTACAGTTACCTGTGGCTCCTGCTGGTTACGACCTCGTCTGGCGGTAGTTTTGTTTTTTGTTTTCTTGGTATTTTTCTTTTGTGGCGCACGTCCACGAGAAACGTAATCGCGTTGAGACATAATGCTGTGTCGATTTCCCTGTGTGGATGATTATTATTATCTGCAGGCAGTGTACCTGCTCTTTGGCAAAAATGCTGCTTTAAAGTGTGGTTAACGCTGAAAGTTTACCAGTAACCACACTTAACTCAGATCGACCGGATCAATATCCAGGCTCCAGCGTACCTTGCCAGCCAGAGGTAACGCTTCTACCTCTGGCAGGTGGTGTTTTAGCCAGCTATGTAGCGCGGCGCGCTGCTGACTCTGTAATACCAGCATGTAGCGAAAACGCCCCTGGCGTTTCTCTATCAAACAGGGCAACGGCCCGATAAACTGCCCTTTGGCGACATTCACACTGGCCCGGTAGCAATCGCGTATCTGCTGTAACAGGTTGGCGGCGAGTCCGGCTTCGCGAGCTTCGGCGCGGAAAATGGCCTGACTGCTATACGGCGGCAGAGCCCCCAGCTTACGCTCCTGCAATGCCTGACGGGCAAAATGTGCAAAGCCGTTATTAATGAGATCCTGTAAAAGTGGGTGGCCGGGGTTATCGGTTTGCAGCCACATTTCGCCCGGTTTACTGGCGCGACCGGCACGACCAGCCAACTGCGTAATCAACTGCGCGAGCTTTTCCGCCGCCCGAAAGTCAGCCGAGAATAACGCGCCGTCACAGTCGAGCACAACGACTAAGGTTACATGAGGAAAATGATGCCCCTTCGACAAAATTTGCGTGCCCACCAGCAACTGATATTTGCGCGCATTTATTTCATCGAGTCGGGTGATAAGCTTGTCTTTGCCTTTTACCGCATCACTGTCGATTCTGACCTGCTGTACATCGGGAAATAACTGGCCCAGTCCCTGTTCGAGCTGCTCGGTGCCAATGCCGGAGGTTTGCAGGTCGTGGCTGTTACACTCACTGCACTGCTGCGGCATTCGCCGGCTCGCGCCGCAATGATGGCACTGCAGCCGGCCCTGGGACTTATGGTAGGTAAACGGCCGCTCACAACTTTTGCAATCGACCGTTTGGCCGCAATGATGACACAGCACTGCCGGCGCAAAACCGCGACGGTTTAAAAACACTAACACCTGATTACCCTGTTGCAGATGGCTGCGCATAATGCTTATCAGGCCCTGAGCTATTCCGGCATGGAGCGGCTGATCACGTGAATCGAGTACCTTTAACTGGGTGTGACTGGCTCCGCCGGCCCGCTGACTTAAGGTTAAATGGGTATAGCGTTTATTCAGCGCGTTATTCAGGCTTTCCAGCGACGGTGTAGCACTGCCCAGAATCAAGGGTACGTTTTCGGTATGGGCTCGCTTTACCGCGAGATCCCGGGCATGGTAACGCAAGCCATCCTGCTGCTTAAAAGACTCATCGTGCTCTTCGTCCACAATGATCATGCCTGGTCTTTTAAGCGGCGTAAAAATGGCTGAGCGGGTACCAATGATAATCCCCAGTTCTCCGCGCCGCGCCTGTTGCCAAACCTTCAGCCGCGCCAGGTCAGTCATTTGTGAGTGCAACACGCCAACATTAATGCCGAAGCGACGCTCAAAGCGCCCTACTGTTTGCGGTGTCAGGCCTATTTCCGGCACCAGAATCAACACCTGTCTGCCTTGTTTGAGTACCGGCTCAATTACCTGCAAATACACTTCGGTTTTACCGCTACCGGTTACACCGTCGAGTAAAAACGGTACAAAGTGGCTGGCCTGCTGATTGATAGCCGCAATGGCCACGCCCTGCTCGGTAGAGGCAACAGGCGGTGTTTGCTGCAGACTAAATGACGCCCAGTCCTGCTTTTCAGTCAGGCGGATACTGGTTTGAGTGGTCAGCGCTTTCTCTTCCAGCGCCTTTAACACCGCATTTGAGAATTTCGTTTTAATTTCTTCACTGGCCACCGGGCCCCGGGCCAGTAGTGCGATGCATTCGAGCTGTTTTTTGCCTCGTAAAGTAGGCGTTTGCGCTTCGGCTTGTCCGGCTTCGGTTAAGGTTAATGCGGGAACGCTGTCACTCAACGCCCCGCCTTTGCGCAACCGGGTGGGCATAACCGTTGCCCAGACTTCACCAATCGGATGGTGATAATAAGTGGCCAGCCACTGAGTTAAAGCCTGCAGGGTTGCATCAAACAGCGGTTGCTCGTCGAGTACTTCGGTTACCGCTTTCAGTTTAACTTCAGACTCCGTCTCGCCCGCCGGGTCGTTATAACTTGCTGTCACTACCCCGATTAGCTGACGGCGACCAAAGGGCACGCTCACCCGTACACCCGGCTCCAGCTGTTGCTCGCTGGTGTAACTAAAAGTTTGTCGTAGTGGCACCGGAACGGCTACATCAATGATTGGCATAGTGAATTTTGAACAACAGACATTATCAGGCTGAATTTAAGTAGCGGTTATCCTAACATGCAGACTGCAAAGTATTGCACGAAAATACTTGATTGATTATTCGGCATCCATTAATATGCGCCGCTCTAAAAAGCAGGCGGTATGTCGCTTGTAGTGAAAATTAGTCACGTATGGTGGCCAACTTCGGGTTGGTTAGCGATGCGGCCTTATTTTGAGGTAATCCCATGAAACAAGATATCCACCCTAAATACGAAGAAATTACTGCTAGCTGTTCTTGCGGTAACGAAATCAAAGTTCGTTCAACAATGGGCAAAGACATCAGCCTGGACGTATGTTCAGCTTGTCACCCTTTCTACACTGGTAAACAACGTAACGTTGACACCGGTGGTCGTGTTGACCGCTTCAAGAAGCGTTTTGGCGCACTGGGCAAAAAATAAGCCCCGTCCTGAAGAAAAAGCTTCGAAGAAAAAGCGCCTTTACGGCGCTTTTTTTGTGCCTGTTTTTACTATCATGTTAATTGATTGGGGTAATGGTAAAACCATTTTCCATAAGTAAAACAAATTACGATTATTTCTTCAGCAACGTGGCGTTCAGGGCCTGTTCGCGTTATGTTAGTTAGCATTAACAAGTTTGTAAGGTACTATCGATTTTACAATTGATAGATACCATGCCATATGACATGCGCTGTGATACAGTTCGCCTATAATAACAATAACCTAGCGACTGGCTTACAAGATAAAAATTACAGGACTTACAAAAATGTCAGATTTTCGCCAACGTGCCCTCGACTACCACGCAAAACCTACGCCGGGCAAGATCCGCGTAGAGCTCTCCAAACCGGCAGAAAGTGTTGATGATCTCGCCCTTGCTTACAGCCCCGGCGTAGCGGAACCCTGCCGCGAAATAGCTGAAGATCCAAACGCTGCTTATACCTACACCGGTAAAGGTAATATGGTTGCCGTTATCAGTAACGGTACCGCAATCCTCGGTCTCGGTAACCTCGGTCCACTGGCCTCCAAACCGGTAATGGAAGGTAAGGCGCTATTATTCAAACGCTTCGCCGGCCTTGATTCGATTGATATCGAGGTAAAACACCGAACTACCGAAGAGTTTATTAATACGGTAGCCAATATCGCCGACACCTTTGGCGGCATTAACCTGGAAGATATTAAAGCGCCGGAATGCTTTGAGATTGAACAGGAGCTGATCAAGCGCTGTAAGATCCCGGTTTTCCATGATGACCAACACGGCACCGCGATTGTAACGGCTGCCGGTATGCTTAACGCACTGGAAATTCAGGGCAAAGAAATCGGCGACGCCAAGATTGTCTGTATGGGTGCCGGTGCCGCTGCCGTGGCCTGTATGGAATTGTTAATTAAGTGTGGTGCCCAGCGTGAGCGCATTTATATGCTCGACCGCAAAGGCGTTATCCATACCCGCCGTGACGATCTCACGCCGCACAAGATGCTGTTTGCCAACAACACCGACAAACGCACTTTGGAAGACGTAATGGACGGCGCGGATATTTTTGTTGGTGTATCCGGCCCGGACTTACTGCCACCTGAAGCACTGGAACTGATGGCGCCTAACCCGGTGGTATTTGCCTGCTCTAACCCGGATCCGGAAATAAAACCTGAAGTGGCTCTGGCTACCCGTTCTGATTTAATTATGGCTACCGGTCGCTCTGACTACCCTAACCAGGTTAATAATGTATTGTGCTTCCCGTTTATTTTCCGTGGTGCACTGGATGTTCGGGCTACCGCCATTAACGATGAAATGAAAGTCGCCGCGGTAGAAGCGCTGCGTGCTGTATCCAAAGAACCGGTACCTGAATCGGTATTAAAAGCCAGTAATGTGGACAGCCTGACCTTTGGTAAGGATTACATTATTCCTAAACCCATGGATCCGCGTCTGTGTAGCCGAATCGCCAGAGCCGTTGCTCAGGCCGCTATCGACTCAGGCGTAGCGCGCCTCGAAGTGATGCCGGATTACAAGTAATTACTGATAATGCGAATAGCGAAGCCACCTTGCCGGGTGGCTTTTTAATTTATTCAGGACGATTACAATAGATAAACCAACAGACTATTTGCCGTTAAAAGCTGCCAATATGAGCGAAACTTCATTAATCCTGCGGACAAAGCTGGCTTTGCTTGCCCGTTCATGTACGGTATGGTCGCCGTCGCCATAGGGGCCAAAACCATCAAGGGTTGACACACCAGCTGCCGACGCCACATTGGCATCACTCACACCACCACGGTGTTCTAAATTAAGCGACTCACCCAGTAATCCTTCAATTTCGTGAATCAGCGCTTGTTGAGCGGCTGACGGCTGCATTACATCTCGTTGTAAGCCGCCAGTCACATTCACCACAATGCCTTCTACTGCTGGATTGTTGACGATTTCTTCAAAGCCGGCCAGTAAACGTTCCCGTTCATCGGCCTGGCTAAACCGAGCTTCAACAGTCAGACTAGCGCTCGGGGAAATCGTGTTAGCACCAATGCCGCCGTGCATTTTACCCGCGTTAACCGTAGAGCCTTTTGCCAGATTAGTCAGCGAGGTGAGCGCGATGAGCATATGTGCAGCAGCCAGGTTAGCATTGATACCGTCGGCATAATGGTTTCCGGCATGCGCGCCTTTACCGGTTAACTCGATATGGAAGGTCGCGATACCTTTACGTGCGATCACCACATTATTGTCTGGCCCTGCTGCTTCAAATACCAGACAGGCGTCATAGTGTTTAACCAGTTCTGCCGTTAATGCCTTGCTGTCATCACTACCGGTTTCTTCATCGCTCACCAGAAGCATATCAATATTGCGAATTTCGCCCTGACTGGCTTTGACATTCCTGAGCGCTTGCAAAGCAACATAGTTACCGCCCTTCATATCACACACGCCCGGCCCGTAAACCCACTCATCATCTTCGCTGAAAGCAGTAAAGGTATTGGGCGGGAAAACGGTATCCAAATGCCCCAGCAACAGCACTTTTCGACCGTCTGATTTCGCCGAAATATAGTGTACGTGATTGCCAATATGATCGCGGCTGTGCGTTTCAATCTGATAGCCCAACTGGCTCATCCACTGGTTAAACACTGCTGCATTTTCATCCACTCCGGTTTTATTACGGGTATGGGAATTCATGTTTATAATTTGAGCTAATTCAGCGTAATTCATCGTCATGTAATAAAACCATCCTAAAGTATAAAAAACGTCCTTACTACGCTGCACCCGCCGAAATACAAGGGCTCTGCAAAGGAGCGGAGACGTTTTTAAACCTTTCATATGACAATTTAAAGACAATTCGCCCTGATTAAAAAATAGTCTTTAAATTGTCATATTAAAACCGTCTAATATGCGCCGCTTTCGATGTGTCGGTTAAAAAAATCGCCTGCTGTCTCGCAAGCATTAAATTGGAAGTAATGCTGGAATTGTGATGTTTTATCCCTGTTCGTTTGTTCATCACGATGCCATTGAAAGTAAATTGTCAGGTTGTGTTGTCAGGTGGGGTCAGCAATAGCAATCTGCTTAAAATTAGGTATAGAGCGGTGACTGAATATACAGTTGGAATGTGGATGTACAGCAATGGTGGTGGCGAAGCGATCCAAAACAAAATCGTAAGCCAGTTACGCGAGCGCGGTATCAATACCATCACAAATCTGAACCTGGCAAATGCCACAGCCCAGGGTGGTGTCATCACCTGCGGAAATGTGGTGATGGAAGAACTGGACGCGTTTTTCTCGTATAACGCTGGTCAGCAAACCCCTTATCAGGTTTATCTTTATCAGGTTCTCAATGAATCCGTCCCTTGTCTGAATAATTACAACGCATTCGCGTTGTCTGAAGACAAACTGAAAACCGCACACAAACTGGCCAGAGCCGGTGTTCGCACTACCGATTACCGGTTGTGTAATCGCACCAACAAACAATCCCTGAAGCAGACCATTCGTGAGTGGGGTGGTCGCCTCGTGTATAAGCCCACAGACGGATGGGGCGGTATGGGTATTGTGAAAGTGGAAGATGAACGCTCACTGGATATGCTGATCCCCTTTTTAGATCAAACCAACATCCCTCACCTTTATGCTGAGCGCTTTGTGAATTACGACATGACCGATTATCGGATCGATATCGTTGATGGCCATTTTGTTGGCTGTTATGGCCGCAAAGCCCCTGCCGATGACTGGAAAACCAATATCACCAGTGGTGGCAGCATCATGATGCGTGAACCCAATGACGAACTCATTGCTATCGCCAAACAAGCCGCAGCAATCACCGGCCTGGAAATCGCTGGCGTGGATATCATTTATGACCTTGAGCGCGAAGAATATGTGGTGCTTGAAGTGAATGGTATCCCTGCGTTTGCCACACCGGAACAGGAAGCGATGGGCTTGAATTTTAACAATGCCAAAATTGCCCGCATTGTTGACCTTATCGAACGCAAAGCCATTGAACAGCGAGCCGTTAAGCAAAACGTGCACACCTTAGAACCAATGCTGAGTAAGCAATATGCCTGATAACCAATTACCTAAGCTGGGTTTTCTTTACCTGGACCATGTACTTCGCTTCTTTGATAAATCGAACTTCAAGGGCTGGCCGGATAAAATCGAAACGGTGACCTATCACTGGGGTAACGATAAAGCGCGTTTTATCAACGACGTTAAACGCAAAAAGATTGATGTGCTGGTAGGCAATATTCCTGCTACCGCCTATGAAACGTTCCGCGACATTTCGCGAGCGTTACCCGATGTGCGCTTTATTCCTTCACTGGATACGCAGTTTGCCAACAAATCCAAAGAAAATGTTACCCATTTTTGCACCAAACATGATTTGCCAATTCCGAAAACCGAGATCTTTTATGAAAAAGATGAGGCAATGGCATTTCTCGAAAGCTGTGAATATCCACGGATTATTAAAAAATCCTACGGCCCCTCCAACTACGGTGGCTATTTTGTTCATAAAGTGGATAACCTGGAAGAAGCCAAAACGCTACTGGAAAAGAAAAAATACTATCCGGTGTATGTACAGCAATTTGTGCCCATGGCCGCCGATATCCGCGTAATGCTGGTCGGACACAAACCGATTTGCGCCTTCTGGCGTCGCCCTCCTGAAGGAGAATGGCTGACAAACACCAGTCAGGGTGGCTCGATGGACTATCAGAATGTGCCTAAAGAGGCGCTGGACATTGCGGTTCGCGCGTCTAAAGCGGCGCATGCCGAATACTGGGCATGTGACATCGCACTGGGCACCGACGGCAAGTTCCGCATTCTGGAGTGCGCCACTGCATTTGCCGCATTCCCGTATATTCGTGACTGGATTGGCCAGTACATCATGTGGACCCTCGACAATAATCGGTTCCGCAAACCGTATATTCCGCTCTATAACTGGGAAGAATTAGGGAAGATTCGCTCGTCTTTGTTACGCACAATGCGTCATATTACCTTTGGTGAGTATACGCCAAGTTATGACTCTGCCGATGCTCTGGAAGCGATGAGTAAAGAGTTATACCCCTTGTTACCGGTAGAGCTGCAACTCGGTGAGGAGTGGCCCAGTGAACGATGGAATTTCCAGGACAATTATGTCCCTCGTTCGCAACTGCAACGGTTTGAAGATTTGCACCTGGAAAATCAGGACGTTGGCCTTGAAGATGTGGCTGACGAATCTGCAGATGATACCGATGTGATTGAGCTGGTGCAGGTATTATCCCACGCCCAACTCAGCGCATTTTTTGCGGGTGTAAAAGGCATTGGCCCGAAACTGACAGACGTCATTATTGAAACGCTCGGCGTAGAAGGCACATCTAACGCCTTGCATGATGATGTAGAACAATTGCTAACGGTTAAAAATATCCAGCGCAAAAAGCTGGCAGCCATTAGTGAACACTGGGATTGGTTTAAAACCACGTTGTAATACCAAGGGCCTGTAAAACAGCATGAAAAAACAATATACGTCTTACGCGCAAACCATTGCGTTTTTAGAACAAATGGCCGCGGAGCACCCGGGGATTGTCCGGCTGGAAAGTATCGGCACCACCTGGGAAGGCAGACCACTAATGCTGGCCACACTGTCACTGGATGTGGCACAGGCTGACGATAAACCGGCATTACTCTACACCGGTACCATTCATGCCAGGGAGTGGATCGGCAACGAGCTGGCGATCAAATTTATTGAGCATGTGCTAACAAATTACCAACAGGATCCGAGAATTCGGGACATTATCAGCAGAAGTACGCTGTACATGGTGCCATGCCTTAACCCGGATGGGTTTGAGTATTCGAGGACCCACTTTTCGTTCTGGCGTAAAAATCGCAGAAATAATGGCGACGGCACCTTCGGTGTCGATTTGAACCGTAACTTTGGGGTGCGCTTTAAGAAAGGTAACGATACTTCGCTAAACACCTATTCCGGTCCGGAAGCTTTTTCTGAGCCCGAGACCCAGGCCATTAGAGACTTCGTACTCAACCATACCAATATAACGGTTGCACTGGATTATCACTCGCAGGGCAATGTGTTTTTCCCGGCGCATAAGTTTAATCACGAATCCGAAATTGAGGGCACCGACCTCAACATTCTGTGTGCCAATATGAATCAGGAAATCCACAAGGTTACCGGTCGTCGTTACGGAATACACCGGGGTAAGCCACCTGCCAACCTTATCCATGGGAGCGGCCGTGAATATTATTATTCGCTGGGCATAATTGCCGCCGTGGTAGAGGTGGGTACCCGGAATATTCCCGATTACCTGGTGAACATGTCTCAAAGTGTCGACGAAAACATCCCGGCATTACTGCATGCCTGGTCTGAGGCGGTGAATTATTCTGCCTTTGCGCCACCCAGAGTCGAGAACTTTACCATTAACGAGGTAGCGGTTTATTCGGCAACCCTGAGCTGGGATTACCCGGAAGACCAGCAAGAAGTGTATTTTGAACTGTATCGCTCAGATACCGTAAAAAGTCCTTGTCATCAGGAAAACCTGGTTGCTACAACCCGCAACAGAAGTTTTTGTGATGTGCAGTTAAGAAGTGGTCATAAATATTTTTATAATATTCGCGCGGTAAATGAAAAGACCGGCATCAAGTCTCCCTTTAGTCCGGAAGTAAAACTCAAAACCGAATTGTCGCGGGATGAATATTTCCGTGGTTTGTTTCCTGCTAAAAAGGACATTGGTTATGTGGGTCAGTACACCTTAGAAAAAAATCGCGACCATTTTGGTTATAATTCCTTGTTTGTGGGCGTCAACAAACGCCGGGGCATTTGTTACGGCGTCATTGCCTTTAATATGGAAAATCTGCCTGAAAAAGCCCGCATCAAAAGCGCTCGCTTCTCCCTTTACCCAATGAATCGCGTAAACGCCAAGGTTGAGAATTTTGGCGAATGGACAGTCTCAATCCTCGATCCGAATGATATTTCTGACATTACAGACTTTAATCAGATCCACCAGGCTCCCCCGATTCAGACCCTTGGCGAGGAAATTGGCTCCGATAAACTCACCCAGGGAATATGGTCTCACTGGGAGCTGAATGTGGCTGAACGTCGGATAATCCGCAAATCCATTAAAGGTGGCAGATTATTACTCCGGGTGGAGGGGCCACGTAAGCTGCCTTTAGGCGCCGATTCACAAATGATGCAGTTCGACATTGGTTACGGTCGCTTTGGCTCAGGCATTCATTACCGGCCAAATCTTGAGGTGATTTATACCTTGCCAAGTGAACAGGTCGAGCTGACGCCAAGAATGATCAATACCATCTTTAAGGATGAAATTATTGAAAGACAGCTTAAAGCCGGGTTCGATCAAAATGGCGAAATTGTGTATGGGCAAATGGCGTTTATGCCAGAGCGCTTACCGGATCCGGACAGAACGGTGATTACCGATGCGTACCTGGTGCTACAAAATAAAAACGCACTGAATACACAGCAGGATATTCGCTTTACTATCGAACTGGCAGGCTTACAGGATGTGGATTACCAGAGTGTTAAACAGCGTGAAAAAATAGAGTTTATTGGCTACGAAGTCAGTAATGCACAGCTTAAAGAGCGTTCTGTGCACCACTTTATTTTTGATAGCTTTGGCAAGCAACACCTCGAGCAGTTACACGCAACTAATCAGCCATTTTATTTTATTGTGCGCGCAACCTCGGCGTTTCAACAACAAAATGCACTGGTTGACTGGCATCATGAAGATAGCGCTCAGGCCTGCCGGTTAATGATCAAATATATTGAGCGACGTAAATCTTCACTGCCTGCGCCAACCGATCTGAATGTGGCGCTGGAAAACAATAAAGTGAAGCTGACCTGGCAAAATCCTCAGCACCGCGACCTTGTTGGTGCGTTTGTGGTCCGTAATTGCTTTCATCCGCCTAAATCGCCATTAGATGGTGTCAAGCTCTACGCCGGACCAGATGAATATACCTACGACAATTTTGCCAATCCAAACGTCGCGAAGTATTACTCGGTATTTACTTATGATGATGTACCCAATTACTCATTGCCTGTAAGTGTTTTCTATTCCACTCAGGAAGTCATTCCGGTAGAGGAAGAAGAGTACGAGTTGCAGGACGAAGAAGAACCGATCACCCAACAACAATGAACCAACGGTGGGGGAATAATTACCCGCCTTTCAATTACCCTTATACTTCACGAAGCTGACTGGGCGTTTGCCCGGTCCAGCGCTTCACCGCACGACGGAAATTAGTAATATCCGTAAAGGCCATTTTCAACGCGCTTTGCTCATTGTTGAGTTTCTGCACCTGCAAATAGTAGATGGCCTGCTGACGTCGAATATCATCGTGCAACAAACTAAAGGTAGTGTCGTGATCCGCCAGTTTACGCTTAAGTGATGCCGGGCTTAAGTCGAGTTCGCCAGCAATGGCCGGTAAGGTAGCGTTGCTGTTGCGGCGCAGGTGATAGCGCACGGCATCAAGCAAAGTTACGCGGTACTCCCGCTGCTCCAGAAAGCGACGCAGGGCAAACTGCTTAAACATTCGATTAGGCTGTAAACATGGCGTTGCCAGCTCTGCTCTGGCCACTTTAATGGTAAAGAAGGGCTGCTCGAAAGACAGCCGGAACCCCAGCCCCTCTTCGTATTCCTGGATCTGCCGAGGACGCGCGAAGGGAAAAGAAAAGTGCAGCGCCAGACGCTTACCGGTGCAATGTCGGGCCAGAGCTACCAACGCTGCACAGTAGGCCTCGGCCATAAAGCGAAACTGTTTACCGCTGCCCATGGCATCCTGCAGAACCAGCAGTATATCGTCGCCCTCGTCATAGCGAAAAGCGGAAACAAAAGGATAAAGGCGGGTCTGAAAAGAAGGCAGTGCGCGCAAGCATTCACCAAAATTCCGCGCATGGGTAAAATAGGGCAGCGCATCATTAACAAAAGCCGACACTAAGTGATGGCCAAACTGAAAGGCCAGGTCGAAGCCTTTGTAATGTTGAGTGGCGTTGCCGCAAAGACGCTGCAACTGATTACAACTTAATGGCTTTGCAGTAAGTAAGTCTTCACTGAAAATTCCCGTACCACGTAACAGCTTTTGCTCACCCGCACCACGGGCTACCGCTACCTGCACCAGGCTTTGGGCAAGCTGTCTGGCAGGCAGTGTTTTATCGGTACGGGTAAGCAAAGCGTTATGCGTCATCAGGCGGCCTGCCGGGAGGTCTCATCTAACTGACGGTTCAGGCCGGCCATCATTTCAGCCAGCGTTACCTGTTGTTGCAACTGAGCACTGACACTGCGCACTGAATGAAAAATCGCCGTGGTCTGGCCGCCACTTCTGAATGCCACATTGCGAATGCTGCACTCTAACTGACGGGCAAACTCGCAGGCCTCTTCGGCGGCAATTTCCGGCATCAGGATAACAAACCGATCGCCGGCATAGCGGCAGGCCAGGTCGACGGCTCTGAGGTTCATCACAATTAACTGTGAAATCTCCTTTAAGAAGCGATCCCCTTCGGCATGGCCGTAGCGCAAATTGAACTGCGAGAAATCGTTAATATCCAGTATCACTACTGCCGCCTTTACGCCCTGCTCCTGTAACTCCATGGCCCTGGCTCGCCAGTAGTCAGCGCGGTAGAGCTGGGTGATGACATCGATTTGATCGTGGGCCCGATACCACATTTCGCGGCGTTGCAGCTGTTTGTTGAGCGCCAGTTGTTCCTGATGCCACCAATACAACGCAACACTCATCACGACCATACCCATTGCAGCGGGAATAGACTCCACCACGCTGAGCCAATGGGCCGCATCGCTGTAAAAGGTAAATTCATCGAACACGTCGAGCATGGCGGAAAAATTAAAAAACGCCAGGCCTGCCACCAGCAGTGCCGTAACCTTGCCTGGTGGGCGGCTGATCATCACCGCGGTTATCCAGCACAAAGTGAGCAGGCATATGCTGCCCTCGCCCACGACATCCAGCCACTCAACGTCTGCGATATCTTTCAACTGGCCATTAGTAACGCATAATGTCACTGCCAGCCCCAACACCAGCAGTACAAATGCCAGTAAGCCCCGGTGACGTGTTAATAAACTAAAATCCATCATCTTTTCCGCATGCAAAAACGTGTTTACCTGCGCCTATTGTTAATTGAGTCGCCGGTAATCTTAGGGGTCATTCTGGCTCAGCAATATGACACTGGTATGATGCTTTTCCCTTTTCAGCCGGCTTAAAATACTTTTTTTCAATATTAAACAACGGTTTGCACGGGGGTCATTTGGGCTCATCGAGTTTAAAAATAACGCTTTTCAGGCCGATTCCGGCTATTTTTCAGGCAACTGTGCCATTCACCGTCATCGATTTGTCATTTTTGCTTTCTACCGTAGCCGCCAACACATACACACAACTTAAGAGAACACTCATGAAAAATCGTATTTCCAGCCTGGCGTTGGCTGTCAGTACCGTTTGTTGCTCATTTGCTTCGGTCGCAGCAGATAATGCGGGGCTGATTGGTCAGTTAACCAATAAAGATCAAAGCCGGGTTTTTGCCGGCGCAAAAATTGAAATTACTGAATTAGGTAAAAAAACCTTTTCTGGCCGCGATGGGACTTTTCGTTTCACTAATCTGCCTGCCGGTAACTACACGCTGGTTGTTACTTACCTTGGTGCCGATCCGGTTAGTCGCGGGATCACCCTTACCGAGGGTGAAAATATTACGCCGCTTATTACCCTTGAAGCGGCAAACGAAGCGCTGGAAGAAGTGATGGTCCGTGGTCAGCGTGGCGGTCAGGCCAGCGCCATCAATCAGCAGCGTATGGCTGACAATATTAAATCTATCGTTTCAGCCGATGCCATTGGTCAGTTCCCGGACCAAAACGCTGCCGAATCATTGCAACGCCTGCCGGGTTTGTCTATCGAACGCGATCAGGGTGAAGGCCGCTTTGTAGGGATCCGTGGTATCGATCCTAACCTCAATAACGTTACCATCAACGGCCTTAACGTCCCGTCTCCGGAGGGCGGTGTTCGCTCAGTTGCTCTGGATGTGATCCCCTCTGAACTAATCCAGACGCTGGAAGTTTCCAAGTCTGTTACTGCAGATATGGACGGCGACGCGATTGGTGGTTCGGTAGAAGTTAAATCGGTAAGCGCTTTCGACCGCAAAGGCCAGACCGCCAGTTTATCGGGTCAGCTAAGCCAAAACGAGTTACGCGATGAAATGAGCCCCAAACTTTCCGGTACCTACACCAATTTATGGAACGATACTTTTGGTGTGGCGGCTGCCTTATCTTATTTCAAACGAGACTTTGGTTCAGACAATATTGAGTCCAACGCGGATGACGAAATTGAACAACGTCATTACACCATTAGCCGTGAACGCTTAGGGGCTGCGGTTAACCTTGACTACCGCCCTGACTTTAACAACGCTTACTTCCTGCGCACCCTGTACAGCGAATTCTCTGATGAAGAGTATCGTCAGCGTAATACCTTTGTGTTTGACGGTGAAGACTCTGAAGTGGAGCGTGAGTCTAAAGATCGTTATGAACAACAGTCTATCCTGACCATCGCTGCCGGCGGTGAGCACGTGCGTGGCGAGTGGACTTTCGACTATCAGTTGGGTTACGCCAAGTCTGATGAAGATGAGCCGGATGCACTTTACTATACCTTTATCACCGAAGATGACAGCATCGAGGGTGATATGCAGCGCGTGATCCCCAGCATTAGCTACGCCGATTCGGTGAATGACTTCAATAACTACGAGATCGACGAAATCAGCTTTGAGGATAACTACGCGAAGGATACAGAAAACAGTATTAAAGCCAACCTGAGCAAAACCTTTGCCGAAGACCCTTATCTCAGCGAAATTAAAGCCGGTGTAAAATACCGTACCCGCACTAAAACTGTCGACAGTAACATCTACATTTACGACGGCGACTTCGATGATATGGATCCGACGCAATTTGCTGCCAGTGACGTAGACTGGGGGCTGGGTGATTTTGGCCCGGGCCTGAACCGCGGTGAGATGCGCAGCTACTTCAATCAGAACCGTGGTTCGCTGGAGCTGTCAGAGCTGGACTCTGAACTGGAGTCAAATGGTGCATCCTACGAAACCAACGAAGATATCTTCGCAGCCTATTTCATGGGTACCTTTGATATCAACGATGTACATATTGTGGCCGGTGTTCGTTATGAAAAAACCGACTTTGATACCGCCGGTATGCGTGTTGAGTTGATTGAAGATGAACAACTTGACGTGGAAGAAGTGGTTAACACGCCATGGCAGTCAGCGCGTAGCTATGATCACTTCCTGCCCAGCATTAACGTTAAATACAGCATCTCTGAACAACTGATCGTTCGTGGTGCTTACACGCAAACCATTTCCCGCCCGGGCTTTGAAGAATCAGCCGCTTTCCAGATTATTGAAAGCAAAACCGAAGAAGACGATGGCGCCTTTGTTACCGAACGTGAAGCCGAAGTGGGTAACCCTCAATTACTGCCTTACGAGTCAGACAACTTCGATCTGTCGATTGAATATTACCCTGGCCAGATTGGCGTGCTGTCTGCCGGTTTATTCTATAAGCAAATTGACAACTTCGTTATCTTTGCCGATGTAGCAGGTATGCAAGGCTGGGAAGGCTACGACGAAGTCATTCAGCCGCGTAATGGCGAAACCGCCGATCTCACTGGTTTGGAACTGTCATGGGTGAAAGCCTTTGATAACGGTTTATTACTCTCTGCTAACGGTACTTTTTCATCCTCTGATGCCACCACGCTGCTGGACGGAGAAGCGTACAAAACCAGCCTGCCTAATCAGTCTGATACCGTTGGTAACCTGACCGTAGGATACGAAGACAACGACTGGAGTCTGCGTTTGGCAATGACCTACAAGAGCAAAAACCTGGAAGAAATCGACGGTGACATGCTGCGCATGGAAGATGCCCATCAGCAGTTCGATTTTATGGGTAAATACTATATCAACCAGGATCTGACGGTGTACTTTAACGCCATCAATATTAATGATGAGCCTTACTATCACTACTTCGACCGTCGCAGTCAGAATGCCCAGTACGAAGAGTACGGCCGTACCTTCGAAATTGGTTTTAACTGGCAGCTATAAGCTCTATCGGTAATTAGGCGGGCTGTTGTCCGCCTGAATCTTAAGGTTTTCAATGAAACTCATACAATTACTCACGCTCACCACTTTGCTTTGCGCACCACTGATCCAGGCTCAGTCAGCTCAGCAGGACGTTTTTGGTGAGCACTATTACCAGACCAATCAGATCCCGTCTTCATTCACCAAAACCGATGATGACTATACGTTTCTGGTGGTCGGCGACTGGGGCCGCAATGGTCACTTTGCTCAGCGCAACGTTGCCAAATGGATGGACATTGCGTCTTATCAGTTTGATGCCGACATGATTATCTCTACCGGCGATAATTTCTACGACAACGGTATTGCATCGGTCAATGATCCCTACTGGCAAACCTCCTATGAGAATATTTATCATGGCCCGCACCTGTTCATCGACTGGTACGTGGTGTTAGGCAATCACGACTACCGCGGCAACTGGCAGGCGCAAATCGATTACTCTGCTGTCAGTCGCCGCTGGAACATGCCGGCGCAGTACTTTGATAAGCTCATTCCGCTGGAGGAAGGCGGTTTGGTGCATCTGGTTTTTTTAGATACCAGCCCGCTGAATCCGGATTACCAGCACGACGCTAAATATCAGGAAACCCTGCGTCAGGATAGCCAGGCTCAGCTGACGTGGTTTGAGCAAACACTGAAGCGCCATAAAAACGCCGACTGGACCATTGTGATTGGTCATCACCCACTTTATTCCAGTGGCAAACGGTATGGTAAAACCCGCGCTGTGCGCGGCGTAATAGAACCACTCCTGGCACAGTATGAGGTAGATGCCTATATCGCTGGTCACGAACATGACCTGCAACATAACAAACCTGCCGGCAGCAGTGTGGAACACTTTGTTTCCGGCGGCGGATCTGAGATCCGCCCGGTAGCACAACGCAAGTTTACCGCGTTTGCTAAATCATCCGCCGGTTTTGCTGTGGTGCGGGTTAATCAACAACAGTTCACCCTTGAATTCATTGATGATAAGGGCGAAGTCATCTACCAGTATACACGGGATAAAAGCAGGGAGTCGGGCCAATGAAACCGCTTAAATTTACGCTGGGGCTGCTCGCCAGCCTCGCCCTGGGGGCCTGTAGCGCCAGTGATCCAGCCGGTACTCAGCCAACTGAACCCGCCTCAACACTCACGCTGCGCGCACTCCCGGTGGCTGGCGAGAGCCTCAAACCTGTGGTCATCAACACACTCAAAGGTTACCTGATCACCAGTGAAGCAGAGGGGCTTATCTGGGCGTCGCCTGAAGGTCAGCAGATCAGTGGGTTTACCGATCACATCGCTCAGGCAGACTGGCGTCTGCTGCCCGGCTCAGACAACACAATTGCCATTGCCGCCATCGATCAGAATACTTCAGCCCTGCACCTGGTGACGCTCGATACTGCAACCGGGGAGTTTCTCTTACAGACTTCGCTGCCCTCTGCAATTGCCGACCGTGAAACCCTTTGCCTGAGTCGTCAGGACGATACGCTGCACCTGTTCAGCTCCGATGCCCGTGGATTGATGTCTCACTACCTGCTGAACACCGGGGAAAACTGGCAGCTTACGCCAATCAGACAAATGATGGTGGGGCCTGATCTGTCGTCGTGTGCGGTTGCTGATGAGAACAACTCGCTGCTAATTGCCGAAGAAGGCACCGGTATCTGGCACTATAGTGGCAACGCTGAAGGCGAAAATGCCCGCAACCTGGATTACTTCTCTACCGGCCCTGAACTGGAATCGGTAGCCGCCCTGGCCGATGGCCGCTATTTTGTGGTGGCTACCGACCAACCGTTCATTTATGAGCGCGGTCAGCGCAACCGCCAATGGCCTTTGGCTACAGCGCGTGAACTTAAGTCTGTCAGTGCCGCCGTGGCCGGCGACACCCTTTATCTTGGCGCTTTTGATGAAGCCAGCGGCGAATTACTCGCCGCTACCCTTAACGATACCGCGCCTGCCAGCAAGGCTACCAGGAAGGTATATACCCTGAGCGCCGACGTGCAAACCGCACCGGTCAACCGTTATGGCGATGCCGCTGATGATCCGGCTATCTGGGTAAACCGGCTCAATCCTGCCGCCAGCCTGGTGTTGGGTACCGATAAAAAATACGGACTCAATGTGTATTCATTAAAGGGTGAGCAGTTGCAATCATTGCCTGTCGGCCGGGTCAATAATGTGGACGTGCGTTATCAGATTGACACACCAGCCGGTAAGCAGGATATTGCCGTAGCCAGTAACCGTTCATCACAGACGTTATCGGTATATTACATCTCCGCTACCGGTAAGGTGACCCACGCCGGCGAACTCCCCACTACATTGTCTGATGTTTACGGCTTATGTAGTGGGGTTATCGATGGTCAGTTGCATACGTTTATTAACGACACCGACGGCCGCTATCAGCAATATGCCTTCACCTTTACCGGGGACGGCCCCTCGGCAGAACTCGTCGGTGAGTTTAACCTGCCCAGTCAACCCGAGGGATGCGTGGTGGATGATGCCAGAGAAATACTCTACATGGGTGAGGAAGCCGCAGGCATCTGGCAAAAGGCACTGTCACAGCCACTCAGCGCGCCGAATCTGATTGCCTCTGTAGGTGAGGAAGTTGAAGCCGATATTGAAGGCATGGGCATTTACACGCTGGAAGATAAACGCTACCTGGTAGTCTCCAGTCAGGGCAATAGCCGATTTGCGGTGTATGCGCTTGATGATGGTAATCGTTTGCTGGGAACGTTCCGGATCGGCATCAACGGTGCCAGACAGATTGATGGCGTTTCAGAAACCGACGGCCTTGAAGTCACCTCAACAGCACTTGGGCCGCAGTTTCCTGACGGACTCATGGTGGTTCAGGATGGCCGCAATGTGATGCCAACCGCCCCGCAAAACTTTAAACTGATTAGCGGCACTAAGCTGGCTGAGTTTATTCGCCAGAATCGCTAACCATCCTTGATCCGGCTCCGCCTGGTGAGCCGGTTCGCACGCTTACATCTGCGTTCATCGCTCCCCGTCGTTACTTATCACCCTGAATACTTAGGTATAAGATTAAATAAACATAACACCAAATCACCTCATAAAATAACCAATAGTCACATTTGTCACCATTTTCATATTCGCTAGCGGCACGCTAAGCAAGGTAGAAATGACCGCATCAGACTTGCAGGATTGTAAAAATGGCAAATACTTATATGAAACCGGAAGTCGGAGTCCTTTATGAGTTTAACAGTGTTGGTGGCAGATGATTCAAAGCTATCCAGACGCAGCGCTATCAGAGCATTGCCACCGGAGCTTGACACAACAGTCATGGAAGCCGCCAATGGGAAAGAGGCCATCGAAACGCTGTCAGGTAACGCCGTTCAACTCGTTTTGCTTGACTTAACCATGCCCGAAATTGATGGTGTGGGCGTGCTTGAATACCTTTCTGAGCAACCTTCATCACCGGATGTCATTGTTATAAGTGCCGATTTTCAGCCGGAG
The DNA here is from genome assembly GCF_002993365.1 of Marisediminitalea alba. Taxonomy (GTDB): domain Bacteria; phylum Pseudomonadota; class Gammaproteobacteria; order Enterobacterales; family Alteromonadaceae; genus Alteromonas; species Alteromonas alba. The sequence goes on from NZ_PVNP01000003.1 coordinate 129,306, forward strand.
AAACAGCGTATAGTGATGTCGCTGGGTGCTAAACGGTTTTTACGCAAACCACTGGATAAAGAAGAATTAGCAATGACCTTATTTGAGTTGGGTTACCTATGAACGATGCAATTGCCCTGTCTGAAGACCAGCGGGATGCCTTACAAGAACTGATGAACATTTCTATGGGTCAGGCTGCCAACAGTCTGGCCCATTTAATCGAAACCAAAATCGGCATCTCGATCCCTAAAATCACTGCAGTTACCCCGGCCGGGCTGTATGAGTTAGTCAGCCATAATCAACAGGCCTATTACACCCGCCAGTCTTTTATGGGCGACATTCACGGCGAGGTGATGTCGATTCTCACCCAGCAGGGACTTACTGAAGTCGCAGAACTACTCGAATATGAACAACCACTATCAGAAAACGATATCAACGAAACGATTCTGGAGTTGTCTAATATTCTTGCCGGTGCTTGTCTGGCCGGGTTGTCTGAACAGCTCGAGCTGGCCACCAACCTGCAGATGCCAACATTATTTGCGCCGCAAAAAAGTGACTTTTCGCAATATGACTGGCAACACAGCCTGGTAATGGAAGTAAAATTCGATATTCATATTTCATCGTTCACCATGCGCGTGGTGTTTTGCCTGGACGATGCTTCATTGACACGGCTAAAATCGACGATCGACGAGTTACTGGGCTAGCCCTTTATGAATAAACCGTTGCTGGATAAACTGCCAGTTGGAATTTGTCTGGTAAATGAAGCCTATGAAATTGTCTATCTGAATGCGTTTTTTCTCGACCGTATGCCGGTTGAGCTGCGGGGTGACGCCTTAGGCAAACCATTAGCCGATGTCTTTCCCGAGCAAATCAAGTTTCTGAAACGGCGCATAAAATCGGTTTTTGTTCTTAAACATCCCAGTTTCAGCTATTGGGAACAACGCCCGCACATCTTTCCTTTTAAAAGCAGCCGCCCCATCACTGGCGAAGAAACCCAGATGGTACAGAATATGGAAGTTGTACCTCACAAGGATACCGAAACCGGCGAACAGTATGCCTGCATTCTGATCCAGGATGTCACCGCTCAGGCCAGTTATTTTAAAACTCAGGCCCAGCTCGCCGAGGAATTAAAAGCAGAACACGAAGCCCAGCGCAAACTGATCCGCAAACTCGACAGAGCCCAGTCACAGCTCATTCAGGCAGAAAAAATGGCCTCAACAGGTCAGCTTGCCGCTGGCATTGCGCACGAAATTAATAACCCCATGGGCTTTGTTACGGCCAACTTAAATACGCTGGAACAGTACGCACAGAATTTGCTGGAAACCTGTCAGGCCACCAAAAAACTGGTTACCAGTCATGCACCTGAGCATATTGAGGCACTGGAGGATCTCTTTGACGCCACCCATGTCGAGCTTATCGAAGAAGATATGGGCCCACTGATTCAGGAGTCTAAGGATGGTCTTAAGCGGGTCAGCGAAATTGTCTCTACGTTACGCTCTTTTGCCGAAGAGCCGCAGCACACCTGGGGTTACCTGAACTTACACGACACGGCAAATCAACTGGTACAACTTATCAGCACCCAGTTTAAACGACCGCGCTTCAAAGTCACCTGTGAGCCTGACCAGCTAAAATGGTATTGTGAGTCTGCCAGCTTAAAACAGGCCCTCACTAATCTGATGATGAACGCCGCTCAGTCGATTGACGACAATGGCCTGGTAATGCTCGACATCAAACAAACCAGCAGCGGCGGTGTTGCGATAAAAATAGTTGATACCGGCTGCGGTATCAGTGAAGCCAATCTGAAACGTGTTTTTGAACCGTTTTTTACTACCCGGCCAGAAGGCAAAGGTCAGGGGCTCGGCCTCTCTGTGGCCTATTCCGCTATTGAAAAACATAAAGGCAAACTGGCGATTAACAGCCGCGAGGGTAAAGGCACCGTGATTGAGGTACGCTTACCCGTATTAAAAGAGCAAGAAGAGGAAAAATCTGCATCCAATCCAAGCACTGAATCGTTATAAGCCAGACAGGCTCATCAAAAATTGAGGAAACAATGGAACAGGAAACCTTATTACCCTTGTTGTGTGGCACAGCGCAGGGAAAAAAACAGGACTTTGCCAGGCTCTATCAAATTACCAGCGGTCAGGTATATGCGGTAGTGTTGAAGATGCTTCAAAACACGGCTCTTGCAGAAGAAGCCACCCAGGATGCCTACATTAAAGTGTGGCATAACGCCGGCAGCTATCAGCGGGGAAAAGGCACGGTCTTAACCTGGATCATCAGTATTGCCCGCTACCGAGCACTGGATCTGATGCGCCACCACAAGGTAAGAAAAGAAACACCGCTGGATGACGATGATCACCATCCTGATGAAAACAGCAATATTGCTGCCAGTGAATTAGCCCACCCGAAGTTAAATGAATGCATGGATGAACTGGATAATCAGCAGCGCCAGGCCATTCATCTGGCCTACTTTAACGGCCTGTCTCATCAGGAAGTGGTCGATCACTTATCCTCGCCATTAGGGACAATTAAAAGCTGGATCCGTCGGGGCCTGCAAAGTTTGCAGAGGTGTCTGTCTGTATGAATTATAAGAACGAAACTTTACGCAATGCACTGGCCGCTGAATACGTTTTAGGTACCTTACGCGGCGGAGCACGCCGGCGTTATCAACAACTGATGATGGAAAGCCAGCTGATTACCGAGACCACCTGGATGTGGGAGCAGTATCTCAATGGATTGGGTCAGAACGTCCAGCCGGTTGAGCCACCAGCATCAGTCTGGCAGGCCATTGAACGCCAGCTGGGACTTGCTGATGACTCAGCTGACAGCAACGTGGTGGCAATGCCGGCCGCTAAATCCTCAAGACCAGTGGTATGGCAGGCTATCGCCGGACTGGCAACGGCAGCAGCAATTATTCTGGCGGTAGTACTGATGCCAGCTACACCACCAGTCAAGGCACCGGTAACGGATATAGCCGTTGTCACCGATGCCGAAGCAAAACCGCTGTGGCTGATTGAGATCAGCACCTCTACCCTGGCAGTCAGAACTACTGCCAATCTCACGGCCAGAACCGATAAAGACTTCGAGCTCTGGATGGTCCCCGCCGATGGCGGTGCACCAATTTCGCTGGGTCTGTTACCGGAAGGCGGCCAACTGGCTATCAGCCGCCCGGACTGGTTTGATTTAGCCGATATTGCCGCCCTGGCGGTTAGTCTTGAACCGAATGGTGGTTCACCATCCGGTGCGCCAACCGAGGTCCTCTATATCGCGCCAATCAGCGCAGTTTAACCTGCCTTTGTAATAGCCCCCCGCCCAGGGGCTATTTTTATTTTTCTCTTGCCCCAAAACCGCCTCAATAAAATAAAAAACAACTTTTATTTATTTTTTTAAATTATTTTGCATCCACTGCCCTGAGTTAGTCGTTTGGCTTAATACACCAACAAAAAGGGGTAACACCATGCAAAAACTACTACTCTCTGTCATGATCGGCAGCGCACTTGCAGCAACGGCTGTGCAGGCATCCAGTCACCGTGAAGCACCGGGTATCGCCCGCGCGCCGGCTCTGGACAGTACTGATTTTTATGCCTTTAACAGCTACGAAAGTGGCCGTGAAGGCTATGTAACACTTATTGCTAATTACATTCCATTACAGGATGCCTACGGCGGTCCGAATTACTTTGCCATGGATCCGGCAGCCGAGTACGCCATTCACATTGATAACGATGGCGACGCAATGGAAGACATCAGCTTTGCCTTAAAATTTACGCCCATGCTGGCGGCTGATAACCAGGGCGTGGCACTGACGGTCGGCCCTGAAGGTAATCAGCGCAGTGTAAAAGTACCGCTCAAAAATGTTGGCCCGGTGAGCGCCGAAGATATGAGCGCGGTTAACTTTTCTGAGCAGTACTCGCTGATGATGGTAGAAGGCGACATGCGCAGCGGCACCCGCACGGAAATAATGCCAATGGATGCCATGTATTTTGCCAAGCCACTCGATTACATCGGCAACAAAACATTTTCCAGCACCGCTGAATACCAGCGCTATGCCGACCAGTATGTTTATGATGTGATGCTGCCCGGCTGCGAAATGCCTGCCAGAGTGTTTGTAGGCCAGCGCAAAGATCCGTTTGTAGTCAATCTCGGCAAAACCTTCGATTTGGTTAACTATGTGCCAGTGGAGGGCGACAGTAGGCCCGGCGCTGGCGATGGTAGCGGTTTCCCCGGTGGCATTACTCAGTCAGACAGCAATGACGATCTGGCCGATAAAAACGTTACCAGTATTGCCCTTGAAGTACCGGCCAACTGCGTAACCGGCGACGGTAACGGCACAATCGGTGCGTGGACCACTGCCAGCCTGCCACAGGCCAGAATACTCAACCCTAACGCCACCTTCAGTAAACCCGAAGTGCAGGGCGGCGCGATGACTCAGGTGTCTCGTTTGGGTAACCCTCTGGTTAACGAGCTGGTTATTGGTATTGGTGATAAAGATAAGTTCTCTACGTCACACCCTGTCGACGATGGCCAGTTTGCCGACTATGTCACCCACCCTGCTCTGCCGGAGCTGCTGAACATCCTGTTCCGTGATGCAGTGAATTCCACACTGGGCACCGACATAGACACCCTGGCACCCACTAACTTTCCGCGTACCGATCTGGTCACGGCGTTTTTAACCGGTTTCCCGGGCGTTAATCAACTTGCCACGGTTACACCGTCTGAAATGCTACGCCTGAATACAGCCATACCGGCAACGCCGGCTGCTGAGCAATCCTGGGCCGGGGTGGCAGGCGACGATCTGGCGGGCTTTCCTAACGGCCGTCGTCCTGGCGATGACGTTGTTGATATCGCTCTGCGCGTAGTCATGGGGCGCCTGTGTTATCCCATCCCGGTGAATGGTGAGGAAACCGATCTGGGCTTGTGCGACAGCAGTGATGCCAGTGTGGGTAATGTCCCCTTTACTGATGGCGCCCCGCTGGATGCCAGCATGATGGACGCCAGCTTTCCGTACCTGGCAACCCCACTGCCTGGTTCAGAATAAAGGAGGCTGTAATGAATAAGTTCATACCAATATGCGCCCTGAGTATCACGCTGACTGGCTGCTTTGACAGCGATGATAAAGACAGTTACGACGATATTAACCGGGCGCCGGTAGCCAACGATCTGGCTATCACAACCCAGACCGAAACACCGGTTACCGACATGCTGACGGCCACCGATGCCGATGGTGATGGCCTGACTTACGCGCTGTCCGGGGAGCCTGCTTTTGGCAGCGTTACCGTAACAGGTAGCGGCGAGTTTACTTACACCCCCAATGCGGAAGTCACTGGCACCGATAGCTTTTCGTTTACGGTTTCCGACGGCACCGCTTTTGCGGTGACCGGTAACGTAACCATTACCATTGAAGCACTTGAGGTTCCGGTATCTACAGCAGTGCGATCGGCATTTAACCAGAACGCCGATGATAAGCCACTGGCGGTAAATGGCCGACTCTATATTCAGGATACAACCAATCCTGCTGAGTTTGACGATTTACTCAACAATTAAACCGCAAGCCAGGGACGGCGACCTTTAAGGAGCAGTGATATGAAACGTATTTTCCCCATCAGCCTGACACTCACCGGATTACTCACCGCCTCGCTAGTCACGTTTATAGCGCTGGCGCTGATATGTGTAAAACAAGCAGTAGCCCACACTTATCATAGCCACAAGCCGGTAAAAACGGTGACCATGACCGCCGATCAAATGAGTGAGCTGGTAAACCAAAGCACTCGCCCAGACTTTAATGAGCAAGACTTAGCGCCGGTAATGGCAACGCTTGTAAGACTGGCAGAAGGGGAGCGCATTACTCATCAGGAGCGCCTGGTTTATGCCCGTCTGCTGCAACATCAACACCAGTTTGCTGATGCGCTGGCAGAGCTTGATACGCTGCTGGCAAAACGCCCCGACCAACCATCGGCATTATTATTACAGGCCAATGTTCAGCTTAATCAGGGGCAGCCTGCACTGGCAAGGCAAACCTGCTTACAGCTCATGGGACAAACTTCAGAACTGGTTATGGCGACCTGTTTGCTGGAAGCCAACATGCAGCTATCGCCATCGACTCAGTATTATTCGCAGTTACACAACATCAGCGAGAAGTTTCCGGCAACATCAACAGAGATAGCTTTGTGGGTTAACGAGGTCCTGGCCGACATGGCACTGTTTGCTAATCAGCCTGCTACCGCGATTAAGCATATAGAGCAGCAACCCGACAGCGACTGGCCAATCAGTAGCTGGGTTGCCTGGTCGAAAGCCAAACTGGCCCTGCAGCAAGGCAATGACATACTGGCCCGGCTGGCACCTGAAATAGCTAATAATCCGGCCCCTAACGACAGCGCGCTACTTTATCTGGCGCTTGCTGAACAGCAAACCGGCGAGGGGAAAAAATGGACAACGGCCATGGCACAGCGGGTATTTATTCGCGAGCAACGTGGTGATACCACCCATGCCGCAGAAGTGGCGCTTTATTACCTGCATCTTGCAGCCGAACCGCAGCAGGCACTGCACTGGGCCAATATTAACTGGCAACAGGCTAAATCATTTAATGATGAACAGCTGCTCAGCAAAATTCGCCAGCTCGCAGCAGCAGAGGGCTAACCGTTTTCACAGGTCTGGTAACGATAAACGCCATGCTCATCGCACTGGCGGGTTACCAGCCCTGTTTTTAACAGATGATTGAGGTGAGCCAGGCCTTCTGCCAGGGCAAAAAATAACATCTGCCCGCTTAACTTTCGTTTATAGAGTACCGGCAGGCATGCCACTAGTGACCGCGGCGTTTTACAATGGGCCAGCAATCTGTCGAGCAATGCCTGGTGATGCTCTGCTAATTCATCGCAGCGAGTATGTAAGCCAGTATAAGGTTGGTTGTGAGCAGGGAGAACCAGCGTATCTGGCGGTAACTGTTTGAGCTGTTCCAGACTAAGCAGGTATTCGGTTAAAGGCTGTGCTTCGGGCTCGCGACTATAGACACCAATATTAGGCGAAATATAGGGCAGGATCTGATCACCGCCAATTAATAGATTAGCTTCGGCATCAAACAGGCAAACGTGCTCCGGCGAGTGCCCGCCATAAGTCAGGATCTGCCATTGCCGGTTACCGATCCGCAATGATTTCCCCGCCTGTAAGCGCCGGTACGCCAAAGGGATAGGCGCAACAGAGTCAACGTATTTACTATGATCGCTGACATAGCTTTGGGCCTCGGTCTGGCTTAAGCCTGCCTTAACGAAATAATCCGCTTCCACCGAGGTATCAGCGCCCGGGTTGGGAGAGAAATAAGCAATCGCCCCGTAATATTCCAGTGCGCTCATATACAGCGGCACTTTATATGTCTGACACAGCCAGCCCGCTAACCCGCAATGGTCAGGATGCATATGGGTAGCTATTACGCCTGCTACCGGCTTATCCAGGGCGCCCAACACCTGCTGCCAGATAGCCTTACTGCGCTCACTTTGTACCCCGGTATCCACCACATAAAGCCCTTCATCGGCTTCCAGTATATACAGGTTGATGTGGTCGAGGGCAAAAGGCAGCGGCATACGAAGCCAGTAGACGCCGGCGGCGACCTCGCAAAAGCTGCCCGAGGCTGGTATCGAATGGGTACTTGGCGTTATCATTAGGACTACAACATTAAACAAATCTGCGTTTACTATACCATTGCCATTTCATGACTTCTGCCACTGTGCGTTAGATTTACCGGGCTGTACTATAAAATGACGACCACGTTAACCGGTCAGGGCATGGTGCTAACCGCCAGAGTGCTGCCAAAGGGCGCTCAACAAGCCCTCGAAATCTGGCTTGCCACTGAACAAGGGCCGGTCAAGCTCATTACGCCGGTGCAACCGGCCACCTGTTTTGTGACGCAAAGTGCGGCCGCAAAGGTTGCTGCAATTAGTCAGGCCCAACAGTTAAAAGCCAGCCTTAAAAATCTGCCGCTTAATACCTTCACGCATGAGCCGGTAAGCGTAATAAAATGCCCGCAGGATCGTCAGTTACATATTCTCAGACGCCACTGTGAAGAACAAGGCGTGACGCTGTTCGAGGCGGATATCAAAACCCCGGATCGCTTTTTTATGGAGCGCTTCATCACCAGCGGTGTGCACTATCAGGGCGTTGGCCAGCAGCACGACAATACGGTGGTCCAGGCACGCTTAAAACCGTCGGAGTATCGCTGCGATCTGAACGCCTTTTCCTTTGATATAGAATGCGATGAACATGGCCATTTATATTCCATCGGCATTGCCTCCCCTACGTTAAATGTTGTGCTGATGATTGGCGAGCCTGAAGACGCTGAGTTGCCTTTCAAAATAATCTGGTGCGCAAACGAAACCGCGTTGTTAACCGAATTTATCAGGCTCATCCAGCACCACGACCCGGACTTACTGATTGGCTGGAACATTAAACAATTCGACCTGCCGGTATTACATGATACAGCGACCCGCTGCGGCCTTAAGCTTGCACTCGGGCGTCAACACAGCAATGTGGAGATTAAAGTATTCGATGATAACCGGGCTTTGGTGGATGTCCCCGGGCGCGCCATAATTGATGGCATTGAAGGACTGAAAACCATGACCTTTCAGTTTGATTCTTTTGCCCTGGATAACGTTGCCAGCGAATTACTCGGTAAACGTAAACTCATTGATGATCCGGACAAACTCGGTGCCATAAAAAAGCTTTTCACCCACGACAAGTTAGCGCTGGCAAAATATAACTTTGAAGACTGCGTGCTGGTTAATGACATTGCCGAACAGGTGCGGTTGATTGATTTTTTGATTTTGCGCAGTGAATTAACCGGCCTGCGCCTGGGTCGCCCCGGTGGCTCGGTAGCCTCATTCATCAATTTATACCTGCCCAAGTTACACCGGGCAGGCTACATATCGCCCAACCGTCCGGCGGATGGCGGCCTGGCGAGCCCCGGTGGTTATGTGATGAGCTCCAAGCCCGGACTCTATCAGAATGTGCTGGTACTCGACTTTAAGAGCCTGTACCCCTCAATAATACGGACCTTCAAAATCGACCCTTTAGGGTTAGTAGAGGGACTTAAATCGCCCGAAACCGCCATTCCCGGCTTTAAAGGTGCCAGCTTTCACCGTAGCCAGCACTTTTTACCGGATATCATTACCAATCTCTGGCAGCAGCGCGACGAAGCCAAGCGCCAGCAGGATAAGCCCCGCTCCCAGGCCATTAAAATTCTGATGAATTCCTTTTACGGAGTGCTCGGCAGTGGTGGCTGTCCTTTTTACGATCCTCGACTGGCCAGCTCCATTACCCTGCGTGGCCACGAGATTATGCAGTTGACCGCCGAGTGGATCAAAGCATCGGGTTATGACGTGATCTACGGCGATACCGACTCCACGTTTGTCCATATCGCGGATAACGTATCCGCTGAGCAGGCGTGGGACATTGGCAAACAATTGGAACAGGACATAAACCAGCGCTGGCAGCAACGCATCGCCGAGGAGTTTGATTTAACCTGCGAACTGGAAATCGAGTTTGAAACTCATTATGAGCGCTTTTTTATGCCCACGATACGTGGTTCTGAAGCGGGCAGCAAAAAGCGCTACGCCGGTTTAATTCGCCGTGAGGGTAACACTGAGCTGGTGTTTAAGGGGCTGGAAAACGTGCGTTCAGACTGGACCCAACTGGCCAAGGATTTTCAGCTCGAGCTGTATACCCGGATCTTTAACGACCAGCCGGTCGACGATTATGTGATGGCGATCATCAGTGGCATCAAGCAGGGCCAGTTTGACGATGGCCTGGTGTATACCAAACAATTACGCAAGCCCTTAAAGGAGTACACCAAAACGGCACCGCCTCATGTTAAAGCTGCGCGCCATGCCGATGAAGAAAATGCCCGCACCGGCAAACCATTACGCTACCAGAAGCGCACTAAAATTCGTTACGTAATGACCACCACGGGCCCGCAGGTGGTTGAATATTGCCGTCAGCCGCTGGATTACGACCACTATATAGAAAAGCAAATCCGGCCAATCGCCGACAGTATTCTGCCAGCCATTGGCGGTGATTTTGAGTCGCTGGCCAGCCAGCAACTCGGGCTTTTTTAATCCTGACGCATCGTGCCGGTTTGTTCAAACCGCTCATGCCAGCTCAATGCTTCATTGAGTAGATGAGGAGTGTGCATACCTCTGCCACTGGCACAAGCGCGCTCATAATAATCGAGCAACTGATCCTTAAAGTCGGGATGGGCACAATTATTGATAATTACCCGGGCCCGCTGACGAGGCGACAAACCACGTAAGTCGGCCAGTCCCTGCTCGGTAACAACGACTTTGACGTCGTGCTCGGTGTGATCCACATGAGACACCATAGGCACAATGGCCGAGATAGCACCGTTTTTCGCAGTAGACGGTGTCATGAAGATCGACAGGTAACCATTGCGGGCAAAGTCACCCGAGCCACCAATTCCGTTCATCATGCGCGTGCCCATAACATGGGTGGAATTAACGTTACCGTAAATATCCGCCTCAATCAGGCCGTTCATAGCGATAATCCCTAAGCGGCGGGCAATCTCCGGATGATTACTGATGTCCTGCTGGCGCAGAATGATTTTTTCACGGTAAAAGTCGATATTCTCATTCAGCTCAACCAGCGCATCCGGGCTTAACGAGAAGGCCGTTGCAGAAGCCACCGATAAGGTGCCGCTTTTAAGCATTTGTAGCATGCCATCCTGAATCACTTCGGTATACGCCGAGAGGTTTTTGTAACCGCCATTATCCAGACCGCTTAACACCGCGTTAGGGATATTACCCACCCCAGATTGCAGCGGTAACAGGTTGGCCGGTAAGCGGCCTTTTTTAATTTCGTGTTCAAAAAACGCTAAAATGTTAGTGGCGATTTGCTCAGACACAGCATCTGGAGGTGAAAATGGGCTGTTACGGTCGGGCGCTGATGTTTCGACAACGGCGACAATTTTGTCTTGGGGAATATCCAGATACTGGCTGCCAATCCGATCGGCCGGCTCATTCAGCAATATGGGTTTGCGGTGCGGCGGTAAAGCCGTTCCGTAATAAATATCGTGCATGCCTTCAAGCTTAAGACTTTGCTGACTGTTAACCTCAAGAATGATCTTGTCGGCCTGCTCTACCCAGGTTTTATTATTGCCCACCGAGGACGACGGAATAATGCGACCGTCTTCGTGAATGCCCGCCACTTCAATAACTGCCACATCCAGATCGCCTAAAAAGCCTGACCACGCGTATTGCGACACTTCAGATAAATGCAAATCGATATAGTGCATCTGGCCGCTGTTAATCTGCTGACGACAAATGGGATCAGACTGGTAAGGCAAGCGTAAATTAATGCCATCGGCGTCGGCCAGCACGCCATCGAGCTCCGGCGCGGTTGATGCCCCCGTCCACAGATTAATTTTAAATGGCTTTTTCAGGTCGCGCTGGATTTGCGCTTTATTGACCAGTGCGCCGGGCAAGGCCTTAGGATAACCAGCGCCGGTAAAACCACTCATGCCAACGGTATCACCGTCGCGAATAAAGTCGGCGGCCTGTTCGGCGGTCATGATTTTTTGTTGTAATTCAGGGCACAGAATTCTGGAATGAGAAAACATGAAAGCTCCATACTTAGCAGAAAAGGAAAAGAACGCACCTGAGTGTGAAAAAGGTGCGTTGAAGTGCGGCAGGACAGCCGCAAAAACTGACACTCTATAGACTTATCCCAAAGTATATATAAGACCTAAGTGGTAGATATGGCGGGAGTTGTAGCAATTTAGTTAAAGGCAAAAACAGTGCGCGAGTTTATTGTGAATAATTGGTAAAACCATCAAATAAGGGGTTGATTTATCAATTTATTAATTTTTGTTCTATATTATGCACTGTTTTTAGGAAGGTATAGGGCGGCTGTTTAAGCCACCCAACCGTGGGGTTTATAAGCCGCAGGATAAACAGACTTTCCCGTCATTTTTTCCAACCAGAGAGCATGCGGGGGTAAGCCCTGGCGAGCCGCTTTTAAGCTTGGCAGCTCAGGCAGAGTTTTATATAGTTTTAGTAGAACTATTAGCCAAAAACGAGAAGCTAAGTTTCTCAGTTCGCAGGCTTAATGACAAAATCCAGGCTCATACCGATAAATTAAAAAAAACAGGAAGCAACTTGCAGATTACTTTTCACCCCGAAATCAACTTTGAAGCAATTAGTGCTGAATACCAGCATGATAAACGCGTAAGAGTGCAAAGTTTGATCCCTATGGATCAGGCTGAACAGGTTTACAACAGTCTGAGCAAAGAAGCGCCCTATAAGCTGGCATTGCTCCGCGATGGCAGGCCAACCACGCTAGCAGACAATGAGTGGAAGCAACTGCCTGATAATCAAAAGCAGAGTCTTCATACTGAAACCATGCAAAATGCTGCTAAAGGGATCGGATTTATTTATGGCAGGTATCAGCTATCTAATCAAAAAGAACCTATTGCTAATCTGGCCGCACTACATCAATGGTTAAACAGTGAAGAGGTGCTGAGCTGGGTTCGGGAAATGAGTGGCCATCAGGATATTGTTGCGGCGAGTGCCCAGGCCACCCGTTACACTGCAGGCCAGTTTTTAACCCGCCATATGGATACACACAGCACCGAACAACGTCGCCTGGCCTATGTGCTCAGCTTTTCGCCAAACTGGCATCCGGACTGGGGTGGTCTGTTACAGTTCTACGAGAAAAATGGTACGCCAAGAGATGCCTGGGCGCCGGGCTTTAATACCCTGAGTATTTTCGATGTAGAGCACATCCACAGTGTTACTTACATCACGCCTTTTTCATTAACACCCAGGCTCTCTGTTACAGGTTGGTTCAGGGCTACACCTCTCTGATTTCGCCCGTGCCTGATATCACTACCCGGTAAATCTGATCAATGACCGGGTTACTTATTCAGCGGCGTTAGTTTCAATCGTTATTGAGCTGCTGATAATCAGCAAGAGCCTGACACGCTTCTTCAAGCGTGACGTTTCTTAATATTTTATGTATTACACCGGCTTCTGCCAGAGGTGCACTACGGATATTGTTGAGTACCTTATAAAAACGTTGTTTAACGCCATCTCTGGCACGTTCGAGTATTTCCTCTGCTTCGTAGTTCGTCAGGCTGGTATTCACGGCTTTTTGGTACGCGGCCAGGGCCGATTTAGAAAACTCTATCGTTTCGAATGCTTTTTTATTCTCAAAACCAGCACGGTTACTTTTAAATATAGAAACAACACTTTTGCCCCTTCCAACAACGCCTCTATCGAGACTGGCGATATACTCGATCTGACTCCGGTATTTACGGTGTAACACAAATGCCCTTGGCGGCAGGGTGTCTGTGGCGGCGAGGGAATGATAGCGATTAGATGGTACAAACGGGCTGAACGATGATTCGAGTTTGATAAGTGAGTTATCCAGTATATTGTGCGGGTTTAGTAAACCTGGCGTAATAAAGGACTTATAGACAGACTTTAACTGCCTTGCAGGTTGTACCCGTATACTTTCGTCGAGTGCGGTTGAAAAAGGTGTATAGTCAGACACCTTGTTTGCCCACTGAAAGCTCAGCACATCAAAGTAAGGGGCAGACTGTATGAAATCTGCTATGGAAGTGCTCAGATCATAGGGCACCCAGAACTCATCGATATCCAAAAACATCACATGATCGAAGCCTTGCTTTTTGGCAGCGCTGAAAGCATGACGATATATTTCAATTTGAGGTTTCGCCTTAGATCTTTCAAATACAGCGTCGGCATTAATAAATTGAACAGACTCTGATGAAAAAGCGCGGGCAACTTCAGGGGTGTTATCACTACAACCGTTGTAGTGAATTTCAATTGCAGCAAAGCCAAAGTGTAAATGGTGACAGATCCATTCTGGTAAATAAGCCGCTTCATTTTTAGCTATGGCAACCAGCTTAACCTTTGGAGCTGAATTGTTTTGTTTATAAGCCCGACGATAACGCGGATAAGTCAGTGCTGCGAGCTTCGACTGAATGACATAGTAAATCGTACTTAGCTTCATATTACTTGTACAAATATCCCTTTTTCATTATGACCGCACTATACTTTTTATTATACCATTCCATCTAGATTTGTGATCTAATTGCCACATTACATTCCTGAGTCCATTTAGTTTGAAATATACATCAGAGCAATTGCTCGCCCTTTCAAAATCTGAAAAAGATAGTCGGAAGCGTATACGCTTCTTAGCCCTTTCTCATTTTCTTGACGGCAAGAGCCGCACTTATATCGCTGAAATACTCAAAGTCAGTAGGACAAGTGTGAATCTGTGGGTATCCAATTACCTTACCAATGGCCTTGAAGGTCTGGAATCCAAAAAGGCAAAAGGTCGAACTTGCTACCTCACAGAACGGCAAAAGCAAACGCTCTGTTCATACATCGAAGAGCATAGCCAGGATAAACATGAAGGAGGTAGGCTTACCGGGGAAAGTATTTTAGCCTATATTGAGCAAACATTTGGCGTTACCTACCATCATAATGCAATCTATAAGCTGTTAAAATCGTTGGGGTTTAGTTGGATAACGAGTCGTTCTCGACATCCTAAACAACAAACAGGCGTCCAGGATGCATATAAAAAACTTCCTACTGGAAACGATCCTTAACACTCCGGGGCATCTCGCCTTGGATCGCATAGATGTTTGGTTCCAGGACGAAGCTCGTTTTGGCCAGCAAAACACGACAACGCGCATTTGGGCCCCAACGGGAAGTCGCCCACGAGTTGTGAAGCAACAGCAATTTGAATATGCACATTTGTTTGGCGCGGTATGTCCAGCTACTGGCGACACCGAAGCGTTCATTTCGCCCTATGTGAGCAAAGACATCATGCGTCAACACCTGATGCAAATCTCACAGAAAACAAAACCGGGGCGCCATGCCGTGGTGGTGATGGATGGTGCTGGTTGGCATACCGATGATATAGCCGATGACTTTGAAAACCTGACAATTATGAAACTGCCACCCTATTCTCCTGAACTGAATCCCATAGAGCAGGTGTGGAGTTGGATACGGCAACATCATTTAGCGAACAGATGCTTCCAGGGATACGAAGATATCGTTGATGCATGTACCACAGCTTGGAACGATTTCGTCGATGACACTAAGCGAATCATGAATATGTGTTCGAGAGACTGGGCATTACTGACCAAATATTAAGATGGAAT
>NZ_PVNP01000004.1 GCF_002993365.1 Marisediminitalea alba
GTAGACGGAGAGCGCGTAGAGATTGGGGCTGATCGATTTATGCGTGAGTTAGGCTTGGACATCGAATATTTTTCAAAGACTGCGATACGCCTTGGAAACGAAGGGAAATCTCCACTCTATGTTGCTATCGATGGACGTCTGGCAGCCATTATCGCAGTCGCTGACCCTATTAAATCAAGTACGCCGATTGCCATAAATGCATTGCACCAACTGGGGCTCAAAGTCGCAATGATTACAGGTGACAATGCCAATACAGCAAATGCGATAGCGAGACAGCTGGGTATTGATGAAGTGGTTGCCGAAGTGTTGCCAGAAGGGAAAGTTGAAGCAGTTCGTCGGTTGAAGGAGTCTTACGGTAAGGTCGCTTATGTTGGTGATGGCATTAATGATGCCCCAGCTTTAGCTGTGGCAGATATTGGGCTTGCAATTGGTACAGGTACCGATATAGCGGTGGAATCTGCTGATGTTGTCTTAATGTCCGGCAACCTACAGGGTGTGCCTAATGCTATTGGATTGTCTAAGGCAACAATAGGTAACATCAGGCAAAATCTTTTTTGGGCGTTTGGATATAATGCCGCATTGATCCCTGTAGCAGCAGGCTTGCTGTACCCTGCCTATGGATTGCTGCTTTCGCCAATCTTTGCTGCAGGCGCGATGGCGCTATCCAGTGTATTTGTTCTGGGCAACGCACTTCGTTTGCGTCGGTTCCAGACTCCGCTGGCAGAAGACTCTGAGCACTAAGATAAAGGGGAGTTATGAACATTGGTAAAGCATCGAACGAATCAGGAATCTTCGCAAAGATGATTCGCTATTACGAGCAAATTGGTCTGATTCCTGCTATAGGTCGTACCGAAGCAGGCTACCGTGATTATGCACCCAATGATGTCCACCGTCTGATTTTTATCCGCAGTGCGCGTGACCTTGGTTTTTCTCTTGAATAGATAGCCGATTTGCTCAAGTTATGGAATGACAAATCTCGCCAGAGCGCCGATGTTAAACGTCTGGCACAAGAGCATATGGATGATTTAGAGCGACGTATGGAAAATATGCAACGAATGGCATATACACTCAGAGCTCTGTTCAAAAGCTGTGCTGGGGATGAGCGATTTGAATGCCCAATACCAGACATTAATGACCGCTGATGCTAAAAGCCATCCCGGTAAGAGAGAAGGGGCGGTGCAACGTAGTTCTCGTGGTAACGAAATGGAAAAAGCCCGACCCCTTATTTTAAGGGCATGATGGCGTAGCACAAAGCTGTATGGGCTAGTGTTACGCCATCAGTCTAATCAACTTATAAGCGCACACCACTAATGCACCCCCCCCAAGTGGTCAGTTGGTACGGTTAAAGGAAGATCACCATTCTCTTCATCAGCAGTCAATTTCTGTACTATCCCGCATTCGTCCACGCTCCGGTCTGAGCTGCAATAGCCATTAAGTTCTTTTAGTTGTGTTTCCAGGGCTAATAGCTCTTTAATACGATGCTGAACATGCGTGAGATGGGCACTGATTATTGCATCAATGGGGCCACAGTCTTTACCGCGATTATTAATTGCCAGTAGCAATGCACGTATTTCCTCATGAGTCATATCAAGAGAGCGGCAGCGTCGGATAAATAACAACTTTTCCAGATGAGTATTGTTGTAACAGCGGTAGTTATTTTCAATATCTCTTAATGGAGCTTGAAGTAATCCTTTTTTCTCATAGTACCGAATAGTTTCCACCGGACAACCCGCCTTACGGGCCAATTCACCAATTTTCATGCATCCCCCCTTATGCACTTGACCCTGTAGTTAGATCAGGGTCTTTAATAGTCAGTATAGTTAGCAGATGAGGAAATGAAAATGAGTGGTGGTGTAAAAAATAGCAAAACCCCTGCAGGAGACGAAGCGGCTAGTTGCTGTGAAACGTTCAATTTAGGGACAGGACTCCGGGTTAAGAATACTGGTGAATCACATAAAGCAAATGATCATGCACATGATCAGAAGGCTCATAATCACAATAAATGCAGTGATGACCATTCCCATGAAGGCCATAATCATGATGCCCATAGTCATGGCGGCGAAGGGCATTCGCATGATGAGCATAATCATAAGGGATGTAACCATGATCATGCCGCGCAAGAGCATTCTCATGAAGGCCACGATCACGGCCATGAGGGGGATTGTTGCTCCGCGGCTCCAGAACAATTGAGTAGCCTGGGGGGCTCGCAGGTTGTGGCTGGTGGATTACGGACAGAAATTCGCATTATGCAGATGGATTGTCCTGTTGAAGAAAATCTTATCAAAAAGAAACTGGGTGGAATGAGCTCTGTTAAAGAGCTTGATTTCAACCTGATGCAGCGTGTTTTGACTGTAACTCATACACCGGATTCGCTTGAAGCGATCATGGCTGCAATTCGCTCGTTGGGATTCGAGCCAGAAGTTTCGGATAATACTAGCGGCAAGAAAAATACCCAGGAGAAAAAAAAGCCCTGGTGGCCATTAGCTCTGGCTGGCGTAGCTGCTCTTGCAGCCGAAGTGATGCACTGGGCTGATATGCCTGACTGGCTCGAAGCTGGGTTGGCTTTGATAGCAGTGCTTTCTTGTGGTCTGACAACCTACCAAAAAGGTTGGATTTCGATTCGCAATGGCAACTTGAATATCAATGCACTAATGAGTATTGCCGTTACTGGGGCTTTGGTCCTTGGGCAGTGGCCAGAAGCGGCGATGGTTATGGTGTTATTCACCATTGCTGAACTAATAGAAGCCAAATCACTCGATAGAGCCAGAAATGCAATAGGTTCACTGATGAACCTGACTCCTGAAACTGCAATGGTCCAACAAGCTGATGGAACATGGCAGGAAGTTGACGCCAGTAGCGTACAACCGGGCAGTATTGTTAGGGTAAAACCAGGTGAACGAATTGGTCTCGACGGAGAAATCGTCAAAGGTCAAACCACCATTAACCAGGCTCCAATTACAGGTGAAAGTATGCCTGTCGATAAAATCGCGGGCGATACAGTATTTGCTGGAACAATAAATCAGTCAGGCTCTTTTGAATATAAAGTCACTGCAGCTGCAAATAATACAACCCTTGCGCGAATCATTCATGCTGTTGAGCAGGCGCAAGGTGCCAAAGCAGCTACACAACGTTTTGTTGACCGCTTTTCCCAGATTTATACCCCAGTCGTTATGGGTATTGCTGTTGCGGTTGCTGTATTGCCACCATTGTTTGGGGCAGGAACATGGCAGGAGTGGATCTATAAAGCTTTAGTTATGCTTGTCATAGCGTGTCCATGTGCCCTGGTTATTTCTACGCCAGTAACGATTGTCAGTGGACTTACTGCAGCTGCTCGCAAAGGGATTCTCATTAAAGGCGGTGTTTATCTTGAGCAGGGACGTAAGCTAAAAGCCCTTGCGCTGGATAAAACAGGAACTATTACCCATGGGAAACCAGTACAAACCGACGTAATGGTATTCAATGGATGGAGCGAGCGTGAAGTTCGTACTACTGCAGCTAGTCTCGCTAGTTACTCTGATCACCCTGTTTCACTGGCAATTGTGAATGCTTCTGCTGATTTGAAAAAGCAGGATGTTGACAGCTTTGAAGCGATTGTTGGGCGAGGTGTGCATGGCGTAATTACAGGTAAGGATTTTTACCTTGGAAACCTGCGTTTGACAGAAGAACACTTTAATTGTCCATCAGAGATTAAAGCAACAGTACAAAGGCTGGAAAGCCAGGGTAAAACAGTTATTTTACTCAATGATGGTAAGCAAGTGCTTGGGCTGTTCGCTGTTGCTGATACTGTTAAAAACAGCAGTCGTGAAGCGATTGAACAACTTCATGAACTTGGCGTTAAAACTATTATGCTGACTGGTGATAACCCACATACAGCTAAAGCAATCGCATCTCAGGTTGGAATTGATGAGGCTCGAGGGAATCAATTGCCAGAAGATAAACATCGTGCAGTTGAAGAGCATTCACGGATTGGAATCACTGGGATGGTTGGTGATGGTATCAATGATGCACCGGCTCTGGCTGCAGCTGATATCGGTTTTGCTATGGGAGCAATGGGTACTGATACGGCGATTGAAACTGCAGATGTAGCTTTAATGGATGATGACCTGCGTAAAATACCAGCCTTTGTGAAATTGTCCCGACAAACGTACAGCTTACTTGTACAAAATATCAGCCTCGCTCTAGGTATTAAAGCCGTATTCCTTGTACTCACGCTCATGGGAATGGGAACCATGTGGATGGCTGTATTTGCTGATGTTGGTGCCAGTCTTCTGGTTGTGGCAAATGGCCTGAGATTATTACGAAAATAAAGAGTTGGGTCTCTGAGTTCTTCATGGACGACAGACTCAGAGACCGTATTCTGGTTTGAACATATTTATCGAATATGGTTTGAGGGGGAGCGGATGGACACCAAAAAATATTCTGAAAGTGTTGTCGAAGATATTGTACAGTGGGTTGAATGTTCATTGAATAAAACCTTGCCAGTAGAAATCATTGCTGAAAAATCTGGTTATTCACGATGGCATTTTCAACGTTTATTTAAACAGGCGACCGGCATTGCGCGGGGTGAATATGTTCGCTCTCGTCGATTATCCTGCGCTGCCATCGATCTGAAACTAACTTCCAGAACAGTTCTGGACATTGCTCTTCAGTATGGTTTTGATTCGCAACAAACTTTCACGAGAGCTTTCAAAAACAAGTTTCATCTTCCTCCCGGTCGGTACCGTAAGCAAGGGAGTTGGGATTTATCAGCGCTGTGTCCATCTTTACTTTCAGACGATGAGGAGAGATATGCCAATGTTAGTTAATGACCCCGTATTGATTCCTATGATAGAAGAGCTGGCTGATAAATATAATAAAATGCAGGATTTTTTAATCGATGATGAACCTTGTATTGATATCGTACGGTCGGTGTATGAGTTGGAGTGCACCGTTAGCGAATTCAAAAAAAGAATTATACTTCAACATATTTCCTATTGCCATTCAGATGAATGTGATGACCCTGACCTGCATGTGGCCCTAATTGACAATATAAAAAATATACTTGACTATCTTGAATAATTTTACAAGAAGGGGGTTAGGTTTTCTTAAAACCATTTGTGTTTTGGATGAATAAATATTTTTAATTCACTGATTTCCATATGGTCTCAACCATAAGGAATATGATGGTAACTAACTCGGGTCAGTCAGTGCGACTCGTGCAAGATGCTTCATGTGTATATCGTATAAAAGCTTGACCCTATATCAACTTTAGGGTTTTTAATGGAACCAAGTCGAGAGTAGCGAGGACGATGAACAGGGCAATAGGGGGAATCATTAATGGAGCCTTGTTGCAGACGTTCTGCCTAGTCGCTAGAGCAAATAGAGGTCTCCATGATCAAGCAAAAAACTATCAAGAATATTGTTGAGTTAAACGGTATTGGCTTGCATAGCGGTAAAACCGTTAACATGAAAATCATGCCTGCTGGTGCCAATAGTGGCATACGGTTCCGTAGAACAGATGTAACTCCTGTTGTTGATATTCAGCTCCGTGCCGATCAGATTCATGACACTATGCTGGCAACAAGCATTATCAACCCTCAGGGAGTTCGAGTTTCAACAATCGAACATTTCCTCTCTGCGGTGTCCAGCATGGGACTTGATAACCTCTTGGTGGAGCTCGATGCTCCAGAACTTCCCATTCTCGATGGGAGTGCCAGAGGATTCATATATTCAATAATGCACGCTGGTTTGATAGAGCAGTGTGCGCTAAAAAAATATCTGCTGATAAAAAAAACGGTTTCCGTAAAAGATGGCGACAAATGGGCTCTTTTGCATCCAGACTCTAAGTTCTCGATCGATTTTATGATTGATTTTAAGCATCCCTTGATTTCTGCTGAGACCAATAGATTAAATATTGAAGTGTCGAAAGAAAACTATATTGGCGAGATTGCTGATGCCAGAACTTTTGGATTTGTTCGTGATGTAGAACTTCTACAACAAAAAGGTCTTGGGTTAGGGGCAAGTTTGAATAATGCGATAGGTCTTGATGAATATAGCGTTCTGAACCCGGAAGGTCTGCGATTTAACAACGAACTTGTGCGACATAAAACACTGGATGCGATTGGAGACCTCTTCGTATCAGGCCATAATATTATTGGCGCCTACCATGCTTATAAGTCAGGTTGTTGTGGTTGAATTAGCCGGACACTTCAATAAAGGAATATAATAATGCCATTATTGAGGTGAATATGACTAAACGAATAAATAAACAATATCCAGATGATTTTAAACAAGAAGCTGTCGCTTTGGTTCTTGAACAAAATTACACGATAGTGCAAGCGGCAGCGTCTTTAGGTATTACAGATAAAATTCTTTATAACTGGGTGGCTAAACACAAAAAGCTAACTCAAGGCGATACATTATCTGTAGATGAACGCACCGAACTTATGCTGTTACGCAAAGAGAATAAACGCTTATTGATGGAGCGCGAAATACTAAAAAAGGCCAGCGCCTTCTTTGCGAAAGAAATGAAGTAAGGTATTCATTTATCAATACTCTTAAGTCGAAATATCCTATTTCGATGGCGTGTAAAGTGATGCAGGTTAGTTCGTCAGCGTATTACGTTTGGCTTAAAAAACCAGGTGAACTTATCACTGCTGACACTCTAGAGCTATTTCGTCGAGCTAAAGCATTATTCAAAGCCAGTCGAAACAGTCTAGGTAGTAGAGAGTTAGCTAAAGCGCTACGCAAAGAAGGGTTTAGCATTACTCGTTATCGCACTATTAAGTTAATGGCGCGATTGAAACTGGTGGTCACGCAACGTCTGGCTTATAAAGTCACCACAAAGCGTAAGCACAGTGATAGCGTGGCTGATAATTTGCTTAATATGAATTTTAATCCTGTAGGGCCAAACCAAGTCTGGGCAGGTGATGTGAGTTATCTTAAAACTGGCGAAGGTTGGTTATATCTTGCAGTTGTAATGGATTTGTATTCTCGCAGAATCGTCGGCTGGCATATCTCTAAGCGCATGACGAGAAGCTTAGTTGAGAAAGCATTTTTGAAGGCTTACAGCTTGCGAAAACCACCAAAGGGCTTAGTGTTTCATAGCGATAGAGGTTCTCAATATACCAGCAAAGGCTATCGGCGCTTATTAACCAAATTTGACTGCCGAGCAAGCATGGGGGACGTGGGAGCGTGTTGGGACAATGCTGTTGTGGAGCGATTTTTTGGTAGTTTGAAACACGATTGGTTATTAAAAGTACCACAGCCAACTCGTCAACATATGCGTGATGATGTGGCGAAATATATGAAATATTACAATGTAGAACGGCTGCACTCGGCAAATGCTGATCAGTCACCGATTGATTTTGAAATTTCTTTTAGAAAAGTGTCCGGTTGGACTTGACCAGAACAGGTCATGCATTAAATAATAAGTTGATGCTTGCGTTGTTGAATGATGTCGAATCATGGGAATTAGTGAGTGTTGGCGAATATAAAAATGATTCCACTAGAGATAGCATTCTTTCTAAACCCAAAGAAGAGTGTTTTGAGTCATTAAGTATGTGGTCATAAGGGAGATGAGTATTTTCGTCACATCTGGTTTCTTATACAGCTTATCTTGATGATCTTTTTTCTTGACCTTACCGCCACAGGAAGGTTTAGGCTGGATATCGACTCAATATTGATGAGCCAGACGGTAACCGTATCACTACGTATGCAAGGTAAGAGCGCCGGAAACGACGTCATTTGAAACTGGATCTGGTATCAACAGAATACATTTTGGGAGGTAAGGATGAACATTGGTGATGCTGCCCGGTTATCCGGAGTTTCCGCAAAAATGATCCGCTATTATGAAGAGGCGGGATTAATACCGGAAGTAGCCAGAACTGCAGCCGGGTATCGGATGTTCCGCGATATTGATGTGTACAAATTACATTTTATACGCCGATGTCGGGAATTAGGTTTCTCTCTGGCACAAACAGGGGAACTTCTCTGTCTGTGGGGGAACCATTCGCGCCAGAGTGCTGATGTAAAAAAATTAGTCGAGTCACACATCAACGAGTTGACGCGAAAAATTCAAGAATTTCAGCGTATGGCATCAATACTTACAACGCTTTCTGATTGCTGTGCAGGGGATGATAAGCCTGAATGCCCTATTTTGAGTGCACTGTATCTTGCAGATGTTAACGGTTTACAAAAATCAGACTCTGGTCCTGAAATTTCTTAGCCGCAATCCATAGATGACAGTAATTTCAACTGAAATTACGCCTACAAAACAAGATGACATTAATTGGGTTAGTAACTCTTGGGTAAAAAGAAATCAATGTGGTTTTTAAAGAATATTAACTGTTTTTAGTAGTGAGGTTTCCAATGTCAGATATTATTCCCGGATATTGCACACTTTGCCGTTCGCGGTGTGGGACGCTGAGTGAAGTAGCAAATGACCACCTGATCAAGGTACGGGCTAACCCTGAACACCCTAATGGTAAGGCCATGTGTATGAAGGGGAAAGCGGCACCTGAGCTGGTGGACAGCGCAAATAGAATTCTGTACCCGATGAAGAGAACTCATCCTAAAGGTGCAGAGGATCCGGGCTGGCAACGTATAAGTTGGGAAGAGGCTATGTCAACGATAGCCGGACAACTGGAAAAATTTAAACGAGAGGATGGAGCTGAATCTGTCGCTTTCGGCTTTACGAGCCCAAGCGGTACCCCCCTCAGTGATGCAATTGAATGGTTAGAGCGATTTGTTCGTATCTATGGCAGCCCAAATACCAGCTATGGAACTGAGATATGTAACTGGCATAAAGACGTTGCACATCGATGGACCTTTGGCTGCGGCATTCCTGTTGCTGATTATTCCCATGCCGATCTTATTCTTCTTTGGGGGCATAACCCCGCGAATACTTGGCTTGCCCAGGCTAGTGCGATTGGTACTGGTCGAAATAACGGCGCAAAACTGATTGTCGTGGATCCTCGCCCGACACCCTTAGCGAAAGAAGCAAATGCCTGGCTTGATGTCAATCCTGGAACTGACGGTGCATTAGCTTTGGGGTTAAGCCATCTCCTGGTAGAACGAAACCTGTTTAATCATGAGTTTGTTCGAAACTGGACTAATGGTCCTTTGTTGGTTCGAAATGATAATGGTTATTTTCTTCGGGAAAAAGATATTAACCCACTTGCCATCAGTAATCGCTATACAGTTTGGGACGAACACAACCAGCAAGTCACATTTATCGATTCCGAGACTCGAACTGAAGAAACGCTGATGCCTACAGCTGCACTTGAGGGCAATGTTGAAGTCGCAATAGCTGATGGTGCAAAAATTTCCTGCCAAACGGCGTTTTCATCTTTTAAAGATATGTTGGCTAATTATGACCCAGAAAACGTAAGCCGTATCACCGGGGTATCTGTTGCGTCAATTGAAGCCGCTGCGAGTTTGATTGCCGGGGCCAAGAAAATCGCCTACCACAGTTGGTCTGGAGTGGCTCAACACACTAATGCCACCCAAACAGAACGTGCGATTGCGACACTGTATGCTTTAACCGGTTGTTTCGATCAGGAAGGATGTAATCGAATCTATGCCAGCCACCCGGTAAATGTGGTTAATTCACCGACATTGATGCCTAAATCACAATGGGATAAAGCATTAGGCCTTGAAGAAAGGCCTATCGGGCCGCCTTCACAAGGTTGGGTTCATTCTCAGGATATCTGGCATTCAGTATTAGAAGGTACACCCTATAAAATTCGCGGGTTAATTGGCTTTGGTGCCAACATATTACTTTCACAAAGTGATACTTCTCTCGGACAACAGGCGCTTGAGGCGCTTGAGTTTTATGCCCATGTAGATTTGTTTGAAACGCCTACATCAAAGTATGCTGATATCCTTCTGCCAGTTAACACTGCCTGGGAGCGCGAAGGCCTAAGAACCGGGTTTGAAAGTAGTGCTGCTGCTCAGGACCACATTCAGTTGAGAAAAAAAATGGTCTCTCCGCGCGGTGAAAGCCGTTCCGACCTTGAGATTGTTTTCGATCTTGCATGCCGGTTAGGAATGAATGAAGCGTTCTTCGACGGCAATATTGAGGCAGCCTGGAATTATCAACTAGAACCATTAGGTTTGACTGTTGAGATGCTCAGAAATAAGCCAGAAGGTTACGATATCCCGCTTGAGCATAAAGTCAGAAAATATGCTTTCAGAGACCCAAATAGTGGATATCTGGCAGGTTTCAATACAGAAACAAAACGTGCAGAGTTTTACTCTGAGATCCTTCATCACTATGGTTACAATCCTTTACCTGAGTATGTACAGCCGCAAGAATACCAGCGCAACGATCCTGATTATCCATTAATGCTGACATCCGTTAAAAGCGGATTCTTCTGTCATAGCCAACATCGAAGCCTGACTAGCCTACGAAAAAAAGCACCTTATCCAACGGTAGACATTTCGGCAACTCTGGCTGACGAAGAAGGTATCAAGACGGGGGATTGGGTAGAAATTGAAACGAGAGCAGGTCTTGCTCGATTTAGAGCAAAAGTGGAAGCCAAACTCTCTCATGAAACTGTAATTGCTGAGTTTGGGTGGTGGCAGGCTTGTCCTGATTTTGGCAAACCTTCATACCCGGTTAAAGGTGAGTACAGTAGCAATTACAATAGTTTAATCAGCGGTGATAGCTATGATCCAGTCAGCGGTGCTTTACCTTTGCGTTCATTCCGCTGCCGCATTCGCCGCTTGAATGATTTTGAGCTGATAAGGCGCCCCTGGGAAGGTCGTAAAACATTCAAAGTCATTGAACTGAAAAAAGAAGCAGATAATGTTACGACAATTACCTTCCAATCGAACAGTGAAGGCTACTTACCTGATTATGAACCGGGCCAGCATATCACTGTTAGCTGTTGTCCGATGAGCGATTCTGAAGAGATCGTTACCCGGGCGTATTCGCTGACAGGCCCTGCGTTTGTTCATGACCGTAAAACCTATTCCATTTCTGTCCGTCATCAGAAAGCGACTGATGAGAAAGGTGAGTATGTTGAAGGAATAATGTCATCCTACATAAACACGCATTTGCAGATAGGCAAGGATGTTGAACTTACCCCTCCTGGGGGGAATTTCATTGTCCCGCTCAATGCCGTCCAGCCTGTCGTAATCTTTGCTGGCGGTATTGGAATTACTCCATTCATTTCCTATCTGGAGTCTATTAACCCCCAAGCGGAAGGTCCGGAGATCTGGCTTTTCTATGCTAATCAAAATAGTAGGCTACATGCGTTTAAGAAAAGAATTGCGGAGCTAAATGCGTCTATTGACAGGCTTAAAGTAATTAATATCTACAATCAGCCCCTCGACTGTGATATTCCAGGATTGGATTATGATAGAGCTGGTTACGTTGGTGCGGGAGATGTCGAGGCATATCTTATTGAGAATAATGCTCGTTATTACATGTGTGGTCCGCAGCCTATGATGGATGCGATATCGCGAGGGCTTCAGGAGAGAGGTGTACCTGCATTTGCTATTTTCTACGAGATATTTCGTTCTCCAGCAAAAATAAATAATGATCCCTCATTACGTCATAAAGTCATTTTTGCAAAATCAGGAAGAACAGAGATTTGGACCACGGATAAAGGTACTCTACTTAATTTTGGGGAAAAGCTTGGGATTCAAATGCCTAGTGGTTGTCGTGTTGGACAATGTGAAAGCTGTTCAACTAGGGTGATTGCAGGGAACGTACAGCATCTGAATGGTGTGGAGCCCTCTGATGAGGGGGCATGTTTGACATGTCAGTGCATTCCTGCCGGTGATATCACGATTGATGCTTGAGGTAAGTACTAGCTATTAGCATCCTTTACATCAGGCCATTTCAGTGGCCTGATTTTTTCTATGAATAACATTATGTTTTAAACAATTTTCAATTTTTTGTACGAATTCACCTCAATAGCCGATTTAATCAATTTTATCAGTGCGATCTTTCTAAGTTTTTATCATCCTCCCCCTTGACCTTCCAGTTACTACAAGCTTTAGCCTGTAAGAAATTATACCAATTGCATTAATTAATTGACCAACTTTATCCACTCTCTCCAACAGAGATTTTTGACTCGTTCAACATCCGCAATGAATGTATTCCAAGCGCGAGAGACCTGTTCCACTATTTCTTCGTAACCTCGAAATACGCGGTTTGATAAGCAACGTTGCCGTAACCATTGCCATACTTGCTCCATCGGGTTCAGCTCCGGAGAATAAGGTGGGAGTTTTAACAGACTGACATTGGTAAATGGGCTGGCCGTATCGATCGTATGCCAGCCCGCGCCATCCATTACAACAACGGCATGACGCCCAGGCTCTGTCGCTTCACTTATTAATTTCAGATGCTGCTTCATCACCTCTTTATTCACAAGAGGGCTGATAAGCGCCTGAGTATTACCATTGCTCGGACACACCGCCCCAAAGACATAGCCATAATCGAATTGCTGTTGCTTTACTACTCTTGGCCTGCTGCCCTTGGCTGCCCATATTCTGGACGTCTGATTTTGCTGACCGAATCGTGCTTCGTCTTGAAACCAGACGTCAACGCGATCCAGAGGAAGATGACCGGGAGTGTGAAGGATCGTTTCCAGCAGGAAATTTTTTAAAAGTGTCCTGGGTTTGTTGTGATTGTTTAGGGTGTTTAGAGCGACTGGTTATCCAACTGAAACCGAGCGCATCCATGATGCGGTATACGTTTCGCAACTGATAATCGATTTGGAAGGTGTCGCTAATGTATTGTCGTACATCCTGTGCAATCAAACGCCCCCCCTCCTTTTTAACCGCATTTTCTTTGATAAAATGTGCGATCTGTTCTCGCTGGGAGACGGAGAGCTGACAGGGTCTACCCGGACTAGGTTTGGATTGCAGACCTTCAAGTCCGTGCGCCAGATAGTTGGATACCCAGGTATTAACACTGCCTCTGGCAACCCCAAGGTAAGTTGCTATCTGGGTTCGTGTTTCCCCATTCTTGAAATGATACAAAGCTAGATAGCGGGTTCGCAGTTGCCCGTTGGAGGTTTGCTTTGCTAATTGTTTAAAGTCGTCGGCTGTATGCATATCAAAATCACTCGAATATGAATACCACTATTAGATCAAACTTTTAAGACAATTGGTATTACTACAGACGCCAACTTCGGACTGGCCGAAGAGTTTTGGTGAATGAAAGGATCGTTATGATGAAAATGAAAGTTGGGATATTGCTGATGGCAGTTGCAGTGACAGCCAATACAGAAGTGGTACTTGCAAATGATGATGCAAGCGAAACGCAAAAAAAAACTGCAAATGCGCCTGCAGGTCCACAGGTACCCGTGGCTGTTGCCGTATCACGGAATATTATACCTTCTGCTGAATTTACCGGTTCTTTAGCGGCTATTAAAACAGTGGAGCTACGCCCCAGGGTAGGAGGGGCAATCGAATCTGTTACGGTGCCGGAGGGAAGTCTGGTTCAGAAAGGACAGATGTTATTTCAAATCGATCCGCGGCCCTACCAGGTTGTGCTTGATAGTGCACAAGCGCAATTACGACAGGCAGAAGCTCAGGCGTTCCAGGCAAGCCGCAATTACGAGCGTATTAGCCGTCTGGTAAACGGAGGTGCTGTTTCGCGTAAAGACTATGATGATGCATCTTCTGAGAAAAATGCCCGCGTTGCACAGGTTCAGGTATCGAAGGCTGCAGTCGAAGCAAAGCTGGATTTGTCATACTCGCGTGTGACTGCGCCAATTGATGGCCGTATCGATCGGATTTTAGTAACTGAAGGTAACTTGGTTAGCAGCAGCCAGGGGGGGGCCGCGACTCTATTGACAACAATCGTTTCGTCCGACCCTTTATATGTTTATTTTGATATTGATGAAGCGACATATCTCAATACTGTCAGTAAGGCTCGGCCTGATGTTGTCGGACGTAGCAACGAAAAATTACCCGTACATATAGGTCTGGCAAATGAGAAGGGGTATCCGCACGGGGGGGCGCTTGATTTTGTTGGCAACCAAATTGATCGTAATACCGGCACTGTTCGTGTCCGGGCTATTATCCCGAATGCTGATGGTCTTCTTACTCCTGGAGCATTTGCCAGAGTTCAGTTAGGCACTGGTAGTGAGCAAAAAGTAATTTTGGTAAACGATCAAGCCGTAGGCACAGATCAGGGCAATAAGTATGTCCTTGTTGTTGATGCCAATAATAAGGCGCAGTATCGCCCGATAGTGTTGGGGCCAATGGTCGATGGATTACGTGTTATCAGCGACGGTCTGAAGGCCGGGGAAAAAATTATCATAAAAGGGCTCGTACGACCGGGGATGGCCGTTACGCCAGACATCGTATCGATGCAAACGCTGTTGAGC
The DNA here is from genome assembly GCF_002993365.1 of Marisediminitalea alba. Taxonomy (GTDB): domain Bacteria; phylum Pseudomonadota; class Gammaproteobacteria; order Enterobacterales; family Alteromonadaceae; genus Alteromonas; species Alteromonas alba. The sequence continues at coordinate 14,331 of NZ_PVNP01000004.1, forward strand.
GTACCTGAGAGGCAGCCTGAAGGTGCATCTAAAAAATCGAATGGCAAAAATGAGGGAGGTAGTAAATGAAATTTCCTCATTTCTTCATCCAGCGCCCCATATTTGCAATTGTCTTATCAGTTTTTATGCTGATAGCGGGTTCTTTAGCGTTTTTTCAACTTCCTCTCAGTGAATATCCGTCCGTAACACCGCCAACCGTTCAGGTAACGGCAAGCTACCCCGGAGCAAACCCCAATGTAATAGCAGATACTGTTGCCGCCCCGCTTGAGCAAGCCATCAATGGGGTTGAAGGCATGCTTTACATGAGTTCTCAAACTGCTTCTGACGGCCGAATGATTTTAACCATCTCTTTCAGACAGGGAACTGACCCCGATATTGCGCAAATTCAGGTTCAGAATCGGGTATCACGGGCTTTGCCTCGGCTACCAACGGAAGTCCAGCAAATAGGGGTTGTGACTGAAAAAACCTCGCCGGATATTCTTATGGTGGTGCATTTGTTCTCTCCTGATGAGCGTTATGATCCACTTTATGTTTCTAACTATGCAATGTTAAACGTACGTGATGAGCTTTCACGCTTACCAGGTGTCGCAAGCATAGCGCTGGGAGGTGAAGGGGAATATGCCATGCGAGTATGGTTAGATCCTAATAAAGTGGCTTCCAGAGGGTTAACATCAAGTGATGTCACTGCTGCGATTAAAGAACAAAACGTTCAGGTAGCGGCTGGCTCTGTCGGACAGCAACCTAATGCATCGTCATCATTCCAGGTCACTGTGAATGCCTTAGGGCGCCTAACTACTGAGGAACAGTTCGGCGATATAGTTATTAAAACCGGAGATGACGGACAAATTACGCGCTTGCGTGATGTGGCTCGTCTTGAACTCGGTTCAGATAACTACTCCATGAGGAGTTTACTAAATAATAAAAATGCAGTGGGTATGCAGATTGTTATGACCCCGGGCGCCAATGCACTTGAGGTGTCTGCATCGGTAAGGTCAACAATGGAACGCCTGAAAGTAAGGTTTCCGGAAGGTATTCAGTACAGTATCGCTTATGATCCGACCGTGTTTGTTAGTGCTTCCCTGAAATCTGTCACGACGACTTTATTAGAGGCCACAATATTAGTTGTGCTGGTCGTGATGCTATTTTTGCAAACATGGAGAGCATCAATCATCCCATTGATCGCAGTGCCTATTTCATTAGTGGGTACGTTTGCATTAATGGATGTATTTGGGTTCTCACTCAATACGCTATCTTTATTTGGTCTGGTTCTTTCAATTGGTATTGTTGTTGATGATGCAATCGTTGTGGTTGAGAACGTTGAGCGCCATATTGCAAAAGGACTCTCACCAAAAGACGCCGCAAGAAAAGCAATGGACGAGGTAACGGGGCCAATTCTGGCTATTACCTCAGTACTGGCAGCTGTGTTTATTCCATCAGCATTCCTCTCGGGGCTTCAGGGCGAATTCTATCGTCAATTTGCATTGACGATTGCTATCTCAACGATTTTATCGGCTATCAACTCCTTAACATTGTCTCCGGCATTAGCTTCCGTACTACTGAAACCACATCAAGGTATAGAGAAGCAAGATTTGTTGACTCGTGTAATGGATCGTTTTTTCGGATCTTTTTTCCGTCGTTTTAACCGTTTCTTTGATAGCCTGTCGAATTCCTATGTTGGGACGATTCGACGTATCGTTCGCGGAAGTACAATTGTACTCATTCTGTATGCTGGTTTTCTGGCACTGACCTTCCTGGGCTTCAAACAGGTTCCTGGTGGTTTTGTGCCTGCTCAGGATAAATATTACCTTGTTGGCATTGCTCAGCTTCCTTCCGGCGCTTCACTCGACCGAACCGAAGCTGTAGTTAAGGAAATGTCCAGGATTGCTTTATCTCAGCCTGGAGTTGAAAGTGTGATTGCATTCCCTGGCTTATCGGTAAACGGCCCTAACATGCCAAATTCAGCATTAATGTTTACTATGTTGAAACCTTTTAAAGAACGTCGAAATCCATCATTATCTGCTCAGGCTATTGCTGGTAGTCTGATGGGGAAATTTAGTCAAATTCCTGATGGTTTCGTGGGTATATTCCCCCCACCACCTGTTCCTGGTTTAGGGAGTATGGGAGGATTTAAACTTCAAATTGAAGACCGGGCCGGATTAGGTTTTGAAGAGCTTGCTCGTGTGCAGGACGTCATCATGGCTAAAGCTATGCAAACTCCAGAGTTGGCAGGGATGATGGCCAGTTTTGAAACTAACTCGCCTCAGATTCAGGTAGATATTGATCGTGTGAAAGCAAAATCTCAGGGGGTTGCGCTAACAGATATATTTGATACTTTACAGGTGAATCTTGGATCGCTTTATGTAAATGATTTTAATAGGTTTGGTCGGACGTATCGAGTCATTACCCAAGCCGATGCGCCATTCCGTATGCAAGCAGAAGATATCGGGTTGCTTAAGGTGCGAAACTCAGCAGGTGACATGATTCCTTTATCAGCTCTGATAAATATTAAGCGAACTTCTGGACCTGACCGTGTGATGCGATATAACGGGTACCCATCTGCAGATATTACAGGTGGTACAGCACCAGGTTATTCTTCGGGACAGGCAACTGATGCTATTGAGAAAATAGTTAAGGAAAGTTTACCTGAAGGGATGGCATATGAATGGACTGACCTTACTTATCAGGAAAAATTGGCGGGTAATTCAGCACTGTATATCTTCCCTCTAGCTGTTTTCTTTGCTTTCCTTATCTTGGCGGCACAATATAACAGTTGGTCTTTGCCATTTGCTGTATTGCTGATTGCGCCGATGGCGCTATTTTCTGCAATTGGGGGAGTCTGGATTTCTAATGGTGATAACAATATCTTTACTCAGATTGGTTTTGTTGTTTTGGTGGGGCTGGCCGCGAAAAATGCAATCTTAATCGTGGAGTTTGCCCGAACCAAGGAGAGTGAAGGACTATCACCATTGGCGGCCGTGCTTGAGTCTGCTCGCTTGCGTTTACGTCCGATTCTTATGACATCTCTGGCGTTTATTGCGGGTGCTATACCTTTGCTATTAGCTAGTGGGGCTGGTGCCGAAATGCGGCATGCTATGGGTATTGCCGTATTCTCGGGAATGCTTGGAGTAACCTTCTTTGGCTTACTGCTTACTCCTGTGTTTTATGTGGTTGTGCGAAGTTTTTCCTCAAGGCGAAAAGTTGATACCTCTGGTGAAACGTTTAGTCAAAGAGGATAAGCACGAAAATCTTTGGCGATAGGGCTTGACCTTACAACAGTGGCAAACTCTATCCTAAAGGTCACCACAACTAAATAGGATATACAAATGCAATTACATATAGAAAATATGACATGCGGTGGCTGCGCTCGAACAGTGACTAAAGTTATTCAGAATATGGATCCAGAGGCTAAAATCGTAACCAACCCACCAATACGTAAGGTAGATGTGCAAACATCAATATCTTTAGAGCAGATTTCTGAGGCTTTACGTGAAGCTGGGTTCCCACCAAAAGAATAGTTTTATTAAAACGGTAACTCTACTATGGAGTTACCGTTTTTAACTTTTTTATATTATTTTATCCCTGATAATAGCCTGACTTATTTTTATATCGACTAAGGAACCTGTAATTAAGCCTCCACTTCTGCCCAACCAGAACCCGTAGCAATTGGGGCCCCATTTAGACGTCATTATCCTGCGTTTTCCTTCGGACAGCGCCTTTTCAGGCACTTCAGACTGATTAACCCTGTGCTCGCAACATCTGATCCACGCGCACGAGGTTTGACAGCGCGAACAGCATCGCCAGTTTGCCGTCATTTTTCTTCAGACCACGGTAACGGGCTTTTACAAAGCCGAACTGGCACTTGATGATCCGGAACGGATGCTCAACCTTGGCACGCAGGCTGGCCTTCAGATACTCGGTGCGGGGATTCTGACCTTATTGATGCGAGGATGCTTTTTCAGAGTCTTCAGCTGCCCGGGTTGTTCGGCGATGTGCCAGTCTGCACTGACATCTTTAAGCTCTACCCGCTTTTCGGCGCCTCGGTAACCCGCATCGGCAAAGATGAACGCTTCATCACCATGAAGCAGGTGCTCTGCCTGGTTTAGGTCATGCTCATTGGCTGCCGTAGTGGTGAAGCTGTGCGTGATACCGGTGCAGGCATCCACGCCGATATGGGCTTTCAGCCCGAAGTGCCTTCTTCGTCTGGTGCATCTCAGGATCGCGCTCGCCACTGCGGTTCTTAGTTGAACTGGGGGCCTCGATGATGGTGGCATCGATCAGGGAACCTTCCTTGATCAGCACACCAGCCTCGGACAGCCACTGATTGACCTCGTCGAAGATCTGGCGTGCCAGGCCATGTTGTTCCAGCAGGTGGCGGAACTTCAGAATCGTTGAATGATCGGGGATGGCCTTATCCAGTGACAGACCGGCAAACAGGCGCATGGAGGCAATCTCATACAGCGCATCTTCCATCGCCTCATCACTCAGGCTGTACCACTGTTGCATGCATTGAATCCGCAGCATAGTAGACAACGGATAAGGACGGCGGCCGTTACCGGGCTTGGGATAATGAGGTTCGATGACGTTTTCGAGACGCGTCCAGGGGATCAGCTTGTCCATCCGGCCAAGGAACTTCTCTTTACGGGTCTGGCGGCGCTTGTTGCTGAACTCGCTGTCCGCGAATGTAAGTTGCTGATCCATCTCTATGTCCCCAATCGTGTGCAGCGGACATTATCTCATGCGGCAGACTTGATCACAGCTTCCCTATCATACTCCTTGTAAAGGCCTTGTCGGGATCGGACTCATTAACAGCAGACATCACTTTGTCGTGCAGGTCATTCATGTCCGCCTTATATTCCTGTGACTATGCTGACGAGTGCATTTTTGACATTTTCATTTCCGATTTTTCGACGGAAATGGCTGGCAGGAATAAGATTAATATAGAAAAAGGGAGTTTTTTATTTTCATATAATAAATCCTTTCAGGTAGGTACTGGTTAATTGCTGCTGAGTCAGATAAAAAAGCCCCCTGATGGGGCATATGTAGCAACACAGGCATTAACCACACCTTGCTGTGAAAAACCAGTCATGTTTCACCAGCTTTAAAGATACTTGGTTATCTCTTTAAATTCGCTAAGCGAACTATCAGACTCGGAGTGTTCAGCATGAAGGGCCTCCTCCAGGCAGTGACCTAAGTGGTCGTGAATTAAAGTACGCTTCGCATTCGTTATAGCTTTTTCCACAGCCTGTAACTGCTGGGCTATATCCAGACACGCTTTTTCATCTTCAAGCATCTGGATGGTACTTTTCAGGTGCCCTGCGGCACGCTTAAGTCTTTTAATAATGTCAGGGTGTGATGCGTGTACGGTCATGGGGCTGTCCTCTCTGGGTGGAGGGGATAAGATAATATGTATCAACGCTATGGTCACACTTTTTATCGGCTTATCCTCTCCTTATACGCTGCATATTATGGGTAAATTACTTCTCTTTCTTCGGCCATGACGGGTGTTCATCATCAATCACGAAATCATGCTCATGGGTCGATTCATTGTTTGTATCTGGGGCTGTGTGGCTGTGAACCTGGATGTAAATTTCATGCTCAGGCCGCCAGATGAGTACGGCAGTAACCAGCGACAGCCCCGCCACAATGGTCAGAGCGATGAATGAAGCCTGAGTTCCCCATGTAGCGCCTACCCACCCTGCCAGCGGATAAGTCACCAGCCAGCATGAATGTGACAGCGCAAACTGAGCGGCGAACAGCGCCGGTCTGTCTTCAGCTTTTGACGAGCGCCGCAGCAGGCGCCCACTTGGCGTCTGAGAAAGCGAATAACCCACCCCCAGCAGCGCCCACAGCACTAACAAGGTGACATAATTTTTTAGGAGAATGCCCAATCCCAGGCCAATGACTAAAAGCGACGTACCTACAAGCATCGGCATGCGGTCACTCATTTTGTCGAGGAGTCTGGGTAGAATCAGAGCCGATAGCATGGATCCGATACCGAAGCATGCCAGCGCAATGGCGGTAGACCGTTGTGAGAAACCAAAGTTAGCCTGAACCAGAACAACAGTATTGACGATAACCATCGCACTCGCCGCTGCTACGGCCATGTTGAGAGCCAGCAGGCCGCGTAGTCTCGGTGTTTTCAGAAAAATACGCATGCCTCGCGTTGTTTTGTCATAGATGCTGCGTTTTACCGTTAGCGCTTTCATCTTTGGCAATCTGACAGAAACAACCAGTAAAGCCGATGCGATAAACCCCACAGCCGTCCCAGCAAACAGGTTATGGAAGCTCATGACCGCCAGCAGCGCAGCCGCCAGCATGGGGCTGATAACACTTTCCAAATCGTAGGCCAGCCGTGACAGAGACAGCGCCCGGGTATATTCGCGTTCATCAGGAAGAATTTCCGGGATTGTCGCCTGAAAGGTTGGCGTAAATGCCGCCGAGGCAGACTGAAGAATGAAGATCAGGATATAGATTTCCCAGATCTGGGTGACAAATGGCAGCGCTATAGCCACGAGGGCGCGAACCAGATCCAGCGTCACCAGCATACTGCGACGCGGGAATTTGTCGGCGAAGGCCGCAGCTACGGGCGCAACCAGAATGTAGGCGCTCATTTTGATAGCCAGCGCGGTACCCAAGACAGCACCAGCCCTGTCTCCTGCAAGCTCGTAGGCTAACAGCCCCAGCGCAACGGTCGCCAGACCGGTGCCGATAAGGGCGATAACCTGTGCCATAAACAGGTGGCGGTAAATACGATTAGAAAGAATATTGAGCATCAGGAAATCTCTCGGCTTAAGTTTACATCCCCCCCGGGGGGATGGTTGAAGTATAGATCGGCCTCACAGTAATGGCAATCTCTATCCTGGGTGGGGGGGTGTGAAATTTATCGGTTACTTGATATGAAAAATATTCATGTATCATATGCTTATGGCCTAATTATTATTAGGAATATCAAGAGAGGGACAGCAGATTTCCGGCAAACAGTTGCAAGCAGATATAGTCCAGTTAATCCTTCAGAAAAAAGAGGTACCATCGTGAACCTCCGTTGGAATAGTATTCAATCCCTACCTTGTGGCGATTCAACCACCTGATCGTGTTACGAAATCAGCCCATGCCTGCATCATCGGGCGATGTTGTTCCAGTAAATCAGTCCTGTGGTAAGCGGCCTCAGCTTTACTCTGAATTGAGTGAGCGAGTGCTCTTTCAGCAAGATCTCGAGAGTAACCATGCTTGCTGCACCAATCACGAAAACTTGAGCGAAAGCCATGCGCAGTGGCTACCCTGTTGGGAATATCACTTGGAGCCTCAACGCGACGTAAAAAAGAGGTGAGGCCATATCGCTAAGAACGGTCTGCTATGCTGATTTCTACAAGTAAAATTGTAGGTAAAACTGTAGTTGTTCGAGTAAGACGCTGTGTTGTAGGTGATTTCTTTTTTGTGTTGATAAGCTTGATGTGGGGATCGCTCGCCCTCGTCAAAGCCTGCAAGGCTTGGATAATACTGCTTCTGCCTACTGCTCTTGTTTCTGTTACTGATCCTGTTACTGCTACTGGTTAACGCATGGGTCAAGTAACCGTCAGACAAGGCTTGTTGAACCCTTTGCAAAGGGTTTAAAAACAGTTAGTAAAATTCTGCTTCGTATTGAATTTACTAGCTTAAAGCGAAGTCAGGAGCACCATTAAAATGCTCAGTCGAACTCAGTTCAAGCCTTTTGCAACCGTTTGAAAAGGGGTTGGCTAAGCCATACGTAAAGGGTATCGGTAAGGGTTACCTAAAGGGTTTAGCTAAGGCTTTCTGAAAGGCTTAGCCAAAGCCTTCATACATGGGTTCACCCAGTAGAAAGATTAAAAAAACGCTGAGGTATCCAAGGTGCATTTAGAAAAACCTGTGGCACAGTGAAATCACCTAAAGCGAACAATAGAATTGAAGAGGAACCATCAATGACAAGAGCCCCAGCGCCATTTCCGCTAGAGCGCCTCGCGGATATCCTAGAAAGACCAGAAGATTTTAGATTGCTGGAGCGTATTCCATTAACGCGTGAGCCGCAGTCCTGGCCACTTGAATTCTCTCCTTTGGTCGGTGATGAACAACCGATGGTGCTGCTCGATACAGAGACAACCGGACTGTCTGCCGATGATGAGTCCATTATTGAGCTTGGTATGGTTAAGGTGCTTTACAGCCCCTCTGCTAAGCAGATTGTGTCGATTGTTGATGTGATCAGCTTGTATGAAGATCCCGGCAAGCCAATCCCCGAGCTGATTACCGAGTTAACCGGTATCACTGATGAGATGGTGCAAGGCCAGCACATTGATGATTCACTGGTAGCGAGTTGGTTATCCGATGATCCGCTGGTGGTTGCACACAATGCACAGTTTGATCGTCCTTTCTTTGAAAAGCGGTTTGCTGCATTAGGACATCTATCTTGGGCCTGTTCAGCCAGTGGCATAGATTGGAAGGCGCTGGGTTTTGAAAGTCGAAAGCTTGAGTACCTGCTGCTTCGCTTAGGTTGGTTTTATGAAGGACATCGAGCTGCAACCGATTGTTTGGCGATGGCCTGGTTGTTTCATTTGTTGCCCGAGTCCGTTGCAAACTTGTTGTCTGAAGCAGACAGGCGAACTGTGTTAGTTCGTGCGTTTGGTGCGCCGTTTGACGTAAAGGACTATTTAAAAGAGCGTGGTTACCGTTGGCATGACGGTGTTAAAGGTGCCAACAAACATTGGTGGCGCGAAATCAGCGAAGACGAGTTGCCGCAGGAACAAACTTACCTGGATGATTTGTACCATCGTGGCTCAGAACATGCCCACTATGACTACAAAGATGCCCGCAATCGATTTAAAGCTTTGTAGCTCTCTACAAGGTAAGCCTTGCATATTTGAAAACCTCTGGAAAATGGAAAGTGAACTTACGTTATACCCAAACTACTTGGTGTTGCAGCTAGGCGGCAAGTGAGCGAGTCCCCATGAGCATAGATCTTCTATGTGATTGGGGTGAGCGAATACAGGTAACACCGCTGCGGCTGCAAGTAGGCAGGGTATATAACCAACAAGAGGAATCTTTCCATGTACCAAGACACCTACATTGAATACTGGGGCGAAATCTTCGTCTCTGCCCGCATCATTGAATTTGGCATCACGTTCGAGCGCTTTCTTAAAGATCCTTGGAAGCACTTGATGTCCTGTGGCCAAGAGTCTGCTCCAGACGCGATTGCTGAAGGGATGCTGCCATTGCTACCAGCCCAGGCAGAAGTTGCTAGGCGCATTCGGGAAAGTGAGCAACGAGCCCTGATGTCCACAGACTCGGAGAAAGGGAAGTCTCAAAGCAGTAACATCGTGGTGCCACTGGTTCGGGTAGCGCATTGATAGCGGCTATCATCAATGACACGAAACAAGGCCTTCACGCCCATAACTGAGCGGCAATTGCAATCCAGATCAAAAAGTTGCCGCTTAGCCTTCCCTACAAAATAATTTGTGATAGGATGACACCTAATAAAATTAATTAGGTTGAAGCCTATTAAGTGTTTTATGTCCATCTGTCCAGCTTCAACCGGTAGAGATTGCTAAGTCATTGCGAATAAAGAGTAGCATTGAGTGACACTATTCAATGTTATTACGCGATGTCTGACCGTACTTTATAAACAGAGTTTTAAGAATCTGGTTGAATTGGATAAATAAGACGCATGACAAATGATGGTCTGAAACAAACAGTAGTGGCGAAGCCAGATAGGCTTTCGCAGATAGCGCAGTTGCCACAAGCAACCAGGGATCGCATTGCCCACATCGACTTCACCTTATTGTTTAAGGGAGAAGCGGTACGGGCGGATTTAGTCGATCGCTTCAGCATAGCGGCCGCACAAGCAACGAAAGACTTCACAATGTACCGAGAGCTTGCACCAGGCAACATTGAGTATGACCAAAAGCTCAAACTGCATAAGCGTGGTGAAGCTTTTGAGCCCTTGTTCGAGTACGACGTTGTGAGAACACTGGCAACCATTAGCCAAGGGTACGGTGATGGCTTCACTGGAAAGGTAACCCCCCCCCTTGCTTGTGAAGCGCCTTTTCACCTCAACAAGCCGAGTTTATCGATAGTGGCGAAAGTCTCCGAGGCCATACACAAAGGCAAAGCCTTGCGTATCACCTATGTGTCGTTATCGAGCGGTGAAACCACGCGTGAAATTGTGCCGCATACGCTGGTGGACAATGGCCTGCGTTGGCATGTTCGTGGTTTTGACCGCAAGCATGGTGAGTTCCGTGACTTTGTACTGACCCGAATTAAAGCTGCGGTTGTGCTTGAGGATTCCACTCTGTCAGAGGCTGAACTTGAAACCCAAGACCGGCAATGGAATCGCTTTGTTGAGCTGGAGTTAGTGCCGCACCCACGCATAGAGCACAGCGAAGCGATTGAACTGGATTATGGCATGGCAGGTGGCGTTCTAAAGGTTGAGATTAGAGCTGCAATTGCGGGGTATTTGCTCAGGCTTTGGAATGTTGATTGTTCCGAGACCGCTTGCTTATCAGACAGCCATTGCCAACTGGCATTAAACAATCGTGCCGCGCTGTATGGGGTTCAAAACCTCGCAATTGCGCCGGGTTATGTCACTTAGACGATGAGCACAACCCAGACAACCGCTTTTTATGACTAGAGATTAATCATCAGAATTAAATAAGAATTTAAGGAATACCGATGCCAACGTTGGATTTTAAAGGTAAACAGTTTGTTTATTCACACCACCTGAGTGTGCCGTTTCGTGAACTAAAAGTGGTTGCAGATAAATCGTTACCGCAGGTGGGCAAGACGGCATCACTGGATGACAACCTTATCATCCATGGCGACAACCTCGAAGCTCTTAAGGCGTTACTGCCAACTCATGCCGGCAAAGTAGACTGCATTTTTATCGACCCGCCGTACAACACAGGCAATGAAGGCTGGTGTTATAACGACAATGTGCGCTCGCCTCTGATGCAGGAGTGGCTGAAAAAGTCAGCTAATCCTGTTGATAAAGAAGACTTGGAACGTCATGACAAATGGCTTTGCATGATGTGGCCGAGACTTATGTTGTTGAAAGAACTGCTGTCAAACGATGGAAGTATTTGGTTAACGTTGGATGACAATGAAGTTAATAGCGCAAAGTTATTGATGGATGAAGTCTTTGGTGATGATAAGTTTGTTGGTTTATTTGTTGTCGTCAATAACTTAAAAGGACGAAATGATAAAGAGCATATAGCGATCACGCATGAGTATATTTTAGTCTACTCAGGAGATGAATTTGTCTCGAAAGGTTTGGATCTGACAGAAGAACAGCTAAAAGACTTCACGTTAAAAGATGAAAGTGGTTGTCTTTATTCATTACGTGATCTTCGTAAGAGAGGGAGTGAAGACAGAAGAGAAGATCGGCCTAAAATGTTCTATCCGATTTTTTGGAATAAAAGTGCTAATACTTTGTCTCTTGAAAGGTCATCAAACAATGACATTGAAATATTGCCAATGAGAGGAGATGGAACTCATGGGCGTTGGCGATGGGGAAAGGCGCGAGCATTTCAAAACTTAAAGAATTTGGAAGCTAGAGAATCTAGTAAAGGACGGTTTGATGTGTCCTACAGGGTTTATCTAGATGAGACTGATGGGAAAAAATCAAAATCGTTTTGGCAGGGAACTGAATTTGCCACCGATTTAGGAACAACGTTACTTAAGGAGACTCTGAATAAGTCCCCAAAATCAGCGATAATACGGCCATCGTCAACTGCATAGGATTCCGTGCTTTTATGGATCAGATCACTTTCTCCGAAGCCGAGTACCAGACCAAGAAGCGCAAGACACGTCGCGAGATCTTTCTGGATCGGATGGACAACCTGATTCCGTGGAAGCAGCTGGAGAAAAAGGTAGCCCGTTATTATCCCAAGGGTCAGAACGGACGGCCCCCGTATCCTTTGTCTGCCATGCTGCGAGTTCACTGCATGCAGTTGTTCTATAACCTCAGTGATCCCGCCATGGAAGACGCCCTGTACGAGATCGAATCCATGCGCCAGTTTGCTGGACTGAAGCTGGATCGTCTGCCGGACGAAACCACCATTCTTAAGTTCCGCCATTTTCTGGAGCAGCATGGCCTTGGCAAGGTACTGTTCAAAGAAGTGAATAAGCATCTTGAGAAAAACGGCCTGATGCTGCGTGAAGGCAGTATTGTCGATGCCACCATCATTTCTGCACCGAGTTCCACCAAGAACAAGACCGGCCAGCGTGATCCGGAAATGCATCAAACCAAGAAGGGTAATGAGTGGCGCTTCGGAATGAAGATGCACATCGGCGTCGATGACACGCTGGGCCTCATCCACAGTATTGATACCACCGCTGCCAACGTGCACGACATTGTGCCCACGGACAAGCTGCTGCATGGTGAAGAGCAACGGGTTTTCGGCGATGCCGGCTACCTCGGTATTCAAAAGCGGTCTGAACATAAGCACCGCCAGAATGTATCGTGGTACATCGCTACGCGCCCTGGGGCACGAAAAACGCTGGATGCTGAAAAGCTTAAAGCCGAGAAAATCAAAGCCAGCGTTCGTGCCAAGGTCGAGCATCCATTCCGGTACATAAAGCAGGTCTTTGGCTACAGCAAAGTTCGCTATCGTGGCTTGGCCAAGAACAACAACCGGTTGCATTTGCTGGCCGCGTTCAGCAACCTGCTTATTGGTGGAAAATACCTTCTGGCATAGGGCCAGTGCGCCTGTTTTCCGCCAAAATGGCGGGGAATGGGCAAAAAATATGCAAGCAACGGGGAAAATAGCGTCTGAATTTCATATTTTTGCCGGTTTATGCCGATGCTGGTGAAAATTGGCAGTTATTCAGACCTTCCTTA
>NZ_PVNP01000005.1 GCF_002993365.1 Marisediminitalea alba
CTGCCACAAAATAGTTGGCAAATAGATGCATAGATAAACGGTGTTTCACTTAATAAATGCGGGTTTGAAAGCAAGCGGTCGGCACGTTTAATCCGATGTTTTTCATAAGCTTTAGTACTAATCCCACGACCAATACTCGTTACGCTTGCTGCGCTTCCATGAAGAAGGCTTTTCACGCACGCCGTTACCACATCCCGACGCGCTTTATGCATTTTATAGCTGACAAGCGATATGACATTGTTCACAATAGATAGGGCATTCATGGCAGTTTGGTCTCGGTGATTTTTGGCGATTGATCTGATCACCAAACGTCATGAATGTTCCTATCTTTTTTTATCTTATTGATATTGCATTATTATTTGTGGGGATACCTCAGACTCTGCCCCCTTTATTTAATTAACTCTGACCCCTTTATTACGCCCCCTTTATTTCTTGATATTTTCTTAGGGTGCGCGCCTTTGGGGCGGCCCAATATAGCTGGGTTTCAGATTACCAGTATCGATGATAACCCGCTGTAATACGGCTCCTGGCGTTAAGGCTTTTACCGCCAACCGGTGGCGACCTGCCTTAGTCACAGGCAATGTAGTACTGAGTTCTTTCACGTTATCCATTACCCCCTGCGCCCAGGCTTGCTTGTCTTTTTGTGAAGGCAACGCAAGTGTAGCCACATGCTCACCATCCAGGGTTACCGCCACTTTAATGCCCGTTGCCTCATCAAACGGCAATGAAGGCGATAGCTGGAGGGTAAGCGGAAACTCGCCGGTTGAGGTAAGGAATACTGGAAACTCCAGTGCTGGCGCCTGCTGGGGTTTCAGGCTTGAGTACGGCGGCAGTGCCGCACTCATAGCTTCGCCTGTCCGCCCGTGTACCGCGACCTTATGCCAACTGCCATTCGGGGTCGACTTCACCTTGGCCTCGCTGGAATTCATCGCCACATAACCGTCTGCTTCAATAAAGTCGCCGCTAACCGGCATTGCAGTAAGTTCTGGTTTGTGCGCAGTAACTTTTATGTTCGCGCCGCCCCAGCCGGTGCCTTTCACATTAATGGTCCCCTCGTGATGGCCAACCTCTAACTGAGACCAGTCAATGGAAACCGCAACTGGTGTATCTGTCAGCAGCTCACCGCTGTTTTTTTCCAACACGATCCAGGGTTGTGAGGCTGTCGCCGACCACTTGAAAGCCTTGCCCTGCCGGTTGTACACGGTAAAGTTGCGAGTCGCTTCGCCGTAGAGCGTAAATTCCGGCAGCAACAATCCGCCGGTGGCGGGCCAGTAAGCACGGCTTCCCTCAACTGAAACGCCCATATCAGCTACAGCGGGTTGAGCCAGTGCTTTGGTTTGAACTACCGGAGGAATATTGGCCGGCGGGTTATTCCAGTACACATAACCAATGTGTGGCTGCGACATCATACGGTTCCATTTGCCACCCTTGATGCTGTGATACATTTTAGTAAGCTCGGCATCCCGTTCAAACCACGCGTTGACTGTGGCCGCCTTGGCCGACGTAGAAGCGCGATCCTGTTCGGCATACAGAGCGTTCAGCGCCTGGGCTCGGTTTAACTCAAACATGGCCTGGGTAGCCCACACCGGATGCGCAACCAGCTGGAAAAATGCATCCTGATAATCACTGTCGATGCGCTCATAAATGCTATTGGCTTTATCCGCCGCTTCGGCCAGTGTTTCGCTTATCCGGTCGGCTTCGTTGTAGTTCAGTACGCTGTAAGTTTCCGGGCTCAGCGCTTCGGGCTTACGTCGGCCGTTTTGTAGCGTATAAACTGTCAGCAACTCAGCAATATCGTTAGTAAACTGTCCGTTAAACTGACTCGCTGCCCATTCCCGGGTAAACCGTTTGGCAGACTGCGCGTTAAATGCCTCCGGATCCCAGGCCTGCGCCAGGAAAAAGCTGATAGGTAATTCCATAGGCTTTAAGTCGCCTACGTTGGTGATCCAGATTTTATCCGCACCATACTCCCAGGCGAGATTCATTTGCTCCCAGACCTTACCCAGCGGCACGGTATTGATCCACCGGTAAGACCGCGGGCCTCCCACATAATCAAAGTGATAATACACTCCGGCACCGCCGCTACGGCCGCGCTCGGCTTCGGTTGGCAGGCGGCGAATATTGCCGGCATTGTCGTCAGACCAAAGTAATGTAACATCATCCGGCACACGCATGCCCCGCTCATAGAAGCCCTGCACTTCTTTGTACAATGCCCACACTTGCGGCACTTCAGATAGTGGCTTATCCATCACATCGGCAAGAATTTCCCGCTGATCGTGAACGATTTTTTCCAGCAAGCCGATATTTTCGCCCTCGCTCATTGGCGTATCAGCCTGACCACGCATGCCAAGGGTGAAAATGCCGTCTTTATCTTTGTAACGCTTAGCACCTTCTACCCAGAAGTCGTAGAGTTTGTCGGGGTTGGTTGAATATTCCCACGGACCGCTGCCATAGCGGTTCCACTCTTTATCCGCCCGCATCATGGGCTCGTGGTGTGAGGTGCTCATTACTATGCCCATAGCATTGGCCAGATACATGTTTTGCGGATCATCGTCAGCAAAGGCATTGTTCCACATCGCCGGCCATAAAAAGTTGGATTTCAGCCGCAGCAGCAGTTCAAAAACATGCTTATAAAACTTAGCGTTATAGCCACCGAATTGCTCGTGCACCATACCGGTAAGGGCTGGCGCTTCATCGTTGAGGAAGATCCCCCGGTATTTCACTTTGGGCGCATCGCTGATATGCGTATCGGCCTTAATGTAGAGTTTGTCATGGGTGATAACCGGTACATCAGCCCACCAATACCAGGGCGACACGCCGATTTTTTCACTCAGATCATAAATACCAAAAATGACGCCGCGCCGGTCATTACCACTGATCACCCAGGCCTGTTCAACGCCGGGGAGCGGGCTCGCTATCGTATCGAGCTGATAACCTTCCCACTGCCGGGCCTTTGGCTGAACTGTGAATTGATTACTGCTAATCAGTTTATCCACCAGCGCAGCCTGACCGCGCTCACCAACGATGATCACGTGGCCTGAAAGGTCGTCTTTGTTACTGGTTAACTGAGGCTTAAGGCCGGTTACACGGAGGATATCCTGTTGCAACGATTCAGCCGCCATTCTAATCCCCGGGTTGGCGGTACTGTCTACCCAGATAGTCGCCGTTTGTTTTGCGGTGCCATCGGCCACCACAAAGTCGCCTGACGCATACTGATGGGTAACATAGTCACTCGCCAGGGCCGGTACGCACAAACACACCAATAAAATACATACAACGCGCTTTAACATGCCTTTACCTCTTATTATTTTCTGGCGTGGGGGCCAATAGTGGTACCAACAAAGCCACCCGCTTTTTGCGTACTTAGCCAGGTAGCATCCTGCGATTCGCCCACGGCCAGCCACTCACCATCCTGCTCAACAGCAAAGTCAATTAATGCTCCCTCGCCGTGAATTTTTACTTTTACTGGCTCCCCCATCGGGGTTGTCAGGGGCAGACGGGCAACAGTGGCTACCTTGCCGTCAACTACCTGTTCAACAAACGCCTCATAGCGCCCCTGCTCACCGCGTAAGCCAAGAAAATAGTGGTAGCGGGCACTTTGGAATGCCGCCAGACCAGCCTCTGCTGATGAAGCGTTGGCGATGGTCACTTCGGTAGTCGCCGCAAACGAAGCGGCAGCCTGATGCGAGCCCACATAGCTCACCATTTCCTTGCTATAAAGGGCATTCTCCAACGGCGACATAGTCAGCACGCCGTTTTCAACACTCACCCAGTGGCGGTCAAAATCCCGCGGAGTTTGCCAGCGCACGCTCAGGCTATTGCCGTCAAACTGGTCATCCCAATCGTAAAAATCCGTGCCCTGCTGCTTGCTGGTTCCAGTCGGGCGCGGGCTGGTAGGCGGAATAGGTGTTTTTGCCGGTAGAATATGCGGCCATTCATTACGCCACTCTACGGGCAGTAAAAAGGTATCCCGCCCCGTGTTATAGAGGTAATTCTCGTACGGTCGGGTGCCTAGAAACACGGCCCACCACTCGCCGGTGTCAGTCTGAATCATGTCGGCATGGCCTGCGGTATCTACCGGGTTGGGTCGCGGCCAGCTCAGATCCCGCTGGGTCAGAATCGGATTGTTTTCGTACGGAATAAAAGGCTCATCCAGAGAACGTGTGCGGAATACCACCTGCGAGTGTTGTGGCCCGGTGCCCCCCTCCGCGCAGGACAAATAATACCAGTCATTCACTTTGTAGATATGCGGCGCTTCAATCCAGATAGGCTCCTGACTAATATCTACACCGCCATTTACCAGCAGTTTGCGGCTGTCGGCTAACACTTTCTGAGCGGCGGGATCATACTCCCACATCCAGATAGCCCGGTGGCCGTTATACAAAGGCTCGCCAGGAGGGGCTTCATTATGAGTGATGTAAACACGGCCATCGTCATCAAAGAAAATGTCCGGGTCGATACCTCCGACTTCCGGTAACCAGATGGGTTCAGACCAGGGACCGGCCGGATCGCTGGCAGTGATAATGAAGTTGCCGCCGTTATCTACCGACGTAGTAATGATATAAAATAGTCCGTCATGGTAGCGAATAGTTGGCGCAAAGATCCCTCTTGAAATGCGTGCGCCGGAGAATTCCATTTGCTCTTCACGGTCAAGGGCATAACCCACCAGCTCCCAGTCGGTCAGATTTTTACTGCGTAAAATGGGTAAGCCCGGGGTATAGCTGAAAGAAGACGTGGTCAGGTAATAATAGTCACCTTTTTTGGTGATAGACGGATCAGGATAGAAGCCCGGCAAAATCGGATTGGCATATTCGCCGGCTGGCGCCGCAGGGCGGTTATTCGGCGTTGCATACTTAAACCAGTCAAAGGTCACTTCTGCAGACATCGCTGCAGGCTTAGCCGTTGCCTGCTGTGCAGACCCTGAAGAACCGGCAGAGTTACACCCGGTCATCAACAGGCCTGTCAGTAAAGATAAAATAACACGCTGCTTCATAAACATTCTCTGTGTACTAATGTGACTGGCATTTAACGTTAAAGCCCGCAAGGCTTCAACGCGCAGGCGTTATGAAAAATCTCACCAGATTTGCGTTTTTTGTGAAGTAAATGTAAACAAGCAGAAGTCGTGTGAAGCGACCGTCGCTATTTAGCTAACCTTATGAATTAAGGGGATTAAGAGATAAAAAAGTGACAAAATAGGGGCCGGAAGCAGGCTGAGTTTTGTTTACCTGCCGCCAGCTATCACATTCAGGATGCCTTGAGTGACAGGTCCTGTTCTTCCTTATCGCGCCGTGCGTCGCGGTACTCCTTGGGCGTTTGGTCAAAGTGCTTTTTAAATACCGCATACATGTACTGCAACGATGGATAACCGCAGATCTTGGCAATCTGTGAGGTGGCTTCGTCAGAATTCTCCAGCATCTTGCAGGCACGGCTTAGTTTTTCATTGTGGATCTCATTGTGAATACTGTGGCCACGTTCTTCTTTAAAACGATGTTCAAGGTTTGAACGGGAGACCCCTACGTAGTCGAGCACCTGGTCTACCTTAATACCACGGCAGGCGTTCTGCCGGATATAATGCATTGCCTGCATTACATGTGGATCGCTGATGGCTTTAAAATCGGTAGACTGACGCTCTGCAACACATTCAGGAGGGATCAGCACCGGCTTGCGCGGCTTATTATGGCCTTTCAGGATTCGGTGCAGAGTTTTAGCAGCCTGAACCCCCATTTCAAAGCAACCCTGACGCACTGAGCTCAGGCTAACCCGGCTCAGATAACGGGCCAGTTCATCATCGTCTATACCGATAACCGACATTTTATCCGGGATGAGCATACCAATATGGTCGCACACCTGCAGTAAATGACGCGCTCGCGAGTCGGTAACCGCAATGATCCCCACCGGCGTTGGCAAGCTTCTCAGCCAGTCGGCCAGACGTTTGGTTGTGTATTGCCAGGTTTCAGGCCGTACCGGATGCCCGCGGTAAACATGACACTCATAGCCCTGAGAGCGGGTGATCTCTAATACCGCATTTTCACGTTCCTGGGCCCAGCGATGATGCTCATTCACCGGTGCACCATAAAATGCAAAGCGCTGGATACCTTTTTGTCTGAGGTGCTCAAAGGCAGCCTGGATGAGGGCGTAGTTATCGGTTGCAACATAAGGCACATCGGGATAATCGGCCGGATTCTCGTAAGAGCCCCCTATGCCCACCACCGGTACATTGGCCTTATGCAGAGCAGCCTGAATTTCCGGGTTATCATAATCGGCAATAATGCCGTCACCACTCCATTCATCCAAATGGTCGAGGCGCGCCATAAAGTCTTCTTCCAGATACAGATCCCAGTCAACCTTTGAGGTTTGCAGGTAGTCACCTACCCCCGCAATAATGCGTCGGTCATAAATTTTATTGGCATTAAATAAAAGCGTAATACTGTGTTTATTCTCAAACATGAACTGCTCCGTGCTAACCGATTGTGCCCGTAGTGATTAATGTTTCGCCCTGAAGCTGTATACCAATTAACCACTTTGTTTAAATTAAATAACTTTTTTTTACGATATTTCTTCTTTCCGAGCATACTAATACACCTTGTTCGAATTAACAAAAAAGTAACAAATTTTCGTAATTGCGATTTAGTGATTTCGCAATCAGCATAAGCGCCTAATCTTTCCGGTGAGAGTAACTATGTATATTGGTATTGATCTTGGCACATCAGGTGTCAAAACCATTTTGACCGATGAAAGCGGTAAAGTGGTGGACTCAGCGTCCTCTTCATTAACGGTAGCCATACCGCAACCGCTGTGGTCTGAACAAAATCCAGAGGATTGGTGGACAGCAACCTGTGCAACACTGGATGAATTAAAGCAGCGTAACGACTTATCGGTTGTTAAGGCGCTGGGTCTGGCAGGGCAAATGCACGGCGCTACCCTGCTGGATAAAGTGGGCCAGGTGTTACGCCCGGCTATATTATGGAATGACGGTCGCAGTGAAGCCCAGTGCCGAACGCTGGAAAGCACTATAATAAAAGCACGGGTAATCACTGGTAACCTGGTGATGCCGGGATTTACTGCTCCCAAATTATTGTGGATAAAAGAAAACGAGCCGGACATTTTTAAACAGGTGGATAAGGTCCTGCTACCGAAAGACTACCTGCGCTATAAACTCACCGGTGAGTTTGCGTCTGACATGTCAGATTCGGCCGGTACAAGCTGGCTGAACACCGGCGAGCGTAGCTGGAGCAAATCCATGCTGATGGCCTGTGGTTTAAGTGAAAAGCACATGCCAACACTCTATGAAGGTAACGAGATCACCGGTTACCTTACAGCTAAGACAGCCAAACGCTGGGGCATGAAAGCCGTTCCGGTAGTGGCAGGCGCTGGCGATAATGCAGCAGGAGCTGTAGGCTGTGGCATTGTTGATGCCGGCCAGGCCATGCTGTCGCTCGGCACCTCCGGGGTTTATTTTGCGGTGACCAATGATTACCGCAGCGATCCGGAATCGGCGGTACACAGCTTTTGTCATGCCGTAGGACACCGCTGGCATCTGATGTCGGTAATGCTTAGCGCAGCCAGCTGCCTTGACTGGTTTGCCAAAAACTCTGGTTACAGCTCCGTTGCCGAATTGTTTGACGACGTGGTTAACAATACCCGGCCGGATGATCCGAATACGCCGTTCTTTTTGCCTTATTTAACCGGCGAACGCACACCACATAACAATCCCAACGCCAAAGCTGGCTTTTTTGGATTAACCGCTTCCACTACGCGGGCGCATATGGCCCAGGCTGTGGTGCAGGGCGTCTCTATGGCGTTGGCCGACGGTATCGACGCGGTGCACGGCTGTGGCATCCAGGTAGACGGGATTAGTCTGATTGGCGGCGGAGTTAAAAGCACTTACTGGCGTCAGTTGCTGGCCGATGTCAGCGGCATTGCCATGAATTATCGCAAAGGCGGTGATGTAGGGCCGGCTTTAGGTGCAGCCAGGCTGGCACAGCTGGGTGTTTCACCACAAACACCGGTTAGTGATATTTGCCCGGTACCAGAGCTGGTTGCCAGCTACGAGCCTGATTCTGCGCTTAAAAACTACTACGATCAGCGGCGCCAGCAGTTCCGCGAGCTATACTTTTCACTTCATTCACAATTTTAACAAAAAACACAAAAGTCGATGAAGTTTACATAATTGTCGAATACACGCCGATTGCACAGTATTAGCAATCATCAAAATAACGGGCCATTCGGCCCACTCAGGAGTTAACTATGGCGGATTTTTTCCAGGACATCAGCCCAATCCAGTACGAAGGTGCTGAGTCCACTAACCCACTGGCATTCAAACACTATAACCCCAAAGAAGTGGTGTTAGGCAAAACCATGGAAGAGCATTTACGCTTTGCTTCCTGTTACTGGCACAACTTCTGCTGGGATGGCGCCGATGTGTTTGGTGGCAATACCTTCGACCGTCCCTGGTTACAGCCAGGCGATGCTATGGAGCGGGCAAAACAAAAAGCGGATGTCGCCTTTGAGTTTTTCAGCAAACTCGGCGCACCGTACTACTGTTTTCACGACGTTGACGTAGCGCCAGAAGGTGACAGCGTTAACGACTATATTCGTAATTTCAGCGAAATGACGGAAGTACTGGCGGCCAAACAGGAAGCCACCGGCATGAAACTGTTATGGGGCACTGCTAACGTCTTCAGTCACCCGCGTTATATGTCAGGCGCAGCGACCAATCCGGATCCGGAGATCTTTGCCCGCGCAGCAACTCAGGTATTTCACGCCATGAACGCCACTAAAACCCTTGGCGGTGCTAACTATGTACTGTGGGGTGGCCGTGAGGGTTACGAAACGCTGCTCAATACCGACCTCAAGCGTGAGCGTGCTCAGCTTGGCCGCTTTATGAATATGGTAGTGGGGCATAAACACAAAATCGGTTTTGACGGTTTGCTGCTGATAGAGCCAAAACCTCAGGAGCCAACTAAACACCAGTACGATTACGATACGGCAACCGTTTATGGCTTCCTGAAAGAATTCGGCCTGGAAAAAGAGTTCGCGGTCAATATCGAAGCCAACCACGCAACGTTATCCGGCCATTCCTTCCACCACGAAATTGCCACGGCATTTGCACTGGGTGTGTTCGGTTCGATTGATGCCAACCGCGGTGACGCACAGTTAGGCTGGGATACTGACCAGTTCCCTAACAGCGTGGAAGAAATGACGCTGATCTGCTACGAAATTCTTAAAAATGGCGGTTACACCTCAGGTGGCTTTAACTTCGACACCAAGTTACGTCGTCAGAGTATTGATGCGGCGGATCTGTTCCACGGCCATATTGGTGGTATGGATACCTGTGCTCTGGGGCTGAAAAAAGCCGCAGCAATGCTTGAAAACGACTTTATTGCCGATGCGAAAGCCAAGCGTTACGCAGGCTGGAACGGCGAGCTGGGCGAGAAAATCCTCAACGGTGCTTTCTCTTTGGAGTCACTGGCCGGCTTGACCACTGAGCAGCAGCTTAACCCTAGACAGGTGTCAGGCAGCCAGGAACTGCTGGAAAACCAGGTCAACCAGGTTATCTTCCGCTAAGCCGTTATTTTTACTTAAAAAGTGCAGACAGCCTCTGCACTTTTTTTGTTTCTGAAGGAGACATAATTTGATTCGGTTACTTTTGCTATGTACCTGTCTTATCGCGCAATGTGCAGGAGCAGCCACCACATTACACCGGCTTATTTCAGACCACGCCGTGTTACAACGCAATAAGCCTGTTCCGTTAACCGGCACCACAGATTCAAAAGCACCGGTTCAAATCTTGTTTGACGGCGAACTGCTGGGTGAAACCAGCGCAACCAACGGCAAATGGCGGTTTGAGTTACCAGCACACCCCGCCGGCGGCCCTCATCAGCTTATTATCAAAAGCAACGACACCCTGACGGTTAATGACTTGTACTTTGGTGATGTGTGGCTGACCTCCGGGCAGTCAAACATGGAGCTGACCATGGCCCGTGTTGAAGAGGCCTACCCGCTTGATGTTGCCGAAGCAGACTTTCCGCTGATCCGCGAATTCACTGTGCCCGATACATACCGTTTCGATGGCCAGAACAGCGATTACAGCGGCGGCCAGTGGCGCAGTGCCACACAGCAAAACATTCGCCACCTGTCAGCCGTAGCTTACTACTTTGCGCGCCAGATCCACCTTGATCAGAATGTGCCCATAGGTATTGTGAATGCGTCATTAGGGGGCTCGCCGATTGAAGCCTGGATGCACAAAGATATTCTTAGCCCCTATCCTGACAAAATTGCTGCCGGTGAACGCTTTGCCGATCCGGCAGTAGATAAGCAAACCCGTAAAGACGATAAAGCCCGTTCTGATTCGTGGTATGCCAAACTTCATCAATCCGACGAAGGATTGCAGTCAGAGGTTAAATGGTACGATCCGGAATTAGACGACAGTGCCTGGCAAGCTATCACAATGCCGGGTAACCTGCCGACCAACGGCAAAGAATTTATTGGCGTTTGGTGGCTCAGAAAAACACTCCACCTGGACGAGGTACCCGCGGAGCCTGTCACACTCCGATTAGGACGCATTGTTGATGCCGACACGGCGTATATTAACGGTCATGAAGTTGGCGGCACAGGTTATCAGTACCCTCCACGGCGCTACAATGTTACGCCGGACATGCTTAAGAAAGGCGAAAATGTTATTGCCATTCGCATTACCTCCGGCGGCGGTTCAACAGGATTTGTACAGGACAAGGCCTACTTTTTAGGCACCGACAACGCGCGCTACCCACTGGCAGGCGAATGGCACTATAAAATTGCTGCCAAAATGCCCCGTCTGGCTGGCTCCACGTTTATCCGCTGGCAACCCATGGGACTCTACAATGCAATGATAGCGCCAGCGACCCGCTTCCCGCTTACCGGGGCCCTGTGGTATCAGGGTGAGTCGAACAGCGGCGCGCCCAATGACTACGCAGAGAAGCTAACCGCTATGATTAATCACTGGCGTGGCCAGTGGCAACAGCCGGACATGCCTTTCATTATTGTTCAGCTAACCAATTTTATGGCTCGACAGGCACAACCTGTCCAGAGCAACTGGGCAGTTCTGCGAGACCAGCAACGCCAGGTTGGAACGCTTGATAACACCGCTTCTGTGGTCACCCTTGATGTGGGAGAATGGAACGACATCCATCCGGTCAATAAGGCTACTGTAGGAAAACGGCTTGCACTGGCTGCCCGCAACATCGCCTACGATCAGGACATTGCTTATCAGGGCCCTGTACCGACTACAGCAGAGCGACAGGACGACAAAGTCATTGTGCACTTTAGCCATACCGGCGATGGCCTGACTGAAGCATCACCCTTAACGCAGAGCTTTGCTATTGCTGGCGCTGATAACCAGTACTACTGGGCTGACGTACGCATTAGCAACGACAAGGTGATTCTATCCAGCGCTAAGGTCAGTCAACCGCTTCACGTTCGTTATGGCTGGGCTGATAACCCCGAACCCGGTTTATTCAGTAGTACCGGGCTTCCCGCAGCGGCTTTCAGTATGGCCGTCACCAGCGCAACCAATGCTGATTAATCTTTGTTTCAGGCCGGAGTAAATATGAGCACTACACTACTATCATTCAGCAAGCTGGCGATGTCTTTATCACTGGTTTTCGCCATAGGAGCCTGTTCGGGCGTTAACAGTACAAGCAGCACTGCCAGCTCCGCAACCGCCGATAGCGGCTCGCAGCCCGTTGAATTCTATGCCAATCAGGTTGGCTTTTTACCGCAGCAACAAAAGCATATCGTAGTAAGAACTTCGCAAGCTGTTTCTTTTCGGGTAACCAACACCGCCAGCGGTCAGACAGTTCTGGAAGGAACTACCAGTTCACCGGACTACTGGCCACTTGCAGATCAAACCGTGGCTATAGCAGACGTGAGCAGTATTACGGCTCCCGGTCTGTACCGGCTGTCTGTAGGCGACAACAGCTACACCACATTCAGTATTTCAGTTCAGCGCGTGAGCGCCCTGCATGACGCGGCGATTAAAGCGTATTATTACAATCGTGCCGGCATGGCGCTGGACCCGGCCTTTGCCGGCAAATGGCACCGTGAAGCCGGCCACACGGACACCCATGTAATTAACCTCAACGAGCCGAAGATTAGCCTGGCAAGCCCCAAAGGCTGGTACGACGCCGGTGATTACAATAAATACATTGTTAATTCAGGCATATCTACTTACACCCTGATGCGGGCATACCTCGACTTCCCGGATTTTTATGTGCAGCGACGCTGGAATATCCCGGAGTCCACCAATAACCAGCCCGATTTACTCGATGAAATCAGCTGGAATCTGGACTGGATGCTAACCATGCAGGACACCGACGGCGGCGTTTTTCATAAGCTCACCACGTTAAATTTTGCCCCGGCAGTAATGCCGGCAGAGGCCACAGAGCAGCGTTATGTAGTGGCCAAGGGAACCGCCGCGTCACTCAATTTTGCAGCGGTGATGGCAACAGCTGCCAGAGTGTATCCGCAACAGCAAAGCAATTTTCTGGCAGCAGCGAAAAGAGCCTGGCAGTGGGCATTAGAAAACCCGCAAGTAGCCTATAAGAATGCGCAAAACGTAAAAACCGGGGAATACGGCGACTCATCTTTTAACGATGAATTTGCCTGGGCCGCCAGTGAGCTTTTTGTTACCACCGGCGAGCAGGACTTTCTCATTGAGGCGCACCGTTATCTGGGCTCCCCATCCACTCCGGGCTGGTCTGATACTATGGGATTGGCTTATCTGTCATTACTCTCTGAGCAAGGGCAAAACGCCCTTCCAGCCAAGCGCTACCAGGAGTTAAAGACGCGCTTTCTGGACTACGCCGACGCACTGGTAAAAACCAGTCAGGCATCACCATTCAGAACAGCCATGACTGCCAACGATTTTGTGTGGGGTAGTAACGGCGTTGCCATGAACCACGCTATGGTTTTAGCCAGCGCTTACCGGATGAGCAATAACCCCGACTACCGTCATACCTTCACCGGCCTGGTGGACTATGTACTGGGGAAAAATCCGGTGGACTACAGCTACGTCACCGGGTTTGGTGAAACATCGCCACGTTTTATCCACCATCGCCAATCCCATGCCGACGGTATTGCCGAGCCGGTACCGGGCTTTTTAGTGGGCGGCGCCCAGAACGGCCAACAGGATAACTGCCAGTACAGTGCCTCGTTGCCGGCCACTTCATACAAAGACAACTGGTGTAGCTACTCTACTAATGAAGTAACTATCAACTGGAATGCCCCATTGGTGTATTCGCTGGCAGCAATGCTCACCCTTACAGAATAAGTATGCGGGGGGGATAACAAATGTTAACTATTTGTTACCCCCCGCGCTTCCGCCACACTTGTATTATAATAATTCAAATAAACCAATAAATCCCACAAAATCAGACTATTAGCCATTACCCTTACAACTTTTTGTTAATTCTATGTTGCGATATATGATTTCCAGCTTGTGATATTTTAACATCCCATTGATAGTTATTCCGGCTTCAACGAGTATGTTCCCACCATAGTTGGCTTTCAAAATAGCGGTTACCAGCCGGTCAGCTTCAAAGCCAAGTAAATGGATAACAATAACTCCATACTATTCCAGCGGAGAAGTACACATGGCTAGGATTCGGGCACACAGAAATAACCGATACGCTACAACCTTTAATAAATCCCTCGTTGCACTAACGATCCTTTCTGCCCTGCATGGCGCGAATGCCCAGGAGCAGGATGATCAGGAAAAAGCGGCATCGAACGAAGAAGAAGTCGTAGAAAAAATTGAAGTTAAGGGGATCCGCGGCAATCTCCTTAATGCACAGAACCTCAAACGTTATTCCGATACGGTAGTGGATGCCATTACCGCCGATGACATCGGTACACTGCCAGACCGCAGTGTTCTTGAAGCCATTCAGCGATTACCCGGTGTATCCATTGAACGCTTTGCAGGCCCCGACGACCCAGACCACTTTAGCGTTGAAGGCAGTGGCGCCATTATTCGTGGCATGACCCAGACACGAAGTGAATTTAACGGGCGTGACTCTTTCACGGCTAATAGTGGTCGGGGCCTTTCTTTTCAGGATGTATCGCCTGAGTTGATGGGCGGTGTGGATATTTACAAAAACCAGACCGCCGACATGATTGAAGGCGGGATTGGCGGTACCGTCAGCTTGCGCACCCGCAAGCCCTTTGATTCAGAAGGTCGGGTAATTGCCTTTGGCGGTGATTACTCATACGGCGATGTGGCCGAAAAAGGCAGTCCCACATTTTCGGGGCTTTACAGCGATCGTATCGATCTTGCTGAAAAAGGCGAGATTGGTTTCCTGGTTAACTACGCTAACTCACAGCTCTACGGTGAGTCACATGGTATTCAGTCTGATGCTTACGTGCAGACTTACGCCCGCGATATAGCGGGGGCGGAAGCCTTTACCGGCGCAGACAACAACGGCACGGTGTGGATCCCTAACGCGTCTAATCTGCTTAAAAAGTTTGACGATCGTAAACGAGAAGGTTTTGCCAGTACCCTGCAATGGGAAAACGAAGATGAAACCCTGCTGGCAACCATGCAGTACATTCGCTCGGATGCGTCATTGTCGTGGCATGAGCAGGCGGTTAAATATCAGGGCGGTTACTACAATCTGGATAATCGCCGCACCCGGGCGCTGGAAGGCACCGAGTTTGAGTTCGATGACGATGGCCTGTTTGGCTCTGGTACCATGGTACAGGGCGCTGACGGCTGGCGCGCCGCCGATGGGAACAATGATCGTGTAATCCGCTCATGGGAGAGTGGCGGTCGCCCGCAATTTGGCTATCCCTACCAGTTTGATTCGCGTGTAAAACAAACCGATACCCTGGTTGAGGATCTGTCGTTTAACCTTGAGTGGATGGCTACTGATGCACTGGAGCTGGAAGCTGATGTACAGTACATCAAAGCAAAAACCCGCGACGACGATGTGGTGGTTCATACTGCCGCATTTGCCGGTCAGACTTATGACGTAACCGGCAGCACACCCACCATGACCCTCATCGAACCCTATTTTGGTTACCGGGATGCAAACCCCGACGTTTATGCCGAAGGGAATTATCCGGGCTTTACCGGCGACCCGGCCGGCGACAGCAACTACTTCCAGGACCCCACGTCTTATTTCCTGCGTAGTGCCATGGACCACTGGGAACGTTCCGAGGGTGATTCTTTTGCGACCAGACTGGATGCTACGTATCACCTCGACAGTGACGGTATTTTCACTTCAGTACAATCAGGTGTGCGCTACGCAAAGCGGGAACAGACCGTACGCTCTACCAGCTACAACTGGGGAGCATTAGGTCCAGAGTTCAGCAGTGCCGCACCAGCCGGCTGGCTCGACACCATTCCAGTCGATGCCAGTAATTTTGAACTGGTCGACTGGTCTGATTTTCATGGGGGGGGCATCGCCGATATCCCGGGCAATCAAACCATTCATGCTACCGAAGCCTATGTGCGGTCGATTATCGCTGGCGCTCGTCCCTATATGACGGGCGGAGGCACATGGGAGCCCTACCCGGACCGTCCCGGTGTCGATGATAAGTACGGTATCTTTACCCCCGGCGAGGTCAATCTGACCACCGAGGAGAATAAAGCAATTTACCTGCGGGTAAACTTTGAAGGCACAGGCGATCTGCGCTATAGCGGTAACATTGGCTTGCGCTATGTACAACTCGACCGTCAGGCCGATGGTGCAGTGACCTTTCCGGATTTAGTGCCGGACTTCATGCCACCTGAGGCTTTACAGGGTGCTCCGCTAACCGCTGAAATTGTTACCAACTGGCTCAATGAACAGATTAATGCAGGCAATTATGCCGACCTTGAGGAAGCTCTCGAGGCCGAAGAAAACCGCTGGATTGGCGATCAACGCAACTACCTGTCTAATGCCGAGCGTAATTTTGGTAATGATGCTGAAGAACGCCTGTCTGCCGAAACCGACTTTGATATGCTGCTACCCAGCTTTAACCTGAAAATCGAAGTCGACGATGATCTCATTACCCGCTTCGCGTTCTCAAAAGCCGTTGCGCTACCTGATATGTCGGATATCCGTAACCGTGCCACGCTGGGTACTGAGTCTATCCAGGCTATCCGTCCAATCAGTAATCCTGATCCGGAGAATCCACCAGAGCCAGGTGAGAATCTGATCCAGTCGGCCTATGTGCCAGCCTGGACCGGCTCTGGCGGTAACCCGTTCTTAAAACCGATGGAATCTACCCAGTACGATCTTGCACTGGAATGGTATTTTGCTGAGGTTGGTCAGTTGAGTGTGACCTATTTCCATAAAGACCTGAAAAACTACTTCATTCAGGGCGCAGCGGTGCAGGAGTACACCAACCCCACCACCGGTCAGGTGCAGTCGGCGCTTGTCAACTCCACCACCAATGGCGGTAAAGGCAAAATGGACGGCGTTGAAATTGCCTATCAACAATTCTACGACATGCTTCCGGCGCCATGGGATGGGCTGGGTGTGCAGGCTACCTACACTTATATCAATGCGTCCGGCGTGCCCAATAACGAAGTAGATGTAGAAGATGAAAGCTGGTTAGGCGATGATTTTACCGACACTGGTATTCGCGTAAATCTGGATAATGTGCCGCTACAAGGTCAGTCAAAACATACTGCCAATATTGTGGCCATGTATGAGAAGAATGGCTGGAGTGCACGACTGGCGTATAACTGGCGTTCACGTTACCTGCTTACTACCCGTGACGTCATCTCCAAGGCACCGCTGTTTTATAACGATATTGGTCAGTTAGACGGCTCCATATTCTACAACTGGAACGAGAATGTTACGGTGGGTATTCAAGGCACCAACCTGACCAATTCGCAGTCTGAAACCATTATGGTATTAAATAACGAAGGACAGGAAGCAGGCCGCTCGTGGTTTAAATCAGACCGCCGTCTGGCATTTGTAATTAGAGCAAACTTTTAATCATACGTGCACGGCGTAATGGATCAGGCCCTGGCTAAGGGCCTGATTTTTTTGTTTCAGGGGTAAACATGCAAACACAATTAAAAAAAATCATCATTCTGGGTGGCGGTTCCGCTGGCTGGATGACGGCTGCCGCACTAGGCAAAATTTTAAGTAAACACCCCTGTGACATTCAGGTCATTGAGTCAGAAGAAATTGGTACCGTGGGGGTTGGCGAAGCGACTATCCCGCAAATCCAGTTGTTCAACGACTTAATCGGGCTGGATGAAGATACCTTTTTAAAACGCACCCAGGGCACTTTTAAACTGGGGATCCAATTTCAGAACTGGCGCAAGCCAGGCCATAGCTACTACCACGCGTTTGGTGAGGTGGGCAAAAATATGGAAGGTGTGCACTTTTATCAGTACTGGCTCAAAATGCGCCAGCAAGGTAAAGCCGCGCCACTGGATGAATACACGCTATCGTCGTTGGCCTGCAACGAAAAGCGTTATATGCGCCCCTTTGAAGCGGGCAACTCGCCGCTTTCAAACATCGCCTATGCGTTTCATTTCGATGCCGGCCTGTATGCTAAATTTCTGCGAGAGGTGGCCGAAAGCCATGGCGTGCAGCGTACGGAAGGTAAAGTCACTGAAGTCCGTCAGCACCCGGACGGCTCTATACAGTCACTGATTCTGGAAAACGGTAACGAACATGATGCCGACTTCTTTATCGACTGCTCCGGCTTTCGCGCTCTGCTAATCGAACAAACCCTGAAAACCGGTTATGAAGACTGGCGTCATTGGCTACCCTGCGATCGCGCCGTCACAGCGCCATCATCGCTCACCGAAACGCCCTGGCCATTTACCCGGGCTGCCGCTCAGCAAGCCGGTTGGCAGTGGCGTATTCCGTTGCAACACAGAGTAGGTAACGGCCACGTTTATTGCAGTGAATTTATGACCGACGAGGAAGCAGAAAACACCCTGCGATTAAACATCGAGGGCGACCTGCTGGCCGACCCGCGACAAATTCGATTTGTCACCGGTAAACGAAATAAGTTCTGGCACAAGAACTGTCTGGCAGTAGGCTTATCCGGCGGCTTTATGGAGCCACTGGAGTCCACCAGCCTGCATCTGGTGCAGGTAGCGATTTCCAAATTCTTTAGCTACTTTCCGTTTCAGCAACCGTGCCAGAGTGATATTGACCAGTACAACGCAGAGATGGACTTTGAATTTACCCGTATCCGCGATTTTCTGATCCTGCACTATCATGTTACCGAGCGAGAGGACACAGAGTTCTGGCGTTACTGTAAACATATGCCTATCCCCGACACCTTGCAGGAAAAAATCGACCACTTTAAGGCTAACGGCCGCATCAGCCGTTTTAATAACGAGTTGTTTAATGATCTGAGCTGGTTTGAGGTGATGTACGGCCAGGGCCTGCGCCCCGAGGGATATCACGCGCTGGCCGACATTTTTCCGGAGGAGGAATTGGCCCGTCGCCTGGAAGGGATCCAAAGGGTGGTGAGAAAATCCGTGGATTACATGCCCGGCCACGCCGAGTTTATTGCTAAAACCTGTGCCGCAAACCGTGACTAATGTGAGGATGCTGCCGGTACCCGGCAGTAACCATCAGGTGCTGGTGATCGACGATTTTATGCCTGCGCCAGACAAATTAATCGATTACGCGGTGGCCCCGCAACAGCCACCCAGTGAATCGCCGGTGTACCCGGGTCTGAGGGCGCCAGTACCGCCCGGCTATCTGAAATACGCCATAGCCACCATAAACCGGGCTTTTCAGCACGAAAAGTTCACTGCAAGGGTAAGTGATGGTGAAGCCTACTTTGCCATGGTAACCCGTGCAGCTGACGAGTTAACCCTTGAGCAATCTATCCCCCACTTTGACCGGCCGCTGCTCAATGAGTACGCTGTCGTTCATTACCTGTGTTCACCGGCGTTTGGCGGAACCAGCTTTTACCGTTACAAACCTACCGCACAGGTGGCAATCACCCGGCCTGGTCTTCAGGCTTATCAACAAAATTTGGCGCAACACCTGAAAACTTATCCCGCTGAACGCGGCTATATAAACGGTGATACGCCATTATTTGAACGGGTATTGCAGGTGCCCTGTGAGTTTAACCGGGCTGTGATTTACCCCTGTGCGCTGCTTCACTCTGGGGATATCGCGAAGCGGTTTATTGCGGATTTAAACCCGTACACCGCTCGCTTTACCGTTACCGCCTTTTTACGCTAGTTACTCCGGCGTAACCAGCTCAGCCACGGCGTGATAAGCCGCTTTGTGCTCGCCCTCGCGGTCCAGCAGCAGTGGGTAATCCGTGCGCCCGCGAATAGGCCAGTTATTGCGCCAGGAGTCACCGTCGGTAATGCCCCACAAGGTAACGCGGCTGATATGCCCGGCATGCTTAAGAAACAGAGCAAACAACGATTCATATTTGCCAGCCAGATCTTGTTGCTGCTTCTCGGGTAAGCCGTCAACATAAGGGTCATAAACCGGATGCGCGGTAAAACTCTGGGTAATATCCGCGCCGGTATGGGCATTTTCCGGTAGTGGTAATACGGTAACGTCCAGTTCGGTAATGGCTACATTTGTACCGGCGTTAATCAGCGCTGTAATGCTTTGCTCAACATCACTGATGGCCGGATAGAACAACGAATAGTGGCCCTGCATGCCCACGGCATGTACTTTAATGCCTTTGCTGGCCAATTGTTTAACCAGCCGGACGGCCCCCGCCACTTTTTGCGGCTTGTACAGGTTGTAATCGTTGTAGTACAGCTCGGCGGAGGGATCGGCCTGCCTGGCATATTTAAAGGCGTATTCAATGTAGTCGTCGCCGATGATGCGCCGCCAGGGTGTGTCCCGCAACGAGCCATCGTCATTGAGTGCTTCATTGACAACATCCCAACCTGCTACCTGCCCCTTGTACCGACCCACCAGCGTGTATATGTGCGCTTTCATGCGGGCGAGTAACACTTCCCGGCTCACTTCTTCGCCAGCATCGTCGGTAAACACCCAGTCGGGAGTTTGCTGATGCCAGACCAATGTGTGACCAATAACCTTGCCGTTACAGTGTTCAGCAATGCGAATTAACTGATCAGCCATGGCAAAGGAAAAAACGCCCGGCTCTGGTTGAATATGCTGCCATTTCATCGCATTTTCAGCAGTAAAAGCATTAAAATCGCGACATTCCGGCGTGTTTTTAGCTGGCAATGGTGACTTCAGTGTGCCCGACTTCACCGCCGTGCCAACCAAAAATTTTCCTTCATAAGCATTCGCCAGGCTATTGCCCGGATTGGCAGCGCAGCCAGTTAACAGACAGGGGACTAGTAACGCAGCGGTCAGACGACTCAACATCATCAGGCTCCTTTACTGCAACTCAATACGGGTGTGGGCAACTTTCTCCGGCTTACCAAAGCCTGGCTGACCATCTCCCATGTACACATCGAGTGTTCCGGTATAAGGGACTTTTTGCCCTCGATCGTTAATGTATACCAACTCGTCTGCACTCAGCGTGAGTGAAACCGTCTGCGTTTCACCTGCGCCAACCTCCGTACGGGTAAAGCCCTTAAGACTAAGTTTAGGTGTATTTACCGGTGCATCCGGCATACTCACATAAACCTGAGTCACCTGACTGGCAGCCTGCTCCCCCAGGTTATTAAGCGTTACCTGCAGCGTTAAATCTTCTCCAGAAACCAGCGATGCCGGGGCTTGTAAGTTGCTATATTGCATAGCGCTGTAACCAAGGCCATAACCGAAAGCATAGAGCACATCGCCTTCGAAGTAACGATAGGTACGGTTCGCCATGGCGTAATCATCGAGCGGCGCAAAGCCATCAAGATTCTTGTAGAAGGTAACCGGCAGGCGACCCGAAGGGTTCACTTCACCCCACAGAATTCGCGCCAAAGCAGTACCGGTGGCTTCCCCCGGATAGAATGCCTGAATGATCGCATCCACATTTTGCTGCTCCCAGTTGAGCGCCATGGCACTACCACTGAAGTTAACCAGTACCACCGGTTTACCCAGTTTTTCTACCGCTTTGATCAGTGCCTGTTGCTCTGCGGGTAAGGCAATGCTGGTGCGATCGCCATAGTTAAAGCCTTCCAGCTTAACCGGCATTTCTTCCCCCTCTATACGGGGAGAAATCCCCACCGCCATTACCACCACATCGGCTGCGGCCGCTTTTGCCAGGGCTTCTTCCTGCAGCGCTTTGCTCTCATTCACCCAGCGCAGTTGCCATTCTGCCCGCAGGCCGCCGGCGGTATTGCTAACCGGATTGGATACCACCTTATGACTGACCTTAAAGTCGTAGCTTTGCTTTGCTTTCAGCTCCACCGCACCATTTACCACCTCACCGTTAAGCGTTACTTCACCCGGCCCGTCGAATCGGTAACTGCCGGACTCCTGCGGCACAAGCTGGCCACGTGCCACCAAAGCAAAGTCATCCAGCCACTTACCGCTAACCGGCGAGCGCAGGGGACGCATTTGCAATTTATTCAGTACCTCAGAGTGCACTGCGCTACCGGTTTGCCTGGCTGGCACCCTTAATGAAGAGAAATCGGTGATAGCTTCACGTGCTACAGCATAGTATTCCACCTTCACGCCGGGGCTTAATTCACCTGATTCATCGTGGTGAAACAACACCGAATCATCGAGGATTTGCCAGTGGCCGTAAATGTCATCAATCAGGGCACTGCCTGGCGCATAAGGCACGGCTTCATTGCCCGTGTAATTTTTAATGCCCTGAAGCACGGTAACCGGATTAACCGGCAGACCATTGTAATTACCCAGCAGCACATCCTGATTGTCTGCGTTGGGCCCAATCACTGCCACCTTAACTCCCGGTTGAAGTGGTAGTACGCCATTGTTTTTGAGCATTACCAGGGAGCGTTCAGACGCTTTTTGCGTGAGGGCCAGATGCTCTTCATTCCCCACTACCTCCAGCGGAATATCAGCAAAGGGGACGCTACTATCGGGGTCGAACATGCCCAGTTTAAAGCGGGTCATCATCAGGCGGCCTACAGCCTGATCTATCAACGACTCCTCAATAAAACCCTTTTGTACGGCAAAGGTAAGGTTGGCATAACTGCTCAGGCGTCCGGTGCCACAATTCAGATCGGTACCACTTTTTACTGCCCAGGCTGCCGCAGCTGCTGGTGAGCGCGTTACATTGTGGGCTCTAGGATCGTAAAAATCGGCAATTGCACCACAGTCAGACATTACGTGACCATCAAACTGGTAACTACCGCGCAGGATTTCCTTTAACAACCGATCGGAGCCGCAGGCCGGGGCGCCGTTGACCCGGTTGTAGGCACACATAACCGCCTCAACATCGGCATCCACTACCGCCTTTTCAAAAGCCGGTAAGTAGGTTTCAAACAAGTCTTTATCCGATACCACATAGTCATCAGAATGGCGTGAGACTTCCGGCCCGTTGTGCACAGCAAAGTGCTTGGCGGTGGCAGCGGTTTTTAAATAGGTGTCATCATCACCCTGTAAACCACTGATGAACGCAACACCCAGCTCGCCGGTCAGGTAAGGATCCTCTCCATAAGTTTCCTGGCCTCGCCCCCAGCGCGGATCGCGGAAAATATTAATATTTGGCGACCAGTAAGTTAATCCGGTATAGCGGTAACTCAACCCACGTTCCTTGAAGGCATGGTGCTTAGCGCGGCCTTCATCAGAAATGACTGTAGCAATTTCATTCAACAACTCCCGGTCCCACATTGCAGCCATGCCGATTGCCTGGGGAAACACCGTTGCCTCACCCGCCCTGGCGACACCATGCAGAGCCTCATTCCAATAGTCGTAGGCGGGTACATTCAGCCGCTCGATGGCCGGTGCATCGTTGTACATTTGAGCCACTTTTTCTGTCAACGACATTCTGCCCACCAGGTCATTGACCCTTTGATTCATTGGCAATGAAGTATCCTGATACGGCAGAACCTGCTCAGTTTGTGAGTTTTCACTCTCATTTACACTGTTTGTAGTATTACTTTCGCTACAAGCGCTGAGGGTAAGCGCCAGCGTCAGCCAGGTTGCCAGCCGGCATTTGGCCAGCAGGTCGGTATTGCTTTTTTTATGGATGGGTAGTTTCATCAGATGCCTCAACAATTGAATTACAGGCACCATACCGGATGGGGTATCAGGCACAATCGTAGGACGGCAAAACGTAAACAAAAAGTTAAAAAACGCTAGACTTATCGTTGAATCTTACTTCATTCATGTTCCTTTGACTGGCAGGCACCGCGCGTTTCAGTCGTAACAATGAAAGCCCCCTTTGAATATACTTTTATCTCAACTTAACTCGATTAAGTATCGGTTTTAAGCCCGGTTTACGTTAAACTGTGGCCAATTTTGCAACTGGTAAGACGACTGTAGTGAAAACCCTATTACATAGCCTTAACGGCGCGCTGTCGGCGCTACTTTACGGGCTCAATACGCTGTTCTGGGTGCCATTGGTATTAGCCCTGGCAGTGTTAAAGCTTTTGGTTCCGCTTAAACCCTGGCGGACCTTTATGACTTATCTTCTGGATGCCTGCGCTGTAGGTTGGATAAGCGTTAATAACTTTAATCAACGGCTGTTCAGTCGCACTACGCTGGAAGTCTCAGGGCTGGAAGGGCTGGCCCGGAATGACTGGTACCTGGTAATTGCCAATCACCAGTCCTGGGTTGATATTTTATTACTTCAGCGAGTATTTAACCGCGAAGTCCCGTTTTTGAAGTTTTTCCTTAAGCAGCAACTGATCTGGGTCCCCTTTTTAGGTCTGGCCTGGTGGGCGCTGGACTTTCCTTTTATGCGCCGCTACAGCAAGTCATTCCTGGCCAAAAACCCGCACTTAAAAGGTAAAGACATGGAAACGACCAAAAAGGCTTGCGAAAAATTTCAGTACAAACCCACCAGCATTATGAATTTTGTCGAAGGCACACGCTTCACTAAAGAAAAGCATGCCCGTCAGGTCTCGCCTTTTAAGCACCTGTTAAAACCCAAGGCCGGAGGCATAGCTTTTGTTCTAAACGCCATGGGCGGTCAGCTTCATCATTTAATTGATGTCACGATTTTTTATCCTGCCGGTACGCCATCCTTCTGGGATTTTATTAACGGTTCAGTCAGTAAGATAAAATTGCACGTAGACGTAAAACCGCTGAAAGACCTGTTTCCGGAAGATATAAAGGTGATGGACTATTTTGAAAACCCCGAACAACGGGCCCGTTTTCAGCAATGGCTCAATCAACAGTGGCAGGCAAAGGACCAACGCCTGGAAAACTGGAAGACGGTGTAAGCGATGCTTATAGTAGTCCTGGCCCCACTGATCTTTGTTATCCATTTGCCTCTGCAACTGGCCAACCTTGCCCTGTGGGGCGGGTTGGTTATTGTGTTTGGCTTGCTGCGCTTTTTATTGCCCATTGGCGCAGTGCAGCGAGCGCTGGCACCGCTGATGAACTTCTTTATGCTGTGTTTTGGTAAATGCAGCTTAGCGCTGATCCGGCTGTTTAACCCGGTCATCCTTGATTACCGGGTTCGGGGTGAGCTAAGTAAAGAAAACTGGTATCTGATAGTTGCCAACCACCTGAGCTATCTGGACATTGTCCTGCTCATCGAATTCTCGGCCTTTCGGATCCCAGCACCTAAGTTCTTCCTGAAACAGGAGCTTATCTGGCTACCTTTTGTTGGCCTGGCCGCCTGGGCGCTGGAAATGCCATTTATGAAACGCTATTCGGCCGCCTATCTGAAAAAATACCCGCACAAACGGGGCGCCGATATCGAAACCACCAAACGCTATTGCCAGAAGTTTCGCCATAAACCCACTACCGTGATCAATTTTGTAGAAGGGACCCGATTTACCCCGGCCAAGCACGCCAGCAAACAAAGTCCTTACCAGCATCTTTTGCCGCCAAAAGCCGGTGGTATTGCCTTTACCCTGGCAACCATGGGTGAATTGTTCACCAATATTCTGGATATCTCACTGCTGTATCCGGATAATCCTAAGCATCCTATGCTGGCCATGTTAAGTGGTCAGATGCGACGAATCGTTGTAGATGTTAATGTGGTTGACATTCCGGCCGAAGCCATTGGCGATTATTATACCGATGAACAGTTTAAAGCTGGCTTTCAGCAATGGGTAAATACCCTGTGGCAGAACAAAGACCGCAACATTATTGGCTTAAAAAAGGGTAACTAAATGGTCACAGCGGAAACGTTTCGTGAAAACTTCGTTGAACTGCTCCGGCAGATTGATACCGATATTGTATTAAACAGTCCGCTGTACAACAGTTTTTCGTTGTTACTAATATTTGTGCTGGCGATCACCGGCCTGTTAGTTAGCAGAATCGCACTGAATTCGGTAGTGACCCGCTGGATCCTGAAAAGCAAAACTCACTGGGATAATGCGCTGCACAGCCACGGCTTTTTCAAGCGATTAATTCACCTTACACCAGCATTGATCATATTTTCCAGTACCCACGTGCTGCTGACCACCGACAGTCTGCTGTATACCGTACTGCTGAAATGCTCTCTGCTGTATCTGATGACCGTAGCGGCATTGTCTATCAGTGCTTTGCTGAATACATTTGAAGACTGGTATAACTCCACCCCTTTTGCTGCGCAGGCCTCAATTACCGGTTTTGTACAGGTGGCCAAGCTGGTGTTGTTTATTGTGCTGATGTTACTCAGCGTATCGCTGATTGTAGAGCGCAGCCCGCTATTGCTACTATCAGGCTTAACGGCTATTGCCGCAGTATTGTTGCTGATATTCCGCGACACTATTCTGGGTTTTGTGGCTGGTATCCAGATAACCGCTAACCGGTTATTTACTAATGGTGACTGGATACAGGTCGATAAATTCGGCGTTGATGGCGAGATCATCGAGCTCGGTTTAACCAACGTTAAGGTAAGAAACTGGGATAATACGATTTCCACTATCCCTACCTACTCATTAACCAATGAAGCGATTAAAAACTGGCGCGGCATGCAGGAATCAGGCGGGCGACGCATCAAGCGTGCAGTATATATTGATATCCATTCAATCTGCCTGTATGACGAGAAAAGCCTGCAAAAAGTAGCGAAAATTCGTTTTATTGCCGATTACATCAAAAGCAAAATTGATGAATTACAGCGCTACCATAAAGATAATTCCATTGATGAAGGCGACTTACTCAATCGCCGCGCATTAACCAATATCGGTACTTTTCGCGCCTATCTGGAAGCTTATTTAAACAAACACCCTAAGATTAATCAGGACATGACACTGATGGTGCGGCAGTTGCCGCCTAATGAGTTAGGATTGCCCTTAGAAGTGTACTGCTTTTGCAGGGATAAGTCCTGGGTAGCCTACGAGAAGGTACAGGCTGACATTTTCGACCACATTATGGCAATGCTGCCCTTATTCGACCTGAGAGCCTACCAACGCGACAGCCATTTAGCAGCACTGTCTGGCCCTGCACCACAAAGCCAACCAGATGAGGCACCTGAGGCCATAAAAGACTGACACAAAAAAAGCGCTCTACTGAGCGCTTTTTGTTTACCGAAAATCGGTGAGCCGTTAATTAGCCGATTACGTAGAGCATCAACAGACTGATTACCAGGCCGCTAACACCCAGATATCCCATCTCAATACGCTCGTGCAGGGCTTCGCTGCCCTCTTTGCCAGACATAAAGCCCATGACGATGCTGCTCATGCCTAAAGTAAACGCTACTAACGCAACACCAAATAAAATTGCATCAATCCAGTCACTCATAATCTTTACCCTATAAAAATTCTGCGCGTATTATGCACTAAGGAAATAAAAATGAACATGCGCAAAATCAATATTCCGCTGAATAATGAACATGGTCAAATACGCTAATAATTAGTGTCACTTCCAAAACAATAAGCAATAAATGTGTAAATTTAAAACCAATGAAAGTATAAGCCACTGTTTTATATAAATTTAACAGATTGGCCTGTGATTTGCGATACGACCTTCGTATTGTTTAAAAGCAAATTGAGGATAACCATGAAAACTGTTGCTGCATCATTGATTTTAACCACTGCTTTTATTGCCCAACCTGCACTGGCACACGTTGAAGTCGATAATCAATGTAATATGGAACTGCACGGCTCGGTAACCTTTGACCATGGCGATCTGACCATTACCACTGAAAGTGGCGAAAAGGTTCTGATCACGCCAAGTCACCAGTTATATGTAGAGAACAAGGCGGTAAACCTGGATACCGACGAACAGCGTTGGGTGTCTGATTATTACACCAGTATTGAAACCGCTATCCCTATGACAGTTGAAATTGCCCGTGACGGCATCAAGATTGCCAGCTTCGCCATTACCGAAGTATTCACTGAACTGCTGGGTGAAGATAATGACCTCAGTGAGAATTTTGACACGCTGTTTAGCGATCTGTCGAACGAGATTGACGAGCGTTTCTATGCCGCCGACGGTACTTATAAGTTCGACAGCACTGGCCTCGATGGCGACTGGGCCGATGCCGCCTGGAGCGAAGAGTTTGATGACAAGATTGAGTCGCTGGTAGAGCGTTCTACCGGTCACCTGTTAATGGCGATTGGTCGTCAGATGCTGTTTGAAGACGGCGACATGGACGCCTTTGCTAACCGTATGGAAAACTTTGGCGAAATGATTGAGCAACGCGTAGAAGGTCAAGCGGATGCGCTGGAGAGCAAAGCTGAAGCATTATGCACCGTGCTGGCTAAAGCCGACTATGCCGAATCACGCATGCAAAAGAATATCGCCGGATTATCAGGTCTGGATTTACTGGAAACCACCGGACAATTACCGCTGAAACAATAATGAAATCGCTACTGATAGTGTTAAGCTTTAGCAAAACAAACACCGGTAGCGTAAATGACATCTCAACAAGAAAATAAATTGATACTTTGTGGTTGTGGCTGGCTGGGAGGCTATCTCGCCAGCCATTTTCGTTCTCAGATGACTATCTACGGAACCACCCGTAGTGAAGACAAAGCCCGGGCATTAAGTCAGCAAGGTATTCAGGCCATCCCTTACACGCTGGGTGATACCCCTCAGGACCTGCTAGCGGAAGCCCCTAACAGTACCTTTATTCTTAATATTCCGCCGGGCAGACGCAATACCGATTTAAGCCAATTTACCTCAGCCATGCAGCAACTGATTTCGGCGTTGTATAACCAGGTACCGCCCAAACAGCTCATCTTTATTAGCACCACATCGGTGTATGGCGATCAGGAAGGCGATATCACCACTGGTACCGTGCCAGCTCCGAACACTGCTTCTGGCGAAGCCCATGTTGAGATTGAGCAATGGATCCAAAACACTGCGCCGGACTCGGGCTACATATTGCGCCTGGCCGGTTTAACCGGGCCCGACCGGCATCCGGTAAAGACTCTGGCAGGCCGAACACTCAGCGGCGCAACTCAGGTAGCAAACCTGGTACATGTTGATGATGTGGTAAAGGTGATAGAGGAACTGTTAGTGCAAAAGCCCGCTAACAAGCTCTGGCATTTATGCAGCGATGAACACCCTATGCGCGGTGACTACTATCCGCAGATAGCAAAACGGCTGGGGTTACCAGCCGTTGAATTTAGTGACCAATTAACCAGCGCAAGCGTGCCTTCGGGCAAACACATTAACCCCGGGGCCACCCTTACCGGCCTGGGGATAACGCTTAATTACCCCACACCGTGGGCAATGCAGCCGGCCTGATGGCCGGCCTGGCCTAGACTATCCAAACAGACTGACACTGAAATATTTCAGCGCCACGGTATTAACAAAGATCACCGCCAGGATAAGCGGAATAAACGTACCTACCGAGATATCCACGTAGCGTTCAACCCAGCTGCCTTTGTAGTTGGGGGTGCCAACCTGTAATGCCTTGTTGAAGTTATGGCGTTTCCAGCGATACATCACAAAAATACAGATCAGTAGTCCGTTGAGTGGCAAAATCGTGTCGTAGAACACGTCATACACGACATCGAAGAAAGACTTGTCTGCTCCCGCGTAAGCGGTGAATGACGTCAGAGCCGGCACAAAGCCAAACGACAATGCACACAGCGCGGCGAAGATAACCAGCAGCGCCCCCAGTACTACCAGCGACTTGCGACGGCTGTAGTCTTTTTCATCCATCAACGCAGCCACGGGGACCTCAAAGATAGATACCAGGGAGGTTATGGCGGCAAAGAAAACCAGCAGGAAGAATATGCTGGCCACAATACTGGCGCCAATAAATCCGATGCTGGTTTGCAGTGCCAGAAAAATCTGCGGCAAAAATGAGAAAATCATGCTGATTGATGACTCACTCAGCTCGGTAGGATCGGTATTCGGATTAAACGAGAATATCGCTGGCAGGATCATCAGGCCGGCGGTAAACGCCACCGCGGTATCGGTGATAGCCACCAGCTTGGCCGAATTAGGAATGTCAGACTGATTATCAATGTAACTACCATAGGTAATCATGATCCCCATGCCCAGACTTAGCGAGAAGAAAGCCTGCGACAGGGCGCCGTTGATAACCGAAGCATTAATCTTGCTGAAATCTGGTACCAGATAAAAGCTCACACCAGCCATGGCGTTGTCGCGTGTCAGCACGAAAATCACCAGTAAAACCAGCATTACAAACAAGGTGGGCATGAGTAGCTTGGCCGCTTTTTCGATACCTTGCTTAACACCGCCCTGTAAAATGCCGTACATAATGCCCAGCACCGCAGCCATGTAGGCAAATATCACCGGCGAGTTGATAAAATTACCAAAGGTACTCGGCTCGGCGAGTAACTCTAAATCGCCGGTCACCGCATAAAACAGGTAGCCAAATATCCATACCGTGATTACCAGATAAAACACGGCAATCATAAAGGGCGTAACAATGGATAACCAACCGGCTATCTTCCACTTTGCCGAGTTGCCGGTAAGATCAGAATAGGCCCCCAGCGGATCTTTCTTGGTATGCCGTCCCACCGACATTTCTGCCATCATTACCGGTAAACAAATAGCGAATACAAAAATGGCATACATCAGCAGGAATGCGCCGCCACCATTTTTTGCAGCGCCTACCGGAAATCCCACCAGGTTGCCAATCCCTACCGCAGAGCCTGCGGCGGCCAGAATAAATCCAAGGCGCGATCCGAACTGTTCTCTGGTCCCGCTCATATAAGTTCCTCTTGTGATTTTTATTGTTGCTTTATTTCGGAACGGTGCGCACAACTTCTTTTATTGGTAATGACGGTTGGCTGCGTCCTGTCGTCCGATTTTTTCCAATTGGCATACTATCAATACCCTGTAAAAAAGTCTTGGGTTTCATCGGAAGCAATCAACCAGCGGGCGGGTAACGCTGTACGCGCAACTTACCAAGGGATGGGTTTGTTGTCCCAGTCGAGAAAATAAGGACTGTGATCTACTTTGCGTTGCTGAATAATGGCGACCAGTTGCTGTGCGGTAAATTCTGGCGTAAACAGTTTTTCAGGTTTTACGTTACGCTGAAAAGGCTCGGATAGCTGCGAGTCCACTGTGCCCGGATGATAGCAAATCAGGCTGGTGTGTTTGGCTCGCCGCTTATATTCCACTGCAGCGGTTTTCACCAGCATATTGAGCGCCGCCTTAGAAGCCCGGTACCCGTACCAGCCACCGAGGCCGTTATCTTCGATGCTGCCTACTCGGGCACTTAGCACGGTTAAGGTTGAATGCTCCGAAGGAAACAAGCCGACCAGGTGTTTTACCCAAAGCATCGGCAGCACGGTATTAATGGCAAAGTAGTGTTGCAGCGCCTCAGGCGTGATGTCTTCGAGCCGCTTTTCAGGTTGTACCTCGCCGTCATGCAATATACCGGTGGTACACACCACATGATGAAACTGCATGTCCTGTTGCTTACATTCTGCCAGCCAGCCAGCGACCGCCTGTTCATCCGTGGTGTCCAGCTGTATTGATTTGAAGTTGGCCTGCCCGCCGTCTGTCTCCGTTGCCTTTCGCGACACCGCGTAAACGGTCGCCTGTGGAAATGCCTTGTACATTTGCCGCGCAATCGCATTGCCTATAGCGCCGCTACTGCCAATCACTAATACATTCATGGTTTCTTGAGCTCACACTGCTGGCAACGCTTTTGCCCGGTTAATAAATAAGAAATGCGGTAACGGTGTTTGGCAAACCACAGGTAAAAGCGGTCGGCCAGTGGCTTTACCAATGGCCAGCGCAGCGGCGCATACAGCCAACCTTTTCCTACCAGTCGCCAGGCTTCATAGGTGACATCCAGGCCGATAAGCATGGTGCCGTCGGCTCG
The DNA here is from genome assembly GCF_002993365.1 of Marisediminitalea alba. Taxonomy (GTDB): domain Bacteria; phylum Pseudomonadota; class Gammaproteobacteria; order Enterobacterales; family Alteromonadaceae; genus Alteromonas; species Alteromonas alba. The sequence continues at coordinate 31,210 of NZ_PVNP01000005.1, forward strand.
CATAGCATGAATGCGGTCGTTCAGTGCCTGCCAGTCAAGCTCGGGATAGCGCTGATGAAAGTCAGCCGCCATAATATCGACAAAGCCAAGCTTATTATCCTCATTAAGGCGTTTCAGATGGCGCATTTCTATGGCACACAGCGGGCAACCGCCGTCATAGAATATGGTGAGTTGTGGAATTGTATTTGTATTCATGCCTGCTTATACGCACAAATTTATCGCCTGGATGACTTGAAGATCACGCTTTACGCCACCACACTTCATGCATAACAAAAACGCGGAGTTTTTTATGACAACCACAGCGACAGAAACCACAGCAACTGCCACCCTGGCCGGCGGCTGCTTCTGGTGTATCGAATCAGCCTTTAACCAGGTTCTGGGCATTAAACTGGCAACCTCAGGCTACGCCGGCGGCCACATCGATTCACCCAGCTATGAGGCCGTTTGCAAAGGTGATACCGGTCATGCAGAAGTGGTACAGCTGACTTACTATCCGGACCAAATCAGTTACCGGGAAATACTCGAAATCTTTTTTGCCCTGCACGATCCAACCCAGTTGAACCGTCAGGGAAATGATGTGGGCACGCAGTATCGCAGTGCGGTGTTCTACCATGACGAAGAACAAAAGGCCGCAGCAGAAGCCATTATTCAGGAAATGACAGACGATAAGGTATGGCCGGATCCCATCGTCACCGAGGTAGTGCCGTTATCCAACTATTCGGCAGCGGAGGATTATCATCAGTCCTACTTTAAAAATAATCCGCAAAACCAATACTGCGCAATGGTTGTCGCGCCAAAACTGGCGAAATTCAAAAAGACCTTTGCCGAGCGCCTGCGCTAATCAATTCGGGCTGGTTAAAGCCAGCCCCCGATATCTCTTTACCAAATTATATCTTTTTACCTAATTAAACCAGCTGGCATCCAGCGGCATGCTGAACAACAGCGGTGCCATCCCCTCGTAACGACTGCGGTTAGCCTCGCACTGCAGGTTCTTCATGTAATTTACTTTCCATGGATCGTTTACCAGCCACAAGGTGTCACCAATCACAGCCAGCCCTTCTATTGAGGCATTGTCCATGACTTCCTGTGCTGCGCAGTTCTCCGGGTCGCCACCAGGCGCGGTAAATTGCAGGGCGATTTTCCGGGTGGGCTTTTCTGCCGCCGTATCAATGACCCACAACTCGTTATCGTTACGAGCAGCGGCAAGTAAAAAGCCGCTGGCTGCACCTGCAGGCTGATAATATTCCAGCCCGTTGATGGGATGACGACCACTGTCGAATGCCGGAACCTGCAGGCCCGGATCGGTAACTTCTGCAAAATCAGTGCTGTCCCAGAAGCTATCATCCAGGGTCACCGAAAACACTCTGGGGTTGCCGGCATTATCCCGCTCAAGCGCCAGGTACAAGGTGCGATTCTGGCCCAGTGCCATGCCTTCAATCCCATCATTAGGAAAGTCTCCCACCCCATACTCGAGCGGAAACTGCAAAGGGCGCACATGGGTCATGGTGGCGTTGCCGCTATCGTGCTTTTCAATACGCACTAATAATGTAGGGTAATCGGTTGAGCCGGTTGCCTCATAGCGCTGCTGGCAGCGATCAGACAGGGCACCGGTGCGCGTGGCATCCTCAGTAACGGTGTAAAACACATTGGGCTGTTCGGGGTCGGCCACCAGCGCTTCTAAGTCAGGCTCATCTGCCAGATACTGAGAGAAACAGCTGCGGCGAACACGGCTTGCCATGCCCATATCGTCCGGGCGGGGCGCCAGTGTGGCACTGGCAGGATCGATTTTGTGTAAACGGCGGCGCTGGTACTCTTTAGCGCTACCATCGGAAATAGTGTAAAGCATCCCGTCAACATGGGTCAGGCCGGAGGTTTGCGGATCCAGCATAACACCGCCGGCGGCCTCCATAATCCAGGCACCGGCAAGCACATGCTCCTGCGGCGCCGATTTGATTTCGTTGGTGGTTTCGGTAGGTTGCTTGTCGTTACTGCAGGCACTTAATAAGCCGGCGGCTAGCAGGCTTAAAAACCAGGCTGATTTCATTGTCAGGTCCAATCCATAGTCATTTTGCGCTTATCGTCGCTTACTGACTCACCATGGTCAAGCCCGTTGAGCGCACTTGCCTGAAGCCAACCAGCACCGTATAGTCTGGCAGTAACTACTACAGGAGCAGTTTTGACCTCATCACCCCTTCCTCTTGTTATCGCCGGGCCTGTTTTAAGGCATACGCAACAGGCTGGTTTTACCTTATGGCTGGTTACCTCAGAACCGGCCGATATTGATGTATCCCTGCATCAGGCGCAGCAGGCACAAAACAGTAACACCACCGACCGCGTTATTCAGGTGGGTGAAAAGGCTTTTATTCATGTACTGACCTGCTCACCGCAATCGCCGCTGGCGGCAAACACGCTGTATCATTACCAGCTTAATTTTAATCACACTGAGCAACAGCAACGCTGGCAAAGCGAGTTACCTTCGCTGTGCTACCCGGGTCAGAATGACCTGCATTTTCGCGTACCCGCAGCGCTTTCCAATGTGCTGCATGGCAGTTGTCGCAAACCTCATCACCCGTCAGAAGACAGTCTGGTGAGAGTTGATGAACTCATTCATCAGGAATGTGAGGGCGGCGCGCAAAGACCAGACCTGCTGCTAATGACCGGCGATCAAATCTACGCTGATGACGTAGCCGGACCTATGCTGCAGGCGATAATACAAACCATCAGACGACTGGGGTTATTTCATGAAGATCTCGATGAGGCAATTGTAGATTCCACAGCCCAGCTTGATGGTCACCCGTACTGTTATTATCACCGCCAGCAAATTCTGCCTCAGGTAGCCACCAATACGGCGTTATCCAAACTCTTTTTTGGCGCCAAGAAAAAACCGGTGTTTACTTCGGTTAACGCGCAGAACCACCTGATTGGGCTGGCCGAAGTGATCGCCATGTATTTATTAGTGTGGTCACAATCGCTGTGGGCCGATATCTCGTTTAATGCCGATGAGGTCGACCCGGACCATCAGGCCTTATTTAACCGCGAAGCTGACATTATTAAGCAGTTCAGCCAATCCCTCGGGCAGGTTCGCCGGGCGCTGGCGCACATTCCTACCTACATGATATTTGACGACCATGATGTCACCGACGACTGGAACCTGACCCGCGGCTGGGAGCAGGAGGTATACGGTCATCCGTTATCCCGGCGAATGGTGGGCAATGCGCTGGCCGGTTACTGGCTTTGTCAGGGCTGGGCAAATCAACCCGACAGGTTTACCGCTATCGAAAAGCTCGCCAATGAAAATTTTACCGCCAATGGCATGATGAACCACCCTGCTTTCATCAACGCGTTATTCGACTGGGAACAATGGCATTACCAGCTGGACACCCAGCCTCCGGTACACGTACTGGATACCCGAACCCGACGTTGGCGCAGTGAATCCAGTCTTAACAAACCTTCGGGTCTGATGGACTGGGAAGCCTTATGTGAATTTCAGCACCAGCTTATCGGTCAGGATGCCGTTATTGTTGTCTCCGCCGCGCCCATTTACGGCGTCAAGTTTATCGAGGTGATCCAGAAACTCTTCACCCTGGCCGGCAAAGCGTTAACCGTAGACGCGGAAAACTGGATGGCCCATAAAGGTACTGCCAGTGTTATTCTGAATATCTTCAGACACTACAAAACGCCACCACACTTTATTATTTTATCTGGCGACGTCCATTATTCCTTTGTTTACGACGTGCGTTTGCGTTTCAGGCGCAACAGCCCTGAAATCACCCAGTTTACCTGTAGCGGTATTAAAAACACCTTCCCGGATACGCTGATCCGCTGGCTCGACCGTTTCAACCAGTGGTTTTACAGCACCCGTTCTCCGCTCAATATCTTTACCCGACGACGCAATATGTCGGTGCACGACCGCCATCCTGATAGCAACGATAGTATCGCACTGCTTAATCAGCCGGCCATTGGCCAGATGCTGATTGATCCCGAAATCGAAAATGTTCGTTGTATTGCCTTGTGTAGTAATGGTGACACGGTAGAATTCCCCCCGGAACTGTCGGATGACGAAACACCAGCAAGAGAGCAGTAAATGAGTGATACCGGATTAAAAATTGGCCTGTTTTATGGCTCAACCACCTGTTATACGGAAATGGCGGCTGAAAAAATTCAGGACCAGCTGAATGCCTTATTCGGCGAACCGGTTGTGGAGCTGCATAACATACAGGATGTATCACTGAGTCAGACTGCCGGTTACGACATTTTAATTCTGGGTATTTCTACCTGGGACTTTGGTGAGCTGCAGGAAGACTGGGAGTCCAGCTGGGACGACGTTCACCAGCTCGATCTATCGGGCAAAATTGTTGCTCTGTATGGTTTGGGCGATCAGCTGGGCTATGCAGACTGGTTTCAGGATGCTCTGGGAATGCTACACGACGCCATCGCACCGGCAGGATGTCAGTTTATTGGTTACTGGCCCAATCAGGGCTATGAGTTTGTTCAGTCCAAGGCACTTACCGAAGATGGCTCCCATTTTGTGGGACTGTCGCTGGATGACGAAAACCAATATGATCAAACCGATGACAGGATCCTGACCTGGTGTTCCCAACTGGTAACCGAACTCAGTGAGCTCTGAGGGTAAAAGTCCTCCTCCTGCCGGACGACTTCACCAACAGTACTACCGCAACGGTCAGAGCCATCGTGATGGTGCCGATGTGTCTTTTCAGGATATTCGCCGCCTCTTTGGCTTTCAGTCTATTACGGTGGGCCGCTGGGTAACTGCCGCAGAACAACAAATAGCCGCTAACCTGTTCTTTGATGCATTATATGACCTGATTGATATATTGCAGATCAACGAGTGGGTAGTGTCGCTGAATGGCTCGCTGTCTCTTGCCTTTGGCACCGGCGGCCAGAAACACGCCAATGCCCATTATCATCCGGCTAAACGCCAGCTGGCACTGGCTAAAAATGCCGGCGGCGGGGCGCTGGCCCATGAGTGGTTTCATGCCTTTGACCATTACATCAGCCAACGCTTTTTAAGCGCTCCTAAACCCTTGCTTTTTGCCTCCCAAGCCTGGCTTGATGATGCTGAACTGGTCGAACATCCTTTGAATCTGCGCCTGGCAGATTGCTTTCAACTGATGTTTTTAGATGCCGATGGTAGCGCCCCAAACGATTATGTTTTACGTTCAGTTGAGGCCGATAAGGCATTGAAAAGCTTTTACTTTGCATCTCCTCCGGAAATGGCGGCGAGAGCCTTTGAAGCGTGCATTCAGGATCAGGACATTAAGAACGCATTTTTAGTGCAGGGGACAAAAATGTCGGTAGAGGCTAGACTTGGCATTTATCCTCATGGTATTTTGAGACAGCAGCTAAACGAAGCATTTAAGTTGTATTTTTACCAACTGGGTGTGGCGCTGTCCGCAAAATGATGTTGCTTTCTAACGAAAGTGAACGATTAAGTCAGTAAGTTTATCGCTTTTGGTAATATTGTTTGTACAAATTACTACATATTTTTGTTACAAACAGTATACTAGGCAGACAAGTGTTAGAGACAAGAAAACGAAATGAAAAGAAAAAAGCATACTTCTGGGGATGACGAAGCCCAGGTCGACATGACGCCCATGTTGGACATTGTGTTCATCATGCTGATCTTCTTTATCGTAACGACATCATTCGTTAAAGAGAAAGGTCTGGATGTTAATCGCCCAGAAAACAAAAACGCATCAAACCAGCCAAGTAAATCTCTGTCTATTCGTATCGACGAGACAGGTACGATTGTGATGAATGGCCGTGAAGTCGACATCCGTCGTGTTATCGCGAACATTCAGACTTACTTAGCTGAAAACCCAACTGACACTGCAGCTATCCAGGCTCACGAAAATACTGAGCACGGCGTTGTGGTAGAAGTAATGAACCAGGCGAAAGAAGCAGGTATTGGTAAAGTATCTGTACTGGTTAAGTCTTAAGTCAGGGTTTTAGACAAGAAAAAAAGCGCGTCTATCGCGCTTTTTTTGTGCCTGTTACTTTTCAAAAGTTCAGGTAAAAGTCTGCACATAGCTGTTTATATTCAGCCGTATACTGATTTTCGCCGGCTCGGATAGTAAGCGTTTCTACAGCTACCGTTTCTGGTACACGCACAAAGCAATACACGCCGAGGTAGGGCGCAGAACTGGCGTTATGCCGTACGCTAAGACTCTGCTTTACATGCCAGCCTGATTGCAAGGCACTGTTAAACACCACCGCTTCCCTGGCAATTGGATACATACAGTAAAGCCTGCTCCCCGCATGGCTAAGTACGGCAGTTTGGGCAAAAAAATCATCAATACTCAGCGTTTGTTCCGTGCGCGCCAGCCCCCTACTCTCAGACATAGACGCATAAGCGCGGGTGGGGCTTACGGCATCCGCAAAATACGGCGGGTTCGATACTATCAGGTCATATTGCTGCTGATGATCCATCTCCTGCAGCGGGCTTTGCTCTACCCGAACTTTTTCTGGCCACGAACTGTTAGCCGCGTTGTGCCTGGCCTGAGCAATCGCCCCCGAATCGATATCAATGGCAGTAATGGCAGCATCAGGCGCACTTTTTTGTGCCATCATCAGCGCCAGAATGCCCGACCCTGTCCCCACATCCAGCATAGAGCTGGCATTCGTCGTATCAACGAAGCTCCCCAGAATCAGACTGTCGGTAGAGATCTTCATGGCGCACTGGTCATGGGCGACAAAAAACTGCTTACACTGAAACCCTTTGGGTTGCTTAGAAACCTTACTCATCAGAAAGTCTGGTGGCGCATCATTTCCCGGGCCACCTGGTGAGGATATACCGCACGGTATTTTTTAAGACGGCCAACCAGCAGTGGTTTCAGCAGTTGCATTATGCTTGCCCCAACCCGCTCCAACGGGCGATCATCGTTAGCCCGTTCGCCAATTAACACGCCCGGCCTTACCGCAGCGGCATTGGGCAACTGCGGCATGCGCATGATGGCGTTTTCCAGTTCGCCCTTCACGCGCAGGTAATAGTTTTTACTTTTAGCATTGGCACCTACCGAGGAAATCCACACAAATCCGCCAGCCCGCTGTGCCCTGGCTAACTGGGCCGCGACGTGAACATATTCAAAATCCACCTTACGAAAGGCGCTGATGTCACCGGCTTTCTTTAGCGTGGTGCCCAGGCAACAGTACACATGATCAACCGAAAAATAGCCCTGATACTCATCCAGATTATCAAAATCAATCACCACCGGCCGCAGCTTGTTATCGGGATCCTGATAGTGCTGCCGTCCCAGTGGACGCCGGACCAGGCAAGTGACCGATTCATAGCGGGGATCGAGTAACAGCAGCCTCAGCAGGTTCTGCCCTACTAATCCACTGGCTCCCAGGATAAGTGCGCTTTTTAATACTGCCAAATTGTGTCATCCTCTAGCTTTAATATGGAGCCCGCACACTGCCGGGTTCTCCTGTATAACAACAACTTGTTTATACGTATTTCAGAGCAAATACGTGCAGTAAGCAAGCCCTAATAACGACAGATAATAGCGTATCCATGAAAAAAGCTTTAATACTTGGAGCCCTTATGCTCACAAACACGGTAGCCGCTGAAAAGCTGACCATCGAACGGATTTATGCGTCGCCGTCACTGGACGGTAGTTCTCCCAGAAACCTGCAGGTGGCCCCCGACGGCCAACGCGTGACCTACCTGCAAGGAAAACAGTCTGACTACGAGCGCCTCGACCTGTGGGAATACAACATTGCCTCAGGGACCTCGCGATTGTTGTTTGATTCCGATGACTTATCCAGTGGCGAAGAGACTCTTTCTGACGAAGAAAAAGCGCGCCGTGAGCGCATGCGCTTATCCGGCAGCGGAATTGTTAGTTATCAATGGTCGGCCGACGGCAAAGCGCTGTTATTCCCTATGGGCGGCGATGTATTTTATCACCAGTTAGGTAAACCCGGTGCCCGCCAGTTACTCGATACCGAAGCCTTTGAAACCGATATTAAGTTATCGCCCAAAGGTAACTATATCTCGTTTATTCGCGACCAGAACCTGTACATCAAACACATCGGGACTGGTAAGGAAACGGCGATTACCACTAAAGGCGGTGGCAACATCAAATACGGTATGGCCGAGTTTGTTGCGCAGGAAGAAATGAACCGCATGACCGGCTACTGGTGGTCTCCGGATGAGTCTTACATTGCCTTTACCGAAGTGGATGAAGCGCCGGTTGAAGTGATTACCCGCTCAGAAATCTATGCTGACGAGATCAAGATGATCGAGCAGAAGTACCCCAAAGCGGGGACGCCTAACGTCACCATCAAACTGGCTGTACAGAACATTGAAAACGGCGAACGTCAGTGGATTGATACCGGTAAAGAGCAGGATATTTATATTGCCCGCGGCAAATGGATGCCCGACAGCGAGCATTTTACCTATCAGTGGCAAAGCCGCGACCAGCAACAGCTGGAGCTGCGCAGTTACAACGTAAATAACCAGCAGCAGAAACTGGTGCTTAAAGAGCAGTCGGATACCTGGGTTAACCTGCATGACGACTTTACCTTTTTAGCCGATGGTAAACATTTTATCTGGGCTTCAGAGCGCGACGGCTTTAAACATCTTTATCTGTTCAGCAATGAAGGCAAGCTGATCCGTCAGCTGACTGCAGGTGAATGGGTAGTGGACGAACTGGAAGCGGTTAACGATAAAACCGGCCAGGTATACTTTACCGGCCGCATGGACACGCCGCTGGAACGCCATTTATATGTAACTGACCTGGAAGGCAGCAAACCACAGCGCCTGACCGATCGCGACGGCATGCACGGCATCAGTTTTAGCCGCGATGCGTCAATTTATGTGGATAGCTCTTCTACCGCAAACCGACCTACTCAGGTAAGTTTGCACAGCGCCGACGGCAAGCAGCTCACCTGGCTGGAAGAAAACGCGCTGGATGAGAACCACCCGCTTACGCCTTACCTTAGCGACTGGGTAGAGCCTGAGTTTGGCACCATCACCAATGACGACGGCATTGACCTGCATTATCGCCTTTACAAGCCGGCAGAGCTGAAAGGCAAGCATCCGGTGATTGTTTACCTGTATGGTGGTCCTCACGCGCAGGTAGTCAATAACGCCTGGGGCGGCAACCGAGGCCTGCTGATGCAGCACTGGGTAAGCAAGGGCTATGTGGTATTCAGCATTGATAACCGTGGCTCAAATTACCGTGGCAAGGCGTTCGAGGAACCTATCTACAAAGCGATGGGCAGCGTAGAAGTTGACGACCAGGTAAGCGGCGTTAAATTCCTCCACACCCTGCCCTATGTGGATAAAGAGCGCATCGGCGTATACGGTCACAGCTATGGCGGTTACATGACGCTGATGAGCATGTTTAAGGCCGGTGATTACTTTAAAGCCGGGGTATCCGGTGCACCAGTGACCACCTGGCGGTTGTACGACACGCACTACACCGAACGCTATATGGGCAACCCGAACACCGATAGCAATGCCTATGAAGCGTCATCGGTATTCCCTTATGCAGAAGGACTACAAGGCCCGCTGCTGATTTATCATGGAATGGCCGATGACAACGTATTGTTTACCCACAGCACCAAGCTGTATAAACACCTGCAGGATGCCGCCAAACCTTTCGAGGTGATGGACTATCCTGGCAAGAAACACAGCATCCGGGGTAAACAAACAGGTATACATTTATATCACACCATCACTAATTTCTTCGACAGACATTTTGATGTGAAGTAAAAAACCCGATAAGTGACAGGGACTTCCTGTCACTTATCACATCGTCCCGGCACACACAGGGATGAAAAATTATACTTATTAACTAAGCTATTCACTTGCACCCGCCAAATAAATTTCATAATTTCAAATAAGGCTCTGGGCCTGATAACAATAAAAACTATATTAGCCGAATACTATTCGGTATCTCTTTTTTAGTAGCACAAGTGAATAATAATATGTTTAAAACAACCCTAAAACCTACACTGGCAGCAGTCCTGCTTGCCGTTAGCGGTTCTGCCCTTGCGGCAGACGACAGATACATTATCCAGGTCGATAACAACTCCAAAGGCATAATCAAAGCACTGGCTAAACAGTCCGGCGCAGAGATCCACATTGATGCTGACGGCTTTATCGCCGCAACATTCACAGGCAAATCACTAGATGAAGTAAAAGGCCTGATGAATAATCCTCATGTCAAACTGGTAGAAGCCGATCAAAAGCGCTACCCCACGGCCCTTTTCAATGACGACACCGGTAGCCCGATGCAAACGCAGATCACCCCGTATGCGGTGTACCAGGCTCAGGCTGATCAGGTAACATTTAACCCTAACGCTGGCATGAAAGTCTGTGTTATCGATTCTGGTCTGGACGACTCTAACCCGGATTTTGTCTGGTCTAACATTACCGGCGATAACGACCCGGGCACCGGCAACTGGTTTGATGCTGGCGGCGAACACGGCACTCACGTAGCCGGTACCATTGGCGCAGCCGACAACACTTTCGGCGTGGTTGGTATGGCGCCTGGCGTAGATATGCACATCATCAAGGTCTTTAACGAGTCTGGCTGGGGATATTCGTCCGGCCTCGCTCAGGCAGCCCAACTTTGTCAGGCGGCCGGTGCTAACCTGATCAATATGAGTTTAGGTGGTGGCGGTGCTTCGAGCACCGAAGATAATGCGTTTGCAGACTTCACCGCTGCAGGTGGCCTTGTGGTAGCGGCAGCCGGTAACGATGGCAACTCAGTACGCTCTTATCCGGCAGGTTATTCGTCGGTAATGATGGTTGGCGCTAACGATGCCGACAACAACATTGCCTCATTCTCACAGTACCCGAGCTGTACCAGCGGTCGTGGTAAGCGAGCCACCACTGACGAAACCATCTGTGTGGAAGTGACCGCCGGTGGTGTGGATACGCTGTCAACAGTACCAGCGGGTTTATCAACCGCATCAGGCCTGCTGGCCGATGGCAGCAGCTTTGCTTCCTCCGGCATGGAAAACATGGGTAGTGCCGCTGGCAGTACGTATTTTATGGGCACTGCCGAGTCCGTTGATAGTGGTGCGGCTGGCAATATCTGTGTCATCGACCGTGGTGTAATCAGCTTCTTTGATAAAGTAGCAAACTGCGAAGCATCCGGTGGTGTAGGTGCGGTAATCATCAACAACGAACCGGGCATGTTATACGGTACGCTGGGTGACACCAACACAACCTCTATCCCTGCGGTTGGCGCAGCGCTGGAAGATCGTTCCGCATTGCTGGCCGCAACAAGTATGGAGGTGTCCGTTGAAGCCAGTGATTATGCTTATCTGAGCGGTACTTCAATGGCTACGCCTGCAGTGGTGGGCGTGGCAGCACTGGTATGGTCGAATCACCCAAGCTGTAGTGGTACAGAAATTCGTGAGGCGTTAAAAGCGACCGCACTGGATGGTGGCGCTGCCGGTAAAGACGAGTATTTTGGTTACGGTATTGTGCAGGCAGCCGCGGCAGATACTTACCTGACCACCAACGGCTGTGCCGGCGGTGACAACGGTGGTGGCGACAATGGCGGTGGTGACACCGGCACAGATCTGACCCTATCGGCAACCGGTTACAAGGAAAAAGGATCTCAGGTAGTCGATTTGAGCTGGGCTAACAGTACTGCCGATATGACTATCTACCGTAATGGCAGTGAGATTGTCAGTGTAAGCGGCGTAACGGCTTATACCGACGCACTGAACACCAAAGGCGGCGGCGTCTATGACTATCAGGTTTGTGAAACGGGTACTACTACCTGTTCGGCAACCGTTACGGTAGTTTTCTAACGACACCGGGATAACGAAAAAGGGCTGTGATCACACAGCCCTTTTTAAATCACACCACGACAACTCAGGCTTCTTTGGCAAAGCCTCTGAACACATACCCCAGTGATCGAGTAGGAGGGAGTTTCGCAACTCCCGTCCTCTCACACCACCGGGCATACGGTTCCGTACCACGGCGGTTCCTGTCTGTATTGACCATAGTCAATACCTGAGTCTGTTTCGTTCATCGTGTCGCCGCTTTATCGTTTAGAACTCCGCAAACACCGCCCAGGTTTCCGACCCTTCTTGTATATTTGTCCCGGAGCAATGATTCTTCATTGCCTTGTGTCCCGATAACGCGAGAGCACGCGTGACTTGCCGCTCGTGACAG
>NZ_PVNP01000006.1 GCF_002993365.1 Marisediminitalea alba
CTGCCACAAAATAGTTGGCAAATAGATGCATAGATAAACGGTGTTTCACTTAATAAATGCGGGTTTGAAAGCAAGCGGTCGGCACGTTTAATCCGATGTTTTTCATAAGCTTTAGTACTAATCCCACGACCAATACTCGTTACGCTTGCTGCGCTTCCATGAAGAAGGCTTTTCACGCACGCCGTTACCACATCCCGACGCGCTTTATGCATTTTATAGCTGACAAGCGATATGACATTGTTCACAATAGATAGGGCATTCATGGCAGTTTGGTCTCGGTGATTTTTGGCGATTGATCTGATCACCAAACGTCATGAATGTTCCTATCTTTTTTTATCTTATTGATATTGCATTATTATTTGTGGGGATACCTCAGGGTCAGAGAACATTACCGTTGATAATGTTCTCTGACCCCATTAATTTTAGAGGGCCATTGCTACTTTGGTGCCCTGTTCAATGGCCCGTTTGGCATCAAGCTCAAGTGCTTCATCGGCGCCACCAATAAGGTGATAAGGCAAGGAAAGCCCCTCTACTAGTGCCCGCTGAGGCTCCTGACCAGCACAAATGATCACGTTATCCACGTCGAGCACCTGCTGCTCCTCGCCAACCGTGATATGCAAACCGTTATCATCGATTTTGTGGTACTGCACGCCCGGGATCATTTTCACCCCTTTCATTTGCAAACCTAAGCGGTGCGCCCAGCCGGTAGTTTTACCCAGGCCAGCGCCCACCTTGCTGGATTTACGTTGCAGCAGAACTATTTTTCTGGGTGACTGCTCAGGCTGTGGCTGCATGCCTTCCACCCCGCCACGGGCAGAGAAAGTCATATCAATTCCCCACTCGCGCATAAAGGCGGCGATATCCTGACTTGGTACAGACTTTCCGTGGCTTAAATATTCAGCGGTATCAAAGCCAATGCCGCCGGCGCCAATAATCGCTACTTTAGCGCCTACCGGTTTTTTATCCCGTAGTACGTCCAGGTAGGTCATTACTTTACTGTGATCGATACCTTCGATAGCAGGTATACGCGGCACAATTCCGGTAGCCAGTAATACTTCGTCAAAGCCGTGTTCGTTTAACGTTTGTGCGGTGACAGGAGTATTCAGCTTAACTTCGACATTAAGCAGCTCCAACTGGCGCTTAAAATACCGCAGGGTTTCGTAAAACTCCTCTTTACCAGGGATCTGTTTGGCAATATTAAACTGCCCGCCGATTTCTGCTGCAGCATCAAACAGTACTACGCTATGACCGCGTTTAGCCGCTGTAGTAGCCGCTGCCAATCCGGCCGGGCCCGCTCCAACAACCGCCACCTTTTTGGGCGATTCGGTCAGGGTCATCTTGTACATCAGTTCATGACAGGCAAAGGGATTTACCAGACAACTGGTGAGTTTGCCGGCAAAAATATGATCAAGACAGGCCTGGTTACAGCCAATACAGGTGTTAATTTCATCACTGCGCTGGGTTTGCGCTTTATTGACAAACTCAGGGTCGGCCAGGAATGGCCGGGCCATGGAAACCATATCGGCATCGCCGCGAGCCAGTACCGATTCGGCCACTTCCGGTGTATTTATTCGGTTAGAGGTGATCACCGGTACGCTTAGAGCCTGGCGGAATTTTGCTGTCACCCAGGTAAATGCCGCTCGCGGCACTTTAGTGGCAATAGTCGGGATGCGCGCTTCATGCCAACCGATACCGGTATTTATGATAGATGCGCCGGCTTTTTCAATAGCTTGGCCCAGCGTGACCACTTCCTCATAGGTTGAACCACCCTCTACCAAATCGAGCATCGACAACCGGTAAATAATGATAAATTCGTCACCCACTGCCTCACGAACACGGCGCACTACTTCCACTGGCAATTTAATGCGGTTTTGGTAGTCACCGCCCCATTCATCGCTACGATGATTGGTTCGGGCAGCGATAAACTGATTGAGGAAGTACCCCTCAGATCCCATGATTTCAACGCCATCATAGCCTGCTGCATGGGCCCGCCTGGCCGTTTCGACAAAGTCGTTAATCTGCCCTTCGATTTCTTCGCTGGTTAGCTCACGGGGTTTGAACTGATTAATAGGAGCCTGCAAAGCCGAAGGCGCCACCAGATTAGGGTTATACGCATAACGACCGGTATGCAGAATTTGCATGCAAATTTTGCCGCCATGAGCATGCACGGCATCAGTTACCATTTTGTGATGCGCTACCGCTTCGTCGCTGTCGAGCATCTTGGTTTTAATGTGTACGCCGCCTTCCTGATTAGGCCCGATACCGCCGGTTACCATCAAGGCCACACCGCCCTTGGCCCGGGTAGCGTAGAACTCTGCCATGTGAACGTGTCCGTTGGGCATCTCTTCCAAACCGGTATGCATGGAGCCCATTACAATCCTGTTTTTTAACTGGGTGAAGCCTAAATCCAGTGGTTCGAATAAATGCGGATACGACTGATGTTGATTAGCAGCGGTTGCCTGCGACATGGGAGCCCCTATTATTAACATTTCATTAAACTGAACAGTGTCAAGATAGCATTGAATTTGACACTGTCAAGATAAAGATTATGCTAGGCAGAAATTGTGACACTTTTTAGGACGCCCTATGCCGTCATCCGGCACTCAAACCTATCATCATGGTGATTTACGTTCTGCATTACTGGATGCGGCTACCTCCCGAATTGAACACCAGGGCATCGACGGCCTTTCGCTTCGCAAGCTGGCCGATGATGTAGGCGTATCGCGCTCAGCGCTTTATCATCACTTTCGTGATAAAAACGCCCTCCTTAACGCGGTAGCCGCCAACGGGTTTGCCAACTGGATTGCCATGACCTCTGAATCCGGGGGTGATGAAACAGTCCCCGCACAGGTAAGAATGAAGCAGTTTGTGTATGGATATGTGCATTGGGCTGTGGAACATCCGCAGTTGTACGATCTTATGTTTGGTCGACCTATCTGGAAAAACGATCTAGCCGACGATGAACTGAAAGACGTGGCCTACCCGGCGTTTCAATATATGTTGAGCCTGATTACTCACTGGCAGCAAAAGGGCTTGCTATTGGCCGATAAGCCGGCATTACGTCAGACGCAGGTCATCTGGGCGACCCTGCACGGCCTGGCAAAACTGGTTACCGACGGCGTGTACGCGGACTCCGCCCATATCGATGAAATGTGCGACTGTGCAGTGCTGATGCTACTACCTAAAAAATAAAATAAAGAAAATAAAGGGGTCGAAATAAAGGGGTCAGAGGGAAATAAAGGGGTCAGAGTACATTATCTAGGATAAAGTACTCTGACCCTGAGGGATCCCCACGAATTTAATTTCATGTGCCTGCGGCCCAGGCAGCGTCAACTATGGAGCTGTACCATTTGAGTGCAGCTTTCCACTGTCGCATAGTGAATCTTATTCGGCAAGCAATAGCTCTCAGACCGAGATAGTGGAATGACAGCACGCTTCTGGTGTCGGTATTAGCTTGGAAGCGCCGATGTTTATTCGAAGAGACGACTACCATACCCAATAAGATAGCAACCAGTGA
>NZ_PVNP01000007.1 GCF_002993365.1 Marisediminitalea alba
CTGCCACAAAATAGTTGGCAAATAGATGCATAGATAAACGGTGTTTCACTTAATAAATGCGGGTTTGAAAGCAAGCGGTCGGCACGTTTAATCCGATGTTTTTCATAAGCTTTAGTACTAATCCCACGACCAATACTCGTTACGCTTGCTGCGCTTCCATGAAGAAGGCTTTTCACGCACGCCGTTACCACATCCCGACGCGCTTTATGCATTTTATAGCTGACAAGCGATATGACATTGTTCACAATAGATAGGGCATTCATGGCAGTTTGGTCTCGGTGATTTTTGGCGATTGATCTGATCACCAAACGTCATGAATGTTCCTATCTTTTTTTATCTTATTGATATTGCATTATTATTTGTGGGGATACCTCAGACTCTGACCCCTTTATTTCTGAGGAATTAATTAACTCTGACCCCTTTATTTCTGACCCCTTTATTTGAAGTGTTATTCAAACAACTCTTTGTGCAATACCGTTACAATCTCAGTGCTGTCTGACTCATTCACCAAAAATGAGATATTGTGCGGGTTAGCGCCAAAACAAATCATTCGCAGGTTGTAGTCTGATACGGCCGCAAAAATCCGGCTCGATACGCCTTTACTGGTTTGCATGTGATTACCCACTACGGTAACCAAATCAAAACCGTGTTCCACGGTTACGTCACAGATGGTTTCCAGTTCGGCTATGGTTTCACGATTTAAGCGCTGTGCCACTGAATTAGCCGGGTTGTCCAGGGTAAATGATACCGAGATCTCAGAGGTGGTTACCAGATCAACACTCAGCTTGTGCTTGGCAATAATCGCAAAAACCTGCTGCAAGAAGCCCTGCGCATACATCATCTTAGGCGTTTTTACCGTTACCATCACCTGCTCTTTACGGCGGGTCAGGGCGCGGAATGGCGGCTCATTTTCGCAGTCTTTAACAATCCAGGTACCGCCCTTTTCAGGCTCTTTGCTGGACCCTACAAACACCTTGATGTCTTTACGAACCGCAGGCTCCATAGTGGCCGGGTGTAGTACTTTCGCCCCGAAGGTAGCCATTTCCGCGGCTTCCTCAAAGCTCAGTTCCGGTAACGGATGAGCCGCAGCGGTAATACGTGGATCGGTAGTATAAACACCGGTTACGTCGGTCCAGATTTCGCATACCTCAGCGCCAATCGCTTCGGCCAACAGGGCTGCAGTAAAGTCTGAACCACCGCGGCCCAGCGTAGTGGTACGGCCTTCTTCGTCGGCGCCCACAAAGCCCTGAGTCACCACAATAGCGTTTTCAATCTCTGGCTTTAATAACGCCTGGGCGTTTTCGGCAATAGCATCCAGTTGTGGGGCGGCAGCGCCAAACTCACTGTCAGTACGCAAAACTTTGCGCACGTCAAAGTTCATGGTAGCCACATCCTGTTCTGCCAGCACAGCGCTGAACATCAGGGATGACATCCGCTCGCCCATCGACAGTAACTGATCTTTCAGATCGGCACGATGTAAAATCTCTTCATGGAAAGCCAGTTTCTTTACTTCTTCCAGCAAGTCGTCGAGCTTTGCCGCAACACTGTCTTTGGCTTTTAATTCGTTGAGGATTTTAAACTCAATATCAGCAATCGCCTGACAGACTTCGCCGACTTGTTCCTGGGTCATGGCTTTATGCGCCAGATCCACCAGATGGTTGGTAATGCCGGCTGCGGCGCTTACCACAACAATACGAGTGCCTGGGTTGCCTGCAACAATGCGGGCACAGTTTTGCATAGCAGCATAATTGGCAACACTGGTGCCGCCAAATTTTGCAATGGTTAACGCCTTACTCACGGTGTTCTCCGTTTGTACGCTGTTCAAATCAGCGTTATGGATTGACAATCAGTTGGTCGCCAACATGAATATCATGCTTAGCAAACCAGCCCTGGTTCATTTCTAGCGCGTATTTCACCACTTTGGATGCGCCCACAGAAGTTAAGTCCTGTGGTTGCAGTGGTTTTATATCTGTAATTACGCCGTTTCTGTCGATAAATGCCACATCCAGTGGAATAAAGGTATTTTTCATCCACATACTTGCTTGTTTTTCGGGATCAAACTCAAACAACATGCCACAGCTTTCGCACAATGTTTTACGAAACATCAGGCCCTGAGCCCGTTGTTCGAAGGTTTTGGCAAACTCCACCTGCAGTGCAATGTCGTTAATTTCAATTCGCGCGGATTCAAAATCAACAGCGTTTACATTACAGGCGCTCAGCAGCAAGCCAGCTATCAGAAGGCCTGACGCTATCAGTTTTGACCTTATTATAGTGCGCGATCCCATTTATATTCCTTGTTAGTTACCTTAAATACAGACATAAAAAAAGCCGGGCCCTTACGGTGCCCGGCTTTCTAGTTTATATGCTAAGTCAGGCAACATTCAACGTTGGAATGATCTTAGCCTTAGCCTCTTCTTCTGCCTTCTTAAAGCTTTCCATCTTATCGAAGTTCAGATAGCGGTATACGTCAGCTGACATAGAGTCGATCTTACCAGCGTATTCCATGTACTCCGCCGCAGTTGGCAGACGACCAACGATTGCACCAACTGCTGCAAGCTCTGCAGAGGTCAGATATACATTCGCGCCATCACCTAAACGGTTAGGGAAGTTACGGGTAGAGGTAGACAGTACTGTTGCACCGGCATCTACACGTGCCTGGTTACCCATACACAGTGAACAGCCTGGCATTTCTGTACGTACACCTACGCGACCGTAGATGTTGTAGTAACCTTCTTCCATCAGCTGGGCTTTATCCATCTTCGTTGGTGGAGAAATCCACAGACGGGTCGGCAGCGTCTTACCGTAGTTATCCAGCAATTTACCTGCCGCACGGAAGTGACCGATGTTAGTCATACAAGAACCGATGAATACTTCATCAACCTTGTCACCCGCGACTTCAGACAATGTTTTAGCATCATCCGGGTCGTTCGGGCAGCATACGATTGGCTCTTTGATTTCTGACAGGTCGATTTCAATTACTTCTGCGTATTCAGCATCGGCATCAGCACGCATCAGGCTTGGGTTCGCCAGCCACTCTTCCATCTTCTGAGCACGACGCTCAAGAGTACGCGGATCGCCATAGCCTTCGTTGATCATCCAGCGTAACATGGTGATGTTAGAACGCAGGTACTCCGCGATAGATTCTTCAGACAGGTTAATGGTACAACCTGCAGCAGAACGCTCAGCAGAGGCATCTGACAGTTCAAATGCCTGTTCAACAGTTAAGTCTTCCAGACCTTCGATCTCAAGGATACGACCAGAGAACTGGTTGATCTTACCTTTCTTCTCAACGGTCAGCAGGCCTTGCTTGATACCGTATAGAGGAATTGCGTGTACCAGGTCACGTAAAGTGATACCAGGCTGACGCTCGCCTTTAAAGCGAACCAGGATTGACTCCGGCATATCCAGTGGCATAACACCCGTTGCTGCAGCAAAGGCAACCAGACCAGAACCGGCCGGGAATGAGATACCCAGCGGGAAGCGGGTGTGCGAGTCACCACCAGTACCTACGGTATCAGGTAGCAACATACGGTTTAACCAGCTATGGATGATACCGTCACCAGGGCGCAGAGAAACACCACCACGGTTCATGATGAAGTCTGGCAGCGTGTGCTGGGTATCGATGTCTACCGGCTTAGGATAAGCGGCAGTGTGACAGAAAGACTGCATGGTTAAATCGGCAGTAAAACCAAGACACGCCAGGTCTTTCAGTTCGTCACGGGTCATAGGACCAGTGGTATCCTGAGAACCCACAGTCGTCATTTTAGGCTCGCAGTAGGTGCCAGGACGGATACCGTCAACACCACAGGCTTTACCTACCATTTTCTGTGCCAGCGAGAAGCCTTTGCCAGAATCAACAGGTTGCTCAGGCTTACGGAACAGATCAGACGGGCCTAAGCCTAACGCTTCGCGAGCCTTTTCAGTTAAGCCACGGCCGATAATCAGGTTAATACGGCCACCAGCGCGTACTTCGTCCAGGATTACCTTAGACTTGTAGCTGTACTCAGCCAGCACTTCGCCAGTTTCACTGTTGGTGATTTTGCCTTCGAACGGATAGATGTCGATAACATCACCCATGTTCATTTTTTCTACGTCGGCTTCAAATACCAACGCACCGGCGTCTTCCATAGTGTTGAAGAAGATTGGTGCTACTTTAGAACCAATACATACACCGCCGCCGCGCTTGTTAGGCACGCCTGGCAGATCTTCACCGAAGAACCACAGAACAGAGTTAGTGGCAGACTTACGAGAAGAACCGGTACCTACTACGTCACCCACAAAAGCAACAGGATGGCCTTTGGCCTTCACTTCTTCGATTTGCTTCATTGGGCCTTTAACGCCGTGCTCTTCTGGCTCAAGACCGTCACGGGTCATTTTGTAAGCCGCTAAGGCATGCAGCGGGATATCAGGACGTGACCAGGCATCAGGTGCCGGAGACAAGTCATCGGTGTTAGTTTCACCGGTTACCTTAAACACTGAGTAAGTCATTTTCTCAGCCATTTGCGGACGAGAAGTGAACCATTCAGCTTCGGCCCATGACTTAATGATGTCAGTGGCGAATTCATTGCCTGCTTTGTGTTTTTCTTCGACGTCATGGAACGCATCAAACATCAGCAGCGTGTGCTTCAATTCTTTGGCTGCCAGTGGCGCAAGTGCTGCATCGTCGAGTAACTCGACTAAAGTGGCGATGTTGTAACCACCGTGCATGTTACCCAGCAACTCAACTGCTTTTTCTTTGCTGATCAGGTCGCAGCTAACTTCGCCTTTTACAATGGCACTTAAGAAACCAGCTTTTACGTAAGCGGCTTCGTCAACACCAGGAGGTACACGCTCAGAAATTAGTTCCAGCAGAACCTCTTCCTCGCCTGCAGGTGGATTTTTCAGTAATTCGACTAATCCGGCCACTTGTTCCGCGTTTAACGGTTTGGGTGGGATTCCTTCAGCAGCACGCTCTTCTACGTGTTTGCGATATTCTTCTAACACGATGTTTTCCTCATGGTTATTCCTGCCAATTCGAACGGTCCCGGAGCAGGAAGTGACTATTTAAACGCCGGAATTATAACGGCATGTATAACGAATTTGAATTTTTATGCAGTTTCGCAGACTTATAGCCGCTATTCAGCCAGACTATTGTTGTAACCACCTGGGTAACAATCCATTTCTGCTAGCCTTTACGGGGTTTCAGCCTGAGTTAGCGCAAACTGTGTTCCGGTACGTTTTCGGCCCGCAGTGGGGAAAAACGCATTAACCGGCCGCGCTCGCCGTCCGTCAGTACGTATACCGATCCGTCACGACCCACTATCACATCCCGTAAACGCTCATTTATAGTAGCAAAGATTTGCATTGTCGACATGGGATTTTGGTCTAATGCCACCGCATATAACGCCTGATCTTTCAGGCTGCTAACCAGCAGATGGTTGGCCAGCTCAGGAAAAGCCGAATCCTGATAAACCACTACTGAGGAAGGGGCTATGGATGGTGTCCAGTTTAACACCGGATCCACCATGCCATCATAATGAGTAAACGGCGAAATTTTTGCGCCGGAATAATCCATGCCCAGCGTCACCACTGGCCAGCCGTAGTTATTGCCAGCCTCCAGAGCATTAATTTCGTCGCCGCCATCCGGGCCATGTTCATTCAGCCATATTGTGCCGGACTCCGGATCCTGAACCAGCCCCTGCGGATTGCGATGGCCAAGGGTATAAATATAGCTCTGCGGAGCATCGGGGGTGGTATAAAACGGATTATTCAATGGTGCACTGCCGTCTTCGTTAAAGCGCAGCACTTTACCCAGCATACTGCTTTTTTGCTGCGCCTGCTCACGATAGTCAAAGCCATCGCCGCTGGTCATCAACCAGGTACCGTCGGCCAGTTTTAGCAGTCGCCCACCAAAGTGTACCGGCGTATCCTTGGCTGTTTTAACGGTAAACAGACGCTGCACTTCAGGCTTGTCGCCCACCAGCTTGGCCGTGCCGAACGCGAGGTAATTTTCGCTGTCATCGCCCACCGAAAAGCTCAGATAGACCCGCCGGGTTTCGGTAAAGTCATCGGCCAGCACAATGTCCAGTAAGCCGCCCTGCCCGGCCACATAGAGCAGGTCTATTTGCAGCGGGATCTCAAGGCGTTGGCCGGCATTGGTATATTCAATAATAGTGCCGCCGCGTTCAGTGATCAGCCAACCGCCGAGTGGATTTTCTACGGCCGCCCAGGGCGAAGCGAGATAGCCTGCAATCTGGGTTTGATGGAAATTTCCGGTTAACGGTGGCGGGTCATCGGCCTGTGCACAAAAGGCTCCGAACAGGCTAATTATCCCCGCCAGAAGGAGCATCAACTTTTGACTCCGCTGATGTAACGCTTTGCACATATCGATTAGACTATCAACAACTTGTACTTGGCAGCTTAGCATGAAATTATACGATTTGTGTTGCGCTTTATTGTAAGCAGTGTTGTCATCTGTGCAAGATGAGTACAAATTAAGCCTGTTGTAAGAGAGTAGTTCTGTAATGTCTGAAAAAGTCGTCGTTTACGAAGTTCAGTCCGACATCAGCCCGGTTACCAAAGCGGGCGCGTTGCTGGTGAGCTGGTTGTTGACCTACACCATTGCCAGTGTGTCTCAGTCACAATTTGTCCTCGCGAATCTGGAATCACTCGGCGTAAATATTACCGGTAATCAATGGCTCGAACATACCGTACTAGACTGGTGGGGTCTGCTTCCCAAATATGGTTCGGCAGTGTTTGCTGCGCTGTGTATTGCGTTATATGTGAGTGGCCGTGCCGGGCGCATGCTTAAACTGCGCAGTAACTGGCTTCACCCGCTGGCTGGCGGCCTGGCTATGGCGCTGATGTTAATGCTGATGCAACCGCTACTGGACGTTACCCTTATCGCCGGTACGCGCTCCTTTGAGGGCCAGCTCTGGCAGGTAATCGCCGGCATATCCGGCGGTTTAACGTATAAGTTTTTACGCCAGGACGTGGCGCGCTGGATAATCCAGCGACCACGCCAGAATGCGCTGCTGTAACTGCAACTAAATCTTTTCGATTGCCAGCGACGAACCCGCTTTGCTTATCTGATACTGACGCAGAGTTTTCGCGCTATAGTGCTCACTGGTAATGTTCGATACGCCAATAAAACTGGCGATTGCCGTCTTAGGAGCAAGCTCCAGCTTCACATAACCACGATGCTGACAATCCGTCCACAGAATTTCCCGGTTATGCTGCGCTACCCGTTGATCAAACTCCCCGGCCAGCGCCGGGCCAAAGGTTTCAAAATCACCCGGCGAGGTAATGCCTGCCGTACCCAGCTCCACCCCCATAGCATCGCCATCGCCGGCAAACAACTGATTTGCCCAGAACGCATGGCTATCACCGGTTAACACGATTAAATCACTGGCTTTCGCCGACTGACAGAGCTGATAAAACTTCTCTCTGGCCACCGGGTAGCCATCCCAGGTATCCAGATAAATAGGTAAGTCATATTTACCCAGGGCCATAAAGTAACCGAAGTGTTGAGCAATCGCGCCGTTATCTGCCAGCGCTTTGGGGAGCGTTAAATCCGTGGCATCCGGAATATTGGTACGGGCCATTGGGATCTGGTTGCCGATCAGTCGCCATTTGGTACCCTGAGCGACAGACTCGGCCAGTTTATGGTTAACAAAATTCTCCATTGCTATGCTTAACATAGAACGTCCGGGGTCACCCAACACCGACTCAATAAAATGCCGCAGCGTTTGTTCTGACTTTATCTGGGGCAGGTGTTCGGCATAGTCAATTTGTTTACTGCGACCAGTATGGCGGGTTTCCAGGGTTGTCAGTGTGGCCAGATTGCCGAATCCAAAATGCCGCCAGAGCTGCGCTTTTTCAGCCTGTTTAGCCGGTTCCCGCAAAGGCATCCACTCGTAATAAGCCTGAATGGAGGCCGCCTTGCGATCAGCCCAATTGCCTTCACCAGGCTGATGATTCTGCGCGCCCTGCATGTACGGATTATTGGCAGATTCGTGATCGTCCCAGGTGGGAATTAACGGATGCGAAGCATGCATTAACCGTGAACCATTATCGGTTTTATACTGGCGGTGCCGGGTTCGGTAATCGGTTAACGAAACAATTTCATTGGCGGGCTGATGCCGACGCTTAAGCTTACGCCCTTCCTCGTCTCCCCAGCTGTCCTGCCCGTATTCATATATGTAATCGCCAAGGTGTAACACAAAATCAACCGACTCATCGCCCGCAATGTGGTGGTAGGCATTAAAGTAACCAAACGGGTAGTTTGAACAGGACGCCACGGCGATGTTCAGTGATTCAGGCTCGCCGGCGGGCAATGTCCTGGTGCGCCCGGGCTCACTCTGACCACTGCTGGTAATAAACCGGTAGTAATAAGTGGTTCCCGGTTCCAGACCGGTTACATCAATTTTGAAGGTGCAATCTTGCGTTAAAGAAGTTTCCCCCTGACCGCTTTTTACCAGTTGCTTAAATGCCAGATCCCTGGCTACTTGCCATGTCAGGCCAATCGGTTCACGGGTGTGAGTCCACAAAATAACGCTGTGATGGGTCGGGTCGCCGCTTGCTACGCCACAATCAAACAGGGGATTTATCGGCGCAGCGGCTACCTGATAAGCAAACGGCGTTAAGGCACCTGAGGCAAGGGTGGTTTTTAAAAACTGGCGACGAGAGAAAATCATAGTAAGGTCCGCACAACAAAATGGAGCCTGACTATGCAGAAGCTCTGTGACACTCCGATGAAGTGTCGATGAAAATTCTACTAAGGTATTGAAACTACTTTACGAAGTACAACAAATGCCAACGCCCGCCGCCAACCGTTTAGCCGCGGGAGCGGATTTCTTCAACTCTCTTCAATCGGGTTAATACCTGTTCGCGTACTGCTGGCGACTGACGGGACAAAAACTCGTCGGCTTTGGCCTGGCTGTAGCGACTGTAACTTTGATAAATTCTCGACGTCAAAATGGTAAGGTTATCCTGTTCGGTGATCCTATGCAGGTTTTGGTCTGCAAACTGGGGGTTACGATAGGCCGAACGACTAATAAGCTCCGAAGTCAGTGGTTGGGTATCAATGTCGGTTTGTCTGTTTAGCCAGCTCAGCGCCTGTTGAGGCTGATTAAAGCTCATCGACTCAACCACCACTTTGGCTCGTGACTGGCGTTGATCCGGCGCCGCTCGTTGCATAAAGCGATCGGCCGCTTCTTGCGGTTTTCTCACCATCCAACTGCGAAACGCTCTCTCCTCGATAGCTTGCCGTTGTTTAGGATCGCTAATCAGATCGAGTCTGGCCAGCGCTTCGTCCGGATCTTTAGTTAACCAACTGGAGAACACAGCTTGTAGCGCACTGTCGTTATCCATGGCCTGGACCCGCTCAAGTAAATACTCAAAATCTTCGGTATTTTGCAGATTCCTGGCAGTGCTGCTTACGGCATAATCAATCGCTTCAAAGTCATTGGCATCGAAGTCCGTTTCTATGCTGCTGATGGCTGCAGGCAGATCCTGTCGGGCGAGGCTTGAAAACAAGCCGCCCAGAGCAAATCTGCCCATTGCCTGCTGGCGAGTATCCTCAGGCTGACTCAAATACCACTGCAACGTAGCATGGGGGTCGGAATCTGCCCAGGTTGCTATGACAGTCGCCATTGCGCCGTCCTTTTGCATGCTGCCGGTCACGTTGAGGTTTACATAATCCACGGCCTGCAGTGGTGACAATTCTGCCAGCCGGTTGATAAACAACATGTTAATTTGCAGACTTTCCGGCGAGTCACCGTATCCCAGCTGCCTGAGCGCCGCTAGGGTTTGTTCTAAATTAAGTTGCGACACAATAGCGTAGGCTTTGGCGATACTTGCCATGGTAGGCGACCAGCCCATATCGCCCAACAGCGCCTGAGTTTGCGCGACGGCGTCATCTACCGTTACTGGCTTGTGGGCACTACCGGTGTTAGCTTCAGGCCCGGCGCCAGTCTCCTCATCAATCGGCAAGGTTTCGCTGTTTGTCACATTGTGCCTGCCTGGCTCTGCTGTGTCTGTAAGAGAATTTACGGAACCGGGCCCGGCGCTCTGGTGAGGGTTAACTTGTGATGTGCCATACCAATAGGCGCAGAGTACGGTCGCAATCCACAGCGAACCAATCAGTAATTTCATATCCAATCCTTTGAAAACGAAAGCGTACCGGTCTTACCTTGTTAAGGTTATTAATCACCAGCAAATACAACTAAAGTCTACCCTTTAATGGCTCGTTGCGCCAAATTAATTGTTTAGCAGGTCACATAGCCAACCAGCCTGATTGGCTGATATTACAACGAGGTGTCCCTGGCCAGAAAGCCGAGCGCAGAGCGACTGCCATGCAGGCGGATTTGTTGCCCCGGACGAAGTCGCTCCCACTGCGATCTGGTCGTTACCTGGCACACATAATCAAAAAACTGAGCGCTGTACTCCGCCAGATAAATTTTGCCGTTACAGTGCTTTCTACGAAAGCGGCGGGGTAACTTTGCGATAGTCACCTGCTCGGTTGCCGTGCTGGCATCCAATACATAAAGATGCAGCGCGACCGGCGCGCCACGGTAAACTGCCAGGGCTGTAAACAAAGCAACCAGCAACGCTGCGCCAATCGCATTATAAAAACGGCGCGGTGAATCAACCTTAACCTGCTTTTTGCCCTTCGCCAGCCGCTCGGCACTCATTTTACGCAGGTGATTGGTGTGGAGGAATTTTTTGCAAGTTACCACAAATACCACCAGGCCCGCCGTTAAGGCTACCCATTTGAAGGGGGTAACCATCTCGTTATTCAGCAGAAAAGAGTGAAAATAAACCGGTAGTAACATGGCGCCGAGAATTAAACCGCCACAAATAAGCGCTAATGTGCCAAGCAACTTGCGCTGTATTTGCTCGGGAGTTTCAGGTTCTGGCAGCAGTATTTCCTGCTCAGGCGCGGGGGAATCGTCTTCATTGGCTTCAAGTGAAGCCAGCGCCTGAAGAATTTTTTCCACCCGTTCCGGAAAACGCGCTTTGTCGATGGTCCTGAGCGCTTCTTCAAGTTCTGCTTTAGAGTAACGACTGTAATCTGGTGTCACTGATCCATTGACCTTTCTGACTGTCCTGTACAGTACGATACATGACCGGCTATAAAAAAACTAATCAATCCGAATCAATAGGTTATTTCGTACTAAACTGATATTTTACTGGGAAGTCCATCGCTTATTGGGAAAACGGATGAATTTACGGCTGCTCACCACCCGCGTCAGGGTACTATGGGAATCACTGTCTACCAGCTACTGGTTTATCCCTCTGCTAATGATGAGTACAAGCGTGGCGCTGTGTTATGCCTGTTTATCGGTTATTGAACGGGCTTTTCTGCCGGACGTTTTACGACCGCTTATCCCTCTGGTTACGCAAGAAAGCGTTCAGCAATTACTGTCTACCGTCGCCGGCGCCATGATAACCGTAACCAGTATTGCTTTCTCTATGACCCTGGTATCGTTAACCCTGGCCTCAAATCAGTTTGGGCCGCGCTTAATTCGCAATTTTATGCAGGATCGTAATACCCAGATGGTGCTCGGAATACTGGTTTCCACTTTTCTGTTCTGCCTGATTTCCCTGCATCACTTGTCGTCGATAAACAGTAATCAGGATGCGGTTTCCATGTTAGCCGGTGCCACCGTGTTTCTGGCTCTCATCGATTGTGTCACCATCATCTATTTTATCCACCACGTGTCCCGCTCTATTCAGGCCGACCAGGTGATTGCCAATTGTGTACAACATTTCGAAAGCAACATTAACTCATTGTTGCCGGTACCTGAGTCTAACGCCTCCGTCCGCGCTATTGCCGAGCAGTGGGCAGCGCCACAAGGTGACTTTCAGGTGAGCGTGAAAGCGGTTCAAAACGGATATGTTCAAACCATCAATTATGCCAGCTTTCTAAATCAGACTGCCACCGAGGTGGCAGGGTGTGAGTTACATGTTCGCAGCGGCGACCACGTTTTATGCGGCGAAGCATTGTTTACCGTTCACTGCCGGCAACCTGCCAGCGAGGACGAATTTACTACGCTGCGACAAGCGGTGGTGCTGGGCGCCAACCGAACCCCCATTCAGGATCCTGAGTTTGCTATCAGTCAGCTGGTTGAAATTGCCCTGCGCGCTTTATCACCGGGGATTAATGACCCGCATACAGCCATCACCTGCGTGGATAAGCTAACCGCCATTTGTGTGCAGGTGGCCACCCGCGAGTTTCCGGCAGAAAACCTCATTCACACTTCGTCTGAGGTGTGGCTGAAACGTCGCACATTCACCTTTGCCGGTGTAGTCGATAAAGCGTATAGTCAGGTCCGCCAGTCAGCTAACGACCAGATTGCAGTGCTTATCCACTTACTTAAGAGCCTGGCAAAATTACAGCAATGCTGCGCAGCCACTGAGCAAAAAACCATATCAACTCATGCCCTTAGCATCGAACAGCAAATTGCCACGCTAACCATCAGTAGCAGTGATAAAAAATCCATAGAAGAGGCTATGTTGCCGTTTAGAGCCTAAGTCAATGTGACTGAACTAAAATAGAAAAGCCGGTAATGAATACCGGCTTTGGGTTAACTAAGCGGCTGTAATATTAAGAACCCAGTTCTGCCTGAATCTGCTCGCTGCTGCTCTTTTCTGACTCAACAAACTTTGACCACTGCTGCGCCATCCCTTTGCTTGAGCTGAATTTCTCAGCTTCGGCCAGGGTATCCAGCGCGGCGGCATATTGTTTTTTGTTGTACAGCGCCATACCTTTAATCAGATACGGGATGCCCGGGTTCCGCAACTCACCTTTATTAAGCGCGTTGTCAGCCGCTTCGATGGCGTTGTCCCAGCTTTCCATGTTCAGATAAATTTGCGCCAGTTGAGCATCCAGCTCACCGTCATCGGATAAATCGGCTGCCTGAGCCATAACCGGAACCGCTTTTTCCTGTTCTTTAGCCAGCGTCCAGCTTTGGCCGAGGAACTTAAGGTTACGCAGATTCTTTTCCAGCACCCCATCATTTAACGCCTGCTCCATCAGACGGGCGCCTTTATAAGGCGCTTTATGATAGTAATAAAGCTGTGCAAGGTTAAAGATATCGCCGCCATTGGTCACGTAGCCCTGCTGATAAGCCGCTTCCATGATCGCCAGCTGCGTTTTCTCTTCACCCAGCTCACCGTACATACCCGCCAGTTGGATCCAGTACTTTGGCTCGTTAAACAACTTCACCATTTTTACCAGCACGTCTTTAACCTTTTCAGGCTGCTTGAGCTCGTAATAAATAGCACGTTGTAAAATCAGCCAGCCTTCGTCCGGGATCATGCCTTCATCTTCGTGACCTTTAATGGCCTGATTGATGAATTCTGACGCTTCAGCGTACTGCTTATTCTGATAATAGGCCTGGGCTTTAATTACCAGATTCTTCGGTGGAATCTTACCGGTATTCAACGCTTCCCAACGCTCAAGATACTCAATACTCTGGCTGTAGTTACCCTGCATCAGGTGTAGCTGGGCCAGACTGAACAGCGTGCTCATCTCGAAGCTTTCCGGGATTGGCTGTTGCGCAACCACTTTGGCAAAGTTTTCCAGTGCTTTGTCGTACTGCTCGTCGTTGTAGTAAATAAAGCCGTAGAAGTTATACATCATGGCCAGCTCATAGCTGTTCATGGAACTGGCTTTGTCCTGAACCACATCCAGGATGTCCACCGCTTCAGCAATGTTGCCTGCATCCGCCTGTTCCTGGGCACGGGCTAACTGCTCGTAAACCTTCGAACGTAATGCCGGCGTGCGACGGGTGGGTCGCTCGCTGGCTTTTTGTTCTTCCTGGGCAACTGCAGTTGCTGCCACCAGCGAACTCGCACCAGTGAACAACAAGCCTGCCACCGCCAGTGACAACAGGGATTTAGAAAGTGTCTGTTTCATACTCACCTTACCCGTCTATCTGGAACGTAATACGGTTCTGCACACCGGAAACTTCCGCTGGCTCACCATTTACAACCCGAGGCTTATACTTAAACTTCTTCGCTGCGTCCATCGCGGCCTGTTCAAAAATGCCTTCCGGATTCGCTTCGATAACGAACACGTCTTTGACGGCACCTTGTTTGGTTACGGTGAACTCAACAATAACAAAACCTTCGATACCACGTTGCAGCGCACGACGGGGATAAACCGGCGATACCTTAACAATAGGCAGGTACTCACCATCGCCGCCTTCCAGCGCTAAACCGCCGCCTTCCAGTGCCATGCTGTCGCCCACATCAGCGGCAAAAGACATTCCGCTGCTATCAGCATCAGGACTCGGCGAATCCATTTGCGGCGAGTCCATTGGCGGTGGTGGCTCTTCTGGCTTAGGTGGCTTACGTGGTTTACGTTCTTTCTGCTGTACCTGCTCTTCAGGCTTAATGCGAACAAAATCCAGCACGCTGCCTTTAGGCGGCTCAGTTAATGCACTGCCGCCCATTTTGATCAGCGACTGCATCAGAAAGAACAATCCCAACGTAATCGCCAGTGATACAACAAATGCGATTAAAAATCGTGACATGGTCTATGCTCGCTTATGGCTCTTGCGCGGCGATTGACACATCGTAAACACCAGCGGCCCGGGATGCATCCATCACTTTGATTAGCGTATCCGTAGTGGCTTTCTTATCGGCCTGAATAACTACGGTGCCCTGCGGGTTTTCCGCGTGTAAACGCTCAATATTAGCCTGTACAGCACGAACATCGATACGTCGCTTGTTAATCCAGATTTCGCCTTTATCCGTGATGGCAATCAGGATGTTGGCGCGATCTTTCTTAACCGCTGTGGCGGCTTCCGGACGGTTAACGTCGATACCCGCTTCTTTCACAAAAGAGGCCGTTACGATGAAGAAGATCAACATGATAAATACAACGTCCAGCATGGGCGTCATATCAATGGTGGCTTCTTCTTCATCCACCAGGTTTTGAAAATGCTGTTTCATAATTCTTTGTTACCTTGCTAGTGGGCGACTCGCAACGAGTCCCCCTCTCGGAATACCTTGTTAGCGCTTGACGAGTGCTTCTTCTAAGTGAGCACGTTCGGTTTTCACTTTGCGGTTCAACCAGGTTGACGCAAATACACCAGACAGTGCTCCAACCATTCCGGCCATTGTCGGAATAGTGGCTTTCGAAACACCAGACGCCATCGAACGGGCATTACCTGAACCTGAGATGGCCATAACATCAAAAACTTCGATCATTCCGGTTACCGTTCCCATCAGACCCAGCAGCGGACAAAGTGCTACCAGCGCCTGAATAATCGGGATACTGCCATTTAAACGAATGGTCAGCGACGAAATGACTTTTGAGCGAACCTGCTCAGCGTACCAGGAAGAACGATCTTCGCGGGATTTCCACTGAGCGATTGCTTCTTTGCTTAAGCTTTTGTGCCAAATCAGCAGGTACAGAGCACGTTCGAGGATCAAGAGCCACATGACGAATATCAGTAAGCCGATGACCAGGAGTACCTGGCCTCCGGTTTCTGTAAAATCACGAATTGCTTCCAGAAACTCAATCATGATGATTAGCCTTTCTCAGCGCGCTCAGCGATTACTCCGGCAGCTTGTTCCTGCAGAATGTAAACAATGTTCTTACTACGCGTATTCAGCATCGCGTACAGTAAGGTAGTCGGGATAGCTACCACCAGACCCAGTACGGTAGTTACCAGGGCAGTAGAGATACCACCCGCCATCAGTTTCGGGTCACCGGTACCAAACAGGGTAATCGCCTGGAAGGTGTTAATCATACCGGTTACGGTACCCAACAGACCCATCAGCGGTGCAACCACAGAGATTATCTTAATGATGGTCAGGTTACGGCCCAGCTTAGGTACTTCAGCCAGAATGGCTTCAGTTAAATGCAGTTCCAGTGCTTCAGTGTCGGCATTAGGGTGCTCATCACGGACTTTCAGTACACGGCCCAGCGGGTTGTTGGCTTTCACTTCTTTAGATTTCAACTGGCTGTTAACCTTGGTACGAATAATTGTCAGAGTGAACAAACGCTCGATTGACAACAACAGACCAAAAGCACCGACGATCAATATGATGTAACCTACTACACCGCCCTGCTCTACACGTTCCTGCAGATTAGGCGCCTGAACCAGCAGGCCAAGGATTGAGCCGCCAGTCGGGTCGATACCAAACTTAACAACTTCACCGTTAGAGGCTTGCAGTTCAGCAGCTGACTCTCCGTAGCGGCCCGCAGGCTGACGGATAAGCTCGGCAACCGTACCGGTTACGCCGTTGTAGTCGAGGTACTTGCCATCAGCAACCAGGGCAAACGGACCAACACGAACCACTTCTTTAGACACTTTGGCACCACCCGCTTCCACTACGTCGGTAGTGAACTTGGTGACTTTGCCTGATTGGGTCATTTCGCGCTGAATTTCATACCAGACCTGCTCAATCTCATCGATAGAGGCCAGTTTTGAGCTTGAGCCCATGTCCTGTGCAAGCTGGTCTAAGAATGCAGCACGGCCAGGGATTTCAGCAGAGACCACTGAGTTATAAAATTTGTTTTTAGTGTCGCCGGCAACCTGTTGCAGCACACCAAATAACTCTTTTAATGAACCTAAACGGTTGGTCAGCGCTTCATTTAAGTCTGCCAGTTTAAATTCGTTTTCTTCAAAGGTCGTTTCAAGCTGCTCTGACGTCGCCAGCGTGCGGTCACGCAGCTGTGCAGTTTCACGCAGAATGCGGTCCTGCTCTGCTCGCTGAGCCATAAACTCCTGCTCACGCTGTTTGTTTTGCTCAGTTTGCGCAAACTTACCTTCTTCCAGCTGCTTTAATAAAGCATCTAAATCTAGTGCACGGTCATCCTGTGCGACAGCGCTTACGCTGATGCTCGCAGCAACCAGACCAAATACGATATTCTTAAACGATTTCAACATCATCTTCGTCCTCTTAGTCTGTAATCGCTACAGGCAGCATTAACAGATCAGGCGCAAGTTGTTTCTTGGCCATGCGTAATGCTTTGGTTACCTGGGTACGGTAAGAGCTGTCTAACTCTTCCCACTGACGGGTTTGCTTGTTCCACACGCCCTGTGTGCCGGCATCACGAGTTTGATAAATCAGCGCGGTACGACCTAAGCGTAAAAACTCGACGTCACGCTCCTGACCGTTGATTTCATGGATACCCGTGTAGGCTTCCATAGTACGGCCGTAATCCATCTCAACCTGATAGGCTTCCATTACACGACGGAATTTTTCAGAAGCCGCTACGTCAGCACGGTCCATCATACTTTTCAGGCTCGCAATGCGTTCGCTACGTTCTTGTGACAGAAACGGTACGTCCAGTTCGATAAACTGTTCCAGACCATCAATCATACGAATCATCAGCGGTGTGATCTGACGCTCGATAACCGACACTTCGTCAATCGCTTCATTCAGGTCAGCCATTTCCTGTTCCTGGCTGGCGATCTGCTTACGCAATTGATTGTTATAAACTTCCAGACCTTCGATCTCTTTGTTCAGCGTTTTAAACTGTTGCAGCTTGCTGTCAATCTGATCGGTAATGCCATCAATTTTTTGCTGCGATTTGGCAGCTGACTCGTTGATTTCCTTGGCAGTGTCAATGGCAGGCTTTAAGTCCTGCTCCTGAGCAAAGGCTGACGCCGACAATAATGCCGTGCTCATCAGCAAGGTGTTAAAAAGCTTCATAGATTCAAACCTTTTGTTTTCAAGAAATCGGATGTACCGACCACTAAATTAGCTGCGGGTAGGATAGGGGGTTTCTGTGACAGTTTTATTACATATCTGTCATATAAATATGGCAGTAAAAAGGGGCCCTTACGACCCCTTTGCTGATGCTGCTTAGAACTGGTAGCTGTAGCTTAAACCAAACTCTACGCCATCTTCCTGTAACAACAGGTTTAAGCCTTCCTGTTGAATTTGCTTGGATTGATCCAGCAGGTTTTTGATGCTGAATTTAATCCGCGTATTGAAGTCAGGATAATAGGTATAGTTCATATCCAGTGAATGGTAGGTCTGCTCTTCGGCATCCTCGTTACCACGCGTACCAGGCACGATAATCCGTGGTCCAAAAGCGTTGTAAACTAAGGTTGCAGAGTGCTCACCGTTATCTGAATCGTAACCTACCTGCAGGTTAGCGACCCATTCAGAGTGGCCCACCAGGCGACGTTTGTTGTTGGTCACGGTAATCGATGCAGAGGTCGCGTTTAACGCATCGAGTAACTGGGTTTCAAACAAACTGGTTACATCATCTTCTACCGCACCCAAAGTCACCTCAGAGTCTGAAATGGTCAGGTTACCGGTCACGAAGAAGTTACTTAAGTCACTGCTGATAATGCTCAGGTCCTGCAGGAACTCCACTTCAAGACCATACAACTTACCTGATTCACCGTTAGCGGTTAACAGGTTAGGTGCTGCACCACCCACGGTGTTCAGCTCAATCAGTTCGATTGGGTTTTCGATGTCTTTATAGAACAATGCAACCGACAGGTTATTACCTGCTTCACGATACCATTCCCAACGGAAATCGATGTTGTCCAGCTTAGAGCTTTGCAGTAATGGCGTACCACGAACCAGGAACTCAGTCAGCGGATCGATAAAGAAGGTCACACTTACGTCACGCAGATCCGGGCGAATGGTCGTCTGACTCATGTTCAAACGGAACTGCATGTCGTTATCCATCATGTAGGTTAACGCCAGTGACGGGAAGAAATCGTCTTCCTGGAATGCCAGTTGTTCAATTTCAGATGAATCCACTGAAAACTGATTTGAATGCGCTTCAAACGGTACAGATAACTGACGGAAATCTTCGTAGCGTACACCACCACTGATCCGCCAGGTATTGTTGATAAACGCATCCATCATCAGATAGTAAGCGTCAATCATAGTACCGGCAGCAAACTCATCCCCATCCGCCATTGCAGATTCCAGAATATTGGCACCGGTTGCACTGCGGTAGAAGTCATCATTGTTGATGTTTTCATCGGAGAAAATTTCATCAACGCGGTTACCATACAGGAAATCGTTTGAAATCGCCCGGTGGGTTACGTTAATCGGAATGTTCTCGGCTTTACGCGCTTTTTCGAAAAAGTCGGCACCGGCTTTAAATTCCAGTTCCAAACCTTCGGCCATAATCGGATACCCCAGGTTCCAGCCCCAGGTTTCCACTACGTCGCGCAGATCCTGGTAACCACGATTAACACTGGTAGCAGCAATCGGCTGCAATTGCTGATCGATAAAGGCACCATCAGCAAAGTTTTGCTGATAGGTCACATCCAGACTACCAGGTGCCGAACGACGCGCCCGGCTGGTGCCAGCGTACCAATCAAAGTACAGGAAGTTGAGCTCCGGGAAGTTATGCGTACCTTTGATCTGATTCGAATTCATGCGGCGCTCTTCAAAGAGCATGTCCACACGTTGCAATTCGGTTTCGCCAAATACCGTTTCATTGATATCAATAAAATCACGTACCCGCACCCGATCGCTCATGTCATGAAGCAGTATATTAGTGATATCAATACGATGATTGCTGTTGATTTCCCAACCCAGGTTAAGCATACCGCTCCAGCGAACCTGCTGTTCAGTATCTACGCCTTCATAAAACTGCGCAAAACACTTGCCGTCCTGAGAGTACCTGTCTGGCAGGTCAGAACAGCCTACAGTCCCCAGGTTAGTGCCCTGGCTGGTATCGTTTATGTTCCACTCGTTCTCGTAGGAAATAGCGGAAAGGAAACCAAATACGCCGTAGTCGGTATCGTAGTTATCTCCTAGCGTCATGCCCAGATTGAAATCCGGATCAACACTTTTAGGATCCGGGCCGATATCCCAGAACATCGAACTGAGCATCGCTTTACGCTCATCGAAAGTTAACGGATAAGCATTAGAACCCTGGATACCGGCATCAGATTGCGCGGCGTCAAGGTTGTCGGTGATAATGCTGGATAATGCGCGAGTACCATCATCGCGCCCTGTCCAGTCATCACCGCCGCCAGAATAGAAAAAGCCATCATCCGAGTTATTGGTGTTATACCCTAGCCCGCCACTTAAACGGAAAATAAAGTCAGTCGGGATGGTTTTAGTTCGAATGTTCACGTTACCCCCACCGAAGTGAGAAGGCATATTCGGCGAGAACGATTTCTGTACATTCAGACTTTCAATAATGTCGGAAGGAAATAAATCCAGTGGCACTACAGAGCGGGTTGGATCCGGACTCGGCACACCCATTCCGTTTAGCTGTGTACTGGAATAACGTTCACCTAAACCGCGAACGTAAATGAATTTGCCGTCTACCAGGGTTAAACCGGTAACACGACGAAGTGCAGATGCGGCGTCGCCATCACCTGTACGGGAAATTTGTTCAGCACCCATTATATCGGCTACGAAGGCCTGGTTCTGACGTTCCTGCAATACTGCAGCAGCTGTGCCTTTCAAACGAGTTCCGGTGGCAACAACTTCTTCGATGGCCTGGGCTTCGTCCTGCTCTGCTTCTTGAGCAATCGCACTGTTTAACGGCACTAATGAACCGGCACAGAGAGCAAAGGCAACCGATTTATACAGCCGCGAGAGTGACGGCATTGGACGGTCTGATGAACTCATTATTCTAAAACTCCATTGGGACTCAAATTTTGCTGGATTTTCAACAGGTCAGGCGCCATACGGCGCCTTCCCTATTTATGACTTACGGTAAGCGCGGTGTGGATTACTCCAGACCGACAGTTACCCATCCTTGCGTCCAGTCGTTGCTAGCGTCCATGGCACCGATGAAGTCGGTATCTTCAAGCAGAGCATTGTCAGTAAAGGTCAGTGAAGTGTCTAACAATACTGAGCCAGCCGCTGGCATGTAACCATTATCAGCCAGACCCAGCTGGTCAGCGGTGGTTACCATGTTAGAGGCATCCGCCAGGAACCAGTCTTCTGCGAATTGGTCACCAAAGTTGCTGCCCGCTTCACACGCTACGATTGAGTCAGCGATTGACAGGTCACCCGCGGTAGCAAGCGCCTGAGACTCATCACCGTTTACACGCAGACAGTTGCTGTAACCGGCAGGTCCGGTGATTACGAAACCGTGCAGAGAGCCAGCAGTACCGGCGCGCAGACGAACACCATTGGTTTGCGCTGCGCCTACAATGGTAACGTTGGCAACAGTCGGGTTAGTCAGTGGCGTAGCCGCCGCATCAAATTCGCTGTTGTCTGATTCAAACGCGTTATCGCCACCAGCAGAGTCCTGCTTAATCAACACGTATTGTGCAGTACCTGTCCAACCGAATGACCAGTCGAAGGAATCATCACCGTTGGCGGTCAGTACCACGTGCTTAACGCTTACGGTACCACCGAAGAACTCGATACCGTCGTCCAGGTTCTGGTGAACCTGAATGTAATCAACAGAAGTACCAGAACCTACACCAGCAAAGCTGATACCGTTCAGTTCGTCACCGTTACCTAAGGTACGGCCCGCGTACTTAACCACAACGTACTGGATAGTGCCTGAATTATCTTCAGGTTGGTTACCACCGAACTGACCTGCGTCACCTTCGGCAGCGACACCACAGTTAGCCAGTTCAGACTCAGTGGCATCACCGGTAGTGTCGCCACAAGAGTTCGCTGGTGCATTACCCAGTAATACCAGACCACCCCATTGGCCAATGCCCGTTTCCTGACCCGTTACGTCTTGTACAGAAGTCATCACAATTGGCGCATCGGCAGTACCCATGGCGCGGATTTTCGAACCGCGACGCACTACCAGGAAGTCTTCACCCTGCTGACCGATTAGCGTAGTGCCTGCATCGATATAAAGGGTGGCAGAGTTCTGGTTATCACCACCAACCGCAGTACGACCGGTTAATACCCAGTGCGCATCGTTAGACAGCGCAACGTCGGCGTTAAATTCAACGTCTTCATCTAACTGATAAACCGGCTTGTCAGTGATTTCCGGGAAGCTTGAAGACACGTCAGTCGCCAGGCCTTGCTCAAAAGCGTTGGTTACCAGAGTCTGGTCCATACCGTAGGCCCAGCCTTCAGTCCAGTCGTTTTCACCGTCGAAGGCACCGATGTAATCGGTTGACGCAAACCAGCTATCATCTTCAACGTCGGCCACGTCTGCACCAGCGCCTAACAGCGCAGAACCTGCACCCGGCATACGGCCCAGCGTACCTAAGTTAAGGTCAGCTGAAGTCAGTACCTGGTTGTTGTCACCCGCAGTAAACCATGACTCAGCGAAAGCATCACCGAAGTTGCTGGCAGCGGCACAAGCAACCACAGAGTTAGCGATTGTCAGTTCACCTGCAGTAGCCAGCGCCTGAGACTCATCACCATTTACGCGTAAACAGTTGCTGTAACCTTCAGGACCAGTAATCGCGAAGTTATACAGTGCGCCAGCAGTACCGGCACGTAAACGCACGCCATTAGTCATTGCTGCACCCTGGATGGTAACGTTAGCTACCGTTGGGTTAGTCAGCGGTGTGGCAGAAGCGTCGAATTCACTGTTGTCAGATTCAAAGGCGTTATCACCACCTTCAGAGTCCTGACGGATATAAACGAACTGTGCTTTACCTGTCCAGCCGAATGACCAGTCAAAAGAATCATCACCGTTGTCAGTCAGTACTACGTAACGAACGTTGACTGAACCACCGAAGAATTCGATACCATCGTCCAGGTTCTGGTGAACCTGAATGTGGTGAACGTTGGTTTGTGAACCCACACCTGCAAAGCTGATACCGTTCAGCTCATCACCGTTACCTAAGGTACGGCCTGCGTGTTTAACCACTACGTACTGGATAGTACCTGAGTTATCTTCCGGGTTGTTGCCGCCGAACTGACCAGCGTCACCTTCAGCTGCGACACCACAGTTAGCCAGCTCGTCTTCAGTAGCGTCACCAGTAGTATCACCGCAAGAGTTAGCTGGTGCATTACCCAGTAATACCAGGCCGCCCCATTGGCCAATGCCAGTTTCCTGACCTGTAACGTCCTGAACAGAAGTCATGGTGATAGGTGAGCCAGGCAGACCCAGTGCTTCAATTTGAGAACCACGACGAACTACCAGGAAGTCTTCGCCCTGCTGTCCGATTATGGTGGTGCCATTTTCGATGTATAAAGTAGCAGAATCTTCGTTATCGCCACCCACCGCGGTACGACCGGTAAGTACCCAGTGCGCATCGTTAGTTAACGTTACATCTGAAGTAAATACCACGTCTTCGTCGATTTGATAAACCGGCTTATCGGTAATTTCAGGGAAGTTAGCAGATACGTCCTGCGCTAAACCTTGATCAAAAGCGTTATCCACATCCGCAGGGAAGCCACCGTTAACACCTGAAGTCCAGCCAGACATCCAGTTATTCGAGCCGTCAAACGCACCGACGTAGTTAGCAGCATCAAAACTGCTGTTCAGAGTGGTTGGATCAGAACCTGAAGTCAGCAATACAGAACCTTGTGCTGGCGTGTAGCCGTCATCGCTAAGGCCAAGCTCAGCAGGAGTCAGTACCTGGTTGCCAGACTGTGAGGCAAACCACTCGGCAGTGGTCATGGTGCCGATAGTGTCGCTACCAAAGTTGTTGCTGGCATCTTCACAGGCAACAATTGAGTTAGTGATAGCCAGTTCACCGTCAGCGGCCAGTTCCTGAGATTCAGAACCGTTAACACGAAGACAGTTTTGGTAACCTGTAGGACCAGTTACTAATACGTTGGTCAGGTAACCCGCAGTACCCGCACGTAAGCGCACACCATTGGTTTGCGCATCACCTACGATTGTTACGTTAGCAATGTTAGGTTGAGTTAATGGCGTGGCAGACGCGTCGAATTCGCTGTTGTCTGCTTCAATGGCGTTATCGCCATTTTCTGTGTTTTGCTGGATGTAAACGAACTGGGCAGAACCTGTCCAGCCAAATGACCAGTCTAAGCTGTCGTCACCGTTATCAGTCAGCACTACGTGTTTAACGTTTACAGTACCACCGAAGAATTCAACACCATCGTCAAGATTCTGGTGAACCTGAATGTAATCGACTTCGGTGCCAGAACCCACACCCGCAAAGCTGATGCCGTTCAGTTCGTCGCCGTTACCCAGGGTACGACCAGCGTGTTTAACTACGATATAACGAAGTACACCTGAGTTATCAGTTGGGTTGTTACCACCGAACTGACCCGCGTCACCTTCTGCAGAAACACCACAGTTATTCAGTTCGTCCTGAGTAGCGTTACCTTCGGTATCACCACAAGAGTTTGCTGGCGCTTTACCCAGCAGTACCAGGCCGCCCCATTGACCGATATCGGTTTCCTGACCGGTAACGTCTTGTACAGACGTAAAGATGATTGGCTCAGCAGCCGTACCTTCGGCCATGATTTGTGAACCACGACGAACAACCAGGAAGTCTTCGCCTTCTTCACCAAAAATAGTCGTGCCGGCTTCGATATTCAGTACAGTTGAATTTTCATCGTCGCCACCTACTGCAACTCGACCATCCAGTACCCAGTGGGCATCTGCAGTCAGCGTAGTTTCATCATTGAACTCTACGTTTTCAGTTAAGCGGTAAACCGGCTTGTCGGTGATTTCAGGAAACTCTGAAGATACATCAGTGGCCAGGCCCTGGTCGAAAGGATTTTCCGCACCAGTTGGGGTAGGCGTAGGCGTCGGGGTTGGGGTTGGTGTAGGGGTTGGTGTGGGTGAAGGGTTATTAATCGTATCACCTTCGTTTACTACATCACCTTCGTTGATATTAATATCTCCACCACAACCTGCAAGAATAAGTGCAGTTGCAATGGCTGACGCTCTGAATGTGTGCTTTATAGCCATCAAATTTCTCCAAGACCACTTTTTTAGACATTATGGGATTGGTCGAGAAGACTACCGGACTTGAATGACACTTTTGTTACACTATTTGACTGTAATAAAAGTTTCTTACTTTTCAGTAGATGATTGTTTTTCAAACACTAGCTCGAAGTAGTAAAACCGGCAGGACTAGCGCTGTTGCAGGCTTACAAGCAATTTCCCGCTGAATTATGACAGTGGTCAGACTGCCTCTCTGAACCACTTGGTGATCACCACTTTTTCACCTTTTATAACAGGGTGGGCATGATGCAGGGTGTTGGCATTAGGCCGCCCGTCTGGCACTAAATTGTTCCAGATCACCGCCGTACCAGGGCGAGGTGTTAACGACTTACCCAGTTTAACAAACTCAGTTTCGCCCCCCGCCTCAACTTCGTTTAGGTACACCATGCATGTCCAGGTACGCTGCCCCAGCTGACTGGCAAACTGGCGGTATTCACTGGTACCGGGTTCAAAATAATCGGTATGGGCTTTAAATTGCTGGCCAGGCGCATAATGCTGGGCCTGAATTGGCTCGTTGTTGCCTTTGGCAAAACCAAAATAATCAATAATATGTGCAGAGACCTGATTAGCGATTTCACTGTCCAGGCTTACCAAGTCACAGGTGCTCGAGGTTCTGAAGGCGGTATCTGCCTCAGTGCTGGCTGTGGTAATAGTGGATGGCCTGAGATGCTGTTTACTCAGCGCCACGATGCTTTCACAGGTCGGCAACGCCAGAAAATCCTTCACCGCATACAACTGTGCCCGTTCGGATTCTATTATCTGTACGTTGTCGGGCAGCTCCTTTGCTATAAATTTCGGCAGGGGGTAACGCGCAGCGAATTGCCGGGCCAGTGACTGTTGCTGTGCGGGAGGCAGGTTATTTCCCAACAGCGCCACAATTTCAGCATGGGCAAACCCCTCGCCCAGTAATGTAGTATAAAGCTGCGTTACCGGCACATTGCGTAACAGATTGGTTAGTACCCACTGCTTCCATCGCGTCTGCATTAGTAAGCTCCCGCTCCACGGATAATTCGCATCTGACGTTTCAGCATATCTTCACGAATAGGAAAGTAGCCATCCCGCGCTACTTGCTGCTGGCCACGCTGGGACAGCACATATCGCAAAAACTCACTCTCCAGTTTGGGCAGTGGCTCGCCAGGGGCTTTATTTACCACCAGATACAAAAACCGGCTGAAAGGGTAAGTTTCATTTTGTACGGTTTCGCTGGTCAGCGGCACCAGGTTATCTGCGCTATGCCCTAACGGCAGCGCTTTCACGCCGGCAGTCTTGTACCCGTAAGCGGCATATCCCATACCGCCTTTACTGGACGCAACAGATAATACTACCGAGGCAGAGCCCGGCTGCTCATTCACCGATTTGGTAAAGTCGCCGTCGCATAACGCCATAATTTTAAACAGGCCGTAGGTACCCGATACCGAGTTTCGGCTGAATAACCTTATGGGTGCCGAATCGCCATAATCACTGATCCCCAGCTGCGACCATTTGGTAATGCGCTCCTGGGCGCCGCAATAACGGGTAACGGAAAAAATCGCATCTACCTGCTGCAAGGTTAATCCTTCGAGTGGATTGCGGTGTTCCACAAAAATAGCAATGGCATCGATGGCCACCTTGATCACCGTAGGCGGGTAACCATGAGCCTGAATAAACGCGCGCCGCTCACTGGGCTTTAAATCCCGGCTCATAGGGCCAATGGTCGCGGTACCTTCGGTAAGGGCCGGTGGCGCAGTAGAAGAACCCGACGCCTGGATCTGGAAGGTCACATCCGGGTAAAGGGTTTTAAATTCCTGGGACCACAGGGTCATTAAGTTAGCCAGGGTATCAGAGCCCACAGAGGTAATATTGCCTGCCACACCGGGCTTGCGCTCGTAGCCGGTTTCACTGGCTACAGCACTTACGGAAACTCCGATAAGCAGTAACAGAAAAGCAAACTTGTGCATATTACTCCTGGCTGGCAATCATCTCGGCATCAAATTCAAAAAAGAATTCGCTGCCCTCGCCTACCCGACTGGTGATTTGAAGTTTTGAATTATGATGATTCAGCACGTGTTTTACAATGGATAAGCCCAGCCCCGAGCCGCCGGTTTTTCGTGAGCGTGCTTTATCCACCCGGTAAAAACGTTCGGTCAGTCGCGATAGATGGCGCTGCTCTATACCATCACCGTTATCTTTTACGGCAAACCGCACACCGGCTTTGGTCACCGACCAGTACACGTCAATATTGCCACCTTCCGGTGTGTAGTTGATGGCGTTAAAAATCAGGTTGGAACAGGCGCTGCGCAGTTCTGTTTCAATACCGTAAATGCGCACCCCGGGGGTTAAGTGAAACTCAATGTTGTGATGCTTGTCTTTATTCAGCGCATCGGCTTCGATTTTCACCTGATTAAGCATCGCCGCCATATCCACCGTGTTTTCATACACGCGCTCAGAGCTCGCTTCAATTCTGGATAGCACCAGTAAGTCTTCAATCAGACTCTGCATACGCTGGGTCTGGGTACTCATTTCAAGATAAGCTTTTTTCACAAACGGATTAAGCTGTTCATCGGCATCCGGCAGTATTTCAAGATAGCCATTAATTACCGTTAGCGGCGTTCGCAATTCATGAGAAACGTTAGCGACAAAGTCCTTGCGCATTTCCTCAAGCTGGCTCAGACGCGTGACATCCCGGG
The DNA here is from genome assembly GCF_002993365.1 of Marisediminitalea alba. Classification (GTDB taxonomy): domain Bacteria; phylum Pseudomonadota; class Gammaproteobacteria; order Enterobacterales; family Alteromonadaceae; genus Alteromonas; species Alteromonas alba. Next base: position 27,454 of record NZ_PVNP01000007.1, read on the forward strand.
CAATCAGCAACAAGTGCTCTTCACCATAGGGCATGATCCGGTACTCGAAAGATTTTAACGGGTTAAGAGGGGATGGCACTTCAATCGGAAAGTGGTATTTACCGGCATGAAAATACTCAATAAATTCAGGATGGCGGATCAGATTATCCAGTCGCCGCCCCGCATCAGACGGCCAGCGCAAGCCCAGCTCCAGACGGGCCAGGCGGTTGCACCAGATAATACAGGCTTTGGAATCCACCACCACCGCAGCATCGGGCAAAGCTTCAGAGCCTTCGCGGAACCGTTTTACCAGCGCGCCCAACTCTTTGCGTTTGTTACGGTTACGCCGCTGCAGGTAGTAAATCCCTTCGTAGATATGTTCCCATAATCCACTGACCGACGGTGGCGACATCTTACGGCTGTGCCACAACCAGCGGTTTAATTTGAATAACTGCCAGTAATTAACCAGCAATAAACCCGTGGCGCCCATAGCCACAGCCAGCAGCATGTCTTCCACGTACCAGCCGATAATCGCAAAGAAGATAAGAAACAGGACGAGTCGCGCAACTGACTTTATCCACGAAAAGGGGTAATACATCCCGGTTGTTCCTTTCTTGCGCGCTGACGATGGGGCAGACTATACCTACCCCAAAGATGAAATCAAATTAAAGCTTAGTCGAAAAGCGGTAACCTGCACCTCTGACCGTTTGGATCATGGCGTCGTGTCCCTGACCACCAATGGCTTTGCGTAAACGGCGAATATGCACGTCCACCGTGCGATCTTCCACGTAGACGTTGGTGCCCCAAACATTGTCGAGCAATTGTTCACGGCTATACACCCGCTCAGGATGCGTCATGAAAAAGTGCAATAACTTGTATTCTGTAGGGCCCATATCCAGCGCTTCGTCATTGGCCATTACCCGATGCGAGATAGGCTCTAACTTAAGACCATTAAATTCAATAGGTTGCTCATTTGAAGTGGGTGTAACGCGGCGCATCACTGCCTTTATACGAGCCACCAGCTCCTTGGGCGAAAACGGTTTGGTAATGTAATCGTCCGCACCAGCATCCAGGCCACGGATTTTATCGTCTTCCTCGCCGCGAGCAGTCAGCATGATGACCGGAATATCCCGGGTAAATTCATGTTGCTTCAGGCTTTTGGCCAGTTGAACGCCGCTACCACCAGGTAGCATCCAGTCCAACAAAATTAAATCAGGATAAGGTTCTACCAACTTTTGTTGCGCGATATCGTAATCTTCTGCTTCGATAGTCTCAAATCCCGACTGTTCCAGCACAAAAGATAGCATGTCGCGAATAGGCGCTTCATCCTCTACCAACAAGACTCTTCTTGACATAGATTTTTTCCAGCTCATAACAAAACGCCGCTATTATTATCAGGGAGTGTGACAATTTTATTAAACGATTACATTTATATGTCAAGTTTGTGACTGCGATTACCTGATTTATTGGGATGATTGCATAAATAAATATGCCCGAAAACTTACCGGGAACAATAAATAGTAGCGAAAATGTAAAGATGATTTGAATATAAAAAAGCATGGCGTAGTATGAAGGCGATTTAGTCATTGCGCTAATTATCAGGAACTCGAGCTAAGAACTTGTCTATTCAGCAATTAACACATATTCTTGAAAGAGTTCAAAAACTCATCAGTAATATTAGATAGGTATCAGATGGCGTCGGTTCAGACAGGGTTGTCGAGAAAGCTACTAACACGCGTTTTGTCGGTATACTTTTTTCTGACTTTCATTGTGACCATTGGCCAAATTTTTACTGAGTATCTCAGCACCAAAAGCCACATTGAATCTGAACTCCAGACCCTGAAAAATACCTTCTCCACCAGTCTTACCCGGGCCATATGGGAAGTAAACATTCCTCAGGCACAATCGATTGCCGAAGGACTCATGGAGTTACCCATTGTTACCGGTGTTCAAATTCGCGATGAGAATGGCGATTACATCGCTGATTTAGGCGTGACCATTGCACAAATTCGCGCGCCCTTCACCAGCGGCGAACTCGAAGATCATGACGGCGGCCTGTTCAGTTACAGCTTTCCGTTGATTTTTGAATTCTCCAACCGTGCTTCCACCGTGGGCGATGTCACTCTGTATTCTAACTTCGATATTATTTTTGGCCGTATCGAAGTGGGGATTTTCTTTTTAATCGGCAATGCGATTGTTAAAACCGCTTTTCTGGTATTTTTGTTTATGACCGCTTTCCGTCGCATGCTGTCGGATCCGTTGATGGAAGTGACGCAGAAAATGAGTGCGTTCAATCCGGATAACCCGGAGCAATCAAAAATCTACCTGACCCTCGATGACGAAAACGAACTACGCCTGCTGCAGTATTCTTACAACCAGGTAATCGATGATCTGATTGTCTCCCAGCAACAGTTGAAAAACACGCAAAGTGAGCTGCAACGGGTGAATAAAAAGCTCGACGACCAGAACCTGTTGCTGGAACAGGAAGTGGCTAAGAAAACCGCTTCGCTGAGTCAGATCATGCTGGATTTGGAACGCCAGAAAGACGAACTCATTGCTAAACAACGCGAACTTCGCCAGGAAAACGAAAACCGTCAGTACGTCGAAAACGTGCTGCGGGAAAAGAATAAAGAACTTGCCCAGTCTATGGAAAATCTTAAACTGGCTCAGGATCAACTGCTTGAGTCTGAACGGATGGCCTCGCTGGGTGGCCTGGTAGCCGGTATTGCCCACGACGTGAATACGCCACTGGGCGTTGGAGTAACCGCCGCCAGCTTTCTTAATGAACGCCTGGCTGAGGTACGCAAAAACTATGCGGATAAATCCCTCACCAATAAAACCATGGCGTCGTTTTTGGATGAAGCGGAACAAACGACTAATCTGCTGATGGCTAATTTAAACCGCGCATCGGACCTGATCACCAGCTTCAAGCAAGTTGCGGTAGACCAAACCAGTGAAGCAGAACGGGTGTTTAACCTGAACAATTACCTGCATGAGATTTTACAATCCCTTGGCCCGTCCTTTAAGCACACACGGCACGAGGTCAATGTACAGTGCCCCGATGACCTGTACATTCGCTCGGTGCCCGGCATCATAGCCCAGATCATCACCAATATGATTATGAATTCCATTATTCATGGCTTTGAGAACAAGGCCGATGGTCACATTGATATTGCCGTACAACAAGATGGTGAAGACGTCTTGCTGACCTACCAGGACGATGGCTGCGGCATCCCGGCCGATCAGCTAGGCCAACTCTTTGATGCGTTCTTTACTACTAAACGTGGTCAGGGCGGTAGTGGTCTGGGCACTCATATAATGTACAACTTGGTAACCCAGGCGCTCGACGGCAATATCGAAGCCAGCAGTGAGCCCGGCCAGGGCCTGCGCTACGAAATCCGCTTCCCGGCCCGAACCTGATACACATTCTGCGGCCGGCAAAATCACCTGCAGTAGTTGCGCAGTTACCAGCGCGCTGCTAACCTTTCGGCCTTTTCAAAATGACAGATCTTCTTTATGTGGTTTAAGAATATAAAAGCCTACCGGCTCACCCAGCCGCTGGCCCTCAATGATGATGAGTTACAAACGGCGTTAAATGAACTCGCCTTTCGCCCCTGTGGCAGCCAGGAAAGTGCCACCATGGGCTTTGTCTCACCGTTACACGATGCCGGCCAGAACACCCTGCTATTCCACCAGACGCAGTTGCGTTACTGGATCACGCTGAAGAAGCAGGAACGTTTACTGCCTTCTTCCGTAATTAATTCTGAGCTGGCCGACAAAGTTGCTCAAATTGAGGCAGAAACCGGCTCACCAGTAGGTAAAAAAGCCCAATCGGATCTAAAGCAGGAAATCATTACCCGCCTGTTACCCCAAGCCTTTGTAAAAAATTCTTATACCAACGGTTTTATCTCAATTGCTGATAATTTAGTGATTGTCGATGCCAGCGCCGACGGCAAAGCCGAAGCGTTTCTGGCCATGGTCCGTAAGGCCCTGGGTTCTTTGCCGGTAGTTCCTTTGGTTCGTCACAGCCTGCAAAGTGAACTGACTCACTGGTTAACCGATAAGCCACCCGCCAAAATTGAGTTACTGGAAGAAGCGGAGTTTAAATCTACCGATGAAGTAGGTAGCGTTATTCGCTGTAAAAATCAGCCGCTGGACAGCGAAGAAATTCAGCTCCACCTGGATGCCGGTAAACTGGTACAAAAAGTGGCTTTCGATTTCGACGAAACGTTGGAAGCGGTCATTCAGGAAGACGGCTCGGTAAAACGGATTAAGTTTACCGACCGGATCAAAGAAGAAACTCAGGATATTCCTAAGGATCAGGTAGCAGCTCGCTTAGACGCTGAGTTCAGCCTGATGTCTGCAGAGATGTGTGCCTTTGTTAATTTCCTGAGCGAAGCGCTGGACCTCGATAAAGACAGTTAAGCAGCCTGCCTGGCCCTTCGCTGCAGCACTGGTTGCCAGCGGCGTTGGGTCAGGTTACGCCATACTCGCTCCATAGGCCCGCTACTGAAGCGGCTCAGCCACCAGCGTGAGAAACCCAGTTGCACAGCCCATATAGCTATTACGATCAGGGTAAGTGAACTACGCTGTAATTCACCAAATAAACCCAGCCCCCAGCCATAAAAAATGGCACAACAAAGCACCGTTTGCAGCAGATAATTAGACAGCGCCATCTGCCCTACCGGCGCCAGATAGTTTACCACCGCTCCTTGCCAGTTATTGCCGGCCACTTTCACCAGCCACATCACCAGACACACATATCCCCAGGCTAAAACCAGTGCGCCCCAGTAATTGGGAAACCGGTAGACGGTCGTAAATTCAGGTATCACCACACCATTTTGTTTACTCAGCAAAGCCCCCGCCCCACATATCAAAGCGCCGATAATGACGCCCAGTATGCCATTTAGCCGGTAAAATTTAAGTGACCGGCTCGCTGTTACAATACCGAGCTTGTACAGCGCCATGCCTATCAGCATTAAGCCGCACATGCGAAACTCCACGGCGATCAGTGCATTGACGTGAAAATCCAACGTGGTATCAACCCGCATCGACGCTCTTTGCCACCAATTGCCCTGATAGGCGGCTATTTCTTGCTGGAGCTTTGCCAATGGCGGGCTAATACTGTGAATAACCTCCAGTTGCTCGGCGTCAGACATGCCTCCCCATGAGTAATACACCAGTAATAACAACAGCATCAGAATACTTTGCAGGAATAAGCCAAAGCTGAGTAGCTTTTTCACCGACCAGTTTCTGCACTTAAATATCAGCATGCCGCCAATAGCGTAGGTCACCAGAATATCTCCCCACCACAAACCATAGGCATGCAATAAGCCAATCAGCAGCAACCAGAACATCCGACGATAGTGCACCTGCTTAGCATTGATGGGATCAGGCTGGCGCTCTGCCATCATGGCAATACCTGCGCCGAATAAAGCGGCAAACAATGCGTAAAACTTTTCTGCGAAGAACATCTCCACCAGGAACCACTGCCACTCGTTTACGGCGCTTAACGGCCCCAGCGCGAAAGGGTTATCATAAAGCGCCCGGGGAAACGCAAAAGCAATAATGTTCATCATCAGAATGCCGAGCAGGGCAACGCCGCGTAGCGCATCAAGGCTTATAATGCGGGTGGCTGGTGATATCTGCAGACTCATTGCTTGTCCTTAAGCATTGGCGGTTTCCTTTAGGTTTGATTGGAATTTGTTGGCATTTAGCTGTTGCCTGTGGCGACAGTATACATCAATCCAACACAGTAAACCCTGCACCAACGAATAGAAACGACTGTTGAGCACCGCTTCACAAGGATGATTAATAACGGCCCACCAATTGTGCGCTATAACGCACAATGCTATATTAACCTCAAGCGTACGTTATAACGCACATTCAGAGTTTTATACACAGGTAAATTTGGCCATGAACCACAATCACTCGCTTCAGCTTAGTCACGTAGCCGCCGGCTCCAGTTCTGTCATTGTAGGTTACAGTAGTTCGGTGGTAATAGTGATTGAAGCGGCCAGACAGGCCGGCACCAGCGAATCTCAACTGATAAGCTGGTTACTGGTGCTCGGTCTGGCAATGGGCCTGAGCACTCTGTTTTTTTCGTGGCGTTTTAAAATGCCGGTAATTACAGCATGGTCGACGCCCGGCGCAGTTTTTTTAATTTCTACCGCAGGTGATTTCTCACTGGCTGAGATTACCGGTGCCTTTTTATTTGCCGGGCTCCTTAGCCTTTTGGCAGCACGCAGTCGTTTACTGATGCGCGGTATTGAACGAATTCCCCCGGCACTATCCGCCGCTATGCTGGCAGGGATCTTATTGCCCTACTGTCTGGGTGTGTTTACCAGCGCTCAGGACTATCCTTTGCTGAGTATGCTGTTTATTCTGATTTATCTGCTTGGCAGTCGCTGGTTTCCCCGTTACCTGATGCTGGTTTTACTGGTGGTTGCAGCGTTGGCCGCACTGATGCTAACCGGCACCAGCAGCAAGCCTATCCGCTTTGCGCTGCCGATCCTTGAGTGGGTTATGCCTGCTTTCAATGGCGCCGCACTTATCAGTATTGGTCTACCGCTTTTTCTCATTACTACCTTGTCGCAAAACCTGCCGGGGATCAGTATTCAACACAGCCATGGCTATAAGCCAGACAACCGGTTTGTATTAACGGGCATAGCTATGGTGCAGCTGTTCAGTGCCCCGTTTGGCGGTTTCATGATTAACCTGGCGGCGATAACCGCTGCTATTTGCATGGCCGACAATGTGGATGAAAACCCGGCCAAGCGCTACCTGGCTGGCGTAGTGGCCGGGGTTGGCTATTGTCTTGCCGGCCTGTTTGCCGTCACCATCACTTTGATTTTTACTCAGATGCCACAGGTGGTAACCAGCTTACTGGCAGGCATTGCACTGTTATCCACCCTACAATCGAGTTTGTTGCGCAGTTTACAGGATGCGCCATTCAGGCAGGGTGCAATACTAACCTTGCTGTGCAGTGCATCAGGATTAAGCCTCGCGGGAATCAGCGCACCGGTCTGGGGGCTGCTTGCGGGAGTAGTAACGCTTTGGCTGCATCCTCAATGGAAACAGCCGGTAAAGCCATAAAACTATAAACGGGGCCGTTAAACGGGCCCCGGGGGATCAGGCAAAGATTTGTTTAGCCGCAGCCCGCATTTCAGCAAAATCGTCAGACAGCAGTGAGTTTACATCTTCCACCACACCACGCTGAATGGCCAGGTTAAGCACTGCGTCTTTCTTACTGTTGATTTGGCCCGCTAATGCCGCGCCGACTCTCACAAAGTCGATGTAGCCTAGCTTTTCAGGAATGTAAGCCAGATCGTGCCAGCGCTCAGCCACCACTACGAAATCTTCGCCGAATTCCCAGCTTCGCATAATGCTGCCGCCTACTTTAGGGGCCAGCTTGTCGATGGCATCGTTGAGGAAGCTAGGGCTGGCAAACACCTCAGTGTGACGCTCTGCCTCAGTTAAAATTGGCAAAACGCCAATACTATGGATTAAAGCCATTAACGTCATGGTATCAATGGTGAAATCGCGCTTCTTGGTTCTCGCCGTGTACATTTGTAATGCCGCCATCGAATTGGCAACTACGTCAACGGTGTTTGCCCATTCTTTTTTCATGTACTCACCAACCAGCTCGTTTTTTGAAACGAACAGTTGTTCCATTGCCAGCGCCGTTGCAATGTTTTTGATTTGTCTCAGGCCTATGCGGGTAACGGCCTGCGAGATGGAGGTTACTTTTACCGCTCGCCCCATGTAGGCACTGTTAGAAATTTTGATCATCCTCGCACTCAGCGATGGATCCTGGCCAATCACCTCACCCATATCCTGTAAGTTGATATCCGGATCGTCTGCGGCTTTGCGTACTTTTAACGCCACAGCGGGTAACGTTGGCAGCACCAACGTATCGTTTTTAATCTTTTCAACCAGAATGGTGAGTAGCGCATTTTGTGTAGACATATTCCTACCTTTGTCGATGGTCAGTGTGTTCTCGCATCCGTTGCGGTTAACAGTAACGGAGCGCGCTGCCTGTTATATTGTTGAAAATCAATGTTTGTTGCTGTTGTATAACCATAACATAGCTTAAATTTCTGTCATGCGACCAGTCCGGATAAAGAAAAAATGACATTCAGGGAATTTTCGTGCAGTCGGCAAAAGAAATTTGTTGCTTATCTGAGTATAGCATCTGCTTTACGGCTTGGTTATGCTAGGGAGAGTTTCTGCTTTTCACCGCCCGGGCTGCTATTTAAAAATGTCCTCCGGAATCAAAGGTAGCGGTAAAATCAGTTTCACGGATAAAAATGCTAAACAATAACAACAACTTTTATAAACGACGGACGAATTAATATGCGCAAAGCACTGCAAAAAACATTTGCCCTCACTGCTCTGGCCAGTTCACTTCTTTTCGCTGGCTGTTCAGAGCCACAGTCACCGCAATCAACAAACCAGGCAACGGCGCCCGAATTGCTGGTTGATGACAGTCGTCTGGGGATCTATCACCAGGTCCCGCTAACGGCTGATTTATCTCACTTGAGTGATAATCAAAAACAAATGCTCAGCAAGCTGATAGACGCCTCTGAAATCATGGACGACCTGTTCTGGAAGCAGGCCTTTTTTGGCGATAAAAAAGCATTTCTGCAGCAGTTTAGCGATGAGGAACTCAAAGCTTTTGCGGCCATTAACTATGGCCCCTGGGACCGCTTAAACGGTGATGCGCCGTACCTGAGTGGCTACGGCGAAAAAGCCGCCGGCGCTGAGTTTTACCCTCAGGACATGACCAAAGCAGAGTTCGCAGCGGCCGAATTTGCCGATAAAGATGGCCTCTACTCGGTGGTCGAACGCACTGAAAACGGCGATTTAACTGCCACGCCCTATTCTGAGAAATATCAGGCAGAACTGACAAAAGCCGCAGCTTTACTCAAAGAGGCATCTGAACTGGCAGATAATGAGACCTTCGCAAACTACCTGAAACTGCGTGCCGAAGCCTTACTGAACGACGATTACTACGCATCGGACATGGCCTGGATGGATATGAAAACCAACCCTATTGAGCTGGTGATTGGCCCCATCGAAACCTATGAAGACCAACTCTATGGCTATCGCGCCGCCTTTGAATCTTATGTACTAATCAAAGATATGGCGTGGAGCGAGCGATTAGCAAAATATGCTCAATTCCTACCTGAGCTGCAACAAGGATTGCCGGTTGACGAGGCCTACAAACAGGAAACACCCGGATCGGATGCCGATCTTAATGCTTATGATGTGATTTATTATGCCGGGCACTCAAATGCCGGTAGCAAAACCATCGCCATCAACCTGCCCAACGATGAGCGGGTTCAGCTTGCTAAAGGCACCCGCCGCCTGCAGCTGAAAAATGCGATGCAGGCCAAGTTTGATCATATTCTTAAGCCCATTTCAGAGGTCCTAATTGCCCCTGAACAACGCGAACATATTACCTTTAACGCCTTTTTTGCCAACACCATGTTCCACGAGGTGGCCCATGGTCTGGGGATCAAAAACACTATCACCGATAAAGGCACCGTTCGGGCTGCACTTAAAGAGCACGCCTCGGCACTGGAAGAAGGTAAAGCCGATATTCTGGGTCTGTACATGGTTCAAAGCCTGTTGGAAAAAGGTGAAATAACCGAGGGCATCCTGGAAGATTATTACGTTACCTTTATGGCGGGGATCTTCCGTTCAGTGCGCTTTGGTGCATCCAGTGCCCACGGCAAGGCCAATATGATTCGGTTTAACTATTTCGCCACCATGGGCGCTTTTGACCGCAATGAAGACGGCCTGTACAGCGTAAATATGGATAAAATGTCGGAAGCGGTTTCTTCCTTATCGGAGCTTATCCTTACTCTGCAAGGCAATGGCGATTACGATGGCGTAGCTGAGCTGGTTGCGGATAAAGGTATTATTAAGCCTCAACTGGAAGCCGATCTGGCCCGATTAAAAGCGGCCAGTATCCCGGTTGATATTGTGTTTAAGCAAGGTAAATCACAACTCGGTTTATAAGAAAAAACCTGGCACTTATATTCATCCCGGTAGTTGTAAATCTACCGGGGTGATATATCGTCCGCGTTCAGGCAGACAAGGAACACAGTCTGCTATTTAACATCTGGCCTGATCATTCGGGCAGTTTTCATCTGACAAGGAGTTCTGTATGAAACAAATCGTTGCGCTATTTCTACTCGCAATGTCGCTTTATTATATCTATTTAGTGCAAGTTGTCCGGGAGGCCGTTCGGGTTTTGCAAACCGGTAGCCTGGAAGGCAAAGAAATTATTCTGCTGGCGGTAACCATTTATTTAGGTGTTAAATGCTGGCGACAAAGGCGGTCGTACCAGGTTATCGGTATGGCTGATGACTTTACACCGGCACTTAAAACTGCATTAACGCATAACCAGCTGAATTATTGCGAACAACCCGGAATCATCAAAGTGCCAGCCCTACCCGGAGCCATTGGTTATCAATCCAAGGATTCTAAAAAAGAAACTCTGTTTAATTTTAAGGGCAGTTTTTCAGCTACGACAATCATTAACGTTATTCAACAGCTCGAACAGTACTTCACGACACACCCTTTCACCATTAATAAAAAATCAGCATATGAAATGTGCGGATTGGGCATGATATCACTGACTATTTCACTTGCTTTGCTGTTCTACTGACTATAAAACGGCCTGGAATATCGACCTGGAGTATCCGCAGGTGACGCTAGTTCAAAACTGGTATGAAGGGTAGATTCAAATAAGACAGTTTTTGGAAGTTGAATGCCTGAACAGGTGTGCTTTTACAGCCTACGATTGCACGATGGAGATCCCGGATAAGTACTACGTACTTTCCGGGATGACAGGATGTTTTGTGGTCCCAAAAATCATCGTCATACCGGCCCACGAGCCGGTATCTTCTGATAAGGCTATTGACTGATAAACAACCTGCTTTTTATTTGGTTCTTTGTATTGCGAAATACTGAGGCCGGGCAGATTAAGTAAAAGCGTAGAGGCGTCATGGATGACGGCTCCGGCCAGTGCGGGCAGGACGCCCGCTCTGGCCGATAGGTTTTACCTGCCCGGTCTCAGTATGCTACTTCGCGATTAAAGAACTGGGGGTGTCCAGAGGGGAGCCACCTCCCCTCTGGGTGCAGTCGGCACCCCGACAAAATGTGGAGAAATGAATGGT
>NZ_PVNP01000008.1 GCF_002993365.1 Marisediminitalea alba
GCGATAACGCTGCATCTTGTTTACCTTGCCGTGCCGATTGATCAGTGAGCTATGGCAGTGCGGGCATTCAGGGTTTTCAACCATCCGCTCCTCAAGCTCTGTTATCAACTGTGAGACGCTATCAGTGCCTTTCAGCAGCTTCTCAACATAACGGGTTTGACTATCTGTTAAGTGTTCTAACTCGGCTATAAGCTTTGTAAATTGTGCTGGGAGCATGATCAATCCTTAACGACTGTATTCATATACAGTATAGCAACAATTTAGCAGAACATAGTCTTATTAGTTGATCCCAAAAGGCCTGGGACTCGTTAACAGGGAAAACCCAACAGGCAAATACAATGTTTGGATTATTCAAAAAAGACCCGACCGCAAAACTTCGAAAGCAGCACTCGGCCCTGCTCGAGAAGGCCATGCATGCGCAGCGCAATGGCGATATAAAGACCTATTCAATGCTCACTGCTGATGCAGAAGCACTATGGCAAAAGATAGAGGAAACTGAGAAATCGCAATAAACCTCTTATTCGGCCAGATAGCATCATTAAGAATATTGTCTTTAAGAGACCTTTGCTTTTTATCTAACCGGCTGTGGTAAATCGAAGAAAGAATAAGACTTGCGCCCTTCTTCAGTGTTGTCATCGGCCCTGGCAGACATAACAAACTGGAAGAATCATCATGGATGAGGATTCAGTCGATGCGGCACAAGGATGTGCCGTCATTGACGGTCTAGTTTGTTCTGTCAGGTCCGATGATGTTGTTCACTGTTAAGGGCTGCGGGGAGTCCAGAGTGGTTCACGGTCACCGGGTCGCACAACACCCTTTGGTCGCAGTCGGCGACTCCGACAAAAATGTTCAGACATCTTCCGTTACGAATCGCCGACACCACTGGCAAAATCATCTTGTAGAATTTACTTTTTTAGGTGATTAAGAACTGAAAGTAAAAGGGCACACCAAAGTGTGCCCGCATTGCTGTTTTTACGGAGAACAAGCAATAAAAACTATTCCTTGAGGGATTGTGCGTAGTCTTTCGCCTGTTGTAACAGGCGCAGCACGTTATTCCCCCAGATATCAGCTAAATCTTCTTCGGTATAGCCCTCTGCCAGTAAGCGCTCGGTAATTTTAGGCAGTGCGGCCACATCCATCATGGTTTCGACACCACCACCGCCATCCCAGTCGGCGCCGACACCGGTATGCTTTGGTCCGGCGACTTCAAGAATATGAAGGAAATGCTCCATATAATCCTCAAAGGTTGCTCTGACCGCGGGGTGTTCCATATCGATCTGTTTGCGTTTTGCTTTAAGCGCTGCAATTTCGGCTTCGCTCATTTGGGCAATGTTACCCATTTGCCGGAATAACTCGCCGTAGGCTTTACCACGCTCAGGGTCCTGAGGTAATTCCTTCAGGTAAGAGCTATAGGCATTTACATGAATAACGCCACCGCTCTCCACCAGCTTCTTAAGCAGGCTGTCATCCACATTGCGTGGGTGGTCATAGATCGTTTTGGTGCCGGAATGCGACAGGATCACCGGAGTTTTGGATAACTCAATCATGTCTTCCAACAGATCATCGTGGGCATGGGAGCCATCCAGAATAATGCCCAGCTCATTGGCCTTTTTCACCAGCTCTTTACCCAGCGGCGACAGGCCGCCGTACTGCTGTCCATCGGGGTCAGTTGAGCTGTCACCAAACTGATTATTTTTAAAGTGGACTGGTCCCACCATGCGCAGACCCATTTTATAAAAGGTGTCCAGCAAACTCAGGTCTTCCCCCAGCGGGTATGCATTTTCCATGCTGACATAGACAATCTTCTTGCCTTGCTCAGCAATCGCTTTAGCGTCTTCCGGTTCGGTTGCCAGCGCAAACGTATCAGGGTTAGCCGCTACCATTTTATGGATCGCCATAGCGCGCAGTAACGCGGTATCACGGGACGACTTAAATCCTGCTTCGGTTACCGGCCCCTGCGGCGTGTAAATCACCCAAAAGCCACCATCCAGACCACCGCTATTCATCCGCGGCACATCCACCTGGGAGAAATCGTCGGCAAAAGTGTGCGAATGCATTATGTCGAAGCCCGGTTGCACGAGTAGCGCAGGCGTATCGAGATGCGTGTCCATAACCACCAGCGAATCATGCAGTTTAGCCGCATCGGCCGCGGCGAAAGCCGGGCTGCATGAAGCAGCCACAGCTAACGCGCACAATGTTTGTTTAATTTTTATCTTCATTAAAAGTCTACCGTCAGGGTTGCCTGGAAGGTACGCGGGCTAAGCGGGCGACCAAACGTCGAACCGGTAAAGCCAAAAGACATCACTTCTTTATCGAACACATTGTCGATGTTGAAGCGAAGACGCATATTTTCAGGCATGCCAAAGTTGTTAGGACCACCGATATCGACATAGGCCTGTGCTACCAGGTAGCTGTCCAGTTCAATAGATTCGGCGAAGTCGGTGTAGCGCTTACCGGTATATTTAGCCGAGAAGTTGGCTACCAGCCATTCTGTCGGCTCGTAGGTAACGCCACCAGTCATCAGCCATTCCGGGCTGTCTGGTAACTGACTGCCAGCAGGGTTACTGCCAAATCCATCCACCAGCTCAGCTTTTTTATAAGATAAGTTGGCATTAAAGTAGAGCTCGCGATCAAAGACCTCTGGCTGGAACACACCGCTCAATTCAACACCATAGGCCTTGGAGGCGCCTGCATTCACGTAGAATGCTTCAGGCTGACCGGTGGCGGGATTCATTACACTGCTGGCAATTAAGCGGTTGTCGAAGCGGGTATAAAATAAGGCTATCGCTCCGTTATAAGTTTCGCGGTTGGTTCTGAAACCGAACTCATAGTTATCGGCTTCTTCCCCTTTAGGATCCGGGGCATCAAAGCCAACAGCGTTATCGAAGATATCGTCGGTACCGGCCGGTAATGCATAGTTTTGTGCGAATGAGGCGAAGATCTGATCGCTATCATTTAACCGGTAAACCGCGCCCACCATGGGTAAGAAGTTGTCGCTGTACTCAGCTTCAACCGACTGTGGGCCATAACCCGGCTGACTGTTAATTTCGTAATCATCGTAATCGCGATAGCCATCCAGTGAGTAATCGATAGACAGCGATTTAAAGCCGACTTCCAACATCAGATTGTCATCCATCATGCTGAAATTGTCTTTTAAATACAGCTGTGTAGTATCGCGCACTGCGGTGTAATTACGGCGGTAATAAGCCACCTCATCCATAATTACATCACCGTCGGCGCTGCCGCCGGTTTTATTCAGGCGCGCCTGAGTACGGTTGTAGGTATCGTCTTCAATCCAGCCACCGAACTCGATTTTATGGTCGCCCATATACCAGGTTAATCCGGCAACGATACCCTCACGCTCGCCACCCACGGTGGAAAGTCCGTACTGAACACCGCGTGGATGCACCACGTCAAGACCAGCCGCTGCCTGGCGGGTGTAAATGCCCAGAGTGTTTGAGTAGCTGTCTGGTGATACCCCATAACCGTCTTTATCTTCGTAATAAGCGGTTACATCGAGCTTAACATCTTCGCTGAAATAGGTACCAAAACCTAATGAATAGAGCTTATCGTCGCGAATATTGATGCGATCTTCATAATAACTGGTACAGTTTGAGCCGGTGAATACCGGCGTAAAGTCATCGTCATCGATGCTGCCGTCACCATTATAGTCATATACGCTGCCCGCTGAGCTGATACACCCTTCCGGGATACTGTCGGCATAACTGTAGTAATAGTTGCTGGCGAAGGTAGAGGCCGGCGCAGATGGTGAATCATAATCGAAGAAATCGTTCGCTACATAGGTAGCCTGGATATAGCTGTCACCGAACTCGTACAACGCTTTGGCTTCAATATGTTCGCGGTCGATGGTACCCGGGCCACGCCACAGGTCACTGTCGGTTTTAGAACGACTCACGTAGGCTCTGAAGCCATCGATATCACCGGTTTCCAGTTTTACGAATGTCCGTTGCAGATCAAAATCGCCCACGGTGACGGCCACCATACCGCCCATGTCCTCAGATGGGCGAACCGTGCTGTAAGAAGCAATCGGCCCCAAAGAAGCATAGGTTGGCGCAGATACATCGCCGGCACCTGGTGAAGCGACAACGGCGCCAAGGTTTTCATTGTCGACGTAACGGAAGATAGGGCTGCCGCCAAACGCATCGGAGCGCCCCATAGGAATACCATCCAGGACAAAGCCCATCTGGCTTAACTGGAAAGCCCGAACCTGCACCGAGTTACCAAATTCATAAAGCCCTAAGGCGCCATCAGTTTGTACGTTAAAGCCGGGTAAATTTTCGAGCATCTTCAATCCAGAAATACCCGACGGCGCAGAAAGCAATTCGTCACGGGTAACGGCGAGCGTGTTGGTTGCTTCGTCGGTACCTATCGCAATGTCTGTTTGGGAAATACGACGACCAACGACGACGATTTTCTCTTCTTTTTGAGCTTCGGTTTCGTCACTGGTTTGGGCACCGGCCTGGGAACCAATCAGTAGCTGACCAATAACGCCAGCGAGTAGGGAAAGTGAAAAGGTTTTGCTTGTGTATTTATGTGCCATATCGTTATTTTCTCAGTCTTGTTTCAGGGAGTTTGAATTCGAGACCGTGTTGTTATTCTGCGCCTTTCCGTAGGCGGTATTCACACAAGCGTTTCAAGCCCTGTACCAATTCACTGATTCGACGGCTGTTTTGGGATAAATTACCGGCAGCAACCGACAGCCTGCATAAAAGATATTGTATACCGTATCTTTAATACAATTACTTAACAATCTATTCCCGGGTAATAATCGATGCTGCACATTTTTTGTGATGAAAAGCTGACCAATTGCACCACTTTAGACAAAAGCATTAGAAGATATAATCCGTTATCTATTACACAAAATTCACGTATAGTAATACTCATAATTGTTACTGAATTCGTTTAAGGGGGTCAGAATGAGCAGCACAAAACGGATGTCCACCGGCCTTAAGGTGTTTGCCTGGCTGATGGTGCTTTGGAATGGTATTGGCGTGGCGGCATTTTTCAGTCAACTCATGATGACGCCGGAGATGATTGCTCAGCTTCCTGAGGCGCAACAGGCAGCCTATCGGGACATCCCGGTGTGGTCTTACAGCGCTTACGCCCTGGCCGTTTTTGGCGGCTTAATAGGCAGTATCTTACTGGCTCTGGGCAAAAAGCTGGCTTTCCCTGTGTTGGTGATCTCCCTCGCCGGGGTAATTGTGCAGCAGTATTATAATTTTGTGGTCATTGATGCCATCAGCATCATGGGCTGGGGCATTGTAGTAATGCCTGTTATCGTAACTTCCATCGCGTTATTACTGGTACTAATCAGCCAGCGCGGTGTTCGCGCAGGCTGGTTACACTAAAACAAATAGAGAGTTTCATGCAGTATTCTGACCGCGCCATGGCCATCACTCCATTCTATGCAATGGCCTTCGGCGAAAAAGCCACGGCGCTCGAGCACGCCGGGCACAACGTTATTCGTTTAAACATTGGTGAGCCTGACTTTGGCGCACCGCCAGCGGTTCAGCAAGCCATGCAACAGGCCGTTGCAGAGAATCAGTTACCCTACACCGGGGCACTGGGCGACTACCGTCTGCGTGAAGCCATTGCAGGCTTTTACCAGACCATGCACGGGCTGCAGATCGATCCGCAACGGGTAGTGGTAACCGCCGGTGCGTCAGCGGCGCTGTTACTGGTGTGCGCCGCACTGGTTAATCCGGGTGATGAAGTGATGGTGGGCGATCCATCCTACCCTTGCAATCGCCAGTTTGTTACCACCTTCGGCGGCAAGGTTAATCTGGTCCCCACTACTGCTGCCGACCGATTCCAGTTAACGCCTGCATTGGTAGAACAACACTGGCAGGAGACAATCCGGGCGCTGATGGTTGCCACACCATCCAATCCCACCGGTACAGCGGTATCTGGTGACGACCTTGCCAAAATGTGCGAGTTTGCCAAAGCCCGCGGCGCGTGGCGGATAATCGATGAAATCTACCTAAACCTGAGTGACGATACCAACGGCCCGCCGCAATCGGCGCTGTCGTTTGATAACGACGCGATAATTATCAACAGTTTTTCGAAATACTTTGGCATGACCGGCTGGCGGTTAGGCTGGATGATTGTACCAAACGACATGGTGGCGGTTATCGAGCGACTGGCGCAAAACTTATATATTTGCCCCTCCACACCGGCCCAGCTTGCGGCTTTAGCCTGCTTTACACCACCCACCCTGGCACTTTGTGAGCAACGGCGGCAGTCCTTACTGTCACGGCGCAAAATCGTTCTGCAAGGCCTGGCTGACGCCGGCCTCAACGTTCCGGTTGAGCCAGACGGCGCGTTTTATGTTTATATTGATGTTAGCCAGACGGGCATGTCTGCCATGGAGTTTTGTGACCGCTTACTCAGTGCGGCTCATGTGGCCATGACACCCGGCAATGATTTTGGTGTTGTCGGTGGCGACCAGTTTGTCAGGCTGTCTTATGCCACGTCGGAAGCGCAGTTGCATGAAGGTCTGGCGAGGATCAAAGCATTTACCGACAGATTGAAACAACGCTGATCAACAGAAGTGATTGAAATAAGCCCCGCATCAAGGTCTACTTATAACCAAAGCAATTATAATTAACCACTATCCAGGGGCTTACACCATGAAACGACTCTTTTTACTCAGTGCGGTGGCGCTTACGCTGACCGCCTGTTCCGAAGCACCACAAACCAGTACTGCTTCACAACCTGCCACCACAGCCGAAAGCGCCCAGCTTAGCGAATCCGAGCGGTTGAATGCCTGGTTTGAAGAAAAATACGAGCAACAGCTGCAGTTTTCCCCGCTGATGATGACCCGCCTTGGCCGTAAGGATCTCTACGACCAGATTGATGACATGTCGGAACAAGGCCAGGATAAACGTCTGCAATGGATGGCGGCCACCGTTGACGAACTCAAAGCCAATTTTGATTACAGCAAGTTAGATGAAGACACTAAAATATCCTACGACATCTGGATGTTTCAGTTTGAACAGGCCAAAAAGCAGGCTGAATTTCGCCGCCATAATTACGTACTAACGCAAATGAATGGCATGCAGTCCATGCTGCCAACTCTGCTGATTAATTATCATAAAGTCGCCGAAACCTCAGACATGGAAGCCTATATTTCCAGACTGGAAGGCGTTGGCCGGGCGGTTGAACAATTAACCAGCCGGGTTGCCATCAATGCAGACGAGGGCGTTAAAGCGCCGTACTTTGCTTACGAAGGCGTTATCAAACAAAGCAAAGCGATTATCTCAGGCAAGCCTTTTGACCCCGACAGTGACCAGGATTCTTCATTGCTGGCAGACGTAAAAACCAAGGTGGCAGCGCTTAAGGAAAGCGGCGAGATCACTGCCGAACAGGCAGCAACCTTTATTGAAGAAGCCGAGACCGCACTGCTCGATAAAGTCATGCCAGCTTATGGCAAGCTGATTAGCTGGTTCGAAAATGACCTGCCGAACATTTCCCGTGAAGCAACAGGCGCATCTGCACTGCCGCAGGGCGAAGCTTATTACAACTCTGCGCTGGCCTTACGTACCACTACCGATTTAACCGCCGATGAAATTCATCAGATTGGTTTGAACGAAGTAGACCGCATTCTGGCTGAGATGGAAAAAATTAAGCAGGCAGAAGGCTTCGACGGCACCTTAAAAGAATTCTTTGCCTACATAAAATCGGATAACACCGATGAACGTTTTTATTATCCGAACACCGACGAGGGACGCCAGGCTTACCTCGACGACGCAACCGCCTTCCTGGATAACATAGCCGATAAATTACCGGAATTCTTCGGAATCCTGCCCAAAGCCGATTTAGTTGTAAAGCGGGTAGAACCTTATCGTGAACAGGCTGGCGCTCCGCAGCACTACTTTGCCGTAAGCGATCAATATAGACCCGGATCACCCCATTTTATCTAAGTCGCTCGTTAATTTTTTGTCCGCGAATCTCTCTTTCCAGACTCTTGGCGTCAGGTCGAGTACGTCTTTGGCCGGATGCAGTGCTACACGCTGCAATACATCCACGAGGTAATGGTAGGGATTGACGCCTTGCAGGCGGCAAGTCACCATCAGGCTTTGT
>NZ_PVNP01000009.1 GCF_002993365.1 Marisediminitalea alba
TAACCCCAATCCTGTTTAAGAAATTGAACTAAATGCCTGTTCCCAGATCGGATCTTTCGACCAAGAACGATTCAATCAAACAAAAGGAACAGGCATGAAGAAGTTAGTAGAATTATTTTGCGATGTCGATGATTTTTGCAAAGTGTTTATCCCTCAATGGCAAAAGCAGCTGCTGGAAGACGGTACTCGAAAAAGACAACGAGCTTGCCGTATGTCAATGAGTGAAATGATGACCATTATTATCGGTTTCCACATGTCACATCATCGTGATTTTAAGAATTATTACTTGGGGTATGTTCACGCTTTTTATCGTAAAGACTTCCCTGTTCTACTCAGTTACACGCGTTTTTTAGAAGTGATGCCTCGTACTATTGTCCCCATGTGTGCCTATTTTAGTTCGCTTAAGGGCAAGCCTACAGGCATCGAATTCATTGACTCAACGAGTTTAAAAGTCTGCCACAACATTCGCATTCCCAGACATAAAACCTTCGACGGAATTGCACAAAGAGGAAAAGGCACCATGGGCTGGTTTTATGGTTTCAAACTACACTTAATCGTCAATCATCACGGCGAAATAGTCGCAGCAAAAGTGACGACGGGTAATGTTCATGACACAAAACCTGTTGAGGAATTAGCTCAACATTTACCGGGTAAATTGTACGGAGACAAGGGCTATTTAAGCAAAGCACTTGAAGCTAATTTATTTGATAAAGGCGTCGAACTTATCACCACGGTTCGCAAAAATATGAAAGCAAAAGCGATGTCTTTATGGGACAGAGCAATGCTTTCAAAACGCTTCATTATTGAAACCATCAACGACCAATTGAAGAACATTTCATTCATTGAGCACTCAAGACATCGCAGTATGAACGGTTTTACGCTTAATCTGATGGCAGGCCTGGTTGCTTACTGCCTCAAGGAAAACAAGCCATCACTTGATATTACTGATGTTGAGCGTAATTCAATGGTCGTGGCTTAAGCCGATCTCGGGTTACATAGCCCGGAGATCCTAATGAAATATGCAGTGCTCTTTGCACTTTCTGTTACCTTCTCTGTCAGTGCCAGAGGCAGTGTCACTTCAGAACAGCTGGAGGCGTTCAAAAGCTCAATAAAACAGGGGTGCATAGCCCGTGGTATCGAACGTCAGGATAACCATGCGGTAGCCTTCTGCAGCTGTATGGACAAGGTATTAAGAAGTGCACTGTCTGATGCTGAGTTTGCAGGAATAGCCGAACAAGTGGCGGCGGGAAAGCCGATAAGCCAGATTACCTCCTTTAAAGCTCTGATACCGGAAATTGCACGGTGTAAAGAAGTGGATAGTAAAGCCTGAACGATTATCCCACAGACAAAAAAATCCCCGCCAGATTGCGGGGATTTGTTTAATCAACGCTGAATGACTGATTCTGCTTCTCTGTGCTCAGAGATACAGCATTTGCTCGCGGGTATGAGTCATTCGATTAATCAGTTTATTCTGCACGGTATGGGGGACATTGGCTTTATTCATGGCGTTAATGAATAAATCTACGGTCAGATTGAAATCAGCCTCGGTGATGTTCATACCGCCGTGTACCTGCTCCATGGTATCGCCCGAATAGCTGCAGGGGCCGCCTGAAAAAACGCACAGCTGCTCGGCAAACTTTTCCATAAAGCGGTCGATGTCGGTGTCTGCGAAATAGGGCAGGATAGTGTCGTTGTACTCGATTTCATAAACAAAGTTCTCAACGATTTCGTTAATTTTTGCCTGGCCGCCCAGTTCTTCATACAGCGTGTCAGAACGACTGGCACAGCCGCTCAGGATTGCTACACAAGCAGCAATGACCAACAGTGGTTTTACCATAACTGACCTCCCACAGATAAATACAAGCCTTTCTGGCCGGTAGCGCCGGCAATGCTGCCTAAGTCGGCCCACGCCAAGGTAAAATTAACATTCTTAGACGGGATATAAGTCACAAAAACATCCATCCAGTCATCTTCACCAAGCCCCAGGTTGTCGGGCTTCTGGCGATATTCTATTCCTGCCGCGAAATGACGGGAAAACAACACGCCAAGGCTGCCTTCCAGCATCAGTTCATAATCGCTGTTTTGCGGACCGCCGAAACCCAGCAGACCCAGCTGATTTGCTTTGGTCAGCCGGCCGGTAAGGTTCCAGACCAGGTTATAGCCGCCAGCGGCGCCCAAATGGACTTTTGTAGCAGCCAGGTAAATATCAGTGCCTGAGGTGTCTTCACTGCCCACCAGATTGGCCACAGCGGTGTCTTCAAGATCCTTATACTGCACACCCGCACTCAACTGCGGCCAGTCAGAGTAAACAACATCGCCGTAGAGCTTAAACTTGGCGCCGTAAACCGTCTGCGCTATCTCGCCGCCAAGGGTTGTTAGATCAAACACGTGACGAGCTACACTGAATTCTGCGCGGTCATACAAAGACACGCTGGCTCCGAGTACGTTAAGACGGTAATCATCGAGGTTCACCTGGGTGATAAACGCATTGGCTGACACCTCATCCTGAGTATCGTAACCCGATAAGGTGGCCCAGGGCACAATGCCGCCACCGCCGCTGCCTTCCAGCTGGTTAAGGCCCGCGGTGCCAATCAGTTTACCGTCACCGGCGCAGGCCAGGCCGGTACAGAAAATAAGGATACTGCTTATCAGTTTTGTTAGTCGCACGCAAAACTCCCTAGTGTTGGTAATAGTCAGATGAAGCCAGCCAGTCAATCAGTCCGCCAAGTGGTAGCGGGCGACTAATATAATAGCCTTGTGCAGTATCACAACCCCATTCAGCCAGGATCTCCATGGCATTAGCATCTTCTACACCTTCCGCCACAACTTCTAAATCAAATATGTTAGAAAGGCTTAGCACAGTATGTACGATTTGCTGATCTTCAGTATCGGTGCTGAGGTTGAGTACAAACGCTTTGTCAATTTTAATCGCTGATACGGGTAAATTCTTTAAATACGCAAGCGATGAATAGCCGGTGCCAAAATCATCTATAGCAATACTGAAGCCCTTATCCTGCAAAAATTGCAGGTTGGCGATGGCAATCTTAGCATCGGCTACCAAATCGCTTTCGGTGATCTCTAGGGTGATATTATCGGCGCTTAATTCATTGGCATCAAGTAAGGCAATGAGCCGTTCAAGTAATGGCCGGTTTTGAATATCCTGGGTCGACAAGTTGACCGCCGGTTTGATATGTATCTGATGCTCACGGAGTATCAGGATATCGGCAACGACCCGATTAAGTACCCAGTCGGTCACCTGCTCAATAAAACCCGCCTGTTCAGCAATCTCAATAAATTCATCCGGTGGAATAAAGCCAAGGCGCTGGCTGTTCCAGCGGATAAGCGCTTCAAGGCCGTTTACCTGACGAGTTTCAAGACTAATCTTAGGCTGATAAACCAGCGATAATTCATCCTGCTCACTCTGCAGCACTTCTTTTAATTCAGTGATAATACTCAGGCGTCGCAGATAACGCTGCTCTATTTCTGAGCTGAACTGGAGCAGCCAGTTAGCGCCCATTTCTGCTTCATCGAGCAGAATATTCATGCGCCGGAAAAGATCCTGCGCGTTATCGGCATCAGCAGGGCAGTTTACCACGGTGAATACCAGTTTAATTGGCATTACCAGCTGTTGAGTGGCAACCGGTTGTTCCAGAATCGTATGGAAGGTTTCCAACTGTTCGTCAGTGAGTGGCTCGTTAGCAAACCACACGAGCTCACCACCGGATAAGCGGGCCGCGGTGCCACGCCAGCGTTTAATTCGCTCAGCAATTGAAATAATGCAGGTATCGCCATTGGAATAGCCATACAGATCATTAATGGTTCTGAAGTCGCGGATATTAATGCCGATAACCTGCAAAGACTCACCGGCATCCAGGCGCTGCTGAATAAGCTCTTCCATGTAACTGCGGTTATACAGGCGGGTTAGCATGTCCAGCCGCGACTGCATCAGAATGCGCTGCTCACGGCTTTGAATACTGTCTTTCATGCGCACAAAGGCGTCCGACAGTTCGTTAATCTCCTGTAAATGCCCGGAGGTTTTTACGCTTTGCTCGTAATTACCGTCAGCCAGATGATTGGCTGCAGTGACTAAGCTGGCCACTGGCTTGTTGACCCGGCTGGCCATAAACATTGATAGCAACATAGAGCCGGCGATAGCCAGCAAAGAAATACCAAGGATATTAAATTGCAACTGGGTAAAATTATCAAAGTGGGTTGATACGTCTACCGCTAGTGTTATT
Organism: Marisediminitalea alba; assembly: GCF_002993365.1. GTDB lineage: Bacteria > Pseudomonadota > Gammaproteobacteria > Enterobacterales > Alteromonadaceae > Alteromonas > Alteromonas alba. The sequence goes on from NZ_PVNP01000009.1 coordinate 4,239, forward strand.
GATACTTCATTACTTAACGTGTCGGGCAATTTGATGTCGCGGGTCAGGTAAGGGGTATCCCGTGAAAAGGTTACATCAAACCAGTTCAGGGTTTGCTTATCGGCATTGATTACTCTCTGTGCCTGAATGTAAGGCAGGCTGCTGTGTAAAACAACATGAGCGCCATTTACCGAACGCTTCGAAGAAACGATGATATCAGCCTGAATGATTTTTTTGACCTGCTTTAAAAACGCATCGCCGTCCATAAAACCAATACCGGCAATGGCAATGGGGTTAGGGGCATAAACCGGCAACATAATTACCTGGTACAGGCTGCCGTCTACAATGATGGCATTCTCAGAACCACCGCCTTCGAGCACTGCGTTAATGATATCGGGGTAAGGGAATTCGCTGCCGCGGGCAAAATAACCCGGCTGGCTTTCCAACACCTTACCGGATAAGTCGGTCAGCATCATAAAGTCTGACTCAATACGCTGACCGTGATTTTGTAATACACTTTGAATGGTTGGAATGTCGCCGGTAGCAACCGCCTGTTTAAAGCCAAAGTCGTCGGTGAGTACCCTGGCAGAGTTGAGTAGCTGTTCGCTGCGATCCTGAAGCAATTGCTCCAATACAGAATTGGCGACTTCGATATTTTTAGTCACCTGATTGAAGGCGGTTTTTGAGGTGACTGTCCAGACGTTCCCCAGGATCATCGACGCTGTGATAAAAATACCAATAAACAGTATCTGAAACAGCGACTGACGGAGGGTAACGGTCATTGGCGCTTAAACTTGCTATTGCCGAATACCCGCTTGGATGTTTCCAGTTGGGCAACTCGTGGCAAAGTGATTGTGACCGGCTCGTCACCGCCGGTTAGCGCATAGGGCAATCGCTCAAGGTGGTTAACGGAGAGGTCTGGATGCCAAATCAGTATTTCACCTTGCGCGGTGGTTATTTCGGCCTGACCATTTTGGTTGGTTTGCCACGAGGGATTGCTATCTTTTACATAAATAAACCCTAGCATGGAGTCGTGGATATTACAGCCAAGCACCACGATCCCCGATTTGTCGAACTGCACGGGCGGCACAGAGTCACCGGCATAGAGTTTAATTTCAAAAGGTTTAGGCTGAGAGAAACTATAAACGTGATGGCGGATGTTGTCGCTATTGGGAAACACCACTGTGCGGCCCTGTTCGATAACCAGCGTGGTGGGCTCAAACTGGCGATTTACCTGATCCATAATAGCCGGTTGCCGGGAAGGGGCAGGCAGGTTTGACTTTTCTCCGGCGGCCGCTGCCACGCTGATCACAGCATCAATAAACGGTCGGCCTTGTTCGTCAACCACCGTAATGGTTTTCGCAGTCACCACAGCACTACTGATTAAACTTATACTAAGTAGCGTTATTTTTAAAAAAATTTTTAAGATAATCATATTCTTGTGTGCTTTATACAACCCAAAGCATCGACCTGCTTTCAGCAAGACAAAAGCAGTCTCTAAACACAGACTCACACATTAGCAACATTGCCTGAAGCTATGCAATAGTTATTTAGAAGGAGGTGTTTGCAAAACCTGCTCTGACTGCATCAGGCATGATTCTATTCCTTCGAATACTCCGTTCCACAACCACTTATGACGAAATTCCATCTTCGGCGTATAACTTATCTCGCCCTACAAAACATGGAGTTTAGCAAATGAAAATCGATTTACATGAAAAAGTGGCAATTATTACCGGTTCAACAGAAGGTATCGGACTGGGAGCAGCCAAACAGCTTGCTCAATGCGGCGCAAAAGTTATCGTTAACGGCCGTACCGAACAAAAAGTTACGCAGGCAGTGGATGCGGTGAAGCAGGCAGTTGCCAACGCTGACGTATCGGGTGTAGCGGCAGACTTAAGCACTGCAGAAGGTTGCAACAAGCTTATCAAGGCGGTACCAGCTGCAGATATTCTGGTTAACAACCTGGGCATTTACGGTACTCAGGACTTTTTTGATACTGACGATGACACCTGGCAGCAATATTACGATGTGAATGTGATGTCGGCAGTTCGCCTCAGTCGTCATTATGCGCCAGCCATGGTTGAAAATAGTTGGGGCCGGATCCTGTATGTGGCATCTGAGTCTGCGCTGAATATTCCCGGCGATATGATTCATTATGGTGTAAGTAAAACCGCGTTGCTTGGTTTATCCCGGGGCCTGGCGAAACGTCTGGCTGGCTCCGGTGTGACCGTGAATGCAGTGTTGCCCGGGCCTACTCTGAGCGAGGGCGCGCAGGCATTCCTGGCGCAATCAGCTGAAGAAAATGGCATTTCTATTGAGGAAGCCGGGGTGAAGTTTGTTATGGAAAATCGCCCGTCATCGGTGATCCAACGCATGGCAACGGTTGAGGAAGTGGCCAGCATGATCACTTACACTTGCTCGACACTGGCGTCAGCCACCACTGGCAGCGCACTGCGTGTAGACGGTGGGGTGGTCGACTTTATTATGTAACCTTGTTGGCGGATGCCGCAACTGCGGCATTCTCCTTTGCCGGGTCAGGTACAATGCCGGTTTTAATAAAGGAATTGAGCAACGCCGACAAATCGATAATATGAACCACATGGGAGTAATTTTGTTGCAGGGCCTGCAACTTTTCGTACACATCCAGATCAATGCGTGACAACAGCGCTAGTCGTTGCTTGGACATCGGCGTGCTCACCGATTCATTTTTCTGGCATTCAATTCCCGCCACATAAAGCTGAGTTTCTTCTTCTTCCAGTGATTGTTTAATTTTGGCTATGTTCGGATTAACTGTTGTTGAATCGAAAAGAGCCTGTTTTCGTTAAGGTTTTCTGGAGTATCCATAAACCTGAACCAACCTAGGTAGTGTTCCAAGTATTTTGTGGCTACTCCGTGAAACCGTTTTATCCACGCTTTCAGACGGCTGTGATAGGCGTTAACATTTTGAATGTGAAAGACTTTATCTATCACCTTAATTCCTCCTGCCACATCTAAGCGCTTGTGTATTAAATCATTTTTCTCAGAAAGAGCTATGTAGGGCTTATAGCCATCACTACACAACACACTGTCTTTCTCTAATTT
>NZ_PVNP01000010.1 GCF_002993365.1 Marisediminitalea alba
TAACCCCAATCCTGTTTAAGAAATTGAACTAAATGCCTGTTCCCAGATCGGATCTTTCGACCAAGAACGATTCAATCAAACAAAAGGAACAGGCATGAAGAAGTTAGTAGAATTATTTTGCGATGTCGATGATTTTTGCAAAGTGTTTATCCCTCAATGGCAAAAGCAGCTGCTGGAAGACGGTACTCGAAAAAGACAACGAGCTTGCCGTATGTCAATGAGTGAAATGATGACCATTATTATCGGTTTCCACATGTCACATCATCGTGATTTTAAGAATTATTACTTGGGGTATGTTCACGCTTTTTATCGTAAAGACTTCCCTGTTCTACTCAGTTACACGCGTTTTTTAGAAGTGATGCCTCGTACTATTGTCCCCATGTGTGCCTATTTTAGTTCGCTTAAGGGCAAGCCTACAGGCATCGAATTCATTGACTCAACGAGTTTAAAAGTCTGCCACAACATTCGCATTCCCAGACATAAAACCTTCGACGGAATTGCACAAAGAGGAAAAGGCACCATGGGCTGGTTTTATGGTTTCAAACTACACTTAATCGTCAATCATCACGGCGAAATAGTCGCAGCAAAAGTGACGACGGGTAATGTTCATGACACAAAACCTGTTGAGGAATTAGCTCAACATTTACCGGGTAAATTGTACGGAGACAAGGGCTATTTAAGCAAAGCACTTGAAGCTAATTTATTTGATAAAGGCGTCGAACTTATCACCACGGTTCGCAAAAATATGAAAGCAAAAGCGATGTCTTTATGGGACAGAGCAATGCTTTCAAAACGCTTCATTATTGAAACCATCAACGACCAATTGAAGAACATTTCATTCATTGAGCACTCAAGACATCGCAGTATGAACGGTTTTACGCTTAATCTGATGGCAGGCCTGGTTGCTTACTGCCTCAAGGAAAACAAGCCATCACTTGATATTACTGATGTTGAGCGTAATTCAATGGTCGTGGCTTAAGCCGATCTCGGGTTACTTAATAATTCTGCTTTGGAGCGGATAAATCATCAGATAGAACAATTGGCAATGAGGCGATCAGATGAGCTTTAAACTGACAACAGAACTTTCTGCATGAGGCTTACACTACCACTCTTCGAGTTGCTGAAAGGCTTTGATTCGGTCCCGCTGTAATGTGAGCGCATCGAAGACATCCTCAAAACTGCGGTTACTATCCGGCAGGTTCGGCAACGCGAGATTAGCCTGGATAAAAAACTCGTCCGCACTGTCAGACCAGCCTTGTTGCCACCAATCTGTGATGATTTGCCGGTTCTGCTGCAAACGGGCGGAGCTGGGCAATTTATCTGATTTCCTGGAATTAATGTGCGTTTTAGTAGGAAGCAAATTCCACAAGTCGTTATTCGGCCATCGGGAAAATGGCATGGCGTGATCGATAGCATACTCTGCCAAGAGCTTTTTCCCCGACCAGCAACAGTTTACCTTTTCACTCTCAAGTAAGGCGTTTACCCGGCTTCTGACCCGCGCAGTGGTTCTGCGCGGATCTTCCCAGGTTAACGCTTTAAGCAAATCAGATTGAGAAAACGCCATCGCCCGTTTTGCCGTGTAGGTTTGCATTAATGCAGCCCACTCATTTACCAGTGAGGGCTCTATCCACACACTGAATCTGGCCAGTGAATCCCAGATATTTATCGGAATATAAAAGCGCCCGAAGGATTTCATAAAGTCGGAATTCAGAACAACACTGCCAGAGGGTTTACTGGTGCGTTTACTTTCGACATGAAATACACCCTGCTCAGTGCCAGGCAGAGTAATGTATCGCACAGGCATATTCCGTATGGTGGCCGTAACGTCTTTCAGTGTTTGATATACCGCACGAGCAATATCGACATTCAGATAAGTGGCGCCGATATAAAAATCGTTGGCCGTAAACGATCGTAGTTCCTGCCATCCGCCCTTTTTAACAAACCCCAACCCTTTATTCATGTTGCTACTTTGAGGAATTTCAAAATGATCGAGCAGTGGTTTTAATAGTTTTATCCAGTAAAGGGCTACCAGTCCTACCGGCAATACCACATGCTCTTTGGTGCGTTCGATAACCGCACCGGGATGACCTTCAGCAATTCTTAGTAAGGTGCGCAGCAACGCAACTTTGTACGTAGAAGACTTGTTATCGTTAACAATAATGTTGCGCAGTAGGGGGAATGCCCCCGAACCGTCATCAGGTAAGGTGAGTATTACTGTTTGCCAGTAAACATCATCCCGCCCCAATTCGTCGGCATTGGTCTGTTCACTAAGCAAACGAAATGACAGCCCGAACTTGCGGGCAAACCCCGAAAGCTCATCTGCTGAGACCGGGTACATAGTGCGTTCGTCGTGGTTCGCGCCATGGCGCAGTGAAACAATGATTTTTCCGTTGGCTTTTAACAGGGAGCTGAGCTTACGAATACATCGCTCTCGCTCAGAAGGCACAATATGCATCCAGACAGCACTGAGTAAAATCAGATCAAACTTAGTTTGCAGGCTGAACACCTGATTAAGCTCAGGCAGTTTGTCATTCAACCAGTGAATCGGCTGATTAACCACATATTGTTGGGCGCGTTCACGAATGCCATCAGCAGGTTCAACAGCAACAACACTCAATCCTTTATCAGCAAGAAAGCGAGCATCGCGACCAGAACCTGCTCCAATATCCAGCACAAAGCCTTTTTCAGGTATTTCAGAAAGCCAGTCGCCATGTACTTTTTCAAACGCTACGCTGTTATATTGATCAGCGAGTTTTTCTGCGTGAGTTGAATAGTATTTAATGTTTTCGGACAAAGGCTTGCTTCCTTGCTAGTTTGTTCAAAACAATCCAGTTAAATTAATATATTCAGCACAATACGAACAATGCGATAAAAATGCAAAGTACGTTTGCCCGCAAGAACCAGGCTTATTGCAATGACTAAATATTAAACTCTTAGAGCATAAGTTAGCCTTTCCCTATTTCACGATGCCTTCATTTAAAGAACCGCCTTAAGAAAATAACTCATTGTAATATATAACAAAAAAATTCACTGACTCTACAAAACACCTTAAACGGCTTTTTACATTTATTATATGTATAATGACTGACCTTTGGTCTAGATTACGCGCCCAGCTATTGAAACCCACGAAGATACTGTATATAAAAACAGTCAAATGGTCATTGGACGGATAGAAATAACATGAAACAAAAATACAAACTCATCGATTTATTCTGTGGCGCAGGAGGCATGTCGCTAGGTTTCGTTGACGAACGATTCAACGGTGAATTTGAAAGTATTTTGGCTATCGATAATGATGAGGCCGCGGTAGCAACTTATAATGAGAACTTTGGCGACGACAATCATTGTTACCACGAGAATATAGAGTTGTGGTTACAGAATAATACAGTTCCCAAGGCAGACGTAATTATCGGAGGTCCGCCCTGCCAAGGTTTCAGTCTACTTAATAAAAATAGGGATGGCGATGCTCGTAGACAGCTATGGGAACCATATATGGATATTGTCGCGCAGTCAGAAGCTTCCGTTTTTGTTATGGAAAACGTACAGGGCTTGCTCAAAAGCTCTGAGTTCAACGATATTCATAGTAGAGCCACAGAACTAGGGTTTGAGCTACTAAATCCACTTGTTCTTAATACTGCCGATTACGGTGTACCTCAAACTCGTAAGAGGGCAATTATTGTTGGTGTAAAAACTGATCACTTCGATTGTTTTGATGTGGTGCCAGCATTTCCTCCTCCACCAACACATCAAAACCCTAGCGCCGGTGGCAAGCTTCCGGCTTGGAGAACGGTGAAAGAGTTTATTGATGATCTCCCAGAGCCGGAAGGCACAGAAGTTAGAGTCGAACTAAGTGGTCCGCTTAACTTACATTTTGGGCGAAAGCCTACTGAAATAAGTAAGGAAAGATATAAAGCTGTTCCTCTCGGCGGAAACCGTTTCGATTTGCAAAGAAATAGGCCTGATATAACTCCAAAATGTTGGATAAACAAGAAATCTGGTGGTACTGATTTATTCGGCAGACTTTGGTGGGACCGCCCCTCAGTGACAATTCGTACTGAGTTTTTTAAACCTGAGAAAGGCCGCTATCTACACCCACAGTCAAACCGTCCAATAACGCACAGAGAGGCGGCTAGGTTGATGACCTTTCCCGATGACTTTAAGTTTTCAGGAACAAAAATAGAAATAGCGAGACAGATTGGGAATGCTGTTCCTCCGGTTTTTGCCAGCAGCATTGCAGGTTATATTAGTGAAATACTTGAGCTTGTAAACAGACAGAAAATACGAAGAGTTGCTTAATGGCTAGAAGATCAAAAAGGACAGATCCCGAAACGCTAAGAAAAGAATTAGTCGATTTATTGATAAAGTTTAAATCGAAATTGTTAGAGGACGACCTTCGAGATAAGGTCAAAGATCTTATCCCTGCAAATCATTTGCTTCGAGACTTGGGTAGTTCCCTCATTGATGAGGACGATACTAATTCAGCCAGAGAAAGAATACTTGCTTATTTTAGAAAATACCCGACAACGCTAATTTGCGGTGACGAGATAATGGTCGTTGCAGGCATTAGTGAATATGCACGTCGCATCAGGGAATTACGTGTTGAAATGGGATGGCCTATTCAAACTGGCTTGGCCCTAAAAGATATAATCGAGGATGATGAAGGCTTAGAAGATATTTATCCAAAAGATCTGCTTAAAAAAGATTACTACGTTCTAACCGAAAATAAACAAGATAGAGATGCCGCTTACAGATGGAAAATTGCTAATACAATTCGAAAAAGCAATGCTGGCGTCAAAAGTAAAATTATTGAATATTTCCTTAAAAATGTCGGTAAAGAAGTTACTGGAGAAGAATTAAAATATTTGGCCAATGACCGTTCAGAATGGCCTAGGCGGGTTAGAGAACTGCGGACTGAAGAAGGCTGGCCAATAGCTACTAAAGTATCAGGCCGACCTGATCTTAACGTCGGTATTTATGTCTTGGAAGAGGATCGACAAGCAGAAGTACACGATAGAAAAATACCTGATCCAGTTCGTATTAGCGTACTAGAAAGAGATAATTACTCCTGCTGCAATTGTGGATGGAACCACAAGAATAAAAACGAAGCAGATAAACTTCGTAACCTTTTAGAGCTGCACCATATAGAACATCATGCGAAAGGAGGCGAGAACTTGTTGGAAAACCTTATTACACTTTGCAACATTTGCCACGATGATGTTCACCGAGGGAATATCAGCTCAGAAAAGCTCACCAGCCTATTGTAAACTTCCCTCGATAACTTACACCTCAATCGCAAGCAGGTTACACATAAGTGTACGAAAATACCTAGAGTAAATTTATTAAACCTTTTTGAACTGGGCAAAAATATTTATCTTCAAGTAGAGCTAGCTGATCTTTTTCTTCTTTTGCTAATTTCTCTAATCTAAAGCTTTCACCTGTCTTTGCATGCCATAAGTCGCAATAAAAATTTTTCACTACAAATAAAGTAAACATAAATGGGGACCAAACCCTATCTAAGGCTATTCGAGATGGGTTATTTAAGCCTACATGCATATGTACTGCAGGGTGATGTATTTTTACGAACTGAGTGTAACTCGCATCGACTCTCACTATTGGGATACTAAAATAGTAGTCTAATTCCGAAAGAGCCTGACTAAATTCCTCAAAATCAATTTCACCAGACCTAAACATGCTCTCGAAAAGCCTAATGTCATTAATGGATTCTGTCGGCTCATAATCAATTACTGTGGATGTGCATACACCGGAGCAAACCGGACATCGATTCCGGCTTTATCCGGACACCCTTTCCGTTTTAATCCGGACACCGATTCCGGGATAAACCAGCCAGTTTTCGTCTAACTCTGGAATCATTGTCCGGAATGCCGGAATACCTCTCTTTTCTCTTTTAAATCAATTAGTCACTATCCTCGTTATCAATTGAATTATAGCGAGGACGTGAACATGACAAAAAAGAGGACATCTATGGCAAATATCAAAGAGATTTTGCGCCTTAAATTCGAATGTGGATTGTCTGTCAGAAATATCGCTGCCTGCACCAAGGCTGGACGCTCAACGGTTTCTGATATCCTGACGCGCTTTGAACAAAGCGCTTTGCGTTGGCCACTTACCGACAACTGCTCCGATACCGAGTTAACGCAGGCCCTGTATCGGGATAAAACGGCAGCTCAAAATAAGATCATGCCTGATTTCGCTCAGTGCTTTATCGAGCTTAAGCGTAAGGGCATGACAAAGCAGCTTCTGTGGGAAGAATATGTCGCCGAGCATCAGCACAGAGCCTATCGTTACAGTCAGTTCTGTGAGCATTACCTTCGATGGCATAAGATGCAAAAGCGGAGTATGCGTCAGATCCACACTGCCGGCGATAAGCTGTTTATCGACTACTGTGGCCCGACAATCCCGGTCGTGAATCCTGATACCGGAGAGGTTCGTTATGCGCAGATCTTCGTTGCAACGTTGGGGGCATCCAATTACACCTACGTCGAAGCCTGCCCAAGTCAAAAACTGGAGCATTGGCTGGAAGCGCACGCAAACGCCTTCACGCACTTCGGAGGCGTGCCAGCGCTTCTGATCCCGGATAACCTTAAAGCCGCGGTCACCAAAACGGATCGTTACGAGCCGAAACTCAACGACAGTTATCGTAAACTCGCGAATCATTACGGCACTGCGGTGATGCCCACGCGACCTTATAAACCGAAGGATAAAGCCAAGGCAGAAAACGCGGTACTGATTGTTGAACGCTGGATCATGATGCGCCTTCGCCACCGCGTATTCCATACCTTCCATGTATTAAATCTGGCGATCCGCGAGCTGATGGACGATCTGAATCAAAGAGAGATGAAACAACTGGGCGCGAGCCGTAAAGCCTTATTCGACAGCCTGGATAAACCCGCCCTGAAACCTCTCCCGGTTCAGCGCTATCTGTATACAGAAAGCAAACGCGCCAAGGTAGGGCCGGACTATCACATCGAATACAGACAACACTATTACTCGGTCCCTCACCAACTGGTAGGCCAGCATGTTGAACTGGAGGCGAACGTGCGGCTAATCCAGATCTACCACCAGGGAAACCTGGTGTCTCAACATCCGGCCAGCCAGAAAGCGCACGGCCTCAGTACTCACACGGAGCATATGCCCAGCAACCATCAGTACCAGAAGTGGTCACCGGAGCGCTTACTGAACTGGGGTGGCAATGTTGGGGCGGCTACCCGGCAGGTTGTCAGTACTCAGCTCAGCGCCAAAGATCACCCCGCGCAAGCGTACCGTAGTTGTCTTGGTCTGCTTAATCTCACCAAAAAATACGGCGATGTGCGCCTGGAACAGGCCTGTAAAGATGCGCTGATGGTGAATAAACCCTATCTGCGTTTTATCAGAAACCTGCTTAAAAACCACCGGGAAGGCCAGCTATCTTCCGAGTCTCATACCACCCCGGATATCCAGCACAGCAATGTGCGTGGCCCAAATAGTTACCACTAGGAGAACGACATGAATCAGCTTAATGAACAATTAAGAACCCTGCGTCTTGGTCACGCCGCCAAGGGCCTTGAACAGCAGCGGGAGCAACTCTCCACCTACGCCGAGTTAACGTTCGAGGAGCGGCTTAGTCTGCTCCTTGAAAGCGAGGTGCTGGGGCGAAGCCGGGCCAGGATCGAACGCCTTAAACGACAAGCCAAGCTACGTATTGATGCCTCACCTAATCAGCTTATCTACAAAGAGGATCGGGGCCTAAAACGCATTCAGCTAAGTGAACTATTAACCGGGAGCTACCTGCTAAAGCACCAGAATATCCTGATCACCGGACCAACAGGTGCCGGTAAAACTTACGTGGCCTGCGCATTGGCAACCCAGGCCTGTGAGCAGACGTACAGCGTTCGTTACTAC
>NZ_PVNP01000011.1 GCF_002993365.1 Marisediminitalea alba
GTAACCCGAGATCGGCTTAAGCCACGACCATTGAATTACGCTCAACATCAGTAATATCAAGTGATGGCTTGTTTTCCTTGAGGCAGTAAGCAACCAGGCCTGCCATCAGATTAAGCGTAAAACCGTTCATACTGCGATGTCTTGAGTGCTCAATGAATGAAATGTTCTTCAATTGGTCGTTGATGGTTTCAATAATGAAGCGTTTTGAAAGCATTGCTCTGTCCCATAAAGACATCGCTTTTGCTTTCATATTTTTGCGAACCGTGGTGATAAGTTCGACGCCTTTATCAAATAAATTAGCTTCAAGTGCTTTGCTTAAATAGCCCTTGTCTCCGTACAATTTACCCGGTAAATGTTGAGCTAATTCCTCAACAGGTTTTGTGTCATGAACATTACCCGTCGTCACTTTTGCTGCGACTATTTCGCCGTGATGATTGACGATTAAGTGTAGTTTGAAACCATAAAACCAGCCCATGGTGCCTTTTCCTCTTTGTGCAATTCCGTCGAAGGTTTTATGTCTGGGAATGCGAATGTTGTGGCAGACTTTTAAACTCGTTGAGTCAATGAATTCGATGCCTGTAGGCTTGCCCTTAAGCGAACTAAAATAGGCACACATGGGGACAATAGTACGAGGCATCACTTCTAAAAAACGCGTGTAACTGAGTAGAACAGGGAAGTCTTTACGATAAAAAGCGTGAACATACCCCAAGTAATAATTCTTAAAATCACGATGATGTGACATGTGGAAACCGATAATAATGGTCATCATTTCACTCATTGACATACGGCAAGCTCGTTGTCTTTTTCGAGTACCGTCTTCCAGCAGCTGCTTTTGCCATTGAGGGATAAACACTTTGCAAAAATCATCGACATCGCAAAATAATTCTACTAACTTCTTCATGCCTGTTCCTTTTGTTTGATTGAATCGTTCTTGGTCGAAAGATCCGATCTGGGAACAGGCATTTAGTTCAATTTCTTAAACAGGATTGGGGTTAAGTATAGTTTTTTTCGTTAGACTGTAATACTTGGTCAGTGATTTATGGTTCATTACTGGTACGGTTGGCTTTTGTTTGTTTTCAATAAACCAGCCTGGGATAACTACCAGGGGGCTGGTGATTACTTCCATGCCTGTGCTTTTACTTAACTCTTTAGACAGCCAGGTTGCCTGGCGAGTTGCTTGTTCGATTATTGACGTGTCGGGGCCATGAGGAAATTGGATCTCGTTACCTTGCACTACCACCTTGTGGGTTTGTCTTGAGTTTTTGATATTCGGCTTTCTTCTTCCTTTGGTTTCAATCGCCAACACACCACCGGGGTAGGTAACTACGTGGTCAATATTAAAATTTGGCCCTTGAATATCATGAAAAACTCGAACATTAGGATCCGTAATTTTTGATAACGCGTAAGAAACAGCCCATTCTGCTTCGATGCCGAGTCTTATATTTCGGAGCTTGGTAAAAGCCTGTACTGCTTTAACTAAAGCGTAAACTGCAACAATGGAAAAGATGCCCGCGTAGAGCCACCATTGTCCAATTTTACTTTCGAATCCAAGCAGTCGGGCAAGTGTTGGAATGGAGAAAGGTAGCTGAAAATATATGGCGGACATGAAAGTCCACTGCAGCATATTAAACGTTTCATCTCTTTGATTTTGAATGAGGGTAAAGGCCGGGATTCTGATCATGTCAGAATATTCAAAAGGAACCCGAGATCGTTTATGCAAGGACTTGGCAATGACGGCAATCGCCGAGAAAATAACTATAAAAGGCAAAAATGCGATCAACAAAACGATCAGTAGTTCCATCTATACATTCCTTGAAATGTTACTAAAGTCGAGTCTACAAATCGGTTGCTTGCAAAGCAAAATGTAATAAATAACCAACGTTTATTAAGACATACGTTTTAAATACTCCCTGGTAACCGTTAAACATACACCCTCTGAATTTTCACCATCGGAAAATCACTAAAACCAGCCCGCAACCTCGCTAAATCCGATATACTTCAGGCTGATATTTATAGTGGAGTTTTGTAATGCGTGTATGTGGTGTAGAACTGGCCGGAAATGATGCCAACATTGCCCTGATGAATCTGGAAAATGGCCTGATTCAGCTTCCTGATTGCCGTACCCGTAAACTGAGCTTACAGAAAGCCGCTACCGCTCATGAGCTTAAGTATTTTCAGAAATCCTTCGCGCAACTGGTGCAGGATTACAAGATTGAGACCATCGTTATCCGCCAGCGCCCGATGAAGGGCAAGTTTGCTGGTGGCGCTATTGGCTTTAAATTAGAGGCGGCGCTGGAGTTGCTAAACGGGGTGCAGGTTATCGTAATGCCGCCCACCGAGATTAAAACGGCGTTAAAAGAAAGTCGCGTGTTTATAGAATTCAGCGAGACCGGTTTAAAAGGTTTTCAGAAATCCGCGTTTGAAACCGCACTGGCTTATATGAGTCAGCATCTGTAACTCTATCAATCCGGGGAGCAATAAAGCTTATGCGTCCACTTTTAATGGGGCTGACCTACCGCATATTCTTTCATGAGTTTAAAAACTGTGCGTGTATATGATTCTGGTACCATTAGAACCTCAGTGATTTCTTATCGATAGGCGCAGTCGTTGCAGACACTTCATTGTTAGGCTGGTCGTCGACAGTCAATTTTAAGTCTAGTGCTGCACAGAGTTTGATGAGCATATCGACAGAGACTTTTTCAGGTTTTGTTTCATAGTTAGAAATATCCCTTTGATAGACGCCGATACGTTTAGCTAAGTTAGCTTGCGTCCAGCCTCTGGACTTTCTGCTGTCTCTGATGACGGCACTTAAATCTTTCGCGGTGTTAACCTTCACAATCATCTTTTTCGCGCTCTGTTGTACAAATTGATTTATACGGAAATACGTATAAAATTAGGATATACAAAATATTGAATAAAGTTCATATATTCAGGCTCTGTATATAAGAATCCAACAGGAGTTAAACTCGTAAATTTATATTACTCAATAGATCACCGACTCTTAAGGCAAATGCGTTAATTATTCCCTAATGCCGTTTGAGTATGGCCTACTTAAAACTGCCACTCTTCGCGTTTAGCCAAAAAGAAATCCAGAAATACCCGTACCTTTGCCTGTGTGGGTGTTGATGGGTGGTAATAGGCGTACACTTCGGCATCCTGCCACCAATAGTCCTGCAGTACCGAGGCGAGTTTGTCCTGTTGTAACAGCCGCTGAATGTGGCCAGATTCCACCGGTGCGTTTATGAGCCCCAGGCCTGCTTCGGCCAGTTCTACAATGCCTGCAACGGTTTTTATCTGGCAGTGAGGTGTGGCGTAAATGTGCTCGCCGTTACTGTCTTGCAGCACCAATACGTTGCTTGGCTGGTTGTACAGATAGCCGATGACCTTATGCTCTGCTAATTGGTCCGGGTGGTTGGGCGTACCATGAGCTTTAAGGTAAGCCGGCGAGGCAAATACCCCGTATCGGGTTTTCCAGATGGAGCGGCGTTTTAACCCCGGGTATCTGTCACCCAGGTAATCTCCCACCGACCAGAACACGTCATAGTCGTCATCGCGAATATTGATGAGTGATTCTTTTACATCCAGCGATAAGGTGAGCTCGGGATATTGCGCAGTAAATTCGGCCATCCAGGGCACCAGAGTTTCAGTGACCACCTCATTGCTCTGGCACAGCACTCTCAGCTCGCCGCTGACTACCGTGGCTTTGGTGTGGCTCCATTGCATGAGCGACTGGTGTTGTTCCAGTAAAGCCTCGCTTTTGTGTTTAAACGCTTTGCCAAACTCGGTTAATAGCAACTGTCTTCGGGAGCGAATAAACAACGCCTGGCCAAGCTGCGCCTCTAACCTGGCAATTTGCTTGCTGATGGCCATTACAGTTTTGGCTTCTGACTCGGCCACGCGAGACATATTGCCCGTCTCAGCAACCTTACAGAATATGGCGAGATCTTTAGGATTAATCATTATGTAAACTAAAAGTATAAGTAACTCTAATTTTTAATGTATTTATTTATAAATTGCCACTCTTTAAGCTGGTTTCAGTGAATTTTCAGTGTAGAGAGGGCAAGCAAAATGGCATTACATTCAGGCGAGTGGCTGGTATTGGCGATGATGGCCGGCATGGTGTTATACAGCTTGTGGGAAGCGGATAAGAGTAAACTGGCGGTTATCGCAGGGCGTAAAACCAAACTCGCCATGTACAAAGAAACTATTGGTTTTTTGTGGCTGCCAACCAGTGTTTTACTCATGCTGTTGCCGTTCAACATTGTGTCGGCACAGAGTCTGGGGCTTACCTGGCAAAACAGCTGGGCCAACTGGGCTGGCGCGGTATTAGTCATGATGGGGCTGGCTTATGTGTTCTGGCTTATCCGCAGTATTCAGCCCGGTACTCCGCAATATCAACAGTTATTTGATGCCATGCAACCCCACAGCTGGCTGATGCCTGCCAATAAGCGTGAGCTGTATTGGTTTACGTGTGGGGTGTCGATGTCGGCCGGTATTTGCGAGGAGCTGTTATTCCGGGGCTTCTTCCTGGCGGTGTTTGCTGAGCCTCTGGGCGTGTGGGTGAGTCTGGTGCTGGGTAGCTTTTTATTTGGTTTGTGTCATCTCTATCAGGGCTGGGCCAATGTGCTGCGAACCGGTGTTATTGGTATGGTGTTAGGCATTATCTATGTGCTTACCGAGTCGCTGTGGGTGGTAATTGCCTTGCATGCGTTAATGGATATCTTCGGTGGGGTGTTAGGTTATGTGGTGCACAAACACGGTAAGTGCGTATCTGAGGCAGCCATAGCTTAACCCTGTAGGAAAACCAATCTTTGCACTTTCTACTACTGATTTTGTATTTTCTAACCCTGAGTACAGCTTTCCAGGTGCCGCCTATCATTTATGGTTAACACAGCTAATTTCTGGTTAGGAGATTGTAATGGATAACAGAGCAATTCATTTAATCATGTTCACTCTGTCGGCGATATTGTCGCTGGCAATTAAATTAAATCGTGAAGTCTATATCGGCATTAATGGTGGGCTGGATGTGCTGCTGGGTTTGGTGATGAGCTATTTATATATAGTGATTCTGGTGTCTGGTTACGTTACTTTTGCCCATTCTGTGACTAACAGAAAACTTAGCAACTGCATTATAAGTATTACCTGCGGGGCGTTGTTGTGGGAGATTCATCAGGCTTTCATTCCAGAAATGTATTTCGACTGGAAAGATATGGTTGCAACGCTTATGGCTTTTACTGCATTAATGCTGATTCAGCACTATAAACCGGTGGGCAATTCAGAGCATGGCTCTGTAGCGATTGGTAAAGGGTAGTCTGTCAGTTAAATCCACCTGATGCTGCAATCTTGTTCTTTCTTAAAAGCAAGGAGACTGGCAGCTAATCCCTAAAACCAAATATAGTGCGTTGGCGACTCGGTTATTTGGGCTTTCTGATTGCCGGGAGCGTTTAGATATAGGTTGGTTTTTTTTATTGATAACAATGTAGAGTGATACACTCTAATCTGACGTGGCGATCTCTGCCTTATGGCGAGTCTCTCTTCAATGATTAACTAACAAATCCAGGTGATGACGGCATGGATCTGCAAACGCTTACCAAACAGATAGAAAACCTCGACGCGGCACCGCCCTTCGATAAATGGCATCCGCCTTTTTGTGGTGACATCGATATGGTTATTAAGGCCGATGGCAGCTGGTGGTACATGGGTAGTCCCATTGGGCGGGAACGGTTGGTGAAGTTATTTGCCAGTGTACTGCTTAAGGAGGGCGACGAGTATTTCCTTAAAACGCCGGCCGAAAAAGTGCGCATTCAGGTTGAAGATGCGCCATTCGTGATCACTCAGTGGCAAACGCACAACACCGAAGAAGGCCCGGCTATTGAGGTGATTTCAAACTTAGGTCATGCGGCTGTGTTATCTGAGAGCCACCCGTTGGAAGTCGATCACAGCAATCCCGACCAGCCCCGTCCTTATGTTACGCTGCACCGTGGGCTCAAGGCATTAGTCCATCGAAATGTGTTTTATCAGTGGGTTGATATTGCCCGACAGGTTAACAAAAATGGTGAGGAGTATCTGGTTATCAACAGCGGCAAGAGCGAATTCAGCCTTGGAAAATTGTAGCGTCTGGTTAAAGCGCAGACGCTACGTTATGCAGGAACAGCGTTATCAGTTTACTTCTTCGTAAGGCATGCCTACATACTGGCGGGCAATCACTTTCTGGCCTTCTTCGTGGGTCAGGTAAAAATCCAGTTCAGACTGCATAAAGCGATCGAAGGTCGCTTTATGCATACCGTTCACTTCGCCCTGCTCAAAGTCGTGCAGCATATTGCTCATCCACCAGGAAAAACGCTCGCCATGCCATACCCGGCGCAGCGCAATTTCAGAGTAACGTTGCGGGGCGGTTAAATCGCCATGGGCGTAACGCTTTTGCAGCAACTTGTACAGGGTGGAAACGTCGGATGCGGCCAGGTTGAGCCCTTTCGCGCCGGTGGGCGGTACGATATGCGCGGCATCACCAACCAGATACAGGTTGCCCCATTGCATGGGCTCACACACAAAGCTGCGCAGTGGCGCAATCGATTTTTCTATACTCGGCCCGGTGATCAGGTTACTGGCGCTGTCTTCTGGCAGGCGCTTTTTAAGCTCATCCCAGAAGGCTTCATCTGACCAGTTTTCCACTTTGTCGGTTAACGGTACCTGCAAATAATAGCGGGAGCGGGTAGCAGAGCGCATGCTCGCCAGGGCAAAGCCGCGCTCGGTTTTACAATAAATCAGCTCATCACTTACCGGTGGTACGTCGGCCAGTAAACCCAGCCAGCCGAAGGGATAAACGCGCTCGTGCTCAGTGCGCTTTTCGGCGGGAATGGTCTGCCGTGAAATCCCATGAAAGCCATCGCAGCCAGCGATGTAGTCACAATCGATGGTGATGGTTTCGCCGTCTTTAAACAGCGTAACCTGCGGCGAGTCGCTGGCCACATTGTGCAGCTGAACATCCTGGCTCTCATAAAAGCTGGTGAGGCCGGCTGCGTCACGAGCCGCCATTAAATCCCGGGTGATTTCGGTCTGGCCGTAGCACATGACCGTGCTGCCTTCGGTGAGTTTATTGAGGTCAATGCGGTAACGCTTGCCGTAATAGGCAATATCAAAGCCGTCGTGCACATGGCCTTCTTCATCCATGCGCTGATTGACGCCCGCCTCCCTCACCAGGTCGACAAAGCCCTGCTCAAGAATACCGGCGCGAATACGGCCGAGTATGTAGTCCGGGCTGACCCGCTCAACAATAATGTTGTCGATACCCGCTTTATTTAGCAGTTGCCCCAGTAATAAGCCTGATGGTCCAGAGCCGATAATAGCAACCTGCGTTTTTGTCTTCATAGCAATGACTCCCGGTGAACAAATCAATTCTGATGATTAAATAATGGAAGACACCGGCCACAATTGTTATTCACTTATCCGTTAAAGTGTTGTACTTTTTGTTCACTTGTTAATTTTTTGTCACTGCCCGTGGCCGTCATTAAGCCGCCAGGAGAACCGTGTTGACCACAACGCAAAAGCAGATCCCGTTTTACGATCTCTACGGCGAATCCTTTATGCGCATGCAGCCAGACTTTGTACATCTGGAGGATATTCAGTCGCGCAGTGCCGACTTAGGCTGGGAGATAAAGCCCCACCGGCATGCTAATCTGGCGCAGATCATCTGCGCCTTCGACAGCCAGTGGCAGGTGCAGCTCGATGACGAGGTACATAACCTGTCTGGCAACTGGGTGGTCACGTTACCGCCCGGGGTCGTGCATGGCTTTCACTTTGCGCCCAACACCAAAGGCTTTGTGTTATCCATCAACGCTGATGTGATTGCCAATATGGAAATGGGTGAGGATGTCAGTGCGTTTAACCAGCTGGTGTGGCTGCCGCAAACCATTGAGTTTCGCAGTGCCCGCCAGGCGGAGCGGTATTTCAGCTATCTGATGATGCTGGCCGACGAAATGCACATCAGCGATCCCGGCGCCTCTACCACTATCCGGATGTTGTTAAAGCTGCTGTTTATCACTATTGCCCGGCAACGCCAGCTCGACGCGGTTCAAAGCGGGCCTTCCGGCCGTGAAAACCGCATTCTGCTGGGTTTTCGCGAACTTATCGACAAGCATTACCAGGATCACATGACTATTGATGAGTATGCCGAAAAACTGTTTGTTTCGGTATCTACCTTAAGCCGTATCTGTCGTCAGCAACTCTCGCAAACGCCTAAGCGACTGGTGCATCAGCGACTGATCAGTGAAGCCCGGCGGCGGTTAATTTACACCCGGCAAACCCTGGATGAGATAGCGCTTACCTTAGGCTTTAAAGACACCGGTTATTTTTGTCGCTTCTTCAAACAGATGGAAGGCACTACCGCCGGTGAGTTTCGCCAGCAAAAACGTAAATGATCACAAGCTTAATTACTTAAGTATGCTTTTTTAAGGCAGGATTAAATGTGTAACACTATGTAATAAATCAGCTTTATTGGTTTTTGTTGTTTTCGGATAATGCGACTTTACATTTTCGATATAGGAAAAACTAATGGCGTTTAGCAGTTTTCTAAACTGCTTGCGCGCAGCAGTTGGCGCATACTGTAGTGTAAATACTGTTCGGGCCAGCGCTTTAGTATCGCAAACGACATTGTATATTTTTATCTTTTGATTGTACTTTTTCGTCATGGCAGTTTTTGCGAAGCGCTGAAAGTCCGGCCAATCAATAGGTTGTTACCCAACAGGCATAAACGGGCAACCAATACTCAGGAGCGGGTCATGAGCCAATTTGTTGTAGATGCTGACTGGTTGCACTGGCATCAGTCACCATCGGTACCACACTTTAAGGTACCGGAAGGCGCGGTGGATGCGCACTGTCATGTGTTTGGCCCTGGTGATCAGTTTCCTTTTGCGCCACAGCGTAAGTACACCCCTTGTGATGCGTCTAAAGATCAGTTGTGGGCATTGCGTGATCACCTTGGTTTCAGCCGCAACGTGATTGTTCAGGCAACCTGCCATGGTGCTGATAACCGGGCGCTGGTGGATGCGCTGAATCACTCCAATGGTCTGGCCCGTGGAGTCGCTACGGTCACCGAGTCTATTACCGATGAAGAGCTGCAACGTTTGCATGAAGCGGGCGTGCGCGGGGTTCGCTTTAA
Organism: Marisediminitalea alba; assembly: GCF_002993365.1. Taxonomy (GTDB): domain Bacteria; phylum Pseudomonadota; class Gammaproteobacteria; order Enterobacterales; family Alteromonadaceae; genus Alteromonas; species Alteromonas alba. The sequence goes on from NZ_PVNP01000011.1 coordinate 9,158, forward strand.
CTTTGTGAAGCGTCTGGTGGATGCATTGCCGTTCGACGCGCTAAAAGTGATTGCCGATAAAATTAAACCTTTGGGCTGGCATATTGTGATCTACTTCGAAGCCCAGGAGCTGCCCGAGCTACACGAATTCTTTACTGCGTTGCCAACCACAGTGGTGGTGGATCATATGGGGCGCCCGGATGTGAGTCAGCCGGTGGATGGCCCTGAGTTTGCGCTATTTTTAAAGCTGCTGGCAGAGAACGAAAACTTCTGGAGCAAGGTCAGCTGCCCGGAGCGCATCTCAAAAGTCGGCCCAACAGGCAGCTACGAAGATGTGGTGCCATTTGCCAGAACCGTGGTGGAGCGCTTCCCGGACCGTGTTTTGTGGGGTACCGACTGGCCGCATCCGAATATGAAGTCGCACATGCCTGACGATGGCCATCTGGTGGATATGATCCCCAGAATTGCGCCAACTGAGGCACTGCAGAAAAAATTACTGATTGATAACCCTATGCGCCTGTACTGGGCGGATTAGACACCGTGCCGGCAGATATTACCGCCGGTAGTAACGAAACGGGAGTTTTTATGAAGATTGTTGTCGTAGGACCGGGTGCATTTGGCATCAAGCATTTAGATGGTCTGAAAAATATTGATAGCGCTGAGGTAGTAGGCCTGGTAGGTCGTAACGCAGCGAAAACCCAGGCGGTGGCAGACGAATATGCCATCCCCAATGTTTATACCTCGCTGGAAGAGGCGCTGGAGAGTGATGCCGATGCCGTGATCCTGTGCACCCCAACGCAGATGCATGCCGCCCAGGCGATTGCCTGTATGAAAGCGGGCAAGCATGTGCAGGTTGAAATTCCGCTGGCTGACAGCTGGGAAGACGCCCAGGAAGTGCTCAAAGTACAGGAAGAAACCGGTAAGGTGTGCATGGTGGGTCATACCCGTCGCTTTAACCCGTCGCACCAGTATGTGCATAACAAAATTACCGCCGGTGAGCTCAACATTCAGCAAATGGATGTGCAGACTTATTTCTTTCGCCGCAAGAACATTAATGCCAAAGGCGAGCCGCGTTCATGGACCGATCACCTGCTGTGGCACCATGCCGCTCACACGGTAGATTTGTTTGCCTATCAGGCAGGCAGCAAAGTGGTTAAGGCGAATGCTATCCAGGGGCCAATTCACCCGGAGCTGGGTATCGCCATGGATATGTCTATTCAACTGTTGGCCGAAAATGGCGCTGTGTGTACGCTGTCTTTATCATTTAATAACGACGGCCCGCTGGGCACGTTCTTCCGCTATATCTGTGACAACGGCACCTATATAGCCCGTTATGATGACTTGGTGGACGGCCGGGAAAATGCCATTGATGTGTCGCAGGTAGATGTGTCGATGAACGGTATTGAGCTGCAGGACCGAGAGTTTGTCGCGGCCATCAACGAAGGGCGCGAGCCGAATAGCAGTGTTGCTAAGGTCTTTGACTGTTATCGTGTACTGTATGAGCTTGAGCAGCAGCTAAACGCACAGTAATTTATCTCAGTACTCAGTAAACCGAAGGGATTAGCGCTATGTTACAACGCAAACTGGCTGGCCGCCTGGTATCAGAAATTGGCCTGGGGTGTATGAACCTCAACCATGCCTATGCCAAAAAGGTCGATCAGGCCACGGCGACCAGCCTGCTGACCAAAGCCTTTGAGGCGGGTGTCACGCATTTTGATACAGCAGCACTGTATGGTTTTGGCAGTAACGAAAAGATGGTTGGCGAGGCGATTAAGCCGTTTCGCCAGGATATCTTTCTGGCCAGTAAATGCGGCATGACCGGCGTTAACGGCAAGCGCACTATTGATGGCCATCCGGCCACTTTAAAGGCCACCCTGGATACTGCGTTAACCAGCCTGCAAACAGACCACATCGACCTGTATTATCTGCACCGTATTGATCCGGACGTGCCGGTAGAGGAAAGCGTGGGTACCTTGGGTGATATGGTTAAAGCCGGCAAAATAGGCGCTGTGGGATTATCGGAAGTCTCGGCTGAAACGCTGCGAAAAGCTCATGGCGAATATCCCATTGCGGCGCTGCAAACCGAGTATTCCCTGTGGACCCGCAATGCCGAAATCGCGGTGCTCGATGCCTGTAAAGACCTCGGTGTAGACTTTGTGGCATTCAGTCCGCTGGCTCGTGGTTATCTTGCTGGTGGCGTCGATCCGGCCAGCATGGGCGAGGGTGATATTCGTAAAGGAATGCCCCGCTTCCAGGGCGATAACTGGGCTGCTAATCAGCAGTTGTATGCCGACTTTGCATCACTGGCGGCCTCTGCAGACATTACCCCGGCACAGTTAGCCATGGCCTGGGTACTGGCGCAGGGAGAGCATATTCACGCACTGCCGGGTACCAGCAGCGAAGCACACCTTATAGAAGATTTACAGGCCAGCGGCCTGCAACTGCCACCGGAATTGCTGGTGAAGGCCGATGAGCTGATCAATCGCCAGACGGTGAAAGGGGCTCGTTATCCGGCCGGCGCTCAGGCCGACATTGATACCGAGGACTTTGCCGACGAGTAATCATAAGTCAGTTCACCCATCCCGGGTGAACTGACTTTCTTGCCAGACTAGCGCTCTGCCAGCGCAAGAGCAGCATTCACAGTAAACAGATAAAGCCCGCCTACGTTGATCACATACTCATTTTCGCCCCACAGGAACGGCCAGTTTTCTTTGTTCTCCGGCAAGTCCGGCTTCAGAATTAATACCCCCGGTACGATGGCACCACTGATAAACGAGTAGTCTGCCCGGTTCATACCATACGCCACCTTTTTCGAAACCGTACCGACATTAGAAACAAAGGAAATGTCGGAGTCCGGGTGGGTGCCGTACAGGTAGTCGAGAGAGCGGTAAATTAACTCAGAATCGAATAAATCAGGAAAGGCAGTGTGGAGGTAGTACTGGGTAATTGCCATCTGCAAAACAGTGGCATTGCCCGCCCAGCCGTATTCGGTAATGGTGACACCGAACGGGTTTTTGCTGGTGGCGGCTTCAAGCGCTGGTTTATATTGCTGTGCCGCCCGGCGAATGCGCTGTGCATAAGCCTTGTCCATGTGCGGTAGAGCGCGAATAGCAATCACCGCCGCACGATTGAATTCCCCTTCGATATAGGGCAGTAAGTCTTTTACTGCGCGCTGGTATTTTTTGTCGCCGGTGGTAATCAGCAGCTCTACTGCAGCTTTGAGTTTTTCCTCTTCCAGACCACCGCCGGTGGTATTGCCCACCTTAAATATGTCCGGTGCATGGCCCGCTTCCTCCTGCCAAGCGGCAATAGCGGTGTCGCGGCATTCGGCCGCCAGGGCAGGATTATAGTCGGCCAGTGCCCGACTCGCTGCGGCCAGTGCTGCCATAGAGCCGTAGTTAAGCGGGGTGGATTTACTGGTAAACGCCCAGCGGTCGTCAAATACGCCGCTGCGAGTGCCATCCGATTCGGTATCACTCATGGCCGGATCGTAGATCAGATTGTCGGTCATGGTGAGGCCGTCGCCAAGGTGAGTATATTGGCTTAAATCGGGCACGATAATGCCAGGAATAGCGTGGCCTACGGCTTTATACTGCGCCAGCAATGCCAGACTGCCGTGCTCTATTTGCTGTAACAGATCGGGCTTGCCGTCCGGCACATGAATATCCACATATTTGCGTTCGTAATCAACCAGCGTGGTATCACGGGTCAGGCCAAATTCTTCCCAGGTCTGCACCAGTGAGGTAATGGTGTGATACTGCGTTTGCGTGCGGATATCGTAATCGCCGGCATCATACCAGCCGCCTACATTTAGCCCTGGAATATGCTCGCCCGGTTCGTAGGGTGTATCGGTAGTGGGCCCCTGAGCATATAAATCAAAGTGGGTGTGATTTACCGGTGCCTGCAAAGCATCATCCAGGTGAGAGGCGCCATGCCACACCCGGTAGGCCTCGTTGATCAGCATGTGATCCATCTGTACCGGGAAATAGTGGTCGAGGGTAGGGTGCCAGGCGTTATCCAGCACCGAGGCATCAATCGAAAATGGCGCGGTGGTGGTTTCGCCATAGCGCAGCTGGTACACACCGCTGGTGGTGACATCGCTGAAATCAAACACCGCATACTGATAGCGGGTGTAGTTGTCGTGCTTTTCAGGCTGGCGCTTTTTAACGGTGGTTGTGGTCCCGTCGGGATTCACCCGTAATAACTCGGCATCGCCGGACAGTGTGGCTCTGGCATCCAGCTCGATGACTGCGCGCTTGGTTTGTTGCGGCAGATAACCTACCTGTGAATGGCCAATAACCGGAGCACGTAACCAGTTGTCATCGGTACTGGCCGTTAGCTGCCATTTCGCCAGCGTACCGCTTTTACCGGCAGGCAGCAGACCTCGCACCACATACCAGCCATTCTGGGCCTTAGCACGCCCGTCATAAAGTGCCAGAGGCAATGATTCTGACTTGACGGACACCCGTTTCTGCGGGCTTTCCGGAGCGAGTACCAGGTGTTGGCCGGTAGCCAGTGGTTGTGGCTCATGCTCGCCGATGATTTCTTTTACGCCAGTGGGGTAGAGCGGGAAGCTGCCGGGTTTGCCGTCGGCCAGAAAGCTGGTTTCCATATAGGTGGCTGGTAAGAATTCCATATTGAAGCCGGCTTTACCTTCCAGAGCGGGCGGTAGCGGGTTGGGCGACGACAGGGTAATTTCAACGCCGTTGTTGATGGGCCTGGCGGTAATGGTGTAGGTAAAATCATACTCCGGATACGCGAGAGTGGCGCTGATGGTACCCGATGCCTGATCGACTTTGCGCTCCACAAAGGTGGGAATGGGATCCCACTGTTCAGGCGTGGCACTGAGCCTCACATCGCCATTGGTTGCGGTGCGCTCGCCAAAATGAATCAGCTCAACACCACTAATTTTGGAATCACCAAATAAACCGTTGTACCAGTTGCTGAACACAACCACATCCAGACTCGGCTGGCTGAAATACTGCTTATCATTAAGCTTAGGGGTAGCCGCCAGGGTGATTGTTGATGCAGTGGCAAAGGCGCCGGCAATGGCGACAGCAAGAAGTGGTTTTAGCACGCAGTCTCTCCGTTTTTAATTGTAAACAAAAGGTTATCAATCTGGCGGGCAATTAAAATTACGGTATCGGTTATCGCTATTGTGATTTCATCATTTGAGAGGGGTGGAAAAAAGCGAGTCAGTGACTGCAATGGGAGAGCATGCCACTGACTGCAAAAAAGGTGGGTTAAACCTCGCAGCGAATGAGTGGCTCTATATCTTTTATATAGAACGCAAACAGGGCGTTATGCAATTCTTCATCGAGCGGCGGTACACCGGCGATGGCAGCATTTTGCGTTACCTGTCTGGCAGAGCTGGCGCCAGGAATAATGGCCGACACGGCCGGATGATCGAGGATCCAGCGCATGGCAAATTGCGCCATGTTGAGTGACGCCGGTTTAAAGTCTTCCAACTGCTTAACCAGTGCCAGACCTTTATTGAACTCGATACCGCTGAAGGTTTCGCCCACGCTGAAGGCATCGCCGTCTTTATTAAAGTTGCGGTGATCGCTGTCGGCAAACCGGGTGTGCTGATCAAACTTACCGGTTAACATGCCACTGGCCAGCGGCAGACGTACGATAATGCCCACCCGTTGGGCTGCGGCCTGTTCCAGCAACTCGGTGACCGGGCGCTGGCGCATCAGGTTAAAAATGATTTGCAGTGAGGTCAGGTCGGCATGCTGCAAACAAATGTGCGCTTCGCGCAGGGTTTCCACACTGGCGCCGAAATGCTGTATATGGCCTTCCTGCTGAACTTCACGGAGCCAGTCAAAAATAGCGCCTTCGCTGAGTATTTGCTCCGGGATACAGTGCAGTTGCAGTAAGTCCAGGCTGTCCCGCTGTAATCGGTCCTGGGCGCGTTTTACTGAGTCGCGCAGGTTCTGCAGGGAATAACCATCCGGGTAGGTGCCTTCGCCGCGGCCATATTTGGTGGCGATTACCGCACTAGGTGCAATCGCTGCCAGTACTTCGCCCACGTAGCTCTCACTCTGCCCGGCGCCATAGACATCGGCGGTATCGAAAAACGTAATGCCGTCGGCAACGGCTTGTTCGAGTATGGCTTTTGCCGTGGGCTCGTCAATGGGGCCGAAGTCGCCACCCAGCTGCCAGCAGCCCAAGCCGACTTCACTGACTGCAAGCCCGGATGCGCCAAGCACACGTGATGGGATGGATTTAACTGACATTGAATCTCCTTTTGGTACTTCGGTAAATGTGTGCTTTATACGGTATCACTCACAAAAGGGCCTCGGCCTTTTGTGGTGTGGCGCAGTAGCGGCGTATAAAGTCTTCATGAGCGGGCAACTGAGCGACGGCCTGAAGCACTCGCTGGCGTTGCTGCTGCATAGACTGATTAAGTTGTGCATCCGACAGCATGGCGGCAGCCGGATGGTGATAATCCGGCGTTACGCCCTGGCCCAGCATTACCTGCGCCCAGGAGTCTACCCGGAACAGTTCGTTCTGCTTCTGGAAGGCATGCGCCTGCTCTTTAAATAAGGCAATGCGCGTTTGCAGAGAGTCTGGGACAGTCATGTTTTTACAGTGCTCCCAAAACGGGCTGTCGTCGCGCTGGGTGACGTGATAATGCAGAATAATAAAGTCGCGAATGCGTTCCAGCTCCAGTTGGGTTTGCTGGTTGTATTCGTCTGTCAGCGCCTGATAATTGCCGCCGTGAGGAAACAACTGCATAAACCGGGTGATCCCCATAATCACCAGATGAATACTGGTGGACTCCAGCGGCTCCACAAAGCCACTGGCCAGGCCCAGAGCCAGGCAGTTGCGATGCCAGGCTTTGTTACGTCGGCCGGTTTTAAAACGCAGGGTTCTGGGTGTGGTAATCGCTTCGCCCTTAACGTTTTGCATAAGCTGTTCGCTGGCTTCGTTGTCATCCATAAACGCGCTACTGTAAACGTTGCCATTGCCGGTGCGGTGCTGCAGCGGAATTTCCCACTGCCAACCGGCATGATGCGCGGCAGAGCGGGTAAAGGGCGCGGCTGGCTCCGTGCTGGTGGTTTGTACGGCACAGGCGCTGTCACAGAGTAACCAGTGCGACCAGTCTTCGTAACCGGTGTGCAGGGTTTCCTCAATTAGCAGCCCTTTAAAGCCGGTGCAATCGATAAAAAAGTCACCTTCGATCAGCTCGCCACTGGCCAGTCTGAGCGCTTTAATATCGCCATTATCGTGTTGCAGAACCTGGCTGATAACCCCATCGCAATGGGTAACGCCGAGGTTGCTGCAAAAGCGCTTTAGAAACGCTACGTAATTGCCAGCATCCAGGTGATAGGCATACTGAATATTGCTTTGCGCTGAGGTGGCAAATTTGTGCTGACGAGCGGCTTCGAGCTCAAAGCAATAGTCACCGTAGTCGCCTTCCAGCCCGCGGGCTTTGGCGCTCAGATAAAAGTGCACAAACTCGGCCAGCCAGCTTTGCTGACCGGTCATACCAAAAGAGTGAATGTACTGCTCACCAATGCGCCCCCAGTTTTCAAACCGGATGCCAAGCTTAAAAGTGGCGGCGGTGGCGCGCATAAACGCCTGCTCGTCTATTTGCAGCAATTTATGAAACGTACGTAAAGGTGGAATGGTCGCTTCTCCCACTCCAATGGTGCCAATTGTGCTGGATTCCACCAGTCTGATATTAACCAGTGGCCCCATTTTGCGGGCCAGCGCTACGGCGGCTATCCATCCTGCGGTGCCGCCGCCGGCTATTACTATTTGTTTGGGTGGTGTTGTCATGAGCGGGTTACTTATTTAACTGATTGATAATAATAGCGCGTAAACGCCGGGCGGTGACTTCGTCTATGTTGCCTAGTACGCCTTTACCTGACTCGGGTAAATGCGCCTGGGGCAAGTTGCTATCGCCAAACACGTAATAATCGAACAACGCCTTAAAAGCCGCTTTCTCACGCTCGGGCCTGTCGCGAATGGCCAGCATGGCATGGAACAGTGCCGGCATGCCAGAGCCGGCCAGCGATGGTGCCTGCGACCACCAGTAATTCACCAGTACGTTAAAATCGCTCAGGCCTTCTACCTGATGCCACCACATACTGGGAATGAAAATCCCGTCACCGGGCGCCAGCTCGGCGATCTGCGCATGCTTAAGGGCTTCAGCAAAACGCGGGTAACGAGTAAAGTCCGGCTGATGAAAGTCCACCATGCTGATAACCTGGCCGCCTGGCGTGCGTTCTACCGGACCGGGATACAGATTGGCTATTTGCTCCGGCGGAAAGACGATAATTCTACGCCGCCCGGCCACACAGCAGGCAATGTTTTCCATATTGTCGAAATGGCAGGACGCCAGCGACCGGTTGCCCACCCAGATACTCACCAAAGGATCGTATTCCGCATCGGGGTTTAGCTGCGCTGGCTGGCTAAAACGCACGGCATCCTTAAGACCCGGAAAAAACTTATCCAGTGGTGCCGACGCCATATAAAGCGACTCATCCTGGGATTCTCCGGCGAGTTCATCTAAAAACGCATCGACCCGGCCGGTGACACTCTGGTAATTCAGCGAGCTGGCATCTTCGGTATAGAAATAGCGGCCGTTAATGCTGGCCGGCGCCCGGTAAATCATCGATGGCCGGCCATTATAAAAAGGTTTCAGATAGGCGGCAGCACCGGCGGGGCCTGATGCTGACTGGCGGGTAAGCGCCCAGTCTTCAGCGATACCGCGTAAGACAACCGGTTGGGCAGCCTCAGCCAGCGTCTCTGCAGCAGGCGCACTCGCCGCAGCCAACTCCTTCACCGTGGTGCTAATGGTCGACAGACTATCAGGCATAGGCCCGCAGCTCCTGATGTATGCGGATGTTTTTCAGGTCTATAAGGGTCTGGAGGTTATTCAGTGATGTCATCGCCAGATACAGCCCTTGCAGGTAATTGTGCTGATGCAGGGTGTGTAAATCGGTGGCTGAAAGGGCTGCGACTTTCTCCTCGCTGACAGCAAAATGGCCACCGAGAGTGTGTTTGGAGCCATCAACCAGCTCAATGTCTACAGTCATAGGCTCCAGTAACCCCATAGAGTGCCACATACTCACCATGTCACTGGTGACCTGTACGCCGTTATGGATCACCGCCAGTATTGAACTGATGCGGTTTAAGTAGTCGGAGTTACCGCCCTTGGGTAAAAACAGCGGTTTGCCCTGCTCGGTAGAAAGTTTGGGATGGCTGGCATCCACATGGACCATCACCTGATTACCATTTTCATGCAGACCAATGGCAAAAGGGCCGCGGGCGACTGTGGCCGGCACATAGTCTGCCGCCCAGCCAGACTGTTGACGCAGGGCCTGGTAGCTTTCTGGCAGTGTTTCGTTGAGAAACAGGTTTTCGCCGGCTTCCAGCCCGAGTAACGCCACCATGGTAAAATCGCTGGTGGTTTTATCGGTGGGATAGAACAGTACCGGATAGTGTTTGATGACGTTGGCCAGTTCGGTAGCGAACACCGGAACAGATGCAACATTGTCGCCGAAGTTGGCGCTGTAGTGGGGGATGACACGCAGATCTTTGTGCGTGACATTATCGAGCAGGGTGTAATTGTTATTGTGCATTGCTTACCTTTTTTAAACGTAAGAAGGCCACCGAAGTGGCCTTGTGTTACTTAAAACGGTGATCAGAAGGTGTACCGGGCGCCTAACTGGTAGCGCGCACCGAGGTCTTCGAGATACCACAACTGGTTAGCGGTTCGGCCATGTTCGCGGCTGTTTTCGCCGGTAATGTTGATGCCTTCCACAAATACCGTAAGGTTGTCGTTAACGGCGTAACTGACGTTAGCATCCAGCTGATAATAGTCCTCAATATAGGCCGGGTTGTTAGACCCTTTGTAGTTAGCCCGGTTGAGGAATTCATCACGCCAGTTGAGGGCGAAACGTGCCGTCCAGCCGTAGTTCTCGTACAGTAATACCAGGTTGGCTGTGTCACTCAGGCCGGTCAGGGCAAACTGCGAGACATTCGGGTTGCCGGTATTATCGAAACCTATGTCACCACGCACGATGGTGTAGTTAGCCTGCACACCAAAGCCGGTTTCACCAAAGAAGTGCTGTACCGCCAGTTCGGCACCGTACAGTTTGGCTTCCTTGTTGTTTTGTGGATACGAGGTACGGAATACCAGCTCCGGATCGCCTTGCTGCGGGATAAGATCCCATCCCGGAGTTTCACCTAACTGCAGAATTTGTTCGGCAGAACCGGTGTAGTCATCGGCACCGTTAGGGAACGCCTCAGGGTGTTCAAGCAATACCATCATCGCAAACAACGAGGTATCGTCTACCGCAAAGCCGCGGTCGCGAAGGGCCTGGGCAGCGGCGATAGCACGCGGGCCTGAGGTCTGGTCCTGAATACCAAAGAAGGTTCTGTCCTGCTGGCCGGTACCAATAAAGTTGGCAACGCGTTTTTCAAAGAAACCAAAAGACGCGTAACTGCTGTCGTCGTAGTAGTACTCGAACGACAGGTCGAAGTTATCCGACTCCAGCGGTAACAGCCCCGGGTTGGAAGACGACGCCGTCGCTCTGGCCCCATTGATAGTTGAGCCGGTTAAACCAAAGCCACTGGGCGAAACCCGCAGTGAGCCGTAGCCAGCACGGGCAATGGTTTTACTGTACGAGAAACGGGCTTTAACGTCGTCGGTCAGCATGATGTCAAAATCAAGGCTGGGCAGCAGGTTGTCGTAATCCGCGTCAACAGACAGCGGCTGTGCTGAGGTTGACGGATCGGTATACAACGCGAAGTCGTTGTTGTTTTCCCAGATCAGGTAGCTTGGTGGCGTCACCAGAGAGGTGGACTCCACATCGGTGGTTTCGTAGCGCATACCGGCCAGCACGTTAATGGGCATATCGTTCCATTCAGCTTCAATGTGCACCTGGAAGTAGGCCGCCATGGTGTCTTCCTTCACCGTGTCATTATTGGAAAACACGCTGCTGACACCAAAGAAGTTAGCATCTGACGGGTACAGGGCAATGCCTTCCCGCGCCAGCGCTACCGGATCGGCAATAAAACCGATGCCCTGGCTTTCGCCGATGTCGTAGTCATCAAACAGGCCGCCCACATTGATTTGTTCCAGCAGGCCATCAGAGAACTCGCCCGGGTTGGCAATACCCCAGTTACCTAATGTCATGTTGTCACCGGCAGTCTGGCGGGCATTCATTTCCATTGCGCGGCCTTCGGCACCAAATTGGAACTTGCCGTTATCCATGTAATAAGTACCGTCAAACTTAAACTGAGTGATCTCGGTAACCTGAGATGCGTGACGGAAGCGCAGAATGGATGAGCCCACATCGCCGGCATCAACTGTCCCGTTGTTATTGCCCCGTAAGGAGTCGTCGTAAACGTTGCGGTAGCTGGGCAGTTCGCTGTCGTACCACCATTCCCGAGAGGCCACCGAAGGTGCGCCTATGCCCACGGCAATTTCGCCGGTTGCCAGGTTGTCGCTGGGGCCGCTGGGTAAGCTTTCCATTTTGGAGTTATGTACGTCGAAGTTCAGCGAAAGCGCATCGCTTACGTGGTACACCACATTAAAGCCAAGCGAGTTCAGGGTGTTGGTTTGTTCACGATACTGTTGCTCGTAACCTTCATCCACGGTGCCGTTATAGTTCTCGGCTATGTAGATAGGCGTGGCCACCGGGCCATCATCAAAGATAACGCTGGTGACGTTAGAACCGTTTTGTACCCAGTTAGTGATTTCGCCGCGATGTTCGGTGATTTCGTTTTCGGCAAATACATAGTCCAGCGTGGCGGTAATGTTGTCGGTGGGCGCGTATTGCATGGTGATTTGGGCGTTAGTCCGATCCCGTTGAGTATCGGAAAAGGCGTAACGTAAATCGTTTGGACGAGCGTACAATTGCCCGGCCTCCGGCGTATTCTGATAAATCGACATGTCGGCATTGTTAAACAGCGTATCCGGGTCGTTAGGATCGCCCCAGGTACCAATGTTCCAGTCGTTTACCGTAGCACCGGCGTAACCCGAATCACGCTGTTGTACCACTGCTGCCACATTCACCCCGAAAGTGGCCTCTTCGTTGGTCCAGTTCATCAGGCCTGAAAGTTCTGGTGTAATGTCGTCACCGGCGCGGTTCGTAGTGTCGTGTACGGCTTTGGCGCCCACTGTGGCGCTAAAGCCCGGATTATCCAGCGGTCGTGCGGTAATGATGTTGATGGTGGCACCAATCCCGCCGGTAGCGATATTGGCCTTACTGGTTTTATACACCTCTACGGCGCGAACACCGTCTGATGCCAGGTTACCAAAGTTAAACGCGCGGGTACCGCCACCACGGGTAGTGCCGTCGGCGCCACTGCCGCCGCCGTAGGTTTGAGCGGCAGGCATCATACGGCCGTTGAGGGTGATCATGTTATTCTCACCACCAAAACCGCGCACGGTGACTTCGTTACCTTCACCGTTGGAGCGGCTGATGGATACGCCGGTAATGCGCTGTAACGACTCTGCCAGGTTAGTATCCGGGAATTTACCAATGTCTTCAGCGGAAATCGCGTCGACTACGCCGACTGAATTTTGTTTGATGGATGCTGCTTCGGTAAGACTGGACTTCAGGCCGGTAACCTCAATCACCTCAACCAGGTCATCATCCGGTGTCTGCTGCGCCATCGCCGGTAACATTACGCTGGTGCCAAGCAGCAGCGATATGCTTTGCGTCAGTATCGTTTTCTTATACGGAAATTTAGATTTCATGTGTGCCCCGTTAATTTTCCTTAATCACTTGTTTACGACTTCCTTGCGTTGCTCCTGGCTATTCGGACCATTTAGTGGCGTCATTGCCGGACGCAAGCGTAAACAAACTGTTAACGAATGGTAACGAGGTGGTTTTTTGCGGCTATTATTTTTTTTCACAACGTAGTAGCTATTAATCGCGCTATGAGCCTTTAACTGCGAAGCTTGATCGTCAGACTCTTCTTTTTGCGATGTAGCGATAAGTCACAAGCTAGTGTTAAAAAGTCGCGGAGGTACCGGTTACAATGTTGCCTTGAAAGCGTCGATTCGGCTGGAGTTACTGCAATGAACGCAGCGAAAAAACAAAGTCCGAGCTGGGTGTAATCTTGCCAGGGGCGGTTCCACAACGTATCCGGTATGCGCAAGCTTAACAGGTAGATTGTTCCAGAATGGTCAGAAAACTGGCCTGCAATCGGGTAGGTGTCCAGCCTTTACGGACTGTATAGCCAATTTGCCTGGCCGGATCGCGAAGTGCTAACGGGCTTACTGCGAGTAAGCCCGCTTCAACATCTACCTCAACTTGTCTGGCTGGCAATAAGGCGGCGCGGTCGCTGTTAATGAGCAAGCCCCGGGTGGCAACTAAAGAGCTGCACTCAATAATGTCACCTGGCACGGGTAAATTCATCGAACCAAACAGATCTTTAAATATGGCTCTGGCTGGCGTACCGGTTTTAGGCACTACCCATTTGAGTGATGACCAGTCGTTACTGTTAAGTGCGGGCTGAGAAGCCAGCGGGTGGCCATTCCTAAAAACCAGCGATAAATTGTCATCGAACAGATGATGCTGAGTAATTTCATCACTGAGTGGGGGAAAGCGCAGTGCACCAATTAAAATATCAATCTGACCGTGCAACAGGGCATGAAGCTGTTCCTCATAAGGGCCATCCACAATACTGATGTGCGCCTGCGGCGCAACCTCGGTTAGTTTAAGCACGGCATTGGGGATAATACTGGTGCGGGTTAACGGCAGACTGCCCAGTTTAAGTGAACCGTGTCCAGAACCTGCCAGCTCCTGTAATTCATCCAGCCCCTGTTGCAGCTCCGCAAAGTACAGCCCGGCCAAACGGCTTAACTGACGTGCCCGCCAGGTGGCCTCGACTCCTGTAGGAGAGCGGGTAAACAAACTCTGTGAACACAGGGTTTCAAGTTCTTTTATGGTCCGGTGCAGGGTGGGCTGGGTTAAGCCCATGACCCGTGATGCTGCCGTGTAACTTTGGTGTTCAACCACCTGAATTAAGGCAGCCAGCTGGCGGGCACTAATACCACGCAGAAAGATTAACCGGGCAGTGCGATCGGCACTAAAAAGCGTGTTGGCGAAGTACTCTATGTACGCAAAACCACGTTCAAAACGGTTTAAAAAGACTTCACCCTGAGGGGTGACAAACATACCTGTCGTTGCCCGCGTGAATAACGGTACGCCAATAGACTTTTCCAGTTTTCGAATGCTCTGGGTAAGCGCCGACTGGGTCAGGTGAACATGTCTGGCCGCCTCGGAGAGATTAGCATGCTTGCGTATCTCCAGCGCGCAGAACAGGTGTCGGATATTAAATTGCACAGTATGTCTCTTTGGCGTTTTTTATCATTATAGAAAATCCTAATGGACTTTTACATCTTTCTAAACGGAATTTCAGCGCTGTCGGGCGCATACTGATTTCATCAGAAATAACTTCATCGAGGCTGTTATGGCGGTATGTGTTACCGGGTGTCCACGCCCAGCAAAGCAAACAATCGAAAATTACGCAGGGGCCGAAGCGGCCACAGTGCACGAGGCTCAGGGGCGCAAAGGGCTGATGGCGGAATACATGACGCCTATTTATAAGCCGGCGAAAATTGCCGGGCCAGCGGTGACCTGCCAGGTAGCGCCGGGCGATAACTGGATGATCCACGTGGCGGTTGAACAGTGTCAGGCAGGGGATGTGCTGGTGGTGGTGCCAACCAGTCCGTGCAATGATGGCTTCTTTGGCGATCTACTGGCCACATCTTTAAAAGCCCGCGGCGTGCAAGGACTGGTGATTGCTGGTGGCGTAAGAGATACCGCCACATTGGAAGAAATGGGTTTTCCGGTGTGGTCGAAAGCCATTTATTCCCAGGGCACGGTAAAAGAAACCATTGCCAGCGTAAATGTGCCGGTGGTGTGTGCCGGTGCGCTGGTAAACCCAGGTGATATGGTGGTTGCCGACGAAGATGGCGTAGTGGTGGTTGCCCGTGAGGAAGCCGACGAAGTACACGAAAAAGTGCTTAAAAGGGTAGCCAACGAAGAGTCTAAGCGAGTGCGCCTGGCTAACGGTGAGCTTGGGCTCGATATCTACAATATGCGCGAGCGTCTGGCCGAGAAAGGCCTGCGTTATGTGACTTACGAAGAACACACCAACGGTAAAAAAGCGTGAAAGCTATCCCCTGCAGTTTAATGCGCGGCGGTACCTCTAAAGGGCTGTACTTTCAGGCTAAAGATTTACCCGCTGACAGTGCCGTTCGCGATCAGGTTTTGCTGGCGGCAATGGGCTCGCCGGATAGCCGCCAGATTGACGGCGTTGGCGGTGCACACCCGCTTACCAGCAAGGTGGCTATTATCAGTCCATCGAGCCGCGAAGACGCTGATGTGGATTACCTGTTTTTGCAGGTGGTGGTCGACAAGGCTGTAGTCAGTGATGCCCAGAACTGCGGCAATATTCTGGCCGGTGTTGGGCCCTTTGCCATCGACGAAGGGCTGGTAACGGCTGTTGAGGGCGTTACTGACGTGCGCATCCATATGGTAAATACCGGCGCTCTGGCGGTGGCTCAGGTCCAGGTTAAAGACGGCAAATCCGTGTATGAAGGCGACGCCGAAATTGATGGTGTGCCAGGTGGCGCAGCGCCTGTGCTGATAGACTTTCTCGACATTGCCGGCTCCAGCTGTGGGGCTCTATTACCCACTGGTAATGTGACTGACATCTTCGATGGTATAACCGTAACCTGCATCGACAACGGCATGCCGGTAGTGTTGATGAACGCGAGAGACTTTGCCATTACCGGCAACGAACCGCCGGAACAAATAGAAGCCATGGCTGAACTAAAAAGCCGGGTAGAAGCCATTCGATTACAAGCCGGTGAAAAAATGCACCTGGGCGATGTCAGCAGTAAAACAGTACCGAAAATGACCCTGTTGTCGCCTGCTGTAAAAGGTGGGTTGGTGAATACCCGTTCGTTTATCCCCCATCGTGTGCATGATGCTATTGGTGTACTGGCCTCGGTTAGCGTAGCCACCGCCTGTGTTATCGAGGGGGCGGTGGGCAACGAGTATCTGGGCGGGCAGGATACTGGATTTGATGCCCTGCAAATAGAACATCCGACTGGTCAGTTTACCGTTGCTATGGACGTAGATGGTGCTGAGTCTGTCGATACGCTTAACATACGCCGGGCTGCCTTACTCAGAACGGCACGACTGCTGATGCGCGGGGAAGTGATGATCCCTGATAGCGCGTTTACCCCTAACGAAGTGAATGAATAATAAACAAGGCGCATATTATGATTATTGATTGCCACGGCCATTACACCACAGCGCCGGAACCATTACAGTTGTTCCGCGAAGCGCAGTTAAAAGCGTATAAGGATGGCAAAGCATTGCCTGAAGTGCCGCACATCAGTGACGAACAAATTCAGGAAAGTATCGAAAAGAACCAGCTGCGACTGCTGATTGAACGCGGCTCAGATATGACTATTTTTTCACCCCGAGCATCCGCTATGGCCCATCATATTGGTGACGAGGCGGTCTCAAGGCAGTGGACCAGCGCCTGTAACGACCTGATCAAACGGGTTGTAGATCTGTACCCTCAGCATTTCATTGGCGTGTGTCAATTACCGCAGTCGCCTGGCGTGCCGATTAAAAACTCCGTCGCAGAACTGGAGCGGTGCGTAACAGAACTGGGTTTTGTAGGCTGTAACCTCAACCCGGACCCATCCGGTGGTCACTGGACTTCCAAGCCGCTGACCGACAAAAGCTGGTACCCCTTTTATGAAAAGATGGTAGAGCTGGATGTGCCAGCCATGATCCATGTCTCCGGTTCGTGTAACGAAAATTTCCATGCCACCGGCGCCCACTATATGAACGCCGATACCACTGCATTTATGCAGTTATTACAGGGCGACCTGTTCAAAGACTTCCCGGACCTGCGCTTTATTATTCCCCATGGTGGTGGTGCGGTACCTTATCACTGGGGGCGCTATCGCGGCCTGGCAGATATGCTTAAGCAACCGCCGCTGCGGGAGCACCTGATGAAGAATGTATTCTTCGACACCTGTGTTTACCATCAACCAGGTATCGATTTATTGTTTGAAGTGATCGATCTCGACAATATTCTGTTTGGCTCCGAGATGATTGGTGCAGTACGTGGCATCGACCCGGAAACGGGTAACTACTTCGACGACACCAAGCGCTACATTGACGCGCTGGACTTAACCGACGAACAACGTAAACAGGTTTATTCCGGCAATGCACGCCGGGTTTATCCGGGCCTGGATAAAAAGTTAAAAGAGCTTGGCATTGGCTGATAATTAGCCACGGGCACACCGTCAGGACCCAATGGTGTGCCTGTCCTTTATTTTGACGACAGTTTCGCTTTCTTCTTATCACGAACCCAAATTACTGAGCCATTTGTTTTCTTCATTTCGAACAAATCTATGGCCATAAATAAGTCACTGAGCTTTTTAAAGCCATAGTTTCGCTGATCAAAGGATGCGTGGTTAGAAATATGGTTGCCGATAGGGCCCAGTTTGGCCCAACCGTCGTCTTCGCTAACTGCATCGATGGCTTGCCTGAGTAAATTCATTAGCTTTGTATTGCTTTTAAGGTTTCCTTCTGGCTTCTGTAGGAGAGTAGCCTGTTGATTTTCAGTATCCAAGTACAAAAACCTGGAGCAACTATTCACGAATGGTGAGGGGGCTTTACGTTCGCCAAAACCAATTACGAATTTACCATCGGCAAGACATCGGGTAACAAGTGGCGTGAAATCGCAATCCGAAGATACAAGACAAATAGTATCAACGTCTTTGGTGTAAAGGACATCCATGACATCAATCACAAGCGCTATGTCCGTTGCGTTTTTGCCTTTTGTGAGATCGAACTGCTGTATTGGCTGAATAGCATAGTCCAAAAGCAGATCTTCCCAAGGCTTTAGGGTCTGGCTTTTCCAATTGCCGTATGCTTTTCTGATATTAACGACGCCATATCTGGCAAGCTCAGACAGAACTTTATCTATTTTCGCCGCCGGTGCATTATCAGCATCAATAAAAATAGCTATCTTTTCTTTATCTTGCATGTTCTTCCTTTGAACTGTAGTAGGTTTGTCAGACCTAATATTTGTACAATTGTAGCAGCCTCAAACCACCACTACCGTATGATTGGAGAAACCGGAGATTAGTCTTATATAACTAACTATCTGTACGCCGTGACGCCCCTCCCTAAATGTTAAATCCCCTTTTCTTTTTGATTGATATTGATTGAAGATGATTTTTTGTGTAATTTGTTTCAGTATTGTTAACAGGGGATAGTCTAAAAGGCTGTCTTTGCTTTTGCCGTTATGTCGGCCTTGTTCGTTGGGAGCCTCTAATGCTGAACGCCGTTGTGGATATTGGTAAAACTCATATTAAGTTGCTGGTGCTCGAGGATGCTCAGCAGCAGGCTTGCTTTACCAGTAAAAATGCACCGCAGGAGGGGCTTTACCCCCATGCCGACACAGATGCTATCTGGCAATGGTTATGTACCACATTAAGCGCTTATCCGCGCACCGCCGAAATTGCCGCGCTGGTGGTTACCACTCACGGCGCCACGGCGGCGCTGGTGAACCATAACGCAAAAGACCGCAATACAGCACTGGTGCTGCCGATAGTTGATTACGAGTTTGACGGCGTGGAAGAGTGTAATAGCGATTATGCTGGCGTTCGTCCTGATTTTTCTGAAACCCTGTCGCCGCAATTACCTGCAGGGCTTAATCTCGGACGGCAATTGTTCTGGTTACAACATAAGTTTGCTGATGAGTTTGCCAGTGCTACCCATATTCTTATGTACCCGCAATACTGGGCGTGGCGACTGGGCAGCGAGCCGGCCAGTGAAGTAACGTCATTAGGCTGCCATACAGACCTGTGGCAACCGCAGGGGCAGGACTATTCTTCGCTGGTTGACAAGTGTCAGTGGCGAAAGTATTTTCCGCCGTTGCGAAATGCCTGGGACGAGTTGGGTTGCGTGAGTGAGCCAGTGGCTGAGCAAACGGGGTTATCTGCAACCTGTAAACTCTATGCCGGGATTCACGACAGCAATGCGAGCCTGCTGCGATATCTGCCAGCCGATAATGACAGTAACCAGACGCTGAACGTAATTTCCTCCGGCACCTGGACCATTATTATGCAAACGAACCGGTCGGTGGATAATCTGAAAGCGGCCCGGGATACACTGGCCAATGTGGATGTTTTTGGCCGCCCGGTTAATTGTGCTCGCTTTATGGGCGGGCGTGAATACGAAACCATTTGTCAGCTCCTCGGTGGCGATATCAGCATGGGAGCAGAAGTCGAGTCTATTCAGCAGGCTATTGATGAACGCTGGATGGTTACTCCTGATTTTAGTCAGGGCAACGGGCCTTTTGGTCATGCCGAACCGGCTTTACTGTGCCCGGATAAGCCGCCGTCGCCGCAGGCTATTGCAACCTTGTACTGTGCGTTAATGATCGATCAGCGCCTGAACGACCTCAACGCCAGCGGGCCGGTGTACATCGAAGGGGCGTTTTTGAAAAACCCGGTGCTCTGTGAGTTGGTAGCTCAACTTCGGCCCCATCAACCGGTGATGCTCTCCTCGGATAATACCGGCACGGTGATGGGCGCCGCCGCGTTGATGGACTTTAACCACCGGCAGCAACAGGTCACCGACCTTGTGCCTTGCACAACGGCTACCTTTAACCAGCTGGCCCAGTATAAGGCGCAGTGGTACTACGCTATTGCTAGCCGTGCTGCTCAGTAGTAATCGTAATGAATCATCACAATCAATCATATTTTAGCTTTTATGATTGATTGTGAACAAATAGGTGACTATATTATCTCCCTGAACAATATTGATTATAAGGGCAGTATAATGCTTGAAAAGCAGCGTCATCAGCTGATTCTGGACATTCTGGATGAAAGTACCTTTGTTAGCGTGAGAGACTTGTGTAGTCAGCTGGACTCCTCTGAAGCCACTATTCGCCGCGACTTAAACAAGCTGGCTGATGCCAGAAAAATTAAGAAAATTCGTGGTGGCGCGCAGGCGCTCGACGATCGTGCTGTTTCTAATATTAAGATTTCCGGTAACGCCTTTTTAGTCGACAGAGAGCGTAATACCGACACTAAACGCATGATTGCCAAAGCGGCTACCGAACTGTGTGAAGACGGTGAGGCGATTATAATTAACGGTGGCTCTTCAACCTTTATGATGTCAGAGTTTCTGGCTGAAAGGCGGATGAATATCCTCACCAATTCCTTTGTACTGGCCCATGAATTACTGGAAAACAGCCAGAATCAGGTGACCTTGCCTGGCGGCGAGGTGTACCGTAAGCAAAGCATTATTCTCAGTTCCTTTGAAAACGATACCACGCAAAATTATCGCGGCAGCAAAATGTTTATGGGCTCTCCCGGCGTCAGTGAATTCGGCGTAATGGAAACCGATCCGTTATTAATTCTGGCTGAGCAAAAGCTAAGAAAACGGGCTGACAAACTGATTGTACTGGTGGATAGCAGCAAAATAGGCATTAAAGGTAACCTTATCTTCTGCGGGCTGGATGCGGTGGATACCATCATTACCGACAGTAATGCTGATCCGCAGGCACTCGATAAAATTCGCCAACACGGGGTGAATGTTGTGGTGGTACAAGCCTGCGGGTAATCCCCCACACCCATTCAATACCATGTATAGAAGGCCCAGGGCGAGAGCATGAGTGCTCAAATTTCGTTCAACGCTACCAAACCCGCCGCTAACACCTTTTCCAAGTAATCAGTGCTGCCATGCGCACGCTTCTGTTTCCGTGGCACACTCGTTTTTCTGGTTGTCTCCGCACGAAGCATGTTCAAGGCAAGCTTCCTCGCTCCTGACAGTATTTCGGCGGCATTGCCACGATATATCTGGCATTCATCTTCTTTCATTGAGACATCAAGGACC
>NZ_PVNP01000012.1 GCF_002993365.1 Marisediminitalea alba
GGCGGGAGGTGTTAAGGTGATAGATAAAGTCTTTCATATTCAGAATGTTAACGCCTATCACAGCCGTCTGAAAGCGTGGATGAAACGGTTTCACGGAGTAGCCACAAAATACTTGGAACACTACCTGGGTTGGTTCAGGTTTATGGATAATCCAGAAAACCTTAACGAAAACAGGCTCTTTTCGATTCAACAACAGTTAATCCGAACATAGCCTTTGCTTAATTTGTACTAGTACCTCAACACATTAATTATGATTGATTGAGTTTTTCATAGGCACGCGTTAATTTTTTGCGTGCCGCATCAACATTGAACATCCATTTGATGGTTGCTCTTGCTTCATTGCGAAGCTTTTCCCAAGCGACCAGCTCTGATTGGAGCTTGTCCCAAGTCGGGATGCGACGATCCAGGCATTGCTGGTTCATATTGCCAATTTCGATTTCTACCATGTTTAGCCAACTGGCATGCTTTGGTGTGTAATGAAACTCTAGCCGGTTCAATATCCGCAATGCTTCTTCTGGTTTGAAGGCCTTATACAGCGAGCCAGCCTTGTGCGTGCTGTAATTGTCCATCACCACATGGATTTTATCAGCATCCGGATAATGCTCATCAACCAGCTCTTTCATACATTGGGCGAAGTCTTCAGCCTTCTTTGCTGGCGTAACCTTGGCTTTTCGCCAGCCTTTATGTCGGTCAAAAAACATGAAGATATTTGCCACACTTACACGCTTATATTCATAGTCCACACGAGACGCTTTTGAGATAGTTTCTACATCACTTAACGAAACCAGTTTGTCTGCCAGCAATGTTAACGTCCAGCGACAAAGCCCTTGAGGTGGCTGACTGCATGCCAGCGCAATCAGTAGTGCGTCCTGATTAGCATCCAGTTTTCGCGGCATACCCGGCCGAGCACCTTCACTTAGTGCCTCGGACAATCCGTCTTCTACAAATCGCTTTTTCGTCCGGTAAATGGTGGATGTACCAACGTTGAGTGCGTCCGAAATGTCTTTATCCTGATGCGGCTTCATAACGTCAGCCATCAACAGGATATTGGCTCTTTTTAACTGTCGGGCGGATGACTTTCCCTTTGAAACCAACTCCATCAACTGGCTTCTTTCATTTTCACTGAGTTCTACTACATATTTAATGTTCATGGCATTATTTGGTGTATAAGTAATTACCATAATTGATCACAGTGAGCGGAATATGTCGATCCCAGCGCAGGAAAATTTTTCATTTACCAAAAAGCAAGGCCAATACCTGGCCTATATTCATTACTACACAAAGCTGAATGGCTACCCACCTGCCCACACAGATTTACAAGCCTACTTTAAAGTGACGCCACCCTCAGTAAACCAAATGATAGTGACTCTGGAGAAGAAAGGGTTGATCCAAAAGCAACCACGAACAGCCCGAAGTATTTCGGTCCTCGTATCAACAGATAAGCTCCCTGAACTTGAGTAAATTCAATCGATCATTTTCATTGTGTCGAGGTACTAGCAAAGATTCTTTCATGGTGGTTACTCGTAAAGTTGGTAGTTGTCGACATGCAGGGTATAGGCAGAGGTGCCTAAATCTTCTTTGGGCATCAGCTCAGTCCATTCGACTTCCCGGTATTGCGCAGCCGCGCTGGAGGCAAATGTAATAAGGCAGAATGCCGTAATAACGACTAAAGTAATCCGCGCCTTAATACCCGTTGCTTTGCTCAGTCGGCTATCAGGAATGGAAGTGGTTGTCATGAAAAACGGTCCGTTTTATTGTTTTTGTTATGTTATAACATTTATTTTTCCGGTGTGAGGGGCTCCTCGTTTCTTTGTCGCTACGGCAGGGTGAGTGACCGTTTCAATTCATTGGCGAAGGGTATAATCTGGACATAACAATAAGGTGTAGTGAAAATTGACATTGCCAGAAATAAAACCAGAGCAGGCGATTAGCCTCGAAAATGTGACCTATCAGTATCCCAAAAGCACCTCCCGACTGAGCTTTCCTCAATGGCAGGTCGCGCAGGGCGAACGTCTGTTTTTATATGGGCCCTCAGGCTCGGGGAAAACAACTTTGCTAAACCTGCTGGCCGGGATCCTGACCCCTGATACGGGCAGCGTAGAGTTGTTGGGTAAGCCGTTTTCAGGTCTGAGCGAAGGCAAGCGTGATAAATTCCGGGCCCGCCACATTGGCGTAGTTTTTCAGCAGTTTAATCTGGTGAGCCATTTAACCGTGGCACAGAACATCGCCCTGGCGGCGCATTTTGCCGGCGGCAGTCAGCCGGGCCGCGAGCAACTTGTCGCGCTTATCCACGCGTTACAGTTGCCGGCAGAGGTGTTAATCAAGCAGGCCAGTCAGTTAAGTGTGGGGCAGCAACAGCGAGTGGCTATTGCCAGAGCGTTAATTAATCAGCCGGAGATCCTGCTGGTGGACGAGCCTACCTCGGCGCTGGATGCCGATGCGCGGGATGCGTTTATGCGACTGCTAACCGAGTTGTGCGAGCAGCATCACACCACTTTGATTTTTGTTAGTCACGATCAGAGTCTGAGTCAGTATCTGGATAAAAGTGTGGCTTTAAGCGCAATTACCACTGCTGCGGAGGCTTCATCATGCTGATGTCTTTTGCCTTAAGCAGCTTGCGTAGTCGTGGTAAATCGCTGGCACTTACTTTTTTGGCGCTGTTGATTAGCGTAAGTGTTTTGCTGAGCGTGGAACACGTGAGATTACAGGCCCAGGAGAGCTTTAACCGCACAGTATCGGATGTCGACCTTATCGTCGGTGCGCCAAGCGGCCAGTTAAACCTGATGCTCTACACGGTTTTCCGCATGGGCAGTCCAACCAATAACATCAGCTATGCCAGCTATGAGATGTTGCAACAACACCCGCAGGTAAACTGGGCCATTCCCATCTCCTTAGGCGATGCCCATCATGGTTATCGCGTGCTCGGCACCAATCAGCAGTATTTTGACCACTATAAGTTTGGTAACAAGCAACCGTTAGTGTTTAGTCAGGGGGAATCCTTTAAAGGTGTCTTTGGCGCGGTGCTCGGCGCTGATGTGGCCAGTGCGCTTAATTATAAGCTGGGTGATGACATTGTGATTGCTCACGGCCTTGGCGCAGTGAGTTTCCAGAATCATGACGACTCACCTTTTACCGTTACTGGTATCCTGGCTCCCACCGGCACGCCGGTGGATAAAACCGTGCACGTTTCATTGCAGGGGATTGAGGCCATGCATTTGCCGCATGCTCAGCTTGATAGCGTGTTAGAACTGCCGGATACCCTGACTAATCCGGCAGTGCAACCCGACAGCGTTACCGCAGTGATGGTGGGCCTCACCAGTAAGTTTGCCACCTTTACCCTGCAGCGGGAGCTGAATAATTATGACGATGATCGCCTGATGGCGATTTTACCAGGCGTAGCGCTTACTGAAATGTGGCAGATGATGGTGAGTGTGGAAAATCTGCTGCGGTTTATTAGCCTGCTCATTATGCTGTCATCCCTGTTCGGACTCTCCACCATGTTGCTGGCGTCGATGCAGCAACGTGAAAAAGAAATCGCCGTACTACGTATTATCGGTGCCGGGGCCGGTACTATATTTCGCTTAATTCTGGTTGAAGCCATGCTGTTGGCCGGGGCGGCAAGTGTTACCGCAGTAGCGCTGGTATCCGGCGTATTTGCCGTGGCCAAAGAATGGTTAGCCAGCCACTACGGGATGTTTATTTCGGCGAACCTGCTAACTCTGCATACCGCACTGGTGGTTGGCGCGATAATGCTGGCAACTCTGATTTGCAGCCTGTTACCCGCTATTGATGCTTACCGGGGCGCTATCAACCAAAGGCTCTGATAACCAGGTAAGGCCCGGCAGACCGCCGGGTCTTTAACAACAGCCTTACTGGCCGAGGCATTGCCCATCATTCTGACGGGCCGGGAAAATGCTATTGAGCGTGGCGATTAACTTTGCGTAATCGTTGGCCATCCGCTCCGCCTGCACCTCTGTGAGTACCTGCCCCTGCAGCTTTTTGCGCTCGGCTTCTACGTGGGTGTAATGAAAAATCCGCATATCGGTGTTGTGCTGCTGCCAGGCGTTATCCATGTTTTCGATATTGGTATGCGAGTCGTCAACAAAAACGATGGCGTCGAACTGGCGCTCGGTGGCGTTTAAGATCCACTCCAGCATGGTGCCCTTGTTCATACCTGTGGTCATCATCAGGCCGCGGCTATAGCTCATTTCACGCTCAAGCTTTTCGCGGTAAACCGGGTTAGTGTTATCAACCGGTGTTAGCGCTGCCTGACTAACATCAATGCCGTGACGCAAAAGTTCGCGCTCAGTTGCCGCACGATTTTTCGGCGCACGGGAAGTGAGTAACAACAGCGTATTGCCGGCTGATTGCCAGTTGCGCAGCAGTGCAGGAACCTGTTGTTCGGTGAGATTCATTGGCCCCAACTCATACAGCAGACTAATAGCATCTTCAAACAAACAGCTTACTTTTTGCTGCTCGGTGGGCTTAACCGCCAGTTTACCGCGTTGCCACTGGTACCAGATATCGCCGCCCAGATCGGTGGCACTGGTCAGCAGGGTATTATCGATATCGGCAACGATAAGGACATTTTCGGCACCGTACTGGCTATTGAGGTTTGCCACAACGGGGGCAATTTCATCGAAGGTACTAGCTTCGGCGACGGTAACTTCGCTGTCGATGGTTGATGTCGTGCTGCTGCAGCCGGTGGCAGCCAGTACCAGGGCAAAAAACACGGCGCGAAGTGCGTTATCAGGGAAAGAAAGTGAAGGCATAAGCATTATTTTTGATTAAGAGTTCTGCGTAAAACACCGTAATGTAGCAGATTTAACGGTTAATCAACATGCCTTATGGAGGGTTTGCCAGACAGACCACTAAGCGGTGTAATTGACCAACACTTAGTGTTAAAGGTCGATTTGGCGGAATGCTTATTTCGATAAGTTGTTGAAAATTAATGGTTTATTAGCTGGCGCGGCAATTGCTTCAAAGTACGCAGTTTAAATGGCAAAGAATAATACAGGGAGCCACCGTCATGGTTAAACTTGAAGATCGTCCTATCGAACAGGTCAGGGAAGAAGTCATCGACAAGCTGATTTATCACTACAGTCATGGAGTGATTTCGGCCGATGCGTTTGAACGCCGGCTGGATAAAGCGATGGCCAGCAAGGACCATCAGGAAATAGCCGATCTTGCGGCCGATCTCACCATGCAGGTTGATGGTGATTACACCCGCGAAAAAGAGAAGAAGCTCAATATTAATTACAGCGCTGGTGATGTGCCGGACAATGAAACGGTGATCAACATTATGGGCGGTTCCGATCGCTCAGGGCGCTGGAAAGTACCGGCCGAAATTCGTGTGCTTAACATCATGGGCGGCTCCGACATCGATTTCACCGATGCCGAATTTACTTCACCCAATGTCACCATCAAAACCCTGTGTATTATGGGCGGGATCGACATAAAGGTACCGGAAAACGTTAACGTTGTGACCAAGGCATTTTGTTTGATGGGCGGCCTCGACAACAAAGCCCCGTCGATTGCTGACCGGCAGGCTCCGACTATCACCGAGGAAGGCATTGTGTTGATGGGCGGCGTGGATATTGGACTCAAACGCACCATTAAAGAGAAATTTGTCGAGCTGGCTAATCAGATGAAAGCGTTGTTTGGCAGTTCGCAGCGCTAGGCTCCGGCGGCTTTTGTAAGAAGGTTAAAACGGGTTACATAAATCTGCTGGCCAGCGCCTGTGGATTGTGGTGTGATTCGTCCAGGGTATTTACAGTTAATTGCAACGTTGATGAGCGATAAACAAAAGCACCGGGTAGTTCGGTTGCCGGCCACTACCTGTGATAAGGCAATGGAAAAAGAACAACTACTGCTGGAGCAGGTAAAGCAGGGCGACTTTAATCAGGCTTTATTATTGTGGCGCTGCACGGCGCCGGCCATCGTTTTACCGGCAGGCAGAAAGTGGCAGAAAACCGAGCCGTTAAGTGAGTGGCTGGCTCAACGGGGCTGGGACATTTTGCAGCGTCGCTCAGGCGGTTCGCCGGTGCCACAAAGCCCTGCCATGCTGAATATTGCTCACATGTACACCTTAACTGCAACGCAGTCTTATTCGGTTAAAGGCGCTTATCAGCAGCTTTGTGATAATTTGCTGGCGTTCTTTGCCGCCCTGGATATCAGTGCCGACATTCATGCTACCGAGTATGCTTATTGTGATGGCGATTATAACCTGAACATTAACGGCCAGAAAATTGTAGGCACGGCGCAGCGCGTGCTGACCGCTCCGGGTGGGCGCAGAATTGTGCTGGCACATGCCTGCCTGCTGATTGATGATGTGCTGGAAAGCATTATTCCGCCGGTGAATGCGTGTAACGAATTCAATAATATCCCCGACAGAGTTAAGCTGAACGCCCACACTTGTCTAAATCGCCATCTTGCCGATTCACTCACTACCGATGAATTGTTCTCGGGATTAATCCGCGCTTTTTCTCGTCACACGGTTTTTTCTTAACGGTTAAAAAGACTATACTGCGTTCTTTTTTCAACCCAAGGACATTCAGTTAATGATTGTAAAACTTGTTCGCAACGCACTGGGTCTGGTTATTGTATCCGTTGATGTATTAACCCGCTGGAGTCGGGTGAAGCGTACCCCGGAAGCACAGCAAAAGGTTGCTCAGGCTGCCCAGGGGATGACCCTTTACCACTTTTTTGCCTGTCCGTTTTGTGTCAAAACCCGCCGAGCCATTCATAAACTGCGCGTACCCATTGAAAAGCGCAGCGCCGTGCAGGGCTCACCGCACCGCGAAGAACTGATCCAGGGCGGCGGCAAAGTGCAGGTGCCTTGTTTACGTATTCAGCACAGCGATGGCCGGGAAGAGTGGCTTTACGAATCCAAGCAAATTATTGGTTACCTCAACGACCAGTTTGGCCCTGCCTGAATACTTTTATTGATGCTGCGGATGCCTGATCAGCCAGCATCCGCGGTAGCATAACCCTGGTTTGTTTTACTCCCCACTCTCAGTTTTACAGCCCTCATAAAGTTTAAACCCCTGATTCCAGAGACCAGTGTAGTACATGTGTGTTGACGGCCAAATAAAAATGGTTATCATTTACTTTTCCGAAAAGGTGCCCTGACAGCCAGGATATTCCTGCTTCCTATGGGTTCACAGCACGCACTGCATAGCAACGATAAGGGTATTTCGTTATGCGATTTTCACTGGGCACGGCCCGTCAATGGCACTGGATCAGTGCTGCCGTTTCGCTGGTTGGCATGCTGCTATTTGCCGTTACCGGCATTACGCTTAACCACGCCGCAGTAATCCCTGCATCGATCTCCGTTACTACTGTAGAAAGTGAAGTGCCCGCTGATGTGTTAACGCACTTACAGGACTTACCCATGGCAGAAATGCCGGCGCCACAACCGGTTCGCCAGTGGCTGGCCAGTGAACACAGTATTAGTGTTCCCCCTGATGTGGCCGGCGAATTTGATGGTATGGAGTTTTACCTGGCCTGGCCGGGGCCAGGCGCCGATCGCTGGCTGGCCATCAACGTGGATGATGCAGCGCTGCTATATGAAGGCACAGAGCGCGGCTGGATTGCTTATTTTAATGATTTACACAAGGGCCGTAACACCGGGCCGGTGTGGTTTGTGTTTATCGATGTAATAGCCATTGCCATGATTGTGTTTACCCTGACCGGATTATGGTTACTGGTAAAACAGGCCTCTCACAAGCAGTCTACCTGGCCCGTTACCGCGCTGGGGTTATTGATCCCGGTGGTTATCGCACTGGTCTTTATCCATTGATGCCGGGCGGGGAGCAGTTTGAATGACGGATAACCAACGACTGTGGCTGGCTATTGCCCTGTGCCTGGCTTATTGCGCATGGGTAGGTTTTATCATTGTTAGCCATTATGCCCGGCAACGAGAGCGGCGGCATGTCACTACCGGTGCGTTTATTGTGGCTTACGCCAGCCAAACCGGCACGGCAAAACAGTTGGCCGAATACCAGGCTGAATTGCTGGAATCAGACCGCCCGGTGAAAGTTATCGCGCTGAATGATCTGGCCATTGATACCTTACGAAAAGCAAACGATGCATTATTTGTGGTTAGTACCTATGGTGACGGCGAGCCACCCGATAACGGCCGCCGTTTTTACCGGGCGCTTCAGCAGCATAATAAACAGCACAATACTGCATTACTGCAATCCCTTTCATACCGGGTAATCGCTCTGGGGGATAGTCAGTACCCGGCGTTTTGTGCCTTTGGCGAACTACTCGATGTTGCCCTTCAACAATCCGGTGCCACGGCCATCGCTGAGCTGGAAAAAATCGACCGGGCACAGTCGCAGCCCCTGCCGGGTGACGCTTCCCAGAGTGCTGAAAGCTCTTTTAAAGCCAGTACCTGGCGGGTCACTGAGCAACAGCAACTCAACAGTGCAGATGGCCGGGAACTCTTTATGGTGACACTGGATGCCGATCAGGCATTGCCCGCCTGGCAGGCCGGTGACATTCTCGATATTCAGCCTCATAATGCTAACACGGCCATTGCTGAATGGCTTAACAAGCATGAACTCAACCCGGATACGGTTATTGCTGTTGAGGGCACGCCAACCCCGCTTAAGCTTGTATTGCATACCCGTCAACTGACGGATTTAGCCGGGGCAGGGAACAAAGAGCAACAGATTTTAAAGATGCCCTTGTTACCTCTGCGCAGTTACAGCATTGCATCGGTTCCTGAAGAAGGGCAGCTAAAACTGATTGTCAGAAAACAGTATCACCCAGATGGTACGCCAGGTATCGGCTCCGGCTGGCTGACCACCTATGCGGGCAGTGAAGAGCCATTTTGTGCCAACGTGAAAGACAATCCGCTATGCCATATCGCGCAACTTGATGTACCGCTGGTGCTCATCGGCGCGGGCAGTGGCCTGGCTGGCATTCGGGCACAACTGGCAAAGCGATATTATGCTAACAGTGATGCCGACATCTGGATAATTTATGGTGAGCAGTCGCCGCAACTGGACAATGTTATCCCTGCCGCTATTGAAGCGTGGCAAACGGGGTTTGCCGGGCTTAAAATTCAGCAGGCCTATTCGCGAGGCGAGCCCGGCCAATATGTACAGGATGTCATGGTAGCGGCAGCCGATGAACTGCAAAACATAATTGCCCGGGGAGCGCATATTTATGTGTGTGGTAGCCATCAGGGAATGGGGCAGGCAGTGCACCAAACGCTCACTGACATACTCGGTGAAGACGCATTAATGCAGCTTATTGATGAACAGCGTTATCATCGCGATACCTACTAGTCCGCAGCACTGGCAGCAAGTACTAATCAGGCAGTAGTTCATAAGTAGTACAGATGCGACTTAAGGGATAATGTTAATCCATTAAGCCGGGTGTTACATATATACTCATTTAACAGATGAGAGTATGTCTATGAAAAAGTGTTTAGCGTTTTTGTTAGTAGCCTTTAGCAGTTTTACCCTGGCTGATGAGTGCGCTGTGACTATCGAAAGTAACGATATGATGCAGTTCAACATGAAAGAAATGTCTGTGCCTGCCTCGTGCGATACCTTTGAGGTAACGCTGAAGCATACCGGACAGCTGGACAAGAAATACATGGGCCATAACTGGGTTTTATCAACCACTGCCGATGCCCAGGAAATCGTTAACGGCGCCCTGAAAGCAGGTCCGGATAACAATTACCTGCCACCGGGCGATGAGCGTATTATCGCGGCCACCAAAATTATTGGCGGTGGAGAGCAGGACACCATTACGGTAGATGTTGCTGGTTTAACAGCCGGTGAAGACTACACTTTCTTTTGCTCATTCCCTGGCCACTTTGCCATCATGAAGGGCGCGTTTATCGTTAACTAACCCATCCAGGCTAATCGCCCTTAGCAAAGGGCGGTTAGCTCATTACCTTCGAATATCTTCAGTGCTCCACGTGCTCTACAGTTGGTGATGAAACCTGAGAGTGGTTGGTCGCTAAGCATATCCTCCTAAGCTAAAATTTGTATCCCCTGCACCGGTAACTTATGCTTACTAATAGCTGGTTTATTCATCAGGTATCGCCTGGCTTTGTATTAATAATATTCACAATATCAGCCTGTTATAGCACTGGCAGAATACTGGGAGGCTGCTAAGCTTCAGGTAAGTACTGAGACGAGCCCCCTCGGCTTGTAAGCTGCAGAGCAAACAGCCTGGTAAGCTTTGGAAAATGTAAGGTGTAAATGTGAGTGAGCCCAGATGTTGTAGTCCTTCCCGCTCGTCAGTGATGCGTCCTGTCTGGTTATTACTGGGTGTGTCCTGCGTGGTACTGGGCGGGATTGGCGCGGTATTGCCTCTATTACCTACGGTGCCTTTTATGCTACTGGCGGCTTACTGTTTTGCCCGCTCCTCTAATCGCGCCCATGACTGGTTAATTAATCATCGGATCTTTGGCCCTGCAATAGCCGACTGGCAACGTAGCGGTGCAATTAGCCTGGCGGCGAAATATGCAGCTACGGCATCGGTGGTGGTGGTTTACACCATTTCAATAGTAATGGATCTGCGCCCGGCGCTTCTTATTGTCCAGGGGATAACGCTATGCGCCGTTATGGCTTTTA
Source organism: Marisediminitalea alba (assembly GCF_002993365.1). Lineage (GTDB taxonomy): Bacteria > Pseudomonadota > Gammaproteobacteria > Enterobacterales > Alteromonadaceae > Alteromonas > Alteromonas alba. Next base: position 10,602 of record NZ_PVNP01000012.1, read on the forward strand.
TCTGGAGCCGACCGCATCACTAAGGCATCTGATAAGGCGTTTGGAATAAACCAGTTTTCAGCTCTTGCCGTATCAGCTTCAGGTTTACTTTTTGGGAAGATGGCAGTGTTACCCGGGCTATTAAAACGTTTCAACAGCGCCGCAAAGAAAACCGATGTTAGCCAACCAGAGCAACCTGGCGGTTCCATCTGGCAGGATACCGGTGAGGTGTATTATTTGGAAAATACCCTCAAGCTGACTTATGCCGCCAACAGTGGAGTAGTGACACTGGAAAAGCTATCGCCGGACTCCCTGGCTAATGTGGTCGAAACGCTGGACAAGCTGCCGCAGGACTCACCCTTCGCCCGAGCAGTTACCGCAACGCGAAATACCGCACTAGTTATTAGTGTTTGTGGTGTTACCTGGCAGAAAAACAACGGTACAGTTCGAATCAAAGCGCTGCCGGAGGCCGCACTGCTGCGCAGCACCAACGCCGACTTCAGCAAGTCCCAGGCGGTGTTTAAACATGCATTTTTGTTAGAGCATGATGATTTGCTAACGCCTACAACCGGTAGTGGCAAACCTGGCGTCTTCACTTATAACCGTATCTCACCGGCTCAATTTACCCGGCAACTGGCGCGCGCCAATGAACGTATTTCGCCGCCGCTACGGCGCGCTATTCCTGTTCATCCGGACAATTTCAACAGCGCATTTACCGAGCATGAACAAACGGTTATCGATGGATTTCTGGATGCAGGTTCGCAGCCCAAAAACGATGCGCTGAACGCAAAACACGATTAGCCTGTGCCTGAGGGCCATGGCAGCTAGCGGAGGATCAAGTGAATAAAGATACGCTTATCAATAATGCATTACACTATTCGGCGGTCATCATTTCAGCCGGGCTTGCTTATTTTACTGTGTTCTTTATTTTGCTTAGCCTCGAAGTGGAGGCTGACAGAGCGCTACACTGGTCCTTGTTTGCCAGTTTAATAACGGCGCTGGCAACCTTGTTTTTCAAAATGGTGGTTGCACCACTTAGGACCAGAGATCACGATAGAGAATGACTTTTATTGAAAAGGACAGTCAGATGTTTATTGCAATGAACCGTTTTAAGGTAAAGCCGGGCAGTGAAACTGCCTTTATTGAAATGTGGCGACAGCGGGAAAGTTTTCTTGATGAGGTGCCAGGATTTGAGTCGTTCCATTTACTGCAAGGCGAAACTTTTGACGACTACACTTTGTTTTCGACCCATGTGTGCTGGCAAAGCAGAGCCAGTTTTGACAACTGGGTGAAATCTGACGCGTTTAAAAAAGCCCATGCCGGCGCAGGTCAGAGCCGCGATTTCTACGCGGGCCCGCCCCGGCTTGAGCTGTTTGATGCCGTTCTGTAAGGATTGCCAGAGCGAGCATTATTTAGTGGTTTTCAATGCCAATGTTACTGGCTGTTATCAGTGAGCTTTCTCGGATCGAGTAACTCGGTTAACTCTTGCCGTGACAGGTCGGTCATTTCGTCGGCTACGTCGACAATCGGCCGCTTTTCTTTGTAGGCTCGCTTAGCAATTTCGGCGGCTTTGTTGTAGCCGATTATGGGGTTAAGCGCCGTGACCAGGATCGGGTTTTTGTCCAATGCGGCTTCCAGATTTTCGTTTAATACCTCAAAGCCGCTTATGGCGCTATCTGCCAGTAACGAAGCGCTATTGGCCATTAGCGTAAAGCTACTTAACAGATTGCTGGCAATCATTGGCAGCATAACATTTAACTCAAAGTTACCTGACTGACCGCCAACCGTAATGGCGGCATCGTTACCTATAACCTGGGCGGAAGCCATCGCCACGGCTTCCGGGATAACCGGATTTACCTTACCCGGCATAATGGAGGAGCCGGGTTGCAGGGCAGGCAGGGCGATTTCGCCGAGCCCTGCCAGCGGCCCTGAGTTCATCCAGCGTAAGTCATTGCTGATTTTCATTAAACTCACGGCGGTTGATTTCAGCAAACCAGATAAGGTAACCGCGGTATCCTGCGAGGCAATAAGTGCGAAATAGTTATCTGCCGGCTGAAAAGGGATGCCGCTAAGCGCAGTCAGTTTTTCATTAAATATGGCTGAGAAATCGGGGTGCGCATTAATGCCGGTGCCAACCGCTGTGCCACCCAGTGCCAGTGTTTGTATAGCTGGCTGGTGGCCATTCAATGCTTTAATCTGCTGGCCTATTTGAGCCTGCCAGCCGGATAAACTCTGATCCATGCGCACCGGCATAGCATCCATCAGGTGAGTACGGCCGGTTTTACAGACATCTTTTAGCTCACTGGCCTTGTTACCTATCACGCGATACAGGTGGCTGAGTGACGGTAAGAGTTCCTGCTTCAGGGCTAGGGCGGCACTCACATGAATAGTGGTGGGGATAATATCGTTACTGCTCTGGCCGTAATTAACGTGATCGTTGGGGTGAACAGACAGGCCGGACTGCTGACTGGCCAGCCTGGCAATCACTTCGTTAGCGTTCATGTTGGTGCTGGTGCCTGAACCGGTCTGAAAGATGTCGACCGGGAAGTGAGCCATGAGCTGCGGCGCGTTGAGCAATTGGTCGCAGGCCTGACAAATCGCTTCACCTGTATCGCTGTCCAGCGTATCTAATGCGACGTTAGCCTGAGCTGCGGCTTTTTTTACTGTGATCAACGCTCTGATAAAAGCCTCTGGCATAGACTGGCCACTGACCGGAAAATTATTGACTGCCCGCTGGGTCTGCGCGCCATATAAAGCGTCTGCAGGGACTTCCAGTTCGCCCATGCTGTCTTGCTCGATTCGTGTTTCGGTAGAGGTGGTCATAATTGAGGTCCTTAGTTAAAAAATGTCGGCGTGAGGTGAGTAAACAGATGACTAAACTGCCTCACGCGATGGTGATCGCCGGCTGTAATACTTTGCTTTTCGGCCGCCAGCAGCGGCCGGTAAATCTGGTCGAGACACTGATAGCGCCAGCTCAGCACTACCTTTTGATCGCAGGCTGTCTCGAGCAAAAGCGCCGCACAGTCCAGCAGAATACGAATTTTTTCGGACGATGCCCCGGCAATGTTCGCACTGTCGAGGGCTAAGTTTATATAGCGCTTAAGCAACTGTGGATCATCCGGGTGACATGCCGTTCTGATTTGTTGCTTTAAATTGGCCGATGTCACGAGCGCTTTGGCAATGTGTTGTGTCATAGCAACTACCATTCTAGTCCACTGAACATAATTTTATGCTAATGCAAACAATTATCATTTGCAATAAGTCTGAAATGGCGTATGTTTAAGTCAGGAGGACATGCCAATGGAAATTTCTTTTTTATGTACCAAACACGCCGACTGGGTGTATAGCCATCCACTGGAGGCGGTTAATTTTTTAGCCCGGGATGAGTTTCAGGGCACGACCCTGTTTTACGACGGTGAGTATCGTGAATGTATTCCCTACTTAGGTTGCGCGTTCGATATCACCGCGATTTTGCTGGAGGTGGAAGAAGGTCAGAACCGGCAACTGCTGGAAAAAGTCTTCGTTTTGTCGACCCTGATTTGCGACGCCTATGGAGCCCTGGGTCTGGTGGATTACCAGGTGGCCATGCAACGCCGTGTTGCCGATCTGATTACCGCGGTAAGTTATCAGGAAGCGGCTGCTCAGCAGGCCATGACAGCCTTCAGTGATTTCAGTATCAGCCGGCATTAACTCAGGAGGTCATCATGAGTCAGTCTGACGCCGCTTACGCTAAGTGGCGGGAAGTGATTGCGGCAGGTAATGATAACTTTGAACTGCATCATACCCTGATAACACTGGTTTATTACTCCAGAGCCATTGAACTGGCCAGAACGCTGGTAAAAAAGTGGCCCGCATCACGCCGCACTGTTGAAGCGTTACTGGTGAGTTATCACAATCTGGCCGAGCTTTATGAGCGGGAAAACAGTCTGCGACTGGCCTGGCAGGTATTGGTTACAGCCAAGCAGCAGATGATGGCGGTTTTCTGCAAGCGGGGAGAATCAGCCTGCACGGTTTGGGGGTGTCGAAGTGCTCATCAGCGCTTAAGTCGGTTTGAACAGCAGCATGGTAGCTTCGACCGGCTCAGGCCAAGACAAAGACTGCTGAATCCCTATCAATACGATGGGTTTACATCAGGTTACTAACCACACAAAACGAGGAGATCATCATGCAACGGGTTGATTGGCGCTGGCTAATTATCTGGATGCTAGCCATGAGCCACACTGTGCATGCTCATGATGGGCATGATCACAGTCACTGGAGCAGCTTGTTTATTCATGCCTTATTGTTATTGTCTCTGGCCGCCTCCGGACTGGCCATTATGTTTGCCATTTACCGTGCGATCAGCCGTTGGTTGCCGGCGGGCAAATGAACCCGGTTGAATGCAGCACCCACCAGTGAGGGGAACGGGTACAAAGTACTAGTTAAACAGACCGCAAAGTACCGGCTTAATTGGTTTTCTTAATGGTTATGAAGGTCTATCATGGCCGCTGGCTCAACTCCGGCCGCATTTCATTAATCAAAATAAAAGATAAGCCATGACCAAGTTACCTCGAAGCGGCTGGTTGCCTGCATTAACCATCCTGTCCTGTGCCATTAGCGGTACGTTTAACGCTAGCGCGCAAACTGCACCCGTGCAGTTGCCTGCAGATATCGAGCGCATCACCACTACGGGTTCCCGCCATGGCGCTGACGACAACGATGCGCCAGTCATCATCAGCGCCGTTGGTCAGCAGGATATTAATCTTGTTTCGCCTACGCATATTGAGGAAGTGCTTAAATTTATTGCCGGTGCTCAGGTGCAGCGAGGTAACGGGCAGGAATACCTGCCAGCCTTGCGTTCCCAGGTATTTAGTGGAGCCGGTGCCTGTGGTGGCTTGTTAACTGCAGAAGATGGTATTCCGCTGCGCGCTGCCGGCTTTTGTAACATTAACGAATTGTTCGAGGCGCATTCGGAAATGGCCGAGCGGGTAGAGGTACTCAAAGGGCCTGGGTCGGCGTTGTATGGCTCCAATGCGGTACACGGCGTAATTAATGTCATCACGCCGGATACCACTCAGGGCGGCGGTTTGTTCGGATATGACTATGGTTCTTACGGATATAGCCGGGTGAAGCTGCGCAGTGGTTATCATTACGGCGATGGCGGCGTGGGGCTTAATGCCAGCGTAACCCGGGATAATGGTTATCGGGTGGCCGAGGGTCTGGATCAGGAAAAGCTTAATCTGCGTCATGAACATGCGTTCTCGTCATTAACCCTGACAACCGGCCTGACCTATACCAATCTGGAGCAGGAAACCGCCGGCTACATCACAGGTACCGATGCTTATAAAGACGCTCAGCTCGCGCAGGCAAACGAAAATCCGGAAGCCTTTCGTAACGCCAGTTCATTGCGCCTTTGGTCCAGGGCACAGTGGCAGTTAGATGGCGGCGATACGCTATCGGTAACGCCCTATATTCGCGACCAGGACATGGAATTTTTAATGCACTTTCTGCCCGGGCAACCTACCGAGGAAAACAGCCAGCAAGGTGTGGGAGTGCAAAGTTTATGGACCCATAATGTTTCTGCCAGTGTTACCCTGAATGCCGGTATTGATGCCGAGCACACCGAGGGAAGCCTGTTGCAATATCAGGAACAGCCCACCACCGGCTCGGCGTTTCTGGTTGCCACCATTCCGGCGGGTAAACATTATGATTACGATGTGAATGCGTCGTTGATTGCTGCTTTCAGTGAGTTGGTGTGGCGCAATGACAGCTGGTTACTGAGTGCAGGTCTGCGCTACGAATATATCCATTATGACTATACCAATAATATGAATTCGGGGCGCTTACGCGAAGACGGCACGGCCTGCGGTATGGGCGGCTGCCGGTACTCGCGGCCACCAAGCAGTAAAAACAGCTTTACTAATGCCTCACCAAAATTGGGTGCCACCTATCTATATTCTGACACTACGCAGTTTTATGCTAACTATTCGCTAGGCTATCGCGCGCCTCAGGCCACCGAGCTGTATCGTTTGCAGCGTGCTCAGCAGGTCGCCGATCTTAATTCGGAAGAAGCGCGTAACGTCGAGTTCGGCGTAAAAGGCAATTACCCCGGCTTAAGCTATACCATTGCTGCCTATTACATGGATAAAGATAACTTTATTTTCCGCGACAGTAACTTCTTTAATGTTAATGACGGTCAGTCACGACATACCGGCGTAGAGCTGGAGTTGCGCTGGCAAGCCAGTCAGCGCCTGGATATTGCATTGGCGGCAACCATGGCAAGCCACACTTACCGCTATAATCAGGAACTCGGTGGCGTTAACATAAATGGTAACGACATTGACACTGCGCCCAACACCATTGCCGATGTGCGAATAGGCTATAATTTCACGCCGCAAGTGCGCGCCGAACTGGAATTAAACCACGTTGGTGAGTACTACACTGACCCGGAGAATCTGCACGAGTACGAAGGCCATGAATTAGTGAATTTGCGTTCATCCTGGCAGTTAACGCCCGAGCTTACCCTGTATGCCAGAGTGAATAACCTGTTGGATACTGCCTACGCCGAGCGCGCCGATTTTACTTCGTTTGGTGGTGATCGTTATTTTCCGGGCAGACCACGTAATTATATGCTGAGTGCCACTTATAGCTGGTAGTTAAGCGCTGGTCAGAGATACAAAAAAGCGCGTATCCTGGAGTTACGCGCTTTTTCTTTGAGTTCAGGCATAAGTCTTAAAGTGGCAGGACTTCAAAAACCAGTACGTAGCTGGCGCGGCGTTTCTTAGCCGGCGCTTTGGCTTTGTCGTCTTCGTACTCGGCTTCCAGCCAGTACATGCCAGGCTCATCAAATTGCAGGCTGATTTTGCCTTCTTTGTCGGCCGTCACTTCTATACCACCGGCAGTATCACGGTATTTTTCGCCGTCTTTGACTACAATAACTTTGGTCCCCTGAGCTTTATCGCCGCTCATAAAGAACTGAAAATCGATTGGCTCACCGGTGTAAGCATCGTTGGGGTGGGTTAATGCTTTAAGCTCAAGACCTTTGCCGGTTAGCTTATTGTTGTCGGCCGTTGGGGCGCCTAGTGTCACATAGGTTTCCAAGCGATTAGCGGTTTCCATTACGTTCAGGTCATTGGCATCCTGAGGTACCGCTTCATAAAATTCTTCCACGGTGCCGGTCTTACCGCGCCCGGGCCAGAAATGGCGCTCGCCGTCTTCGTCTTTCCAAAACGCCACTAGGGATTGTGAGGCATTAAACACTTTGTAGGTGCCGCTCTCAGTCAGCTCCACATCAAATACACTGCGGTAGCGCAGCTTTTGCTGGTTTTGAATGTCTACCGGATTTCCACTGGGTGAGACGACAGATAAGCGCTCCGCCGGATAAGCAAAATGATCAGGATGAAAGATACCGTTAGCCACGGCCACATCGAAGGTGATCCATTCGCTGTCACCAGAAACAGAAGTGGTAGATGGCTTGATCCACACCCGGTGGGCCTGACTGAACGGGCTGGCCAGAGTCAGGGCCAGGGCTGTGGCACCGATTAGTAGTGATTTCTTCATTGTGCAGGCTCCATGTGTAAGGTTATCGAAGAAAGTTCGTGCTGACCTTCAGCACGGGTATTAACTGTTTGTTTTACCGGAAGTGACACCGGGACTTTAAGGGTTTCACGGCCACCGAGTTCGCGTGCGGCTTCAACCCAGATAAAATAATCGCCGGCGGCAACGTCGTCGAACCGCCCGTCGAGCGCGATGGTCGAGGTGCCCGGCCGGCGGGTAGCGCCACTCACTCCATCAATTGGCATGCTGGCACTGCGACCGCTGCGCCGCCACCACATACGTAAGTCCTTCAGCCATTTCTCGCCTTCGTTATTAGCCATGTCGGTGTCGTACCATACGGCAATATCCACTACGCGCTTACCACGCTCATCGGCCAGCCACGCTGCAACGTAAGGGGCGTGGTATTCCGCTACATTCAAGTTGGGTAATGTGATTTCAAGCTCATCGGCCTGGGCTGTCATCGCCACACCGAGCAACCCTAGCGGCAGGGCCAGCCGGTACAGCTTATTCAGCAAAGTGTTGGGGCGGCTGTTCTCGCCGTAACGCGGCAATAAGCAGGGGGTATCTTCTAACAACGTAAATTCTCCTGAAATAATATCCTGGTTGCTCTGCAAGACGAAAATCAAAACCTTAATCCAAATGTTATTGAGAATCAATTGCAATTGAGTCGATTGACTTATTATTTCGGCTGATAACATAAATCTGATGACATAACAGAGCCAGGCACTGCCTGCGCTCAGCATAAATCGGCGCAGGCAGTTTTACTAAAGCCCCTAAAAAGACCAGGCCAGTGACAGCCAGTAACGGCGGCCATCTTCCACGTAGCCGTACTCTTCCATACCAATGTTTTTATCCAGCAGGTTATAAATACCGGCGCCAAGTTTTATATCGTTGGTTAAACCGTAGTTTAAGCCAACGTCTGCCAGCGTATACGAGGGGGCAATCAAGCTGTCCTGCGACGGACCGGTGGTGGGCTGACTCTCTTCACCACGGTAGTGAACGCGCAGCCAACTGCTGGTCATGTCGTTGATGGCCCAGCGCAGAGAGGTTTGAACCAGGTGTTTCGGCAGTTGATTGAGCGGACTGCCAGCGTACTGACCGGTTTTTTGCTCCGAGTCGGTATAGGTATAGTTGGCATTAAATTCAATGGCTTTGGTAAGTTTAGCCTGCACACTCATTTCAAAACCCTGAGTGATGGCCTCATCGATGTTGATATAGGTGGTGGGGGCTGATCCGAAATCGTTAGGCCCGTCGGTACACAGGTCTGTTGGGCACTGAATTCGGGTGATACGGTCTTCAAATTCGTTATAAAACACCGTTGCGGATACCGTGGTGTCCTTACCAAAGTCCTGATATAAGCCGAGCTCATAGCTGACTGACGATTCCGCTTCCAGATCCGGGTTACCATAAATATTGCCGCCGCGGCTGATTTGTCCCCAGGAAGGATTGGTCTGGCGCAGGTTCGGCGCCCTGAAGCCAGTGGATATGCCACCTTTTAAAATGGTTGTTGAACTGATTTGCCATACCCCGTATAAACGAGGGCTTAACTGGCCGCCATAGTTCTGGTCGTCGTCGTAACGTAAACCGGTAGTAATCGCGAAATCCTTAATGATTTTCCATTCACCTTCGGCGAACACAGACCACTGGTGACCGTCGACCAGTGAAAGCTCGCTAATCTGGTTGCTGGTCAGGTCATTAAGCTCTTCCTCAAAATAAGCGCCGCCTGCACTCAAGCTCAGGGTATCGTTGACCGGAACGGTCCACATCGTCTGGGCATCGAGGTTTTTAACGTACATTTGCCGGGATTCATTATCAAACTCATCTTGTTTGATATAAGTTTGCGAGGTTGCCCAGCCCCAGTATCCGGTGTGACTGAGCGACAGGTTAGTGCGGTCATACTCAGTCATGCTCGAAGCCGGACAGCCGCGACGGCCACATTCTTCGCCCTCGGCCAGCGGTGCAACCGTTTTACCCAGTGTTGCATTAATTTCCTGCTGGGTATGGGTGGCTTCAAACACAAATTCGTGACTGTCATTGGGGGTAAAGGCCAGTTTGGCACTAATGTTTTTATGGTCGCGGTCGCGAAAGCCGTCGACGATATTGTCTTCTTCCCGCTGGGTGTAGCGGCCGTAAAGTTGTAAGCCCAATTTACCCGGGATAAGTGAACCAGCCGTAAAGAACGTGGTTTGGTACTGATTACCTGAATCGCTGTCTTCCTGAATGGTAGCATCTAAGCGTACCTCACCGCGCCAGGCATCAGGGGTTTTGCTGGTGATAATATTGATTACACCGCCAATGGCATCTGAGCCATACAAAGAAGACATAGGCCCGCGGATGACCTCGATGCGCTCAATGGCCGATAACGGCGGGATCCAGGCGCCTTCAACACCCGGACCGTCGCTATTAGGCCGGGTTTCACGTGAGCTCTGTCGCTGGCCGTCGACCAGGATCAGGGTGTACTGACTACCCATGCCTCGCAGGCTGATATCTTCTCTGTCACCGCCACCGGTGACAATCACGCCCGGAATATCCGTCATGGCATCGGTGAGGTCCCGATAAAACCTTTCACTGAGGTCTTCTTTATCGAGCACACTGATAGAGGCAGGCGCTTCTTTAAGCATTTGCGCGGTGCCTGAAGCGGTCACCACAATTTTTTCCAGTTCTTCATTATCAGGAGAAACAGCCAGTACAGCTGAGGAAACGAAAGCACAGCAAAGTGCCAGGGACATCTTGTTTAATTGCATATAACAGTGAAAATCTCAGTGAGAATGATTGTTATTTAGGATAAGATCGGGGTCAGTTATCTGCAATCGACTAATATTAAACGGTGTCTTTAGCAAAAATGAATTTCTATGAACGTTAAGTTTACCCGCGCCCTGAAAGTGTTTTTAACCGTTGCTGACTGCGGCAATATGAGTGTGGCTGCCAGGCAGTTACACATGACCGTGTCGGCCATCAGCCAACAGTTGCGTAAGCTGGAAGAAGATATCGGCCAGCAATTGGTTAATCGTAATTCCCGTCATCTGAGCCTTACTGAAGCCGGGCGGATTTATTATCGCACCAGTAAGGAATTACTTGCCACCGCGCAACAGGGGCAGCAGGAAATCGACGCCTTGCTTCAATCACCCTCCGGTGAACTGCGGATCCTCGCGCCCGAAGGCTTTGGCGGCGGATTGTTGAGTAAACCGCTGCGGCAGTTACTGCAGAGCTCAGAGCGTATTTCTGTTGCGGTAACCCTGGGCGAAGGCTATGACGATATCGTTGCCAGCGGCGCCGATCTGGCGTTGGGGTTTACGCCAGTTGATAAAGAGGGGTTTAAATCCTATCAGCTTGCCACCTGGTCACAGGTGTTATGCGTTGCTCAGTCTCATCCGTTAAGCACAGAGTCTTTATCGCATCCGGAGCAGTTAAAAGAACATCCGTTTATTGTTTACGATCACCTGCCTGCACACGAGCTGAGCGGACCGGATGATGAGCGTTATCTGCTGGCCCACCCCAAACTCAGCGTCAACTCGATGCAGGCGCTTATTCAGTTTACCGTGGATGGTCTGGGCTTTGCCGTGTTACCGCAAAAGGAAGTACAGCACTATCTGGCCAACGGTGAGCTGGTTGAACTGCTGCCGGACTGGCAATTGCCGGATTATCAGGTGTTTGCGGTTGTTGCTAGGGCGTGTTGATCTTTTCTGTACATATTTTGCTCAACAATACATCGGCAGCCACATTAACATAAATGCCAGCGATACCATGCTGGCATAATTTCGCTCTAACTTATCGTATCTAGTTGAAATAGCTCGATATTGCTTAATTCTTGCAAATGCATTTTCAACCAAATGTCGGTATTTGTATAAGCACCAATCCATGCTTTTTTTATCAATATCTTGACCGTAATTCCGTGTAGCAATCACTGGTGTTCCACCGTGGTCACGAACAAAACAGCGGAATTGTTCGCTATCATAGCCTTTATCACAAACGACAGTGTTCACTTCATCAAGCTGTTCAACCAAACTATTCGCATGAACAACATCGTGGCGTTGACCTTCTGATAAGTCGAAACAAATCGGTAATCCTCCACTATCTACAGCTAAGTGAATTTTGGTTGAATTACCCCCACGACTTTTGCCTATTTGCTCTGAGCTTTCAGTTGCTGCTCCTGTGCTATGTTGATGTGCTCGAACTATCGAGCCATCAAGAAAGACCCACTCAAAATCAGCCATGCTAGATAAGCTTTTGAAAAGGTTATCTAAAATCCCTTTCTTTGACCAAAGATTAAATCGTCTGTATACGGTACTCCACTCTCCGAATTCAGAGGGCAGATCTCGCCAAGGAATACCAGTTCTCATTCGATAAAGTATTCCTTCAAATGTCATTCGATGTTCAGTTTTATCGTAAATACGGCCTGTACTTTTCATAACTTGAAGTAGCAGTTCCCATCGAATATCAGTTAGTATTGTTCTTGGCATGGTATTGGTTATGGTTTTACTTTTGGCGAAGCAAATTATAACCCTTTACCATGCTGTTTAAAAATTACTCACGAAAGATCAACACGCCCTA
>NZ_PVNP01000013.1 GCF_002993365.1 Marisediminitalea alba
GGCGGGAGGTGTTAAGGTGATAGATAAAGTCTTTCATATTCAGAATGTTAACGCCTATCACAGCCGTCTGAAAGCGTGGATGAAACGGTTTCACGGAGTAGCCACAAAATACTTGGAACACTACCTGGGTTGGTTCAGGTTTATGGATAATCCAGAAAACCTTAACGAAAACAGGCTCTTTTCGATTCAACAACAGTTAATCCGAACATAGCCTTTGAAAAAGATAAAATTGCGGAAAGGCAGAGTTGGCAGAAAACTAGTTAGCAGGCTATTCCTGATAGCGTTTTACGATACAGGAATAGCCGGTTTTCTTATGAGTAGGGTTTGCGGCTATCGGTTTAGTTGCGAAAGGCAGTCAATTACTTTGTCTTCAGTGGCCTTGAAGCGCTCTTCATAAGGAGGCAGTGCGTCATCACCCTTTGCCTCCTCATTCATGATTTTATTACGAATATATTCGAATCAGTGCTGTGATGGTGTATTGAGAGCTTCGCCGTTATCCCTTTGCGATTTATCTGCTGGTGTTCTTAGCATCAGATTTATGGGCTTCAGATATCTCTTTATATTCTCCTTTGACCCTGATTTTTCTATTCTCACTAAGGGCAACCAGGAAAACTAATCCAGCACGTACTTGTGCCTTCTCTATACTCAGATAGGTAAGTGTATTTTGACTCATCAGGTAGATTTCAGTCAGCGTTTTCTTTTCGTCATTGATAATTAACTTATACGGATAATTAAACGTGCGCCAAAGCTCGAAAATACAATACATGACAATTATCGGCGTGCCATAAAGGCCAAGTTCATACTTAGCTAGCGTTTCTGGGTCGATGCTTGCTGGATCCCTAACAACATATTGGTATAACCAGAGTCCTATAAGAAATATGACAATATAAATTCGAGCTAAAACATTATTTCTCTTAAAAATACTTTCACGATGGCTGGACACAATCGCAATATCCTTTTTGATTATTTCATCCTGTTATCGGCTGAATAAATCGTACTATGGATTAGTTGAGCCTTAAATTGGATCCAGCAAAAATCGTTGTGTTTTAAGTTTTAGTCGTTATACTGCTAACAACTGTATGGAATAACAGGCTGTTTATGCGTCCACTAACCCCCCGACAACAAGAAGTACTCGATCTGATCAAATCCACTATGCTGGATACTGGTATGCCGCCCACGCGTGCTGAGATTGCCCGTCAGTTAGGCTTTCGCTCTGCTAATGCTGCAGAAGAGCATTTAAAGGCGTTGGCGAAAAAAGGCGTGATTGAAATACTTCCGGGTACTTCGCGGGGGATTAAGCTTAATATTCCGCTGGATGACGAAGTGGAAGAAGAAGGCTTACCGCTGATTGGCCGGGTTGCGGCTGGCGAGCCGATTCTGGCTCAGGAACATGTGGAAATGCACTATAAAGTGGATCCGGCGTTATTCCATCCAAAAGCCGATTTCCTGCTGCGTGTAAACGGTATGAGTATGAAAGACATAGGCATACTGGACGGCGATTTGTTAGCAGTGCACCGCACCAGCGATGTCCACAATGGACAGGTAGTGGTGGCCCGTGTAGATGAAGACGTTACCGTAAAGCGCTTGGAAAAGCGCGGGCGTGAAGTACTGCTGCATGCAGAAAATGAAGAATTCTCACCCATTAAGGTCGACCTGGCTAATCAGCCGTTTAATATCGAAGGTATCGCTGTAGGCGTTATCCGTAATGCCGACTGGATGTAAGCACCCCAGGCATTATTTTTTAAATCTATGAATTTGAAAACCGGCATTCGCCGGTTTTCTTGCGTTTAGGGTTTTATTTTCTTTAAGCCACGCTTTCCCGGTACTTTTTGCCTGTTCAGGTCTACTTATTAAGTTAGTAAAAGCTCACTAACAAAATTCACGCCGATTACCCTCCTCGCACAAAAAATAACCATTTATCCGAATTTTAGACAAAAATAGCTGGACGTTATAGTCACAATGAGTAATTCTTATACAGTGCTTAACAATAAAATAACAAAGTAAGCACAAAATATTAAAAAGGCAGTTCAAATAACAACCAATACAGACCAGTCAGGCTTTTTCGCATTGGGGCGTTTCGCGAGTGGCTACCGGTCTAACGGAGGTGTCGAGTGAAACAACTCGGGATATGTGTACTGAAAGCCTGGACAGCACTCGTTCTGTTGGTAGCTGGCGCGACAGCGGTAGCAGCAGGAAGCGGCGAAGTGTCGGCACTAAATCTGCGGCGTGGCGCGACAGAGATCAGTGGCCAGGTTTACGATCTACACATGCTGATGTTCTCCATTTGTGTGGGGATCGCAGTAGTAGTGTTTGGGATCATGTTTGTTTCTATGTATTTGCATCGCAAATCACGGGGTGCAAAACCAGCTAACTTTCACGAGAGTGTGAAAGTCGAAATAGCCTGGACCGTTTTACCCTTCTTAATTCTTATCTTTATGGCTGTACCAGCCGCCAAAACACTGCTTGCAATGGAAGATACTACCGAACCGGATATGACCGTTCTGGTAACCGGTTCGCAGTGGAAATGGCATTACAAGTATATGGATCGCGACGTGGAGTTTTATTCACTGCTGGCGACTCAGCGTGAACAAATCGATAACCGTTACGCCAAGGGCGAAAACTATCTGCTGGAAGTCGACCGCCCGTTGGTGATCCCAACCGGCCAGAAAGTACGCTTCCTGATCACCTCTGACGATGTGATCCACTCATGGTGGGTGCCTGATTTCGCAGTGAAGAAAGATGCTAACCCGGGTTTCATCAATGAAGCCTGGACACGGGTTGATGAGCCGGGGATTTATCGGGGTCAGTGCGCTGAACTGTGCGGTAAAGACCATGGGTTCATGCCGGTAGTGGTGATTGCCAAAGAGCCGGCTGCTTATGAAGCCTGGGTCAGTGAGCAGGAGTCCATTCGTCAGCAAGCCCGCGAGGAAGAACAGCGCTTACTGGCGATGAATATGTCGATGGAAGAGCTGATGACCGAGGGCGAGCGCGTGTACAACGCTACCTGCGCAGCCTGCCACATGCCTAACGGCGAAGGTTTACCGGGCGTATTCCCAGCCCTGAAAGGCAGCCCCATGGCACTTAACGACATGCAAGGGCATATCGACATTGTATTAAACGGTAAAACCGGCACCGCCATGCAGGCGTTTGGCAAAATGCTGAGCCTTAAAGAACTGGCTGCGGTGATTACCTATGAGCGTAACGCCTGGGGCAATAACACCGGTGATATGGTGCAGGCCAAAGATGTTAACGCTGTGGCCAGCGGGGAATAGGAGCAGAACATGAGCAAAGCAACTGAGATTATCAGCCCCGCCCACGGGGACGCAGGTGCCCACGATGACCATCATGAGCATCATATTCCCAAAGGCTTAATGCGCTGGGTACTGACTACCAACCATAAAGACATCGGCACACTGTACCTGTGGTTTGCCTTCATTATGTTTTTAGTGGGCGGCGCCATGGCTATGGTGATCCGGGCCGAACTGTTTCAGCCCGGGTTACAAATTGTAGAACCTAATTTCTTTAACCAGATGACCACCGTGCATGGTCTTATCATGGTGTTCGGGGCAGTTATGCCGGCCTTTACCGGTTTGGCTAACTGGCTGATCCCCATGATGATCGGTGCGCCGGATATGGCGTTGCCGCGGATGAACAACTGGAGTTTCTGGATCCTGCCGTTCGCCTTTACTATTTTACTGGCCTCACTGTTTGTTGAGGGCGGTGGCCCGGCTTTTGGCTGGACGTTCTACGCACCGCTGTCTACTACCTATAGTGGCGACAGTACGGCATTGTTCGTGTTCTCGGTGCACATCATGGGTATCTCATCCATTATGGGCGCGATAAACGTGATTGTGACCATCTTTAACATGCGGGCGCCGGGCATGACCTGGATGAAAATGCCGCTGTTTGTGTGGACCTGGCTGATCACTGCATTCCTGCTGATAGCAGTAATGCCGGTACTGGCAGGCGCGGTGACCATGGTGCTAACCGATAAGTTCTTTGGTACCAGCTTCTTTGATGCTGCCGGTGGTGGCGATCCGGTGATGTTCCAGCATATCTTCTGGTTCTTCGGTCACCCCGAAGTGTACATCATGATTTTACCGGCCTTCGGTATTATATCGCAGATTATCCCTACCTTTGCCCGTAAGCGCTTGTTTGGTTACGCCTCCATGGTATATGCCACGGCTTCTATTGCGCTGTTGAGCTTTATTGTGTGGGCTCACCATATGTTTACTACGGGGATGCCGGTGGCGGCAGAGATGTTCTTTATGTTTGCCACCATGCTGATATCGGTACCAACCGGGGTGAAAGTATTTAACTGGGTAGCCACCATGTGGCGTGGGTCCATGACCTTCGAAATCCCAATGATGTTTGCTATTGCCTTTATTGTGTTGTTCACCATTGGCGGTTTGTCGGGCCTGATGCTGGCGATTACGCCGGTGGATTTCCAGTACCATGATACCTACTTTGTGGTGGCACACTTCCACTATGTGCTGGTAACCGGCGCGGTGTTCTCGATTATGGCCGCGGTGTATTACTGGATCCCCAAGTGGACCGGCCGCATGTTCGATATCACCCTGGCTAAATGGCATTTCTGGTGCTCGCTGATTTCCGTAAACGTGCTGTTTTTCCCTATGCACTTTGTAGGGCTGGCGGGTATGCCGCGGCGGATCCCGGACTATGCATTGCAGTTTGCTGACTTTAACAAGTGGATTAGCCTGGGCGGTTTTGCCTTTGGTCTCTCGCAGCTCATTTTCCTGGCGGTGATGATTAAAGCCTGTCGTAAACAGGGTGAGCCGGTGTCTGATCAGGTGTGGGACGGTGCGGAAGGTCTGGAGTGGGAAATCCCCTCACCGGCGCCTTATCACACTTTCGAAACGCCACCGGTTGTGAAGTAAGGGCACAACCATGGCCAATTCCAATTCGGCACTGGTAACCAAATTACTGCTGATTGTAGTGGGTATGTTCGGCTTTGGTTTTGCTTTGGTCCCGTTGTATGACGTGTTTTGCGACATCACCGGTATCAACGGCAAAACCAACGAAACCGCCGCGGTTTACTACGACGGGCAGGTGGATGAGTCGCGCACCATTACGGTGGAGTTTATTACCCGCACTCATACCGGCATGCCGTGGGAATTCAGAGCGCAAACCAAAAAGGTAAAAGTGCATCCTGGCGAAATGAATATGGTGGAATTTTATGTGCGTAACCCGGCTAACAAGTCGATGGTTGCGCAGGCCATTCCATCGGTTACACCGGGTCAGGCGGCGTTGTATCTAAACAAAACAGAATGCTTTTGTTTTAACAGTCAGCCACTGGCAGCCGGTGGCGAGTCGCTTATGCCCATGCGGTTTTATGTGGATCCGCAACTGCCCGAAGACATTCACTTTTTTACCGTGCAATACACCCTTTTTGACGTCACCGGTAATGGTACCGATGACAAACAACTTAATAACCCTTTCCTGACTTCATTTAGCGATAACTGAGTCTAAGGAGAAAGTAATGCAACAAGAGTATCAGAAATACTATGTTCCGGCGCAGAGCTACTGGCCTATCGTGGGTGCCATTGCACTGTTTTTAATTGCGGTAGGGGCCGGTAACTTTGTTATAGAAGCCACTCGCGGCGAGAGCGGCTGGGGCGATAACGTACTGGGCGCTGGCATCGTTATGTTACTGGTGATGCTGTTTGGCTGGTTTAAGGATCAGATTAACGAGTCCATGAGCGGCTTGTACAGCGACCAGCTGGGCCGTTCTTACCGACAGGGAATGAGCTGGTTTATTTTCTCTGAAGTGATGTTTTTTGCGGCTTTCTTTGGCGCGCTGTTTTATGCCCGCATGATAGCGGTGCCATGGCTTGGCGGTTCGTCGAACAACGCCATGACCAACGAAGTGTTGTGGCCAGGTTTTCAGGCAATGTGGCCGCTGGTGGAAACTCCGGGAGGCATTAATACTACGCCAATGAGCTGGGCGGGCCTGCCCACCATCAACACCATTATTCTGCTCATTTCCTCGGTTACCCTGCACTTTGCACATGTTGGGCTGGAGCAGAACAAACGTAAGCAGCTTACCACCATGCTGGGTGCCACCATTTTGCTGGGCTGCGTGTTTTTGTTCTTGCAGGTAGAAGAATATATTCATGCCTATCAGGAGCTGGGGCTTACCCTGCAATCCGGCGTGTATGGCAATACCTTCTTCCTGTTAACCGGCTTTCACGGTATGCACGTTACCCTGGGTACCATCATTCTAATGGTGTTATTCCTGCGCGTAATTAAAGGCCATTTCACCCCCGACAATCACTTTGCCTTCCAGGCAGGCAGCTGGTACTGGCACTTCGTCGACGTAGTGTGGGTAATGTTGTTTGTGTTTGTTTACGTGTTGTAAGGCTAATAAGGACTCGGATTGGGCGTGATCAGCCCGGTGGCCATGGCTATCAGGATGATCACCACAATCAGGGCCGACGTCATGACCCGCCGGCCAATATATTTACTCATCGGGGCTTTACCTGAGTTGTTACCCAGCATCACTTTCATCGCTAAAAACAGGTTAATGATCATAAAAATCAGTAAACCAACAATAATCACTTTAATGACCATGAGTAAAACTCCTCAGTACTCCGTGGCGAATGGTTCCGGGCCCAGGAAATGGCCGGTACTGGCAAGCTGCCTAACGCTGATGGCGGTTGTCATTATGGTGTTTTTGGGTATCTGGCAGCTTGATCGCATGGAGCAAAAACAACAGCGTCTCGACAGCATAGCGCAAAAATACACCACTGCGCCAATGCATCCCTTCGACGTCGCCGATCAATGGCAGGATGTGCGTGATGTACCGGTACAGTTTCGTGGAGAGTTGCAGGCAACACAGCTGATTTTTCTTGATAACCAGATCACCAATGGTGCCAACGGTTATGACGTGCTGGCGCCGGTGATTACCCGCGGTCGTCCGCTATTGGTAAACCTCGGCTGGGTGGCGGCCTCTGCTTCCCGGGCTGAGTTACCAACCATTGAGCTTCCTAAGGGGCAGGTGGAAATCAAAGGGGTAATAACCCAGCCCGGGCTTAATCCACTCATTAAAGAAACCCAGCAACAGTTCAACGCTTTTCCGCTGCGGGTGCAGCAAATAGATATTCCTCTGTTTAATCAGCAATGGGCATCGCAACTGCCAGACATGGTGGTTGAGCGGTTGTCGTCGCAACCTCAGATGAGCCGGTTTGTCACTAACTGGCAACCGGTTGTGATGTCGCCGCAAAAACACCTCGGCTATGCCATTCAATGGTTTGGGCTGGCCATTGCTGCAGTAGTTATTTTCATTATCGTGCTCATCAGGAGAACCCAATAATATGGCGACCGCAATTAATCCTCAGGCTAAACCCAAACGCTCGCTGCTGATTTTAATGGCGGCATTTATTATTCCGGTGGTGTTGGCCAAGCTGGCTCTCGACTTTAGCTGGTTTGAGCAAGGCGCTACCAATAAGGGTGAGCTGCTGCAACCGGTAGAAAACCTTCAGCCACTGCTTAGCGAGCAAACACCAAAGTGGCGGGTAATGTATATCGTCCCGGCGCACTGTGGTAACGAATGTGAAAATGCGATTTACGCCATTCAGCAAGTCTGGCTGGCACTGGGCAAAGAGTCTGACCGGGCTCAGCCAGCGGTATTTTTAACCGCAACCAGCGACAGCAAAGCCATGAATATTCTGCATGATTACGAACATATCAATGCGGTTACGCTTAACCAGTCGCAAATGCAGCAGTTGGAAGCCAGCCAGGTCAACGAGCATATTTTTCTGGTCGATACTCAGGGCAATGCGATGTTGCGTTATCCCCTTTATCAGCTTCGTCAGGATGCCGTAATGGGCAGCCGCGACGTACTGTCTGATCTGCGTAAATTACTTAAACTGTCACGTATTGGTTGAGGCGACACTATGCGGAAGTTGGTTGGTTTTAGTATTCTCCTGGCCGTCGTAGTGATTGTGCTGGGTGCCTACACCCGTTTAACCGATGCAGGCTTAGGCTGTCCGGATTGGCCGGGCTGTTACGGACACCTTACGGTGCCAGAATCTGATATGCATATTGAGGCGGCTAATGCCGCTTATCCTGAGCGGCCGGTAGAAACCCACAAAGCCTGGAACGAGATGATCCACCGCTATTTTGCCGGCACCCTGGGACTGTGTATTTTAGCTATTGCCGTGTGGGCGGTGAGCAAGCGATCTGCTGAGGTCCCCATAAAACTGCCGCTGATTTTGCTGGCGCTGGTGTCTTTTCAGGCCCTGCTCGGTATGTGGACAGTCACTTTAAACCTGCTGCCGGTGGTGGTGATGGGCCACCTGTTGGGTGGTTTTAGTGTGCTGACCTGCCTGTTCTTACTCTACTTACGCTTATCCCGCTACCGGATTGGCTTTGTGGATATGCGGATTAAACGCTATGCCACGTTTGCCGCGCTGGGCATTGTGGTGCTGGTGGGTCAAATCGCCCTGGGCGGTTGGACCTCAGCCAACTATGCTGCGCTGGCCTGTACCGAATTTCCGGTTTGCGAAGGTGACTGGCTAAGCCGCCTGGATATGGCCGGCGCGTACAGTGTGCCCGAGGCCGTCAATTACGAATATGGCGCTCACGATTACGCCGAACGCATGACTATGCATATTGTTCATCGTTTGGGCGCGGTGATTACTTTTCTGTATCTGGGGTGGTTGGCTATCAGCCTGTATCGTCGCTCCGCTTCTCAGCATCTGCGCAACGCGTCGGTGGTATTAGGTCTGGTGTTGCTGGCTCAGGTTGGTCTGGGTATCAGCAATGTGGTGTTTAGCCTACCGCTGCAGGTTGCCGTTTTACACAATGCCGTAGCGGCATGTTTATTACTGGTGCTCGTTCTTATTACTTACACACTGTATCGAAAAGTGTAGGAGATCCTCATGGCTAAATCGCAACCGATTAATGCACCGCTGTCAGCCTCCAAAAGCCGCCCGTTAAGCGGCTGGCGGGCAAACTGGCGTTATTATTACGAAATGACCAAGCCCCGGGTGGTGATGCTATTACTACTTACCGCCCTGGTGGGGATGTGTCTGGCCACGCCAGGCTGGGTACCCGCCGATCGCTTAATTGCCGGGTTACTGGGCATTGGTCTGCTGGCCAGTGCGGCAGCCGTACTCAACCATATTGTGGACCATAAAATAGACAGCCAGATGGCGCGCACCTTTAATCGTCCGGTGGTGAAAGGCAAGGTAAGTATTCAACAGGCGCTGATATTTTCGTTTGTGCTGGCGGTAGTGGGTTATGCGTTGCTTGAAATCTGGGTTAACCGCCTAACTGCCATGCTCACATTAGCCAGCCTCGTAGGCTATGCCGTGGTTTACACCATGTTTCTAAAACGTGCCACACCACAAAATATTGTGATTGGTGGTTTAGCCGGTGCCGCGCCGCCATTACTTGGCTGGACGGCTGTTACTGGTGAAGTGCATGCCTACGCATTACTGTTGGTGCTGATTGTATTTACCTGGACACCACCGCATTTCTGGGCGCTGGCTATCCATCGCGAGAAAGACTACGCCAAAGCCAAAGTGCCTATGCTACCGGTGACTCACGGCATTGCTTTTACCAAAACCTGCGTACTGCTGTACACCATTTTACTGTGTTTAGTGTGCCTGCTGCCTTACCTGATTGGTAAAGCGCACCTTATTTATCTGGTCGGTTCATCGCTGCTTAACGCCGGTTTTCTATATTATGCGTTAAAGCTCAAGTATGCGGCCGATGAGCAAACTGCCATGACCACCTTTAGATACTCGATTGTCCATCTGATGGTATTATTTGTTGTATTGTTGGTTGATCACTATGTTCCGATGGCTTTATGAATCAAAAATTGTTGTTAACCCTGGTAGCTGCGCTGGCCCTGGTGGCTGGCGTGGTTTTGGCGTGGTGGTTCACTGCGCAAAATACCGACAACGAACACCCTCAGTATCTGCAAACCTTTCCTGAGCCTCGCCAGCTGGCTGAGGTCACGCTGGTCAATCAACAGGGCGAAACGGTCACTAACGAAGTGTTTAAAGGGCATTGGAGCCTGCTGTTCTTAGGCTATACCTTTTGTCCTGATGTGTGTCCTACTACTATGGCGGCATTAGGAAAAATTTATCCAGAACTAAAAAATATTTCCACCGACTCACCGATTCAGGTAGTGTTTGTCTCCGTGGATCCAAAGCGGGATACACCTGAAAGGCTCGCCTCTTATGTTGAGTACTTCAACCCGGAGTTTGTTGCTGTAACGGGTGAGCATAAAATGTTGTTCCCGTTTGCGAGATCGCTGGGGCTGATGTATGCCATTGCTGAAAGTACAGATAACCCCAATTATCTTGTTGATCACAGTGCTTCTGTTGTTGTGGTCGATCCGAATGGTTTAGCCATCGGAAGGTTTAAGCCTGAGTATAATCCTGGTGAACTTGCAGTAAGTGACAGTGTTCAAATACTTACTGATATGCCTGTTATTACCAAAGAACAATAAATGCCATGTTGTAGTGTTATCCGAAATGCCAAAAAGGATGATGGTAGTATAGCTGTTCCCCTGCTGTTTAACGCTGGTAAGCACTTGCTTACTGAGGTCTTTGGCCAAGGTGACCAACAAGCCACCCTGGACTACCTGTTATCAGCCTGGAAGAAAGGTGGTGGACAGTACGGTTTTGAAAATCATTGGGTTGCCGAGTATAACGGCAAAGTGACCGGCCTGGTTAGTTGCTGGCATGATCGCTTGCCTGAAAACTTCGACAGAGAAACCCTGTCTTCTATCGTTGAACACTTCGGTATCGATGACGCGCTTGATATTGTCATGCGCTCTCAACAATACCTGGCCGTGTTAGAAGCGCCTTTATTTACCGAACTCGGTATTGGCCACCTGGCCGTATCGCCTGACGCTCGTCGACAGGGTACGGGCTCTGCCCTTATCGAGTTTATGGAAGTAAAAGCCCGTGCGATGAAAAAAAATGCGCTTGTTTTAAACTGTGAAATTGCAAATGAAGGCGCGATTGCTTTTTATCAGCGTTTAGGATTTGGTGAACACCGGGTCAACGACCAGTTTGTGCAGATGATCAAAGCGCTGCATATCGAAACGCAATAACCAGTGGGCTATTGCCAGCCGCGATCTACTCGCGTCAGTAGTCGCCGCTGTTTCGCTTAATCCGGATAATGTCCCTTCTCGTTGGCCACGAAAAACGGCATCGAATACCAGTAAAAGCGGCCGCCTGCCGACTCTGATGGCGCAGTACAATTCACCCGTGAACGCCCAATTGGTAACTTTGCATCCAGGGTAAATTTAAACTCACTGGCTGTGTTTGCTACGTCAAGCGTACCGCCCTGATAGTAACAGGCCAGCTGCGATAATCTCACGTCTTTAGCGACAGTCTCGTCCAGAGCAATGGTAACGGTATCATCAAGCTGACGGCTGGCCATTTGCGGATCGGCCAGCGAAGCTCTTGCCACCGGCATCGCCAGGCTCGCCATTTTGGTTTTCAGGGTGCTTAGCCTGGCATAGGGCCCGGCAGCAGGAAAGCGCGGGATCGCCGTCATATCGGTAAATTTACCTAAGGCGCCGGAGTGCTGTCCAAACCCGGTATAACCATGCTCGGCCAGGCGTTTAGCCAGCGTACGATTGTACTCGCCGAAGGGGTAGGCAAGGTACTTGAGTGATTCACCGGTATGTTGCTGAATGATTTTTTCGGCACGGGTGATGTTCTGCCAAACACGCTTAAGCCAGGCCTGTTCATTTTCTCCGGCCTGTTTTGCCAGCAGGTGCAAATGGTCCATGGTGTGATTGGCGAAGGTCACTCCCTGTTTTTGCATTTGCTTAACCTGTTCCCAGCTAAGCTGATTGCCCTGTTTACCAATAACTTCAGGGTTAATAAAAATGGTGTAAGGGAAGTCATGCTTGCGTAGTAACGGGTGACCATTGGTGAGTATATTCTCGTAGCCATCATCAAAGGTAATGGCCAGCGCGTTATCCGGCACGCTGCCCTTGCCTTTCGCGGCTTCAACCAGCTCCTTTAAGGGCACTACCGTATAGTTTTCTGCAATGTAGTCGAGGTGTTGGGCAAACTCTTCGGGGGTTACTGAGGTGCTGCGCGGGGTATCATCCGCTACATGGTGATACAGTAAGATCACGCCGCTGGAATGGGCTGGACCGGCCTCGGCCTGAATTGCCGTGCTGTGCAAAAATAACAGGCTCAGTAACAGCGGGATAAATCGGCGTGTCATGATAAACTGCATGCATTCTCCTTGAAAATTAATACAAAACTCGCAAAGGTTCCGGTGACAACCCTATCCTATCAGTTACGCGGCAGTGCTGCCCACATTCAGTTATTAAAGCTGGCCCTGCCGATGATCCTGGCGAATATCACTACTCCTTTACTTGGACTGGTTGATACGGCGGTAATGGGGCATATGGATTCATCGGCGCAACTCGCCGGCGCATCCATTGGCGCGTTAATTCTTACCCAAATTTACTGGGTGTGCGGTTTTATTCGTATGTCGGCCACCGGTATGAGTGCACAGGCCAGGGGCGAGGGCGACCTCACCGTGATGGCCAGGTCATTTTATCAAACCGCGGTAATTGCCATCACTATTGGCCTGCTTATCTGGTTAACCCAACAGGCTATTTTGCAAGCCGGCTTATGGCTAGCGGCTCCGGCTGCCGATGTGGCGGTTTACAGCCGTGAATACTTTAATATCCGGGTGTGGGGTGCACCGGCTGCTCTGCTCAATCTGGCTTTGATTGGCTGGCTGGTGGGACAGCAAAAAACCACCAGTGTGTTACTGGTGCAGATTGTCGGTAACCTGCTTAATGCCGGCCTCGATATCCTGCTGGTCTGGTGGTGGGACTGGGGCGTAAGCGGTGTGGCGCTGGCCAGCGTAGTCGCCGAATACACCATGATGGTCATGGCGATGCTGATTGCCTTAAAACATATTCAGTGGCAGCCGCCGGCAATGGAGTGGTTTAATAAAACGGCGCGTAAATTTTTGATGAAATTAAACGGTGACATGCTGCTGCGTAATCTGGCATTGCAGGCTTGTCTGGCGTTTTTAACCATTCAGGGCGCCCGTTATGGTCAGACGGCCACCGCCGTAAATGCCATCCTGATGCAGTTCTTTGTGCTGATCGCGCTGGGCCTCGATGGCATTGCTTACGCTGTAGAGGCCACCGTCGGAGAGGCCGCCGGTGCCAGGAGTACCAAAGGGGTGATGCGCCAGACGCAGCGGGGATTATTGTGGTCAGGGCTGTTTGCCGTTGGCTATGCGGTGATATTCTGGTTTTTCGGGCCGCAAATTATTCGCTTACTCACGGATATCGAGTCTTTGCAGCAGGCAGCATATGCCTACCTCGGCATGATGACCGTGTTGCCCTTAGTGGCTCACTGGTGCTTTCTATATGATGGGGTGTTTGTTGGTCTTACTCAGGCCAAAGCCATGCGCGATACCATGATCATCAGCGCATTACTGGTGTATTTTCCGGTCTGGTATGTTACTCAATCTGAGGGTAACCCGGCCTTATGGTGGGCCTTGCTGGCCTTTTTACTTGCCCGGGGAGTAACGCTGGGTGCGGTGTTTTACTGGCGCAGGGATAAACTCGTTGTTAGCACCTGAGTTTACCTGTGCCGGTTAGGATTTATCGACTTTGTGAGGCGCTGCCAGAGCAGGCCAAGATAACCCGACATCGCCCAGCCGAAGCCGCTGAGCAACACTACTAACCCCACATAATAAAGCGGTTCTAACCACCAGGCGCCCGCCACCATAACGCTAAGACCCAAGGCAAAAACGCTGAGGCCCTGAATAAAGCGTTGCCAGTGGCTAAAAGGCAGCATAGCGCCGTGGCCCGGCTGTGAGCTTAGTAGTAAGAGTGCTCACCCGACTGATGCTCTGTGGCATCGCGAACGCCTTTGATTTCGCCGGCGAATTCTTCGAGCATTTGCTTTTCGATACCTTCTTTAAGCGTAACATCAACCATTGAACACCCGTTACATCCGCCGCCAAACTGCAGCACGGCATAACCGTCGTCAGTGATTTCGAGCAGCACAACCTGACCGCCGTGATTGGCCAGTTGCGGGTTAATTTCAGATTCAATCATGTAGTTCAGACGTTCTACTATTGGCGCATCGTCTGCCACTTTACGAGCCTTGGCGTTTGGCGCTTTCAGCGTTAGCTGTGAACCCATCTGATCGGTGACATAATCGATTTCGGCTTCTTCGAGATAAGGCGCGCTCTCTTCGTCAACCACGGCATCAAAGCCGTCGAAGGGTAAACGGGTGTCGGAAGGCTCCACCGCATCGGGTGGACAATAAGAAACACCGCATTCAGCACTTGAGGTCCCCGGATTCACCACGAAAACACGAATATTTGTGCCTTCTTCCTGTTTAGCCAGTAACTTAACAAAGTGTCCCTGGGCCTCTTTTGATATTGAGATCATTGTAGAGTCCTGCATAATCAATAACTATCGCATATGATAACAAATTAACCTGAGTAAAACAGTCAGGTATTGAAAATATATTATGCCGAAGTCACAGGTTTCAAGACCATCAAATAAAACTAATTATGGTGTCCGTAAAATGCTATCAGCGCCAATAACGACAAATTCCACCCCTTTACGCTCATGTCTTGCCAGGCTATATACTGTTCTGATTGTTGCGTTATCGCTTTGCTTCAGCGCTATGGCTACTGCCGGGGGCAAGCCGGCCAGAGCCTACTTACCTGACAATGTTGAGCTTGATCCCGCTATACCCACTCCCGAATCGGTGCTTGGATATAATGTTGGCGACTGGCACGTACGCCATGATTTGCTGGTCACTTATATGCGCAGCCTCGCGGCGGCTTCTGATCGGATAACCCTGGAAGTTACCGGCTATACCCACGAGCAACGCCCGCTGCTGCTGTTAACTATCACGGCACCTCAAAATCGCAGTAAGCTGGAAGACTGGCGTACCGCGCACATGGCTCAGGTTCAGCAAGGTAAGAAAACACCGGCGGATGCGCCACTGTTCTTTTACATGGGCTATAGCGTGCACGGTAATGAGCCTTCCGGTGCTAATGCATCGCTGTTAGTGGCTTATTATCTTGCCGCGGCCCAGGACGAAAGGGTAACCCGTTTACTGCAGGAAAATGTGGTGCTGCTGGACCCTTCCTACAACCCGGATGGGCTATCGCGGTTTGCGCACTGGGCGAATATGCACAAGGGCAAGGTACTCAATGCCGACCCGGCGCATCGGGAGCACCAGGAAGGCTGGCCCAACGGGCGTACCAACCATTATTGGTTTGATCTTAACCGGGACTGGTTGATGATGGTGCATCCTGAGTCTCAGGCGCGTATCAGCAAGTTTCAGCACTGGCGCCCCCACGTGTTAACAGACTTCCACGAAATGGGTACCAATAGTTCTTACTTTTTCCAGCCGGGTGTGCCGAGTCGCAAAAACCCGTTTACGCCGGAAGGTAACGTACGCCTGACCAACGCGCTGGCAGAATACTACGTCAGCGCCTTCGACAGCGAGAAACAACTGTATTTCAGTCAGGAAGGCTTTGATGACTTTTACTATGGTAAAGGCTCATCCTATCCGGATGCCCAGGGCAGTATTGGCGTGTTGTTTGAGCAGGCCAGTAGTCGTGGCCACCTGCAGGATTCTATTAATGGCCCGCTGGCGTTCCCGCAAACTATCCAGAACCAGTTCACCATGTCAGTGGCGGTGTTTGATGGCGCCATGGCAAACAAAGCGGCGCTGCTCGACTATCAGCATAACTTTTACAAAGAAACCGCAGAGCTTGCCAGTCAGGATGACAATGCAGCCTATTTAATTCATGAGCCGCAGGACAGCTGGCGCCTGGAAAAAGCGCGCTGGGTGCTCACCCAGCATAATATCCGTTATCAGCAACCGCGCGAAGATATTGAAGTTAACGACACCGTATATAAAGCAAACAGCACCCTGGTAGTGCCGCTGGCGCAACCACAGTACCGCTTAATCAAGTCGTTATTCTCCACTCAGCAGGATTTTGTGGATAATACTTTTTATGATGTGTCTAACTTCAACCTGCCACTGGCATTTGATTTAACCTTTGCCCCGATGAGCAGCCGTGAGTTGCGCCGGGCCAAATTCACCGACACCAGCCCGTCACCCGCTCCGATAGTGCCGGTTGACAGCGACGCTTATGCCTATGCGTTTGAGTGGCATCACTACAAAACACCGGCATTGTTACAGCAACTGCTAGATAAAGGCGTGGCAGCGCGTATTGCCACCCAGCCTTTTACCGCAGCAACGACTCAGGGCAACCTGTCGCTGGCGGCTGGTACCATCGTGATCCCGCGGGGCGTGCCTCAGCCACAGGCGCTTATTGAGCTGGTTAATGCGGCGGCGGTTGATGCCGGGGTGCAGGTGTTATCCCTCAGCAGCGGCTTCACCACTACTGGTATTGACATTGGTAGCCGCAGTATGGTGCCGGTAAAAGCGCCTAAGGTTCTGCTGGTAGGTGGCGAGGGCGTCAGTCCTTATCAGGCCGGTGAAGTGTGGCATTACCTGGATACACAGGTAGGCATGCCGGTCACCCTGGTGGAACAGCGTCATCTCGATAACGTTTCCCTGCATGATTACACTCACGTTGTATTTGTTGGTGGCCGCTATGACTTACCTGAAGGTGTTGATGAAACGCTAACCGACTGGGTTCGTGCCGGCGGCACCCTGGTAGGCCAGACTTCGGCATTGCGATTATTTGCCCGGCATAACTGGTTGGATATCAAACTGAGTTCAAGGCAGGACGTCGCCGACCTGTTTAGCGACAAGAAACTGACCTTTGCCGATCGTTCCGCACACAATGCGCAGCAACTGGTAGCCGGGGCGGTTTATCAGGCCAGCATCGATACCTCCCACCCGCTGTTTTACGGCTATGACGCGCCGCGGTTAAACCTGTTTAAAACCAGTAATATGATGGTGTTCAGCAATGCCTCGCCAACAGTGGTTCCGGCCCGCTACACTGACTCACCGCTGGTCGCTGGTTTCAGTGCCGACCCGGTGGCAAACGAAATAGCCGGTTCGGTAGCGGTAGTAGCCGAAGCCATGGGACGCGGCCGGGTGATTGGCTTTACCGACGATCCGCAATTTCGCGGGTTCTGGTATGGCACCAATAAGCTGATGAGCAATGCACTGTTTATGGCTGAGGCGATTAATTAAGCCTCGCGGTGACCAAGGATTTGACGACCAGGCAGCAGTAGCGCCTGGTCGGCCTTATTGGGTGTAACAGCCAGTGCCCAAACCACGATTTCCGTGCTCGGCGCTACCTGATGGATGAGCCTGCTCAGAGTGGCGATAGTGGCACCAGTCGTTACCACGTCGTCAATCAGGGCTACCCGGGCGGGAAAGTCGCCGCTTCCCAGCTCATATGCCTGTTTAAGGTTGCGCAGTCGCTCGCGCCTGCCAAGGGATTGCTGACTGCGTTGCCAGCCTCTTCTGTGAGCCCATTTGGGCATCACCGGGATATCCAGGTGCTTTCCAACATAGTCGGCTAACAGCAGGGTCTGATGATACTGTCGCTTAGCGAAACGCCAGGGACTAATCGGTACGGGCAGCAGGCAGTCGGGTAGCTGGCCGGATGAGGCCGCGGAGTATCGCAAGAACCATTGTGCCAATGGCTCCGCCAGCAGCGGATGACCGTATTTAAAGCGGCGAATCAAATGATCCAGCGGCCACTGAAAGTAACTTAGCGCACACATTTGCTGGTAGGGGCCGGGTGTTAGTCCCTGCTTAATGTTGGGCCAATTTAACAGGTTGCCAGCTACCTTCTGATTATTAAAGAACAAGCAGTCTTGTTCGCAAGCCTCGCAAACAGCGGCCTTGCAGTGTTGCTGACATAAATAACATAACCCTGCAGGACGGAATTTCGTCGCGCCTTTGAGACGTTCCACGCATTTCGCTATTGGGGTTTTTAAAATGCTCATGTAAACTTTTGTTACGTTCTGTCAGGAAGTGATTACGTGGGTGACAATAACACTAATACAGCATTAAAAAGCCTGTCTCAGGGATCGGGAAAGACGTTGGTTTTGCTCCATGGCTGGGGCATGAACAGCGCCGTTTTTAGTGAGTTTTTACCGTTTCTGACCGCCGATCTTGAAGTGATCCGCATTTGTCTGCCAGGCTTTGGTCTGAATAGCGACAAACTGCCGGAAGACTACTCACTCGATACCATTACGGCATTGGTTAATGAATCCGTTCCCGAGGACTCTGTGGTAGCAGGTTGGTCGCTGGGTGGTTTAGTAGCGCAACAGCTGGCGCTGTCTTACCCCGATAAGATTGCCGGTTTAATTACCCTGGCCTCTAGTCCCTGCTTTGTCTCCAACGGGTGCTGGAAAGGCATTGAGCCAGAAGTGCTGAACGGTTTTCAGCGCCAGCTGGCGCGAGATTACGAGAAAACCCTGGACCGTTTTTTAGCTATT
The DNA here is from genome assembly GCF_002993365.1 of Marisediminitalea alba. Lineage (GTDB taxonomy): Bacteria > Pseudomonadota > Gammaproteobacteria > Enterobacterales > Alteromonadaceae > Alteromonas > Alteromonas alba. The sequence goes on from NZ_PVNP01000013.1 coordinate 18,434, forward strand.
CAGGCTATGGGTAGTGCATCAGCCAGGCAGGATGTAAAAACTATACGCCAGCAACTGGGCGCTTTGCCCTCACCTGCCGAAGTCGCACTGGCTGCCGGCCTTTCCTTGCTGGAAACAGTGGATCTGCGAAGTATGATTGGGCGGATAAATCAACCTACGCTGCGTTTGTATGGTCGCCTGGATAGCCTGGTTCCTACCAGTAGCATCGACCGTATTCACGAACTGCATCCCGGTGCGGATACCGTGGTAATGCCCCATGCTGCCCATGCGCCGTTTATTTCTCATCCGCAACAGACCGCCGATATCCTGTTGAATTTCATCAATAACCTGACCCGCATTGACCGTTATTACAGCTAGCCTGTGATGCCGTACCGCAAAGTACTGCACCTGAGTGGGGCTGCTTTGCGGTAATTGAATTGCTGACTTGATCAATGCCTCATACGCAAAATCGCCCGCCATGACTGGCTTGTGTAACGATTTAACACCACGCCTGTGCCTAACTCAGACTTTATTTTTTAACCGTTTTGGTTAATAATTGAACATGAGAGTGTAGAGGTAGTGTATGGTGATAAGCAACAACGTAAATTCTGCGATAGTTGCTGGTCAGTTCGGTTTGCAACAGTCGTTTGAGGGGATGACCCAGTCAGCGATGAACATTGCACAGCGGACGGCCCAGCAGGACGTGGCGCAAAATGGTACCGGCAATTTTCTGGCCGATGCTTCGTTGCGCAGTTTGTCCACCACATCTGATTTGCTGCCATCCGGCGGTGACAGCATGACATCTGATTTACTGTCGATGCAGATGTATACCAATAACGCCCTGGCGTCGGCCAAGGTTATAGATGTTGCTAACGATACGGTTGGCCGCATCATCGACACGATTGCCTGATCGCAGGTAACCCGTTATGAATATTGTCACGCCCATCCCAACGTCCTTTGCCATTCCAACTGCTAATCTCAGCGTGGAAGCGGCCCGGCGTGATAATCTTGCCCGTGAGTCCATTCCCCAGCCATCAGATGCCAAACAAGGCAGTGCAGAACAGGGCCTGGGCTCCGAATCAGACAAATTAAAATCTTCGGTTAAAGGTAATCAGCCGCTCACCTATGAACGACCACAGTCGAATCAGGGTAGCGCGGCGCAGGTAACCGGCGACAGTCAACAACAGTTCAACGATGCCAGCGAAGAAAGTGCCGGCAAAGAAGACGCCCGGGAGCGCCAGCAGGAGCAGGCCGAACAGCGTCAGGTTGAATCAATGAAAGAGCGCGATCAGGAAGTGCGCACCCACGAACAGGCTCACGCCACCATTGGTGGTCAGTACGCCGGTTCGCCTCAGTATGATTTTCAACGCGGTCCGGACGGCCAGCGTTACGCTATTGACGGAGAGGTGTCTATTGATGTCTCTACCGAAAATACACCGCAACAAACTATTCGCAAAATGCAGCAGGTTCGCGCTGCTGCGCTGGCGCCTGCTGAGCCATCACCGCAGGATTTACAGGTTGCCGCAGAAGCTTCCCGCATAGCATTTGAAGCACGCAGTAAACTGGCCGAAGAGCGCAAAGAAGCGTCGGCAGTGAGCCCGGAAGAAGGCGATTCTCCCTCGCGAGTAGCATCTGAAGTCCCTACGCTGGAAGAAATTGTTGAGAACAATCAGCCACAGATTCCAACCCGTAAACTCGACGAGCTGGCCGCCGACGAAGACAGGTACAGTCAGCAAAGCAGTGGCCGTCGCTCGCTGCAAATAGACAGCGAGCAAATGCAGCAGCGAAATACCGTGATTGCCTCATTTTATAAAAATGTCGCAGTGCCTGTTGAAGGGGGGTTCAGCGCCTCAGCGTAAACGAGCAGATATACAAAAAAGCCCCGTCTCTTGCGAGCGGGGCTTTTTTAGTTTGCTGAGCTGTTTAATCAGTTTTTCTTTGCTTTGGCAAAAGCATCGGCGAACGCATTACCCATTGCTGCATTAGCAGGTGCACTCTGGCGTCCTTGCTGGCCTTTCTGATTGCGGTTACTGCCGCCTTTGTTTTGCGGCTTGCCACTCCCCTTCGGCCCTTTACTTTGCGGAGCCGGGGTGTCATCCAAACGCATGGTAAACGAGATGCGTTTGCGATCTACATCGACTTCCAGCACTTTAACCTTAACGATATCACCGGCTTTCACCACCTCACGCGGATCGGAGATAAACTTATTGGTCAGTGCCGAAATGTGCACCAGACCGTCCTGATGAACTCCTACATCCACAAAGGCACCAAAGTTGGCTACGTTACTGACAACGCCTTCGAGGATCATGCCTGGCTTAAGATCTGCCATGGTTTCCACGCCCTCTTTAAAGGCGGCGGTTTTAAACTCCGGACGCGGATCCCGGCCAGGTTTATCCAGCTCTTTAAGAATGTCCTTAACAGTTGGAATACCAAAGTTGTCACTGACAAAATCTTCCGGATTAAGCTTACGCAGTAAGTCGGTATTACCAATAAGGTCATTTACCGCCACATCGGTGCGACTCACAATGCTATCTATTACCGGGTAGGCTTCCGGATGCACCGCTGAGCTGTCCAGCGGGTTAGAACCATCCACGATGCGCAGGAATCCTGCGGCCTGTTCGAAGGCTTTGGGCCCCAAACGTTCTACAGATTTTAAATCCTGACGACGGGCAAAGGCACCATGGGTATCACGGTAGCTAACAATGTTGTGCGCAAGGGTTTTGTTTAATCCGGATACATAGCTGAGCAAGGCCGGCGAAGCGGTATTTAAATCAACGCCAACGGCGTTAACACAGTCTTCAATCACCTGGTCCAGCGACTTGCCAAGTAAACTCTGACTGACATCATGCTGATACTGACCTACACCAATGGCTTTTGGCTCAATTTTTACCAGTTCTGCCAGCGGATCCTGCAAGCGACGGGCAATAGACACTGCGCCGCGTAATGATACATCCAGACCCGGCAGCTCTTTTGAGGCTAGCTCGGAAGCAGAATAAACCGACGCGCCGGCTTCGCTGACCATAATTTTCTGGGCCTGCAGCTCGCTGTTGGCTTTGAGCATTTCACCTACCAGCTTGTCGGTTTCCCGCGAGCCGGTGCCGTTACCGATGCTGATCAGCTCTACCTTGTGCTGTTTGCACAGATTCGCCAGGGTGCGCTGGGATTTATCCCACTGATTTTGCGGTGCGTGAGGGAAGATGGTTGTGGTGCCAACCACCTTACCGGTATTATCTACAATGGCGACCTTAACCCCGGTACGCAGACCCGGATCCAGACCCATGGTGACTTTCGCACCGGCTGGGGCAGCCATCAGCAGGTCGTTAAGGTTTTTGGCAAACACGTTAATGGCTTCTTCTTCGGCTTTTTCGCGAAGCTGGCCAAACAGTTCGGTTTCCATGTGCAGGCCAATTTTGATTTTCCAGGTCCAGGTAACTACCTGAGCGAGCCATGCATCGGCAGGTCGACCCTGATTACGCAGTTCAAAATGCTCAGCAATAATTTGCTCGCAATGGGAGGCCTGAGCCGGCGAGTCTTCCTGACCAGGATCGGCGACCATCTGAATGTGCAGCATGTTTTCGTTACGGCCACGAAACATTGCCAGGGCACGGTGCGAAGGCACAGAGGCAAGTTTTTCTGAGTGGTCGAAGTAATCACTGTACTTCACCGCTGCTTTTTCCTGGCCTTCCACAACGCGACTGCGAATGTGGGCATTTTCGTTGAGATAACGACGAATCTTCGCCAGTAAGCCGGCGTCTTCGGCAAACCGCTCCATCAGGATATAACGCGCGCCTTCAAGTGCTGCCTTGGTATCTGCCACGCCGTTTTCAGCACTGATATATTCTGCAGCCACGGTTTCCGGAGTCAGAGTTGGATCAGCAAACAGCGCATCGGCCAGCGGCTCAAGGCCAGCTTCAATCGCAATTTGCCCCTTGGTGCGACGACGCGGTTTATACGGCAGGTATAAGTCTTCCAGCGTGGTCTTGTTGTCGGCAGCAAGAATTTGTTGCTGGAGTTCAGGCGTGAGTTTTTCCTGCTCACCGATAGATTTTAAAATCACCTGGCGGCGGTCTTCTAATTCACGTAAATAACCTAACCGCTGTTCCAGGTTACGTAACTGGGAATCATCCAGTCCCTGGGTGACTTCTTTACGGTAACGGGCGATAAAAGGTACGGTTGAACCTTCGTCGAGCAGTTTTACAGCCGCTTCGACCTGAGCAGGTTTAACGGCGAGTTCGTTGGCAATGGTATTAATTATCATCATGTATGAGATTCAGGCGGTAGTGAATTTAATGATTGGAAGTGTCCCTTCCTACCTACTATTGATTTGCAATCGGTAAGCGTTACCCACGCTTTTAATGGGTCCAGAGTATAGCACCTCTACCCGCCGTGTCATATGGGTTTGCTAACCTCATTTTGGGCTGCAAACCGGTGGCAGATATAATCCCTGGCTGGCATAGTTAATTGCCGATACAATTTACTTTTAGCATCAATTTTAAAGGATCTGCCAACTTGCGTACAAACCTGGTGACCCGGGAAGGGTATGACAAACTGCGTGACGAACTAAATTATCTGTGGCGTGAGTATCGGCCGGAAATTACGGCCAAGGTTACCTGGGCTGCCAGCCTGGGCGATCGGTCAGAAAATGCGGACTACAAAGAAAATAAACGTTTGTTGCGTAAAATCGATTCCCGGATCCGGTTTTTAAGAAAGCGCCTGGAAATTCTTAAAGTAGTGGATTTTGCGCCGGAGCAGGCCGGCCGGGTGTTCTTTGGTGCCTGGGTAGAAATTGAAAATGACGATGGTGACACCAAGACCTTTCGCATTGTCGGGCCGGATGAGATTTACGATCGTAAAGACTATATCTCCATCGATTCACCGATGGCACGAGCGCTGCTAAAAAAAGAAGAAGATGATCAGGTAGATGTAAAAACACCCGAAGGCATCAGAGTCTGGTATATCAACCGGATTAGCTATGCCGAAGATAACCAGGAAGGATGAGATGATGTTACGATTCATGTGGTGCGCTGTTTTATTAGTGCTTAGTCAGAGTGCGAGCGCTTACGACTTTGGCTCGGGGGATATTAAGGTTCCCGAAGGTTTTGAGGGGCCGGTAATGAAAGCGCCCAGCGAGGCCTTCTCGGCCGTTGGATTTACCCGTCGTCACGACGATAGTGACAAGAGCACGCTGCTACAACTGACGGTGTTTACGCCGCCAAATGGTATACCTGAACTCAATCAGGCCAGGCAAATCGCTTTTTCCAAACAATACCTGATGCAGTTTTTAGAGGGCGTGAAGCGTCGCCGGGATAATTTTTCTACGTCTGCCATAGAAACAGTTTCGATTGACGGAGTTCCTGCCGTGCGGATCAGCTGGAACGGACGCAGTACCGAGAACAATGTTGAGCTGTATGGCGAAATGTACTGCATGATATATCAGCAGCAACTACTCAGTTTTCATGTTCAGGATTTTACCGATTTAGACGCTGCCGGATATGAAGCTGCGCGTAGTGCTGTTATGGCGATTGCCTTTGATTAGCGCATTGCCGAAGATGTTGAATAGACTCAGCTTATAGCCACCAGCAATAAATAAAATCATATTTTTATACAAAATGCCGATAAGCTGTGTAGCAGATTAGCGACAAACCTTGTGTTTATGTCTATAATCTATGTGATTAATGATTGTTATCTATACTAAAGATCCCTATCCGTAGCCTCGGTTCTCAGGTATTGTAATCAAAATGTAAATATATTGAACGAATTCGTCATACAAGTGACTAAACTTTGCAGTCACTTTTTTAAATGACATCGTTTACATTAAATGAATTGAGATTATGAATCGATACTCACCAACAGAACGAACTGAGCAACACCAAGAGCGAGCTGACAAGCCGGCAACCGCCAGCGCCCTCGGCTTATGTTTAATGGGCTTCCTGCTGTTGTTAAGCGGCGTTTTAATGTTTATCCTTACCACGGTGAATGCTTTTAGTAGTAATGAAGGCACAAAAACTATGGTGTCAGTGCTGATCTGCCTTGCTATGTACCGGGCCGGAAAGTTTTTGCTGCAACAGGTTAGCAAATTCAAAATGCCGCCTAATCGCCGCCGCAGCGTTATCTCTTAATTTTCCAAATCAGTAGTTATCCAAATCTACAAGGGGCACACAGTAACAAGTGTGCCCTCTGATCTGTTAAGTTCAGATTGGAATAAAACCCACGCCTTCTAGCTCGAAATATTTTTTAAAAAGTCGCTGTTCGCCGTGCAAACCGGTAAATCTAAACTAAGCTTAAAAAGCAAACAAAACTTTACCCGAATGAGTATTTGGGCGCATGCGTTGCTATCGTTTTGATTGGCATGAGTATGCAGACAGTATGGACTTACTGATGAGCAAGGACAGGTGCTGAATAAAAAGCCGACAATAAATGTCGGCTTTTTCTTTTTGGGTCTATTGAATATCTGGGTCGATGGAATATCAGGGCGGTGCATGAGACACCGCGCCAGAGGTTATTCTGCGGCTTCTTCTTCTGCCGGTTTAACCACTTCCAGTAACTCAACTTCAAAGATCAGTGTTGAGTTAGGTGTGATATTACCTGTAGCACGTTCGCCATAGGCTAACTCAGAAGGAATGAAGAAACGGGTTTTACCGCCTTCTTTCATGGTTTGAACGCCTTCAGTCCAGCCTGGGATAACGCGGTTCAGTGGGAATACCGCTGGTTCGCCACGAGAGTAAGAAGAGTCAAACTCGGTGCCATCCAGTAAGGTTCCTTTGTAGTGAACCTTAACTGTGTCGGTGGCAACCGGGCTGGCGCCTTCACCTTCTGCCATTACTTCGTACTGCAGACCTGACTCAGTAGTAATTACACCCTCTTTCTGACCGTTTTCAGCCAGGAAAGCTTCGCCTTTGGCGATATTTTCTTCCGCCATTTTGCTGGCCAGTTCCTGTTGCTTGGCTTGCATTGCCTGCTCGCCAGCTTGCGCCAGTTGCTGAATTTCAGCTGTTTCAAACATCAGGGTGTTACCCATGCCGTCTTTAATACCTTGCATCAGGGCGTCTTTATCGATGCTTTCACCAAACTGTTGCATTTGCTTGTCGCGGGTAAACACGAACATGCCCATGCTGGCACCCATGGCATACGCTTGCTTTTGCGCGTCGGTCATTTCTTCTTTAGTCAGCTTAGGGTCCTGAGCGGGTTCGGTAGTGGTGCCCTGTTGAGGCTGACATGCTGCCAGACCCAGTGTAGCCATGATAGTTAGGGCAACGAGCGACTTTTGCATAAACTTCTCCGTTAGTTGGTATCTTGTAGCAGCGCTAATAGTGCTGCGACAAATCAAATTCTATAAATGTAAATCAGGTTATTAACGCTTTACTGTAACACGCCTGATACGATAATCACGAATATCGGCTTCACATTGCGCCCAATCCCCAGGATAAGCGACGCATATTACGATTTCGTGCTATGTTAATGCGAGCATTCGCAATAAGAAAGGCCTATGACAACACCATCACTGAAAACGTTCACTTCTCGACTGATTGTTACGCTACTGGCAGGATTTGGTTTAGCCGGGTGTATTGTTCCGGATACCACGCCGGACAATCAATGGCGCATTGTTGAAGATGGCGCTTACGCGGCAGACGTATCGGTGGATGGCCAGTTAAGCGTGATGTCTGGTATCAATAATGGCATCCATGTGTGGCGCTTTGGTGAAGCTCAACCGTTATTTCAGTGGAGCCACCAAAGCGAAGACGGCGATCAGAGCAATAATTTGGTGGCCAATGTGCATATCAGTGCTGACAGTCAGTTTGCGGTAACATCAGACCGTGAGGCTTTTGCTATCTGGAGTTTATCTTCTGGTGAGCCGGTGGGTTTCTGGCGCATCGACGAGTCAACTATCCGCGATGTGGCGCTGGCCAACGGCGGACGCGGTGTGTTGGTGGGGCGTTCCAGCGGCAAGGTGATGTATTTTGAACCGGAAAGCGGCCGGCGCATTGAGTTTCTTGGTCATCAGGAGCGCATTAATAGTGTGGATATTACGCCGAATGGCCGTTACGCCCTGACTGGCGGAAACGACTATGTGGCTTACCTCTGGAGCACCGATAGCGGGCAGGTGATCCATACGTTTACACATCCCAGCCGCGTTACCCTGGTGGCACTGGATGATGAGGGGCGCTATGCCTTTACCGCCGACAGCCAGCAAAAATCGCAAATCTGGAATGTACAAACAGGTGAACCGATTAGCCAATTGCAGTATATTGCGCGCCAGAAGATATTTACCGATGCCGTGTTTTCTAAAGATGGTAAGTATTTGCTTACTGGAGCCCCTTCCCGAAGGTTGTACTTGTGGGAAGTTGCAACGGGTGAGCAGGTGGGCGAATGGAAAGTGGCGCCCCGTGAAAATATGTCACCGCCCTCAGCCGTAGTGTATGGCGTGGGCTTTCTTGATGACGCACACGTGCTGTCGGTAAGTAGTAGCGGATTAGCTGAGCTGTGGAGTATGCCCTGAATGACAACGAACAACGACAAGCTGGCTAACGAGTTAGCCAAAGCCGAAGAAGCTATTGCCGAGCTGGAAACCAAGGTGGCTTTTCAGGAGCACACTATTGATGCACTCAATGAAGCTTTGGCCCATCAGCAAATACAAATCGATAAGATGCAGTTTCAGTTACGTCATGTTATCGATAAGGTCAAAGGCATGGAGCCTTCCAATATTGCCAAAATGTCAGAAGAGACCCCGCCGCCCCATTATTAAGTGTTGCGCTAGAGCCTACCGGCCAGTACCGGTAGCTTACCTACCTGTTCCCTGATAAGCGTGGCAGTGTTATCGAGCTCTGATTTCAGACTGTCGAGCCCTTCGCTGAGTCGGTTAAGGAATGACTTCATCAACGCAAGCCCATAATACCGGTTAACAATGCCTGACCACTGGGGGTTAACAGGTAACCCAGTGCGGTAAGGTTGATTACCACAGTAAACCAGAACATGGCTTTAAAGTCCCGCTTTGCGGATTTATGCCGCAGCCACTGCTGAGCTAAATAAGCACCGGGCCAGCCGCCAACCAGTGCTATCAGGTGTAAATGGCTTTCCGGAGTACGCCAGCGGTAAGCGCGCGCTGCGGATTTGTCTATGGCATACATGACAAATGCAATCAGGCTGGCAACGCCATAAACGTAAAGCACTTCAATGGGAATGCGTTGAAACCAGATAAGGCCACCAAGCAAGGCGAAAAAGGGTAGCAGCAGCGGAACCCGCCTTTTAGATGGTCGGGATGGTGGTTTCGGTGTTTTCTTCGGCGGAGGCTTATTGCCCGTTGGATGGTCGTTGACCAGGTTAACCTCAATGGCCCGAAGTTTACCTTTGCGGTCCTGACTGGTTTGGTACTGGATCATATCGCCGCTCTGAGGGCGGCGGGAATAAAAACTAAACGCCTTAATGTGAACAAAGGCACGCTGGCCGCCACCTTTGGGCTCAACAAAGCCGAAGCCCCGGTTATCGTCCCAGTTGAGCAGCTTGCCCTGTAGCTTCATGGGTTCAGGCCAGACAAGCTGCTACCGGCGCCTGGGGCGCGGTAGCAAGGCAGGTAAAAAGGATTAGCTGTTGGGCTTGTCATCTTCTGCCGGCGTTTCACCTTGAGCTGATTTAGCAGGCCCGGATTGCGGCTTTTTCGCTTTGGTAGTCACCAGGTCGCCATCAATTACAGCACTGCCCTGGATCAGATCTTCCAGTGTGCCATCTTCAGCATCCACTAATCCCACTTCACGCAGTAAAGAGTCAACTAACGGCGCATTGGCGCGGTAGTTAAGTGCCGCGCTGGTAACCTGATCCGCCAGGCCTGCGCCACCGCTCTCACCACTGCCGCCAGCACCACCAAGACTGTTGCCATAGCCTTGTAAGATTTTAATGCCGTCGATGTTTTCCAGTGGTTTAACCGCATTGGCAATAATGTCTGGCAGGATCTTAAGGATGGCCAGTGAGCGTTGCAGATCAATTTGCTCGTCTTTAAGGGTGTTTTCGGCTTCGTACATGGCTTTCTTACCGGCTGCTTCCACGGCAAACACTTTCTCGTCGGCTTCTGCCTGCAGTTTCTTGGCATCAGCGCTGGCCCGGGCTTCGGTAAGGATCGCTTCTGACGTATTGATCGCCGCTTCACGCTTCGCTTCGGCTTCTACGGTAATGTTCACCGCTTCACGCTCTGCTTCTTTACGGGCGTCGATAACTTCAATTTCCATGCGTCGATTAGCTTCGGCCACCTGGCGGGTAGTAATAACCGCTTCTTCTTTTTCAACCTTGAGCTTTTCGGCTTCAGCCGCTTTGGCGCGGGCAGCGGATTCTTCTTCAGACTTATTGGCAATAGCAATTTGTTTATTCTGCTCGGCCACTTCAATTTGCTGCAGTTGCAGAATGCGTGCTTCGTCGATAGCTTTACGCTTTTCTATCTCGCGGGCTTCAATGGTTTGCGCTTTTTCGATTTCCGATGCAGAAATGGCTTTTTCTTTAGCAATTTCAGCCTGGCGTTCTTCCTGCTCTTTTTGTTCGCGTTGCTTGGCAATCTCGGCTTTTTGTTCCTGCCGTTTAAAGGCCAGTGACTGTTCCTGCTGAATGCGGGCTTCTTCTTCATCACGCTTGATGTTTAACGACAGTTTTTCTGCTTCCAGGTTACGCTGTTCAATCTGGATGCGGTTTTCCTGTTGAATATCGTTGGTTTCTTTGCGTTTTTCTTCAATAATTTTGGCTAAGCGGGCGCGACCTTCGGCGTCGAAGGCGTTGTTTTCGTTGAAGTACTGCAGGTCGGTTTGGTCGAAGCCGGTTAAGCTCACCGATTCCAGCTCAAGGCCGTTCTTTTCCAGATCGTTAGCCACACTTTGCTGCACTTTTTGTACAAAGTCGGCCCGTTGTTCGTGCATCTCGGTCATGGTCATTTCGGCCGCAACCGCACGCAGTACGTCGACGAACTTCGATTCCATGAGCTTTTTCACTTCTTCGGCACGGGTGGTCCGTGTGCCTAAGGTTTGCGCTGCCATAGAAATACCGGCGGCGTTTGGCGCAACGCGTAGGTAAAAATCGGCTTTTACATCTACGCGCATCCGGTCTTTGGTGATCAGCGCATCCTTGGAGGTTTTTTCTACCTCAATGCGAAGGGTGTTCATATTTACCGGGATCACCTCGTGCACCACTGGCAACACCAGCGCGCCACCATCCTTGATGACTTTTTCACCGCCTAAGCCGGTACGTACAAAGGCGGTTTCTTTGGTAGCCCGGGTATATAAGCGGGCAAAGATAAAACCAATAACGAGCAGACCAATGACTACTGCGCCGATCATTATCAGCATAAAAGGTAAGTTACCTAATCCTGAATTTTCCATAGTGACTACTTCCATCGTAAAGGGTTAAAGGTCGGAATAGCGACTTGCTAACCAGCGGTAATCCCGCTTTTGTATTAATAATATTTTTTCGCCCTGACTGAATTGCTCATAAGGCTCGAAAGGCTCTACCAACAGGTAGTGAGGCTGGCCATGGGCATCAATGAATTTACCTTCCGCCGGACTGTTCTGACGGGCAACACCAACGGTAATGTGACCAACCGTGCCAACCAGTTCATCGGCTGTGGTGGCCGACGATTCCTGTTTGGGGAGCAGGCGGGCAATAAAAGAGCCAAACCGGGCCGTGAAAAACAGTCCAGCTATAACAGCCAGAAGCGTTATTAGCCAACGGGCAAAATAGGTGTCCAGCAGCGTGAGAGAAAGAAAATTAAATGTCAGACCGGCAGAGCCGAAAGTGGTAAGCAGTAATACCAGCCAAACCAGCAGCGGCAGTCTGTCGAGCGCCAGCCAGCTACCAAACTCGGTAAAACCTGAAGAAGTATCAGTGTCGGCATCCAGTGCCGCCTGATCGTCGACTAGCCCTAGCAGACTAACCCCAAAAAACATCCCTGCCATTTCCAGAATGAAAAGCGCTATAACAATGCCCAGCGCACAGCTAAACCAGAAATTGGCATCATCTAATAAGAATGACAACATGCCACCGTCCCTGATGGTGAATTCATAATCGAGAAAAGGAGTGTAATCCTAAAATAGCCAGATGGTAAAGCACTTAATAGGTAGTTCAGGCCTAACGTTCAGGATACGTCGTTGCCATGTTGTCCAAGTTTTCTAAGCACATACAACCGCCAGATTGTATAACTATTTACCATTAGCAGGGTCATTTCCAGCAGCGTGCCACCAATAGAGCCAACAAGAATGTTGTTGGTAAGCCAGCAAATAGCACCGCATATAAACGCCAGCCGCATTTTTATGCCCGACAGGCAATACAGCGCATAAGTACCTATACAGGTGCCCAGAATGGGGAATAAGTCGTACCACACATCGGCCAGATAAATACCCAGCGTCAGCGTGTTTTTATGGATAAGCCGGTTCTGACCACCGATAACAACGCACTTAAACAGGCGGTAGTGGCGCTAAGTAGCGCGAAATGCAGGGCGTGATTTAGGTTCATCAATACCATCATAATGCGCAGATGCTGATCGTCTTTCTGATAGAAACACAAAATGCCGAGCACAAAGCTCAGCATGCCAAACGCCTGGGCGAGATTAAATTCGGGTAAGTCGGGTAGCAAAATAAACGGTTTGGTGATTATTCAGGTTTAAACACGCCAATCACGTTGGCGTTTTTGCTGGCGGTTTTAACTTCTTCCTGGGGTTGCGATTCGGCATAGCCGCACTCTACACAGGTGAGCTTTTCAATGTTGTTTTCGAAAAATAACATAATGGTGTCGGTGGCCTTGCATTTGGGGCAGGTGGCACCGGCAATAAAGCGTTTTCGTTGGCGTTGACTCATGGGGTAAACCGTTGTGAATGATTAAGGTTATTACGCACTGCGCGCAAATGCAGATCGCTTGCAGCGCTTCTGGTAAACTACGCAGCCAGACTATGTTATCACAGGTATTCGCAGTTTTATGATCCAGTTATCCGACGTCACCTTGTTGCGCGGCAGTAAAGTACTGCTGGATGGCGCATCGGCACAGGTTTTTCCCGGCCATAAGGTTGCCCTGATTGGCAGCAACGGCTGTGGTAAGTCGAGCCTGTTTGCTTTATTACGTGGTGAGCTTAGCGTGGATGCCGGTGACTGCGCAGTGCCTGCCGACTGGCGCATTGTGAGCGTGGCGCAGGAAACGCCGGCGGTAGAGCGAAGCGCCATTGATTATGTCATCGACGGCGACAATTATTTACGCGGCCTTCAGCAAAAACTCAGTGAGGCAGAAGCGGCGAGTAACGGCGAAGAGATGGGTAAGTATCATGATTTACTCGCTCAGGCAGGCGCCTATGATGTGGAAGCCAGAGCCGCCACCATTCTGGCCGGCTTGGGGTTTGCTCAAAGTCAGCTTACCGCGCCGGTAACCGATTTCTCGGGGGGCTGGCGGATGCGGTTGAACCTGGCCCAGGCGCTGCTATGCCCTTCAGACTTACTGTTGCTCGATGAACCCACCAACCACCTTGATTTGGATGCCGTAATCTGGCTGGAGCGCTGGTTACAGCGTTATCAGGGCACACTGCTGCTGATTTCCCACGATAAGGCGTTTATCGATAACACCGTGGCGCAGATCATCAGCGTTGAACAGCAGCAACTTATTGCCTACACCGGCAACTACTCAAGCTACGAAACCCAGCGTGCCGAACGACTGCGCTTACAGGACATTGAATACCGCAAGCAGCAGGACAAAATCGCTCATTTAGAATCCTTCATTACCCGCTTTAAGGCCAAGGCCAGTAAAGCCAAGCAGGCACAAAGCCGCATTAAGCAGTTAGAGCGCATGGAAACGCTGCTGCCGGCCCATCATGCCAGCCAGTTTAGTTTTGAATTTAAAGCCCCCATAGCATTGCCTAACCCGCTCATCCAGATGGAAAAGGTCATGCTGGGATATGGCGATCACATTGTGCTGGAGCAGGTAAAGCTCAATCTGGTACCGGGCAGCCGCATTGGCTTGCTGGGCCGTAACGGCCAGGGTAAATCAACGCTGATCAAACTCCTCGCTGGAGTACACGAGCCGAAAACCGGTGTATTTACCACGGCTAAAGGGTTAAACGTAGGGTATTTTGCCCAGCATCAATTGGAATATCTGGATCCTCAGGCCTCGGCATTACTGCATTTGCAGCGTCTCGACAGCAAAGCCACCGAACAGCAGCACCGCGACTTCCTTGGCGGCTTTGGCTTTCACGGCGACGAAGCTACCGGCCCGGTAGCCCCAATGTCTGGCGGTGAAAAAGCGCGTTTAGTGCTGGCGCTTATTGTGTATCAGAAGCCGAATTTGTTGCTGCTCGATGAGCCAACTAACCACCTCGATTTAGAAATGCGTCATGCGCTGAATATGGCCTTGCAGGGCTTTGAAGGGGCTATGGTGCTGGTATCGCACGACCGTTTTTTATTAACCGCAGTGTGTGAGGAGTTTTATTTGGTCGACAGTGGCGAAGTGGCGCCATTCAGTGGCGACCTGGATGATTATCGCGACTGGATCCTTGCGCAGCAAAACGTCGATAAAGCGGCAAATGCTGAACCGGTGGAAGACAAACCCAAGGTTGATCGTAAAGCAGAAAAACGCCGCGAAGCTGAGTTTCGTCAGTCTACCGCGCATCTGCGTAAGCAAATTCAACAGTCTGAAAAGGCAATGGAAAAGCTCAATGCCTCGCTGGCCAAAGTGGAGGAGGAGCTGGGGCGCAGCGAACTCTACGAGGCCGATAACAAGCCTGAGTTAATGAAATTCTTAGATCAGCAGGCAACTCTCAAATCTCAACTAGAGGATGAGGAGATGCAGTGGCTGGATGCACAGGAACAACTGGAAGCTGCTAAAGACGCCTATGACATCAGCGCCTGAGTTAACACCTGAACTGTTCTGGCAGCATAGCCTGCAGCATTATACACAGCCTGGTGTGGCGGAAGCCTGCCTGGCATTACAGGATCACTATCAGGTAAACGTTAACCTGCTGTTGTTTTATCATTGGTGCTTTACGATAAACCAACCGGTCTCCCAGGCTTTACGTGAAGCCCTGGAAGAAGCCGTCGCCACCACCGATCCGGCCATACGAAATCACCGTATCAGGCGCCGTGCAGCGAAAGGCAGCAAAGTTTACAAGGCGCTTAAGCAGCAGGAACTTGAACTGGAAGCTGCACAGCAGGCAGAGCTGGTAGCCGCCTACCAAAAAATAATGGGGTCAAAAATCAAGGGGTCAATCAAGGGGTCAGAGTCGTTGAATAGCGTATTCAACGACTCTGACCCCTTGATTGCCTTGCTTAACTGGTTAGGTTTGCCAAATCATTCGAAAACCCAGAATTTAATCACAACAGTGTTACAGGTATGACCATACGGACCAATCAATCACACGGAAGCATTGTTAAGAGCAGTTTTATTGCGCCGCGCTGGGCACGTAACCGGCATATTCAAACTATCTGGCCGCGCTTTATTCAGCGCCGTTTACCACTGAAATTCACTATGGAGCGCATTAAGCTCGACGACGGTGATTTCCTCGATCTGGCCTGGGGGCCAGCGCCGCAGGCGCTGACCGGGTTGGTGGTGATGTTCCATGGCCTGGAAGGCTCCATGCATTCCCATTATGCCAACGATATGATGGCCACGTTGAGCCAGGGTGGCTGGCAGGTGATGATGATGCATTTTCGTGGTTGCAGTGGCGAAGCCAACTTAACGCCCAGGGCTTATCACTCCGGTGAAACCGGCGATCCGGCGTGGGTAATTAATCTCTTACACCAGCGTTACCCGGATATTCCAAAGGCTGCGATAGGTTTTTCCCTGGGGGGCAATATGTTGCTTAAACTGCTGGGTGAAAGCCCGGATAGCCTGGGGTTAAAAGCCGCAGTAGCGGTGTCGGCACCGTTAAAACTCGATGAGTGCGCTACCAGCGTCAATCAGGGCTTTTCGAAGGTGTATCAGAAGTATCTGCTCGCCAGCATGAAGAAAAATCTGCTCAAGAAAATGCAGCGCATTGATTACCGTGATATTTTGCAGATCAGCGAGGCCGAGGTGCAAGCCATACAGACCTTCTGGCAGTTTGACAATCTGGTCACTGCTCCGCTGCATGGTTATGCTGATGCCAAAGACTACTACGAGAAGTGCAGCGCTTATTACTTCTTAAAAGCGATCCATTGCCCAACGCTTATCCTGCATGCACTGGACGACCCCTTCATGAATCATCTGGTGATCCCGCAAGAACACGAGCTGGCCCATAGCGTCACCGTTGAACTGAGTGAAACCGGTGGCCATGTGGGCTTTATGCAGGGCTCGCCAACCGCGCCTGAGGTGTGGATGCACCAACGTGTATTGCGTTATTTTCGCGACTATTTACCCACAACCTAAGGAGTCTGCATGATTATTCCTATCGACGAACTCGCGCCGGATACCCTTAACAATATTGCCCGGGAGTTTGTGCTGCGTGAAGGCACCGATTACGGCGAAATTGAGGCGGCTTTTGCCGATAAAGTGGAGCAGGTGATTGCTAAACTCAAAAACGGCGAAGCCATTTTAGTGTATTCCGAACTACATGAAACCGTGGATATCCGCCCTGCCGACAGCTATCAACCAGGCGGTGAAGAATAGGCCTTGAGTGTTACCGGGCTGTAAAGACATAAAATCTTTTCAAAGTATTTCTGAGTGTTGACCAATCTTTAAACAGCGCGCATGCTGGGATTAATAATATACTCATAGCCGATTGTGTGGCTGTGGGTAAATCTTATAAACCTTACTCTAACGACACAAGAGAACATTATGAGAACACTCTCTGTAATTGCAGCGGGCGTGATGTCTGTCTGGTTGATGGGCTGTAGTCAGCCAGCGCAGAATGATGCACAGTCCGGTAGTGCGGCGGCTATGCCGGATGCCAAAACCATCGCCGATGCTGCCAGCGGCGTAGATATGAACGTGGATTACAATGTCCCGGTAGAATATTTCAAGCTCGACAATGGCCTTAAAGTGGTTTTATCCAAAGACGATACCGCCCCTACGGTTACCGTTGCGGTGTACTACAACATCGGGTTTCGTAATGAACCAAAAGACCGTACCGGTTTTGCGCATTTGTTTGAGCATATGATGTTCCAGGGCTCCGAAAACCTTGGCAAGATGGAGTTCATTAAATTGGTAAATGACAACGGCGGGGTGCTGAATGGCTCAACCCGTTTTGACTTCACCAATTATTTTGAGATTGTCCCGGCGCATAACCTGGAAACCTTCTTATGGGCAGAGGCCGATCGGATGAAAGGGCTGGCCATCACTCAGGACAACCTGACTAACCAGCAGGGCGTGGTGAAGAACGAAGTTAAAGTCAATGTGCTTAACCAGCCTTATGGTGGTTTCCCCTGGCTGGATATGCCCCAGTACGCCTTCAATAACTGGTACAACGCACACAACTTTTACGGCGACCTGGCCGACCTCGACGCGGCTAATCTGGAAGATGTGGCGGGATTTTTCGACATGTACTACGCGCCAAATAATGCTGCGCTCGCTGTGGTAGGCGATATTGATGTGGCCGAAGCAAAAGCCATGATTGAGAAATACTTTGGTGATATTCCGGCAGCTGAGATTGCGCCACAGCCGGATTTATCTGAGCTACGTCAGGAAAAAGAAAAGGTCTTCAATAAGCACGATAAGCTGGCGCCTAAGCCAGCTTATGCCTTTGCCTATAAAATGCCGCCCCGGGATACCCCTGAGTATTATGCCATGGGCATTATCGACCAGATCCTGGTCCAGGGTGAAGATAGCCTGTTGTATCAGGAGCTGGTAAAAAATAAACAAATTACCGGCAGTGTGGGTGGTGGGATTAACTACCTGCTGGGTAATATGTTTAACTACAACGGCCCTATGCTGTGGATGAGCTCGTTTACTCACGACGATACCGTAAGCCAGGAAACCATTACTTCTGCCATTGATTCTGTCGTTAATCAACTGTCTGAAAAACCACTCAGCGATGAAGAGATGTCCCGAGCGATCGTGAAGATCCGTTCCAGTCTGTTTGATTCCATCGACGGTTTCTACGGTTTCGGACGCGCCGATCTACTGGCCAGTTTTGCGTTGTTTGATGATAAACCGCAAAAAATTAATGAACTGGAAGCCAATTTTAAGCAGGTAACGCCTGAGCTTATTATGCAAACAGTAAAAGATTACCTGCGCCCAACCAATCGCACCATTCTTACCGTAACGCCCGGTGAAGCGGCGGCCGACGAATCACAGGCACAGGGAGAATAACCATGAAATTAGTCAAAACACTACTGGCTTCCTCGCTGATCACGGTGCTGACATTGTCGGTGAATGCTAAGGAAATGCCACCGGCGGGCGGTACGCCGGGCGATTTCACTGTGCCTGCGACACAGGAAATAACATTGGAAAATGGCCTGAAGGTGACCTTTATCCCTTATGGCAGTACCCCTAAAGCCACGGTCAGGTTGGTGACCAACACAGGCAATATCGATGACGGTGAAAAGGCCTGGCTAGCCGATCTGAGCTTCGATATGTTGCGTCAGGGCACAGCCACCCAGTCTGCCAAAGCCCTTGCAGAAGCCGTTGCCAGTATGGGCGGTGAGATTGCTACCAGCGTAGGCATGGACTCCAGCTTTATTGGCATGGATGTACTTGGCGAGTTTACCCCGGACGCGGTGGGCGTACTGGCAGATATGGTAATGAACGCCAGCTTTGCTGAAGCAGATCTGACCCGGCTTAAAACCGATAGCCAGCGTAACCTCGCAGTGCAAAAATCCAGCCCTTCGGCCATTGCTACCGAGGCTTTTTACCAGTCAATTTATGGTAACCATCCCTATGGTCGATTGTATCCCACCGCTGATAGTCTGGCGGCATTAACCGTGGACGATACGAAAACGTTTATTTCGTCTAATGTCGTGCCGAATCGTAGTCATTTGTATGTGTCTGGCGTGTTTGATCAGGCGGCCGTTAGAAAAGCCGTTAAAGCGGCGTTTGCCGAATGGCAGGCAGGTGAGGCACGCGCTACAAAAACCGTACTCACCAAGCCTGGCCCAACCCTCGAGTTGATTGAGCGCGAAGGCGCACCACAGTCAACGTTGCGCCTGGGACTGGCCACGGTAGATGCTACCCATCCTGACTACACCAAACTCAGCGTAATGAACACCCTGCTGGGGGGCGCATTCTCCAGCCGCATTACTGCCAATATTCGTGAAGATAAAGGCTACACCTATTCGCCGCGTTCTGCTGTGGTCGACCGCCTTGGCAGTGCAGTCTGGTATGAAGGTGCCGATGTTACCGCCGAAGCCACCGGCGCGTCTCTGGTCGAAATCTTCAAAGAGATTGAATTGCTGGCCAGTGAGGCCCCCACAACTGAGGAGCTTAAGGGCGTACAAAATTACATGGCGGGGATTTTTGTGCTGCGAAATTCTTCGCGAAGCGCGATTATTTCGCAGTTAGCGTTTTTGGAGCTTCATGGTCTGGATAAGACTTACCTTACCGACTATGTACAGAATGTGCACGGTGTAACACCGGAAGAAGTGAGTAATATGGCGAAGAAATATCTGGATAATGCCAGTATGCATCTGACCATAGTGGGCGATACGGCAACGGTTACACCACAGTTAAAAGAGGTTAAAGCATTAGAAGCCTACCAGTAGGCGTGAGCCAATGTTTTGCTAAACAAAAAAATGCCGGACCCACATCCGGCATTTTACTTCTGAGGGATTGAGGAATAAAAAGCCCCGCCTCGTCCTTGTATGCAGAGCGTAAACTGCTAACTAAAACGCGTACCGGGCAGAAAGCTGAAATACGTCCGCGTCGTCCATAAATTCATAATTGGCACCCACAGCAAATTGCGGGTTGAAGTAGTAATAGGCACCGGCTTTAAGGGTAATGTCACCGTCGTCCAGATCCAGATAACCTAGCTCACCATTCACTTCCAGTTCGGGCGTTAGCATGCTGCGCACACCGGCATTCAGGCTGTAGCCATTGTCATCGTAAAAATCCGCATCAATGCGTTCGAAATTCGCGCCAACATAGGCATCGGTGGTGCTATTTAAGGCCAGGCGATAACCACCACCGAGTGTCAGAGTGGTAAAATCGATATTACCGGTCTCTGCCCAGCCAAACTCACCGTTCACATAAAAGTTGGGATCGAGTAAATACTTCCCATTAACCTGTAACCCGTCTGGATCGAAGCCACCATCGCCGTCATAGCTCAGGTAACCGCCTTCTACATAGCGCCAGTCGGGCGTATCAGCAGCAGCTGATAGGGAAAACATGGAAGCCGACAACGCGGTGATGGCGATAATTGAAGATGCTTTCATCGTGATACTCCTTAAGAAAAAACAATAAGCGTTTTGCTGTCAGGACTACCGCAAGCATTAGGCCAAGGTGTAAATTAAGTTGAATAAAAGTAAATTAATGCTTATTAAACAAATGTTTATATATTTTATAAGTAGATTTTTTCGGAGTGCGGAGTAGTGTTTAGATTGATTTTTAAACAGTTGTTTCATGAAAAGTGTTGCTAAATACCTACACCTGGTTAGCCTAAAGTATAATTTTCACGGTGTGTTTTTTGAACAGATATGCTCATTATGAATTAAATCATCCTCTAACCTTCTAATAAATAATGCTTTTATTTTAATTTGCATGCAAAGTAACAAGATTGGATCGACATTTGCTGTAGTCACTGTAGTTTTTCTGGCTGCTTTGAATCAAATGGAGATAGCAATGCCACCAACTAAACGGTTTTTACCTCATTATCTGGCTGCTTTATCAGCCGGCGGTCCCGTGTTCAGTGACCGCACTATCGTTTATTCAGTACGTGCGATCGCCTGTGTCATTCTTATGTTATGCGGCGCGGCAGTGACTCAGGCCGAAGAAGTGTCGGCGCAAAATCTGCCACTCGAATCAGCGCCTATTTTAAATAGTGTGATTGAAGAAGCCCGTCAGTCGGCTACCCAGGCCTACGAAACAGACGACCATGAGCTGTCTGACGCGCTAAAAGAAATGAATTACCAGACTTACCGTGCAATCCGTTTTAAAGCCGATAAAAGCTTGTGGCGCGGTGAGAACCCCTATGAAGTGCAGTTTTTCCACCCCGGCTTTTTGTATCAGCAGCCGGTTACCGTGTACACCATTGGCGCAGACAACCAGCCGAAGCGTTTACCTTTCGAGCGCGAAGCATTCCGCTATGACGGCGATGCTGCCCCCTTGGCTAAGGAAACCGATGACGACAATGGTTATGCTGGTTTTCGTGTTCACTTTCCGATTAAAAACCAACAATACAAAGACGAATTTGCCGTATTCCTGGGCGCTTCTTACTTTCGCCTGATTGGTAAAGAGCATGTCTACGGCATTTCAGCGCGGGGCCTTGCTATTGATACCGGCTTACCGGAAGGGGAAGAGTTTCCGCATTTCACCAAGTTTTGGTTAATTGAGCCGGGTCAGGGTCAACCCATGATGATTTATGCCCGACTGGAGAGCCCTTCGGTAAGCGGAGCCTATAAATTTATTATTACCCCGGGGGATGAGACCAACGTCAAAGTACAAAGCTGGTTATTTGCTCGCGAAGACGTTGCCAAGCTTGGCGTTGCCCCTTTCACCAGTATGTTTTTATACGGTGAAAATACGGCTGTAGTGCCCGACGATTATCGTCCTGAAGTGCACGACAGTGATGGTGTGAACATGATCACCGAGAGCGGCGAACAAATCTGGCGTGTACTGACTAACCCTGCACAACTGCAAATCACGTCGATGAGTGACAGTGCGCCAAAAGGGTTTGGTGTCATGCAACGCGACACCGACTTTGCCAGCTACCTTGATGGCGAAGCGAATTATCACCAGCGCCCGGGTTTATGGGTAACACCACAGGCGGGGTTTGAAAAAGGCCGTCTGGAAGTGGTGGAAATCCCCACTAAATCTGAAACCCACGACAACATTGTGGCTTACTGGGTACCTGAGGCACCTTTTGTGGCCGGTGAAAGCCGCTACTTCGCTTACCAGCTTGAAACGGTAACCGGTGCCCGCGACAGCGACTTAGCTACGGTTGTGCGCACTCGTCAGGGCGCTACCGTATTACCGGGCGAAGAGCCTCAGGAGTCGCAAACCCGCCGTTTTTCTATCGATTTTAAGGTGCCTGAAGGCATGAGCATTGCTCCTGAAATGCTTAACCTTACAGCTACCACCAACCAGGGACAGATTCAGCAGGCGCGCGTGTTCCCGGTTAACAGCGGTAAATTATTGCGCGCAACTTTTCTGCTAACTCCGCAGGCCGGTCAGCCAGCGGATATGCGTCTTTACATTCATCAAGAAAACCAACGTGTCAGTGAGGTATGGAACTATGTCTATCATGCAGAATAATACTCACTCGGACTCTGAAGGAAGTACTCCAAAGGGAACGCCTGTATTGCGGGCGTGGGGTTCAGGCGTACGATTATCGATAATGGCGATTCTGGCCATTCCCACCGCAGCATTAGCCGGGTGGAGCCTGTACGAAATTTTTAAACCTAACGTGTTAACCGAAATGGAAATTGCCCAGCTGGCATTAAGTATGATGCTGTTTTTGTGGCTGGCGATGTCGTTCTGGACAGCGGTGATCGGCTTTGTATTAAAGCTGTTTAATATCGATCCGCTCAGTATGCGTAAAGCACAACCCGCACCGCGCACCGATGCACCGCTCACCAAGCGCCACGCCGTGGTAATGCCGGTGTATAACGAAGACACCCGCCGTATTATGGTGGGCTTCGAAGCCTGCGTACGGGAGTTACTGGATACTGACAACGGCAAGCAATACGACTTCTACATGCTCAGTGACACCACCAAGCCGGAAATGGCCGAGGCCGAACTGGCCGCCTGGGAAGCGCTAACCGCTCGTTTAGGCGATAAAAGCAGTCAGGTGTTCTACCGTCGTCGTGAGAAAAACACCGGCCGTAAGGTGGGGAATCTGGCCGACTTCTGTCAGCGCTGGGGGAATCGTTACGAAGCGATGATTGTGCTGGATGCCGACAGTATTATGTCTGGCGAGCGTATGAACGATCTGGCTTACCGCATTGAGCAAAACCCGGATACGGCGCTTATTCAGACCATTCCTATGCCGGTGCGTCAGCATACCTTCTTTGCGCGCTTTGTGCAGTTTGCTGCGCACCTGTACAGCCCGATGCTGGCAACCGGTTTGTCATTCTGGCAAACCGACAGCGCAAACTACTGGGGCCACAATGCGATTATCCGCGTAGAACCTTTTATGCAACACTGTGGATTACCCACGCTGGAAGGCAAAGAACCCTTTGGCGGTGACATTTTAAGTCATGACTTTGTGGAAGCGGCTTTATTACGTCGCGCTGGCTGGAATTGCTTCTTGCTAACGGATACTACCGGCAGTTATGAGGAAGTACCTTCTAACATGATTGAATACGCTACCCGCGACCGCCGTTGGGTACAGGGTAATATTCAGCATTTAGGCTTGCTGGGTGTTAAAGGCTTAAAAGCAACCAGCCGTCTGCATTTTGTGTTTGGTGCTTTCGCTTATATTTCGTCATTGTTACTGCTGTTGGTACTGGCGTTCGGTACCGCCGATGCGCTCTACCGTGCACTAACACCAGTAGAATTCTTTACTGCTGAATATCAGTTGTTCCCGGACTGGCAGATTGCCCGACAGGGGTTGATGGTGGCCACCATGTGGGGCACGGCAGCGTTGTTATTTATGCCTAAAGTGCTGGGTCTTATTCTTGCGCTGATCCAGCGTCGCGACGAGTTTGGTGGTGTATGGCGCTTAATTAAAGGCGGCGTGATGGAGCTGGCTATGGCCATTCTGATTGCACCGCTGATGATGTTTTACCACAGCTACTTTGTGATCAGTGTATTTGCCGGTATTTCGGTGAAATGGGAAGCCCAGGCCCGTGAAGGTAGTATGGTACCGTGGATGGATTCACTTAAACGCTCAAAAGTAGCGACCATTGTCGCTTTAGCCTGGGGCACAGCCACGTTCATCTACACACCGGCTCTGTTTATCTGGCTGTTACCGGTATTAATCGGACTCATTCTGGCAGCGCCGCTGATTCGGATCACTTCAAGCCTTGGCCTTGGCCGGGCAGCTATGCGCGGTGGTATCTTCGTGATTCAGGACGAAATCAACGAATGCCGCGCACTAAAACGGGTTCGTATTGGTATGGCTAACATTGAACCCAGTGAAGCTGGCAATGTGAAAGCCCCGGTACCGGCATTGCCTGAAAGTAGCTGGCAGCCTATGGTGATTCAGGATTTCAGTGCTTACCCTGAACCGCGAACGCCACTGGCGCCTGAAGCAGCGTAATAGCCTGATAACTACCATTAAAAGCCGTCGTATGACGGCTTTTTTGGTTAAAGCCGTTATGTTTCTTATTGGTGGTGGTCGTAGTCTTTTCCGATCTATACAGCGCGACGCCACGTAGCTAACTCAATACTTAAACACAAATATCGAGTTTAAGTAACCAGTGTTCCCAGCTTAAATTGTACCCGGAGGTTCACTCATCTCGCCCGCTTTAAAATGAATGGAGGCAGCATGGAACAGAAGCAGCCTGTTACGCCAACACTATCGCTCGCACTCACTCCGGTGATATTGACGCTGATTATTCTGGGCACTCAGATATTCTACTTTGGTGTATTTGAGCCACATATTCCCCTGGCTATTGGGGTGGCGCTGGCGAGCTTTGTAGGCATATACCAGGGTCTTAGCTGGGAAGAAATTCGAGCCGGTATTTTTAAAGTTATCCATGTGGCCCTGCCATCGGTAAGTGTGCTGATTGTGGTTGGGATGATCATCGGCATATGGATTGCCAGCGGTACCGTACCAACCATCATCTATTACGGTTTAAAAACACTGTCCCCTGAGATCTTTCTGGCGGCGGGCATGGTGATATGTGCCGTGGTAGCCGTTTCCCTTGGTACCAGTTGGGGAAGTGTGGGAACTGTTGGCCTGGCACTGATGGGCATCGGTGATGGGTTTGATATCCCTGTTTACTGGACCGCCGGTGCGGTAGTCTCGGGAGCATTCTTCGGCGATAAGGTCTCGCCCCTATCAGACACAACCAATCTCGCGCCGGCCGTCACCGGCACCGATGTGTTTTCTCACATACAAAATATGATGGCGACCACTATTCCCGCCATGCTTATTGCCTTTCTTATTTATATTGGAGTCGGGTATTTTGTTATTGATACGCAGAGTGTTTCGTTTGAGAAAATCGAAGGAATTACGGCAGCGTTAGAAGACAATTTTTATATTTCAGCCTGGGCTTTACTTCCTGCTTTAGTGGTCATGCTGCTGGCGCTGAAGAAATTCCCGCCACTGCCTTCATTATTCGCGGGGGTAATTGTGGGTGGGGCTTTTGCCATGGTGACTCAGGGGCAAAGTTTGCAGTCGGTCTTTGACTATGCGAATAACGGCTACAGCATTCAAACCAATATCAGCGAGATAGACAACCTGCTCAATCGTGGTGGCATTCAGTCCATGATGTGGACCATATCGCTGGTACTGATTGCCTTAAGCTTTGGCGGTGCACTGGAAACCACGGGCTGTCTGCGAAGTATTATTAATTCCATTAAGAGCAAGGTTAAAACCTTTGCCGGTACTCAGGTGGCTTCGGTAGGAACGGCGTTCGCGACCAACCTGGTGGCAGGCGACCCCTATTTATCGGTAGCATTACCAGGCCGTATGTTTTCGCCTGTCTACCGCGGCATGGGGTATTCAACGTTAAACCTATCGCGAGGCGTTGAGGAAGGGGGAACATTAATGTCGCCCCTGATCCCCTGGAATGCCGGTGGCGCGTTTGTTATCTCAGCGCTTGGTCTTGGCATTGCTGGCGATAGTTTAGAAAACTTACTGTACATCCCTCTGGCCTTCGCTTGCTGGACAGCGCCTTTGATCGGGATATTTTATGCCTACCTTGGTTGGTTCTCACCCAAAGCCTCAGACGAGGAACGCGAAGAATGGGAATCATCAGGCGCTGACATCGCAAAGTTTAATGACGATGGTACGCCAGTGGCGAATTAAGGCTTTTCAAAGGTGTTTCGAGGTGAGTTTCCTGTCACACCATATGCAATGCTTCACATGGTCCCTGATGGATTCGTCGGTGAAAAATGCCCGGGTAAGTTCGTCACCACTAAAGAGCTGGAGGGCAGAATCAGTGAATGCAGAGTAGTGCGGCGTATAAGCTAATCAAAGCAAGCCGCTGAATACGGCGTTATATTCCTGTAATGGCGAAGTCTATCGCGTCTATAAGCAAATCTCTGTATGGTTCCAGAGAACCAATGCGATCACGTAACACCTCCTCGGGGATAGCGCTTAATTGCTGAGCAAGGAATAAATAAGTTTCTCCTTCGAACTCTATCTCCGGCGTCAACTTTTTCATGTACAGGCTGCTTCTGGTACTCCTTTTGATTAATGGTACCGTTAGCCGTGTTGCTAATTGATCGATAACAGAATTCTGGACATCAACCAGCAGAGGATAGGCCTTACTGGTTTTCTTGCTTGGATTTCTGTAGACATCAAACTGAGCCATCAAAAATGCCTGTATTCATCACCTATACAACCATTTTCGCTTACAAACTCGTTATATGCCGATATCGCAGCCTTATTTTCCTGTTTCCATTTCTCAGCTTCAACACTCTTGAGCTTGTCTTTAAGTGCTTGCTCCAAAGTCGCAGATAAATTCACTTTTAAGCTCCGAGCTTTCTGCAATAAATCGCTGTTTAAGCTTAAGTTTGTTGCTTTTTTTGGGGCATTGATGTCATATAAATTTTGCATTTTATCACTCCAATAAAATTCAAAATTTAGTATACGCATGCAAATGCGCATTGAAAAGTGTGATTTGAATATAACCAGTCTAGGCGCTCGACTCGCCCGCTGGACGCTTACACCCGGGCAGCTTCACTTTGATGCTTACTTTAAGCACCGATTCGCAGCTAACCGTCACTGAAAGTACTCAGGTACAGCGCCTCTACCTTATCCCTGGCCCATTGGGTTTTACGCAAAAATTTCAGCGACGATTTAATCGACGGATCGTTGTTAAAGCAATTGACTCTGATTTGCTGATACAAACCCTCCCAACCATAGTGTTGCTGCAGACGGGTAAGGAGCTTTTCCAGCGTCAGGCCGTGTAACGGATTGTTGGGTTGTTGGTTCAAGGTGGGAGCTCTGTCGCGTTAATTGTGTGGGTATTATCGCGTGTCGCTGTTGGCCTGAAAAGCCTTTATTGGCCGGGTAGAGGTAATAGCCGGTTTAGTACGCCTTTGAATGACTTGCCCACTTTAAGTCGCACCTGATTATTCAGTAACACTGAGTCACTGTCTTGCCCTATTACTGCGTTGTTGCGTACCACAAAGGATTTGTGGATTTGGCTGAAGGCCTGTGCGGGCAGTTCTGCCAGTAGCTTCTTTAAAGTGCTGTTGGCCAGTAGCATGCTATCACCCTGCCACACCTTGACGTAGTTGCCATAGGCTTCCAGATAGGTGATGTCTCGCAGGCTTACTTTTCGTAGTTCGCGGTCTACTTTAATCACAATCTCTTTGGGTGCCGGTATAGGTTGGCTGGCAGCGCTGCGCTGGCGAACTCTATCTAAGGCAGATGTAAGGCGGGCGTCACTCACCGGCTTCAACAGGTAATCGGTCACATCCAGTTCAAAACCCTGCAGGGCGAATTCCTCATAGGCGCTGACGATAATCACCTGGGGTCGGTTAGCCATGACCTTGAGCATATCCATGCCGTTTAGCTGCGGCATATTAATATCGAGGAAGATCAAATCAGCGCGGTTAGAGGCTAACCAGGCCAGTGCCTCGGCGGCGTTATAGCATTGTTTTACCACCTTTACGTCCCGGTGACTGGCCAGGTGATGCAAAATGACTTTATGGGCTAACGGCTCATCATCCACAATCAATGCGTTTAGCATGGCGCGAGCTCCATCTGCAATCGGGTGTACCAGTGATTACCGCGCTGTTCGCTAATCAGCTCGTGGCAATTAGCGTACTGCAGGTTTAAGCGGCGCCGCAGGTTTTCCAGCCCCAGCCCGCTGTTGTCTTCATTAACTGGCGTTTGTGCGCTCTGGCCTATGGGGTTTTTACATTCAAATACCAGGCGATTATTATCCAGTGTGAGCGCTAACTTAAGCTCGCAGGGCTTGCTGGCTTTTTCGATGCCATGTTTAAAGGCATTTTCCAACACTATGATCAGTAACAGCGGTGACAGCTGCCAGCGTTCAGCCTGGGTTGGCCAGGTGCACTGAAAGTGACAGTCATCGGTATAGCGCATAGACTGCAGTGCCAGGTAGTCCTGCAAATAACGCACGTCATCAACCAGGGATACTTGTTCTTTCTGGCCCTGATAAACGGTGTAGCGTAACAGCCCTGCGAGTTTTTCTACCATGTCCGGCGCCTGTGGTGAACGCTCCAGACACAGCGCATACAAATTATTCAGGGTATTAAACAGAAAGTGAGGGTTTACCTGTTGTTGCAGCATTTGCAATTCGGTGCGGGTTTGTCGGCGGGCAATATCCGCTACTCTGGCATCCTGAGATTTGCGCTCAAACGCCAGAATAATAGGGGTGCTGAACATCAACAACCAAAAGGTCATCTGACTGTTAAAGGGGTCAAACGGGTTATGGTTTTCCGAGGGAAGTAAGGTGAAATCTGTGACGTTATTCAGCGGCATCAATAACAGCAGCGCGCTTATCGGTGTGCTGAACAGCAGAATAAAGATGAGTCCACCGGCCAGGAACGGTATTAAACCATGTACTGCCAGCAAGCGGCGGATCAGCACATAACGGTTAAACCAATATACGCCGAATAGCACCAGTGCCATCAAACTGAACTGCCAGAAATAGTGCATAAATAGCGGTAGTTTTTCTGTAATCAGGGCAAAGTCGATGATCATCTGTAATGGCTGATTGACCATGGGGTTGTCTGTGTACAGAAAAACGCCTGCCATGGTAAAGGCCCATAAAAACAAGCTTAGGGCCACCATGAAGTCTAATGATAACAGGTGTGCAATCCAGCTTCGGGGGCCCTGCTTAACCCGCCCGTAGAAGTGGTGAATAAACCACAGCACACTGGCTACCATGGCAAACACTACGCCTTGTATTTCCAGCAACCGCCACTGACCGTAGGCGGGAATGGTATGCGCCAGAATATTGCTTAACAGCGGATAACCGATAAACCCGCCTAACCAGATGAGCAGCGCCCCCCTGCCGGGGCGTGTTGAAGCCAGATAATGGCACACAAAAAACGGTAGCATCTCTATCAACAGTTGGCCATGCACCGCCAGATAAGTGGTGGCATCGGGTTGTTGGTAAGAAAGAAAACGAATCGCCGCCTCCAGCAACAGCGCGGCAAAAATCGGTAACAATACCAAACAGTTTTTGCGCAAATTAACCACCATGTTGCTGAACCCTTGAATAAAATAATGCTGTCAAAGCCTGCCTGAAAGGCGCGGCCTGCACACGTTATGAATGATGAACCTACGCAATTTAAAGATGAAAGTAAAACCTGATACTGCCGGAGTCCTGTTTCAGTCATCGCAACAAGGTTTTTTCTCCATCCGGTACTGAATAAATCACCCTTTTGCCGTTTGTCACCGCAAACTTATGCTTTGTCATCCCTTGCTGTTTAGCCGTTAATCAGCTTGGTAGGTTAAGGCCATTCTCGTTTCACATTCAGGATGATGACCCCATGCTTACCATGACCGACGTGTCTAAAACCTATTCAGATGGCACCAAAGCGCTGAATGATATTTCCTTAACCTTGCCGGCGGGCATGGTAGGCCTTTTAGGCCCCAATGGTGCAGGCAAATCCAGCTTAATGCGCACTCTGGCTTGTTTACAGGCACCAGACAGCGGGCAGATTAGCTTTAACAATACGGATATTCAGCAATCACCGCAGCGTTTGCGTGAACAGCTTGGCTACTTACCCCAGTCTTTCGGGGTGTATCCACACATGAGTTGCGTGGCGCTACTTGAGCACATTGCCGCACTTAAAAAAATTCCGCGTAAGCAGGCTAAACAGCAAATAGAGGAATTACTAACGCTAACCAATCTGACAGCATTTGCCGGTAAGCGCGTAAGCACCTTTTCCGGCGGCATGCGACAACGATTTGGCATTGCCCAGGCACTGCTCGGCGACCCAAAGTTATTGATCATGGATGAGCCCACGGCAGGGCTCGACCCGCAGGAGCGCCAGCGATTGCACAGCGTGCTCATCCGCCTGAGCCAGAATAAGCTGGTATTGCTTTCCACTCATATTGTGGAAGACATTGAGCACCTGTGTCCTCATGCCGCCATTATGATGCAGGGCGCCATCGTCGACAGCGGTGCTATTCCCGCGCTCATTGCGCCAATGCAAAACAACGTGTGGGAAACCTCAGCAAAACCCGCAGAAGGCATATTATTGGGTGAGCGTTATCACTTCGGCCAGCCAGTATGGCGGGTGTGCCATCATGAACCGCCTGGTGCTGATGCCGTAGCCTGCCGGGCAACCTTGCAGGACCGCTACTTTCTTGAACTGGCCAGGCGGGAGGCGAACTGATGCTGATCATCAATGAATGGCGTTTATATGTGCGTCAGCCTCTGGTGTGGTTAGGTGCACTGGGTCTCCCCGGATTGTCGGTATTGTTGGTGCAGGGCCTGACCGTTGCCGATTTACAGTTGGCAAAACGCCTTACCATGCTAAATATTACGGTGGTCATGCTGGCGCTGCCTGTGGTGGTGGCCGCGTTAACGCCTCCCTTGCTGCAGCGTGACAGGCTCTACACTATGCAGGAACTCGTTGGTGCGGCCAGAACGAGTCAGTTTACCCGGCGGCTGAACCGGTTTGTGGCCTTTTTGAGTCTGGTGGCGGTGATCTGTTTATGCGGCTCGGTGCTGCAGCTATTAATGCTTAGTCAGCATCCGCTATTCGACGCCGGTGTTATTCACACGGCGCTGAAAAACGGCTTGTTTATAGTCGCTCCGGCGTGTTTTTGGTATTGCGCTGCCGCGTTACTGATTGCTCAGCGAGTCAGAAGTGCGCTGCCGGTGTATGCCTTTTTCGCCCTGGTGTGGATAGCTTATGTCATGTTGGCGTCCGTGACTGGCTCGCCTGTTTTGGCGGGGAGTAGCATTATCCATCCATCGCTTTACGAGGCGATGCTGGTAGCTGACCCTTTGGGTTTTACGGCGATTTTTGCCCAGTTTACCGGTGATCAGACTGACTGGTCAGTTAACCCGAGCATTGTTCTGAATCGTCTGGCCTGGCTGGCGCTTAGCGCACTGCTGGTGTGGTTAGCGTTGAGCGCTCGAAGTGTGTTAAATGAAAGCGTTAAACGCGCACCCGGGTGGCGTTTAAGGAAAACAGCCCTGCCTGATAGCCAAAGTAAAATCCCTGCGGCCATTACTCATCATCCCTTTGCCACGTTGCTTGTGAGCGCAACCAAAGCATTACTGGTTAATCGGGTGATGCTGTTAGTACTGGCACTTTACGCTGGCGCGGTTTGCTCCGAAGTGCTGGCAGCCATTGATTATGCAGAACCCCACTCAGTCATCACGCCGCTGAGTATTGATGCACTCAATCGCGTTGTGTGGGACATGTTACCCTTTGCCGGCTGCGTACTTATGGCGCTCTGGAGCTGGCAACTGGGCTGGCAAAATCAGCGTAATGGCAGTGCAGAAATGATCGCCGCTACGCCAGTAACTAACACACAGTTGGTTGTGGCGCAGGCCGGTGCGTTGTTCTTCGCCGGCCTTGTTTTGCTGGGTATAACAGCTATTGCCGTTGCAGTTGCCCAGTTACTTTCGGGCAGCCAGATAAAAGTAGTTATCTATGCCCGTATGCTTACAATGACCGGCCTGCCTGTATTGCTGTTTGGCTGGCTTTGCCTGGCACTTCATCATGTTATGCGAAGTGCGTTGATAGCAGGCGGGCTTGGCCTGCTGTTGCTGATGGTTAAGTTTACGCCACTCGTTTCCCTGGCGGGTATTTCCCACCCTTTACTTGATATCGCCGGCACGCCGTTACAGGCGGCAGACTATTTAATCGGCTTCTCCCGCAGTGAACATACCTTTTGGCCGTACCTGATTATGTGGTCAGCAGTAGCGGCTTGCGCAATGGTACTGGCGGTAAACAAAACGCACCGTGGGGCAGGCTTTGTGCTGCGAGCCTGGCGTTCGTTGCCTCGCTCTGGCTGGTTGGCTATTGGTGTGGCAGTCGTGATGCTTGTGGGCTTTCACCTGGCTCTGCAGCAGGAACGACCTTATATGACGCCCGACGCCCGTTATGCCCTGCGCGCCGACTACGAAAAGCAATATGGCCATTGGGAAGCGCGGGCTCAGCCGGTTGTTACGCACATTGATGCGCTGGTGGATTTTTTCCCGCTGCAGCGCCAGGCAACGCTTAATCTCACACTGCACCTTAAAAACCTCAGTGGTGAGGCAATTAATAAAGTGTTAGTGGGTAGCTATCCGGGCTTTAAACCCAAAGTGTTAACGCTCAGCGGTGGGCAATTAACGTCTCAGAACGAGCGCTTACAGCAGTCTGTGTATAAGCTGGATTCGCCATTACAGCCCGGAAAAATGCTGACATTACACGCGGAAATAGTGGTAAACGGTACACGTTGGTGGCTACCCGCAGGGCATCAAATTCTGCTGCCGGAATTCAGCTATTTACGCGGCATTCCATTATTACCCAATATTGGGTTTAACCGGCAGTACACGCTACGTGATGAAGTGCTCAGGGAAGAACTTAGCTTAACGGCTCTGGATTTGCCGTTACCCACTTCATTTGCGGATGCGGCTCCGGAGACAACATTGCAATCGACCCCGGTTACTCTTCGCAGTGTTGTTTCTTCGCCGGTTTCGCATACCGTGCATACTCAGGGGCAAATAGTTAACCAGTGGCTGGCTGCTGGTCGTCGCTACACGGAATTTGCCACTGCAGAGCCTGTTCGTAATATTCCGGTCTGGCTTGCCACTTTGCAAACGAGTACAACCTATAGCGCCTCGACGGGGGAGCGCTCGGTGGATATCCATTTGACCGGCTTAACCCGTGATCTCACGAGAGGCTCAAAGGACAGCGCGCAGCAAGTTCATTTACAGGCAGTGACCGACACCCTTAAATGGTTTTCGGCTCAGCTTACGCCCTATCCTTACCAGCAGTTATCCTTGCTGTTTACGCCAGAATTCGGCCCCAGCGGTTATGCGCTGCCACAGGTTATTTTAATGTCTCATCGCCTGGCAGTGCGGGCGCGCCCTGCTGACGATGCTGGTTTTGACCAGCGCTATCGACGTACGGTGCATGAAGTGGCCCATCAGTGGTTTGGCCATCAGATTGGTTATGGTGTAGAGGCTGATGGTGCTTTTTTAATAGAATCGCTGGCGAAATACGCTGAGTTGGTGCTGATTGAGCAGCGCTTCGGTAAAGAGACAATGCAGGCGCTGGTGGACTTTGAGCGGCAGCGCTATCAACACGCTTTGCGGGGCAGGTTAACGGCTACCACAGCCATTATTGATGCTACCAGCTCGCCGGATGTGTATGCCAGAGCTACGCTAGTGTTTGCCAGGCTCCGTGAGCTGCTGGGCGACGAGCCCATTGTCAGCGTATTGAAACAGCTTCTTGAGCAGAACGCGCCGGGTAAGAAAAGTGTTACCTCGATGGATTTTGTGATCCGACTGCTGGCCTCGACTGATGCTCAATATCACGACGAAATAAGGCAACTGCTGCTGGGGCCAGAGGTAAAGGGGTTGCTTTAGAAATGAAAAAGGAGCAGATGGCTGCTCCTTTTTGTGGGGTTAAGCCAAAGGCTTATTCCATTTCGAAGGTCACCGAAAAGGTTACCGGGGACGTCTGAGTAATACTCTTTAAGCCTGCAATGTTTTGCAGCATGTCGAGGCCAGCCGTTAAACCAAAGGTTTCGGCACCAATCAGGGTGGGCGATACCGTGTTTACTACCATGGTATCGGCAGACACCTTGCTCACGCTCACGTTAAAGCTGACAGGTGCTTCCACACCGTGCAGCGACAGGGTGCCATCCACTTTTGCCGTGGTGCTGCTACCCGGTTGCAGTTTCATTAAGTCTGCGGGGACATCGGCGGTAAAGGTCGCGGCCGGAAACTTCGCCACGTTAAACAACTTTTCCTGCATTCGCGTGTTGCGAATCGGAATGTTGGTATTCACTGAGCTAAGTGGTACCTCAATCATCAGTTTACCGCTGTCTGACACTGAGCCGGAGAGCTCCTCGAAAGCATGTACCTCGGTTACCTGGGCGTTTTTGGTCGACATAAAGTGCAGACTGGATTGCTCTGGCGCGACGGTCCAGTCGGCAAAAGTCGGTGCTACCAGTAAACTGCTGAGAAGAACTAATGATTGCTTAAGCATAAAAACACTTACTCCCTAATATTGAATAACGTCCCGCCACGGCACATTTTGATCGCCCAGCACAATAAAGTCCGGGTTCTCTAACGTATTACGCTGATTGTAGCTAAGTGGCTCAAAATCAGCAGCATAGATGGCACCGCCCGCTTCCGAAACAATGCACTGAGAAGCACCGGTGTCCCACTCGCCGGTGACACCCAAACGCATAAAGACGTCGGCTTTGCCCTCGGCGATAAAGCAGGACTTCAGCGAGCAACTGCCTAATGGCAGGGTTTGATACACCCGCTTGGCACATAATTTAGAAATCACCCGTTCCCGCGGCTGACGGCGACTGATTGCCAGGATCACCACACTGTTGTGTGGGTCGTCCAGCTTACGCACGCTGATAGGGCCGCTGGCTTCAGGCGAATCTTTAAAGGCGCCATGTCCTGCCAGAGCGTAATACAGGCTTTGCCCGGGTGGCCAGAAAATCACCCCTATCTTAGGCTTGTTGTCTTCAATGAGCGCGATATTCACGGCAAAATCGCCGCTGCGTGCGATAAATTCCTGAGTGCCGTCAATCGGGTCGATTAACCAGTAACGTTTCCAGGTTTTACGTTCTTCCAGACTGGCGTGTTTGGTTTCTTCCGAGAGGATCGGAATATCCGGTACCAGTCGGGTTAAATGTTCGGTGATAATTTCATTGGCTTTGTAATCGGCACTGGTGACCGGTGATTCGTCGGCTTTCTGGTAGCTTTCGAAGTCGCCAAAATCATACAACCGCATAATGGCTTCGCCAGCCGCCAGAGCGGCGTCTTTGGCTATCTGTAGCAAATCATGATCAGAATTATCAGGCATAGTCCGGATGCTCCTTTAACCACTTTTGAGCAAGAAACAGTGCAGCGATACAGCGTGCTTCGATAAAGTCTTCGCGAGCCAGCAGTTCGTCGGCCCGGGCAATTGGCCAGCGCACCAGCTCAAGCGGCTCCGGCTCGTCGCCAGGCAGAATTTCGGGGTATAAATCGTGAGCGATAACAATATTCATCTGGGCGTTAAAGAACGTTGGCGCCATATTTACTTTATGGATGGCCTCAAGTTCTCTGGCACCAAAGCCTGCCTCTTCTTTCAGCTCACGGTTCGCCGCTTCTAAAATACTTTCACCTTGATCGATAAGGCCCTTTGGGAACCCCAGTTCGTATGTGTGGGTACCGGCTGCATACTCTCTGACCAACAGAAAGTCGCCATCCTGCACCGCAACGATCATTACTGCCCCGCGGTTGTAGCCTGCCATACGTTCAAACTGACGAGTTGCGCCATTGGTAAATTCCAGGTCCACACGCTCAACCCTGAAAAAACGGCTTTCAGCCACGATTTCGCGCTGGTGGATCTGCGGAAGCGTTTTGTCCTTATCGATATTGCTCATGTTGTTTGGGTCAGTCTTTCGTTATCATATTATCAAACTTAAGGTTAACGTATTTAGAGGAAAAGCGCTTGCCATTTCTGCCCTGGAACGAAATCAATACCGTCTTACTGGATATGGACGGCACCTTACTGGACCTGCACTTCGATAATCAGTTCTGGTTGGAGCACCTGCCTAAAAAGCTGGCTGAGAAAAGTGGCCGTTCGCTGGCAGAGTGCCGCGAAGAAATGCATGAGCACTATTCACGGGTAAGTGGCCGCATTGAGTGGTACTGCCTCGACTACTGGGCTAAGCATCTGGATATGGATATTGTGGCAGCCAAACGGGAAATAGAGCACCTCATTGCTATGCGAGACGATACCCTGCCATTTTTGGACGCCTTGCATAACAGTGGCCGTGAGGTGGTATTGGTAACCAATGCCCACCCGGGTAGTCTTTCGTTAAAGGTGGAACATACCAAACTCGACTCACATATCGATACCCTCATATCCACCCATGAATTTGGCGTCACCAAAGAGTCGCAGGACTTGTGGCGTGCATTGCAGGCCCGATTAGGGTTCGACCCGGCCACCACGTTATTTGTTGATGACAGCCTCAATATTCTTGAGGCTGCAAAGACCTTTGGCATAAAGTACGTGCTGGCTGTAAAAAATCCCGATAGCAAGCAACCCCATCGGGAAATAGAGGGCTACCCGGCGATCAGCGATTACCGCACCCTTATTGATGATATTACTAATCACCCCTTTGATAACGCATAAACGGAAATGGTGTAATGAAAGTCGTAGTTGGCTCTAAAAATCCGGTAAAGATAAATGCTACCCATGTAGCCCTGCAGCAGGTATTAGAGGCTGGGGATGATTTTGAGGTGATAGGTGTCGACGCGCCAAGCCTGGTGGCTGATCAGCCCATGACTGAAGCGGAAACGCGGTTAGGCGCCGTTAACCGGGTAAAAGCCTGTCTGGCTGAATATAAGGCCAACTGGTATGTGGCCATTGAGGGCGGTGTGGATAAGTTCACCGACGGCCCCGCTACCTTTGCTTACGTAGCCATTTGTAATGGTGAGCATTGGTCGGTGGGTCGCAGTGCTAACCTGCCTCTGCCTGAGATGGTTTACGCATCTCTGACCGCCGGCGAGGAGCTGGGCGATGTGATGGATAAACTGTTTGATACCCACAATATCAAACAAAAAGGCGGCGCTATTGGCTTATTAACCAATCACCTGGCCACCCGTCAGAGTGTTTATGAGCTGGCCATTATTCTGACCATGGCCAAATTTAACTTTTTGCCGCTGTACACAGATTGAAGCTCAAGCTGGGATTAAAGCTCAAACTGGGTGTAGCCATTGGCATCCGGGCGACCAAAAAATAACGCTGCCTCGTGCACTTCCTGCGGCAGTGATGGGTCGGGTCTGAACTGCCCTTTTACGGATAAACCAGAAAAATCCTGACGGGCTGAGGCTCGCATGCTCAATCCGAAGGCGTTAGGCTCTTCAACATTAATCACAATTTGCTCGTCCTGACAGCGGATTTGCGCCGAAAAGGTGCCCAGCTCGATGGGCCCCTGCGTACCGGCAACGCGAGCGTTTAACCAGTCGCCATAGGCCATCATCTGGTCGCAACCCTGAGCGGAATATGCCAGATCTTCGATATTAACCCGAAACCGACCGCCGGCATTTACCGGCAGCGGTAATTGCACTTCAGACAACACCCGATCAACCGGTAGGTACAGTAAAAAGTCCTCGGCAGACACCGCCTGAAAATCAAGCAGGCTCACGCTAACCGGCCCGTTAAAGGCAATTGATGCTGCGTCACGCATGTTACCGGCATCGAGTTTCACGGCCAGCTGGCCGGTGAATAAGGCCCAAGGGGATACGTCCCAGCTTAACTGATTAACCGGGATATTATTAACGATAACCCTGTCAACTTCGCCCTGCCACAACGTGCCCTGCACGTTGCCAACCCTAACGTTGTCTGGCAGGCTGATTCGGCTAACCACCTGCGATGCTGGCAGGTAAGCAACCAGTAAACACAAATAAAGAAAAAGACCGGCTAACAGCCAGCGCCAGTTAATGCCCATCATTTTGTAAGTACCAACCGTCTGACTTTTATCATTCCTGGCGCATTGGCTTCAGCCACATCGAGTTGCTCAATCACAATACCTCGCGTTTCTAATTCATTCAGCCAGCCCACCAGACTGTTGAAAGGCGCTTCATCTATCCATACCTGAATTTCATCACCTTGTGGTTGCATGCGTGATATAGATAGTGAATGATTACTACTTGTACTGGTAACCAACTGTGGCAGCGAACCGGTAACCCGTCTGGGCGACGACTGAGTACGGCGTAGCTGCGCGGCCTTTTGGCCCTGCTCTTCAACCCAGCTAACCAGTTTCTTATTACTTTCCAGTAACTGACTTTGCTGACTGATACTCTGATTAAGCGGTGCCCATAACCCCCAGTAAAAAATACCCAGTAAAATAACCAGGCCTGATAGCAGCACCAGGCGCTGCTCCCGCTCTGTGAGAGCAGTAAACTTTTGCTTTAAAGCGTTCATGAGGCTCCCCGGATATTCATTGTGCCGATGACCGTGTCATCGCGGTTGTTAATAGCGCCCTGCTCTACAGTAAATCCGGCCGCTTCTGCACTGCGCTTAAACGTATCCAGCGCGTTAAAATCCTTACCCTGTGCCTGCATGCGGATCTCAGTACGGTTAGCATCAAAGCGCAATGTTTGTGGAGTGATATTCGACGCGGCGAATGCCGTATTTAATTGCGAAAGCATCACCAGTAGCGAACTGCCGTCGCCGGACTGCTCCAGGCGTTGCATCTCCTGTTGCACTTTCAGGCGGACGTTGCGATAGGTACCGATATCCGGAAATCCTTGTTTTACCAGAGCGTCGATTTGCGCGGTCAGGTTGGCATTTTGCTGTTGCAGTTTATTGAGTCGGAGTGTTTTATCGCCGATGGTTAAAACGACCACCAGAGCGAGCAAAATAAGCGGTACACGCCAGACTTGCCACACCTGATTGTGTTGTTTTTTAGGCTTGTATTGCCCCTGGAGTAAATTGAAGGATGCTTTACCAACGTGTTTTGCCAGTACGCCAATGGCTGGCACGTCGTCGTTATGTGCTTGCTGATGAATATTGGGGACCGCGTGAAGATCGATGTCGGTGAGTGCACTTACGCGAACCGGTTGTGGCTGGGCTTTTGCCTGTAAGGCAAGTACCCCGGTAAGAAACGCCTGTTCTCCCTGCATGCCCTGCCATGACCCCTGACGAACAATTAGCTGTTCGCCGACTGTTAGCGCTACCCATTGGCTATCTTCCTGTTGAGGAAGCGCCAGGATATCAGGCAGGATCACATCCGCAGTAATCCCGGCATCGTCCAGCCAGCCCTGCCATTTTGCCATTTGCCGGTGACTGACGATGGCCACGGATTGTTCCGTGCCATGAGAAGGGCCCATGGCAAAAAACAGTTCACCGATATCTTCAGCCAGTTCGTCTTCCAGCATAAACGGAATCGCGTTTTGTAGTTTGCGATTGACCTTGCCAGGCAAAATAACATTGCACAGCCGCACATCCGCGCCGGGAACCAGCACGATTGCTCTGCGCAAACTGGTGCGCTCGCCGAGGCTTATCAGTGCATCGGCACTGGCTAATTCGCCGCTGGCGATAACCTCCTGGCTTGGGGCAGACCAGACTACCCAATGCACGGGATCGTGCAGGTTAGTACCCAGCCTAACAACTAACTGTTCCATTACTTTATGACTCCAAATTCGCGGCGCAACACCGCTATTTTGCCTGATGAAGCGGCATTTAACACGGTTGTCATGGCAAACGTTGCTTCATTGTAACGGCTCTTGGTATGTAAAATAAAATACTCTGTGGTCACACTAAACCATTGAGTTTGTTCCGGCTGCAAATTTAACGCTGCAATATCCGGTTCGGCTAAAAAGGTATTGACGTCATCCCAGCCATCCAGTGGACGAGCCGCGATAATCGAGGAGGCCTGTGACAGGCTCAGTCCGGTTAAGGCAGCCAGAACCGGCGCGCGCTCCTCGCTCAGCGTGTTTACATTGATCACTAACTGATCATTGCCGGGAATAACACAAACCTGCGGCAGCAAATCCTCCAGCCACTCGGCTTCCACACCATTGATCAGGCGTAACTCAGACTGGCTGCTCATCTGCCCGTTGGCGGCGAGGTAAGGGAATGCGCGTGAGGCATATTCACTGTCTTCAGCGCCGTAAATGCGCATGCGGTCGTCACTGTCGAGCCAGTCTGCCAGCGAATCCCGTACCGTATCTACCGTAAAGCTGGGTATCTCTTCGTTAGTTAGCTGCAACAAACGGGCAAACGCATTCATGGCTTCGGTGGGTTGCTGGTCGTTTACATTGGTCTGATTGGCGTTGGGC
Organism: Marisediminitalea alba; assembly: GCF_002993365.1. GTDB lineage: Bacteria > Pseudomonadota > Gammaproteobacteria > Enterobacterales > Alteromonadaceae > Alteromonas > Alteromonas alba. The sequence continues at coordinate 58,549 of NZ_PVNP01000013.1, forward strand.
AGTGCGTTGATATTAAAGCAGCTTTGCATGTCTTCCAGGGTCACACTGATACCGCCTTCTTCCATGGGATATTCAAACTCCTGCGCCCAGGGCTGGTTCAGGGTGATTTTATTGCCGGTTTCTTCCATCAGCGTTACCAGCGATATGCGGGCATATTCTTCGGCACTTTTGGCATACCAGTAAGCCTGGTTGCTGCTTTTGATATTACTGGCCCGCTGTACCTGAAGTTGCAGTCTGGCGCCCATTTCTGAAGCGATGATGGCTACCAGAGCGACTACCATCAACACAATTAACAGGGCTGCACCGCGCTGTTTGCTATGCCTCATGACGCTTGCTCCGTAAGCGCAAAAACGCGCTGGATTTCGCCCATGTCGGCAAGGGTAATGGTAATCCGAATTCCCCGCGGCAGGGTTTCGCCAATGTAGTTGTCATGCCAGGCCGCTTCGCCGGTTTCACTGCCACCGGTATTAAACTCAACGGTAAAGTTAGTCACGTTGTCGAGGATTTCCCTGACTTTAGGTTCGGTGCCCAGTACGCTATCCACATAAACGGTATTCAGACGTTCGAGTTTATTTTCCCGCAGTCGATATGCTACGCCTTGTAAGGTGCTGCGTGGCAGAGCCAGTTTAGGGTTGTGCCAGCCGCCGCGCACAAAGGCCAGTCCGCCAGCGTCGCTGTCGTCGGTTTCTTCACCGCCACGCATCACAATACTGTTTTGCTGGCCTTCCATACGGACTGCCCGTGGCATTGCCTGCTGTACGTCTCGTTCGATAATAAGCATAAAGCGTTGCAGCTGTTGTAATCGGGCGAATTTCTCGCTGGAAATTTCGTCGCTGTCGATTACCGTAGAGAGCAGCGCCGTGGACGCCAAACCCAGCATGGCGAAAATCGCCATGGCGATTAAAATTTCGATCAGAGTAAAGCCGCGGGTACGCATTAGCCGTTCTCCGCTGGTTTGGCAAAATAGGTGATCACTGTGGTGATGGTGTCATTGAAGTCTGCATCAAGGCTGACGCTTACTTCTACCGCTTTAAAATCGCTGTCGCCGGTATCCTTGACGACTTGTTTCCAGTACCAGGTGCGTTCGGCCATTTCAGCCTGGCCCTTAAGGTTATTTTTCAGCGGCCATGGGCGCTCTAACTGAATTTCATTTAGCTGGTTGTTAGCCACCCAGGTGGCAATGGTAATTTCTTCAATCTGTCCCACGCCGTTGAGGTGCTCTGAAGCAGCTTTCATTATGGCGCCGCCGGTCATAGCAAAGATAAACAGTGCGACCATTACTTCCAGTAAGGTCATGCCCCGTTGTTTGTAAATCAATCCCATTCGGGTCGCTCCAAGGGGCCGAGTAACTCCAGCGGTGGCATATCCTGGCAGTTTAATACGTAATAGGCGGGCAAATCGTTGGTAAACTCTGGCTCATAATGAAACACCAGGCTAAAAGGTGTGATTTCACCGCTCGACATGATGAGGATTTGTGGCGGGGGCGGCGGCGCCTCTTCCTCGCCAATTTCAATATCCTGTTCATTAACACTCAGTGAGCTGTCGAACATTTCCCGGTCAAAAAGCCGGTCTTCGGTTTGCCAGGGCAGATCATCCAGATTGAGGGTAAAAAAGAATGGCTCGGTGAGCGTCACCGGCTCATACAGCGTATTGCCTTCCATGAATTGCCACTCATCTTCATTGCTGAGCTGCATAAAGCTATAGGTACGGTTTTCCTGATCAATATAGATACCCAGTTGCTGCTGGTTGAGTACCGCATAATCACTGGCCATGTCGATGACCACCTGCAGCCGCCGGGCTTCTCTTTCGAGCTGTTCTGACGGGTCGGTGGAAAAGGCATTAAAGATGACATAGCCGGCAGCCAGACCCATTAGCAGTAACACCAGCATGACTTCGAGCAGCGTAAAGCCGCGCTGGCGGCTGGCCGCCAACGATGCTAAAGCGAAGCTGTACCGGTGACGGCCTGGTGCACGCATAAACAGCGTAATGCCTTAATTCAGGTAGTCGTTGATGTTCCAGTTACCAATATCGTCATCAGTGCCGGGTTCACCATCCGGGCCATTAGAAAAGATATCAATGGTGCCCATTTCTCCCGGGCTGATAAGCACGTAAGGATTACCCCATGGATCGTCCGGTAAACGCTTGATGTAACCATCTGCAGGATAATTACGCGGAATAGGGTCCAGAGTCGGCGCACTTACCAGGGCATCAAGCCCTTGTTCGGTGGTAGGAAAACGGTTGCTTTTAAGCTTGTACATTTCCAGCGCACTTTCCAGTTGCTGAATATCCACGGCCGCTTTTTTAAGCTGTGCTTCTTCCTGATTGCCCAGGATTTGTGGAGCGACCATCGAAGCGAGGATACCAATGATCAGCAGCACCACCATGATTTCGATTAAGCTGAATCCCGACTGTCGTTTAAGCATTTTCATTACACATTCACCATATTATTTAATGCCAGAATTGGTTGGATAATGGCCATGACGATAAATAAAACCACGCCGGCCATTGTTACAATGAGCAAAGGTTCAAACACCTTTAGTGAGACACTGATTAGCGACTCAAATTCCCTGTCCTGATTATCGGCAGCCCTGCCAAGCATTTGTTGTAACTCACCCGAGCGCTCACCCGAGGCAATCATATGCATCATCATCGGCGGAAATATCCGGGTATTATCCAGTGCGGCTCGCAGGCTGGACCCTTCTTTTACGTGCACTGCCGCTTCGGCAATACGTTCTTTAATATACAGGTTTTGCAGTACATCGGTTGAAATACGCATGGACTCAAGCAGTGGCACGGCACTGGCGGTAAGAATACTTAAGGTTCTGGCAAAGCGCGCGGTGTTAAGCCCTCTGGAAACTTTGCCAATCATGGGCACCTTCAGCAGAACCCGATGATAGCGCAGACGTATAGCGGGCTTCTGAATAAGACGTTGAAACATAATGACAAGCAGCATGATAACGACCAGCAAATACAGCCCGTAATTTTGCATCCACTCACTGATGGCGATAAGCACCGTGGTAATGGTGGGCAGGTCCTGACCCATGTGATCAAACTGCCCGACGATTTTGGGGACCACTACGGTAAGTAACACCACCACTATCATCATGGCGAAAAACATCATAATGGCAGGATAAATTAAGGCCTGAATCACCTGACTGCGGGTTTGCTGGCGCCTTTCGGTGTAGTCGGCCAGGCGGTTTAATACGGTATCCAGATGCCCTGACTTTTCGCCGGCTGCGACCATAGCGCGGTATAAATCATCGAATACGCTGGGAAATTCGCTGAGTGCGTCGGCCAGGGTGTAACCTTCAACCACGCGGCTGCGAACCGCCATCATCATATTTTTATGGCGCGGCTTTTCACTTTGCTCGGCAACGGCGAGTAGCGCTTCCTCAATGGGTAATGCTGATTCAACCAGGGTGGCAAGCTGACGGGTAAGCAATGATAAATCACTGGCGGAGATACGCGGGCGAAACAGCTGAAATCCTGAAGATGACTGCTTAGCGCTTTTCTCGGCGACCTGCTCAACTTCCAGCGGCACCATGCCTTTTTCACGCAGCTGCTGGCGGATTTGCCGGGCGTTATCGCCCTCCAGAACGCCACTTTTATTGCGCCCGTTGGCGGCAATGGCTTTGTATGCAAAAGCGGCCATTAATCCTCCCGGGTAACCCGCAGCACTTCTTCCAGCGACGTTTGTCCGCTGAGTACTTTATGGCAACCGTCTTCACGAATACTCGGCGTGGTCTGGCGAATATATTTTTCGATAGCCTGTTCACCTTTGCCTTCATGCATCATGGTGCGTACCGCTTCATCAACAATCAGCAGTTCATGAATACCAGTACGGCCACGATAGCCGGTTTGATTACAGGCTGCACACCCTTTAGGTGAATAGATCACTACATCCGTTGCATCGCTTAAGCCCAGTATCTGCGCTTCCTGCTCGCCGGGTGAATGCGGTGTTTTGCATTCCGGGCACAGTGTACGTACCAGACGCTGTGACAGCACGGCCAGTAAGCTGGATGACAGCAGAAACGGCTCTATACCCATATCTTCAAGACGGGTAATAGCACCGGCTGCGGTATTGGTGTGCAGGGTAGATAATACCAGGTGACCGGTTAAACTGGCCTGCACCGCAATCTGGCCGGTTTCGATATCACGGATTTCCCCCACCATGACCACATCCGGATCCTGACGAAGAATGGCCCGCAAACCCCGGGCAAAGGTCATTTCTACCCGCGGATTTACCTGGGTCTGACCAATACCCTGCAAATCAAATTCGATGGGATCTTCCACCGTCATGATGTTGCGATCTTTGGAATTAATTTCGCTGAGGCCCGCGTAGAGCGTGGTACTTTTACCGGAGCCGGTTGGCCCGGTGACCAGGATAATGCCGTGCGGTTTACGAATTAAGGTAGAGAAGTGATCGCGGTTAACCTGGGTCATACCCAAATCAGTTAAATTTAACCGGGCATTATTTTTGTCGAGCAAACGCAGCACTACCCGCTCGCCATGGCTGGAAGGCAAGGTAGATACCCGCACGTCAACCGCGCGACCGGCAATACGCAGCGTGATACGGCCATCCTGGGGTACGCGTTTTTCAGCGATATCCAGTTTCGCCATGACCTTGATCCGAGAAACCAGCATGGAAGACAGTTTGCGGTTAGGGCGCAGAATTTCGCGCAGTACGCCATCCACCCGGAATCGCACTACTAACTGATTCTCAAAGGTCTCAATGTGGATATCCGACGCGCCTTCTTTGATGGCTTCGCCGAGCATGGCATTAATGAGTTTAATGATGGGTGCGTCGTCTTCGCTGTCGAGCAGATCTTCGGTATCCGGCAGTTCTTCAGCCAGCGAGAATAAATCACTCTCGTTACCCAGATCTTCCATTAATTGTTTGGCTGCCGATGAATCGCGCTGATAAGCCTGGGTTAGCAAAGGCTCAAACTGGTCTTGCGGGAGCTCCTTAAGCACCAGTGCACCGGCATGATAACGACGGACTTCACTAAAGATTTCCAGTGGCGTATCGCTGGTGTGATAGAGCAATGCAGGCTCCTGATTGAGCTCCAGCAACACTTTGTGCCGCTTGGCAAAACCAAAGGGCAACTGTTGATCGTCTATCGTGTCTTCCGGTAACAGCTCTTCTGCCGATTCAGCAGCCACGCTGGCTACTGATTCGGTAAGTTCGGGCTGCTTGGTTTCGGTGCTCATTCGTTGCCATCCTGGGCTTTTTGCTGAGCTTCTTCCTCTTCGCGACGCTTCAGGTAATCTTCATAGGTAGGCGGCAGCGCCAGGCTGTCGTCCCACTTTGGTAATACCGGCGTTTCGGTGCGAGGCATCAGTGCAACGCCACGCGACTGGCGCTCAAGCTGCTCAGCACGGATATAATTGTATTTACGCTTGCTGATTTCATTCATGGTGACGCCATCACGAATGATTTTGGGGCGTAAAAATACCATCAGGTTGGTTTTGCGCTTGCTGCTGCTGGTAGATTTAAACAGATGGCCAAGAATCGGAATGTCACCCAGTAAAGGCACCTTAGATTCACTCTCCTGAATATCTTCGTCAATCAGGCCGCCAAGCACAATGGTGCCGCCGTCATCCACGATAACCGTGGTTTTGATTTGACGTTTGTTAATTGAAATATCCACCGAAGTGGCACCGGATACGCTCGAGACTTCTTGCTCGATGGTTAGCTGAATGGCGTTACCTTCGTTGATTTGCGGGGTAACCTGCAGCTTAATACCCACTTCCTGACGATCGACGGTCTGGAACGGGTTAGAGTTGTTGTCGCCGGTAGTCTGGCCGGTGATCACCGGTACTTCCTGACCCACAATAAAGAATGCCTCTTCGTTATCCATGGTGGTTAAATGCGGGGTCGCCAGAACGTTTGAGTTGGTATCGTTACTAACGGCCTGCACCACTGCGCCCCAGCCATTTTCCACAATCCCGGCGATCAAACCGTTAGCACCGCCAAGCAGGTTGGCGAGGGTGGTGAAATCGCCCTGGGTGGTATCCTGAGTTGTTACTACCTCACCGTTTGCGGTGACATAGGTTGACTGAGTTGTCTGATCTTCTGCCTGACGCAAGGCTACACCCAGCGCGCCTACCGGTACCACGCCGTTATTAAACTGCGTACCGCCTCCGGCTTCTGACACAAATTGCATGCCCAGAGACGTACCGTCGCCTTCGTACATTTCAACAATAATGGCTTCAACCTGTACCTGAGCACGGCGAATATCCAGCTGGCGAATCACCTCTTCTAGTGAGCGCATCATATCCGGCTCTGCGGTGATCACCAGTGCATTGGAGTCTTCGTGTGAATCGATACTGACATTACGATTAGAGGAAGTACGTCTGGCATTGCCGGCGCCGGCGGTTTCTTCTGCCTGTATACTGTCACTTACGCCCTGCAACACTTTCACCAGATCTTCGGCTTTGGCGTAATTGAGGAAAATAACCCGGGTATTGCCGTTGGTTTCGAGTTCCTGGTCCATGCGCTGTACCAGGTTAATCAGGCGTTTGCGGGCTTTGGAGTCGCCGCTTACGATAATGCTGTTGGTGCGGTCATCGGCTACTACGCGGGGTTCACTTTTACCGCCCGCAGCTTGCTTACCCTGGGATTTGTTGATGCTTTCAATGATGCGCACCATTTCTGAGGCTGAGGCAAATTGCAGCTTCACAATGTCGACTTCTTCGTCACCGGCGCGGTCAACCCGTTCAATGATTTCTACCAGGCGGTTTACTACGGCTGCGCGGCCGGTCAGCATCATTACATTCGATGGGTCGTGGCTCACCACGTTACCACCACCGGCCTGATCGTTGAGCTGGCGTAAAATCGGTGCAAGCTCACGTACTGGCACGTTATACACCGGGATTACGCGGGTGATCATTTCGTCGCCGTCGAGATTCGCGTTTTCCACCACCGGAATATTGGAGGTTTTGGCGTCTTTGGAGCGGACTACCTTTAAAATACCGTTGGGCATTTCAACCACGGCAAAATCGTACACCTGCAGCACGTTTAAGAAGAACTGATAATACTGTTCCTCATTCAGCATGTCGTAGCTGATGACGCTGATTTTGCCTCTTACATTGGGGTCTACAATGATGGTTTTTTGCAGGTTCTTACCAACAATCGTAATAAATTCGTTGATATCCGTATCCTGAAATTTGGGCATACGATCGATTGCCGCTGCCTGCACACACATTAATGTGGTGCAGATTGCTACGCTCATTCGGGTCAACCAGGTTCGACCAACTCGCCTCATGTTTAATTCCTGTTTTACTTGCTTAAATTATTGCTCTGGCATGTCCAGATACAGTGTAATGTACTCGCCTTCGCGGGTCACCGTCAGCTCGATGGACTGCGCTGTTCTTAATTCGCCCATGGCCTCTCTGGCCTGCGCCGGATCGGTTAAGTCCAACCCGTTTATCTGGATCACAATGTCGCCGTTTTGTAACCCCACCGACTCAAATAAGCTGGGGTTCTTACCCGGTTTCACTTTATAGCCGGCCATCTGGCCGCCTTCGAGTGCCGGGGTCACGGTAATAAAATCAATAAAGCTGGATGGGCTCTCACGCAGCGCCTCGGTGGCTGCCACGGCTTCGTCACTTAACTCGCGAGCCGGCTGCGGACTGTTATCAATTCTGCCCATGGTTGCAGTACTTTGGTTATTGCCGCGGGTAATTCTGCCGGTTGCCGGTGATTGTTGTGCAGCGCGGCGCTTGGTAAAATCCAGACCATCGAGCATCAGAGTTTCGTGGCGGCCGCCATTTTTAATAATAACGCGGTCGGTATGAACCTGAGAAAGCGTGGCATTGGTACCTTCAATCTTCTCGCCAATGGCGTAGGTTGCCTGTTTGCCGCGGTTTTCAATGATGGCGGTACCCTGATCTTCAGCGCTGGTCGATACCACACCGGACAATACCAGATTAAGCTGAGTTTCCGGTGCGTCGGTTATAGTTTCCTGGACTGGCGGTGGTACCGCTTTATTTACTTCGCCAAATAAATTCAGGCGTTGTATTTGGCTAATGTCGACCCCACGTTGGGAGTTTGATGATGACCCGGCGGAACGGGGGCCAGCGGCGTTGAGCCCGGCTAGGCTGGCATTGCTATCTGGCTCGGGAATGAGTTTCCAGGTGATTTCAGCAGCGAAAGCAATGAGATACAGGCACAATAACACCACCACCGCGAGTCGAATGCGGGGTTGGTGAGCGCTAAATAAGGCCGGTAAATTTTGTAAGCTGGATTGATTTAATATCATCTGAAAACAACTAATTGGTGAACAAATAACCGCGAAAAAACGTTCCCATCATAGCCTAGTCTGCGCGGGGGCAACAACATTAATCCGATCAGGTTAAAATTATATTACAGTTTAGTAATTAAACGCATGAGAACAACCGATGGCTAATGATGCAACCAATGAACTAAAGGTCCGGCTGGACAAATGGCTCTGGGCAGCGAGGTTAACCAAAACCCGTGCACTGGCAAGAGACCTGATTCAGGCCGGAAAAGTTCACTACAACGGGCAAAAAAGCAAACCGGGTAAAATTGTTGAACCCGGTGCGGCCATCCGGGTGCCTGCTGGCTGGGACGTTAAAGAGCTTATCGTTCAGGGCGTTTCTGAAAAACGCCTGCCGGCGAAAGACGCTCAGCTATTATATGAAGAGACGCCTCAGAGCATCGCTAAAAGGGAAGAGAATCAGGCCGCCCGAAAATCGCAAAGCTTCCATAATCCGCGACCGGAAAGCCGCCCCGACAAAAAGCAGCGTCGCGAACTTATTAAATTTAAACATCAGTGATAACACTGATGAAAGACAGGAAAAACCATGAATCAGTTTGATCAGTTACATCGTTATTTATTCACTGACGCCAGCGTGCGCGGTGAATTGGTTAGATTGCAGGACACGTTAAAGCCAATCGTGCATAGCACCGACTATCCGTTGGCCATCCAGCAACTGCTGGCCGAGATGGCCGCAGCCACCAGTTTGTTAACCGCTACGCTGAAATTTGAAGGTGAAGTAGGGCTACAAATTCAAAGCCAGGGTAAAGTGCGTTATGCCGTAGTTAATGCGACCCACGAACAAACCCTTCGGGGCGTGGCCCGCTGGGATGAGGAAGCCGATTTATCGACTGCCAGCTTCGCCGAACTGGTGGCTAATGCTGTCCTGGTTATTACCATTACGCCTACCGAAGGAGAGCGTTATCAGGGCGTTGTGGCGCTCGATAAAGGCTCGCTGGCGGGCTGTATTGAAGATTACTTCGAACGCTCAGAGCAATTGGCAACCCGCGTATTTATCCATACTGACTTAGCAGACAAGGACGCGCCTAAGGTAGCCGGGATGTTTTTACAGGTAGTACCAACCAGCAGTGAAGCCACTAACGTGACTGCCGACAGTGAATTTGAGCACCTCTGCACCTTAACTGAAACCATGACACCCGAAGAGTTGTTTGCTTTGCCTGCACAGGATGTTTTGCACCGGTTGTACCATGAACAAACCGTTGAAGTGTATGCGCCGGAAGCGGTAACCTTTGCCTGTACCTGCTCACGTGAACGTAGCGCCGAAGCATTGCGCAACATCGACAAAGCTGAACTGCTGGCGATTATCAAAGAAGAAGGTTCAATTAACATGAACTGTCAGTACTGCCATACAGAGTATCGCTTTGATGAAATTGACGTGGAAGCGTTAAAGAGCGGCTATAACAGTGCACCAGAAGCCTCACAGTAAGCGGTTGATTGATGGCTGATTTTCACATTAGAGCGCTTGAGCTGGCCAGAGCCGGTGACTGGGATGGCTCTCACGATTTGGTTCAGGACTATAACGATGAATTTTCCTGCCTGATCCACGGCTACCTGCACCGGGTTGAGGGGGATGAGTTTAATGCCCGTTATTGGTATACCCGGGCTGGCACTACAATGCCGGCGAATTCACTGGAACAAGAGTTGGCGCGCCTGGAGAGTCTGGTGGGCGGCAACGGCTAGCCGAGCGTAGTTAATCCTTTTCTTATACTTTCTTTTGCATGCGGCGGTGATTACCAGATTTGTTAAGTACATTAACGAAATCACTCGCTGCATACGAATTCTTATTGATGTGCCCACAGGTTCGATGCTATTGCTAGCGTAGCCGACTCTCACCTGAGAGCCGGACTGATACGTCTTATGGAGAAACAATGAATCGAACCCTGGCTACCACCGTAATATTCAGCGGCTTTTTTCTGCTCGGCATCCTGTTGCTGATGTGGGGGATCCTGCTGCCTCGTATGGCGGCAGAGCTGACTATGAGCAGTTTTGTTAGCGGTGCATTGTTTACATTGTTTTCACTGGGCATGATGATGGGCGCGATTATTGGTGGCAAATATGCGTCGCGATTTGAGTTCTTGCCGTTGTTTGCCAGTTTGTCGCTGGTAAATGCCCTGTTCATCGTTATCGCCGGCTTAATGCCAAACTGGCCGGGATTGCTGGTGATTGTGTTTATTGTTGGGGTGTTGAGCTCCTGTAAAATTACCATTGGCCATACGGTAATCGCCCAGCTCTATGTAGAAAAACGCTTTGCCATGATGGGCATTATGGACTTTATGTTTAGCCTGGGCACGCTGGTGGCGTCTTTCTACGTGTCGCTTATCTTCTTGTGGCAGGCTAACTGGCGCTTGCCGCTGCACTTTCTGGCCGGTTTGTGGGTTATTCTGGCGCTGTTTACTTTTCTCAGTGTGCGCAATGCCAATGCAAAATTACCGGTTGAGAAACAGCAGGAGTCGGCGCCTAAGCAAACCCTGGCGTTTGCCACTATCGTGCGTCAGCCGGTGTTTTTATTGTTGGCGGTAGCCAGTTTTGGCTATGGTGCGGTGGAATTTGGTACGGTTAACTGGTTTGTGAGTTACGCACAGCAGGGCCTGGGCTTTGATGGTGATGCAGCCCGCTTGCTGCTAGCTGGTTTTACCGGTGGAATGGCGTTGAGTCGTTTGACCTTTGCGTATTTTCTGCGCTGGTTTAGCGTGCACCGGTTAATGGTGGTGCTGGGCACCATGTTGCTGGCCGGTGCCATTATTGCCAAGCTGGGCGATACCTTTATGCCGATAATGCTGGGTAACTTCCTGTTAGGTCTGGGGCTTGGCGGCCTCTTCCCATTAATCCTCTCTGCCGCCATGAATATCGACAGCGAAAAAGGCCCGTTGTTATCAGGAATAACCATTCTCGGGAATGCCATGGGGGTGCAACTGGTGTCGCTTGGTACCGGTGCCTGGGCCGGGATAGCTTCTATTCAAGTGGCTTACTGGGCTGTGCCGATGGCAGCGGTGCTACTCTGGAGTGCCACCTGGTTTTACAGTCGCATTATTAAGCGAGGTCAGGTGTATTAGAGCCCCTCGCTGGGCAGCCAGAACTCAGCAATCAGGCCTTCTTCGGGGTGATTGCGCAGGTTAATCTGCCCGCCATGCATCTCGATAATACGCTTGGTGATGGCCAGTCCTAGTCCTGAACCGCCGGAATTGCGCGCTGAGTCGCCCTGAGAGAATGGGCGGAAGACGTTTTCCAGACTATCCTCAGGAATGCCCTGACCAAAGTCCCGAACTTTACAGACCACCCGGTTTTGCTTCTTGTCAAAATAGGTGGTGATTTCTATATGGTTACTGCCGTAGCGGAAGGCGTTTTCAATCAGATTATCCAGCACCCGTTTGAGGGCGACTTTACGCAATGGAATATTCGGCAGTGGATTGAGCTCCAGGTGAATGGACTGACGGTCTTCCGCGGAGGGATTAAACTGCTGATTGGTGTTACGGGCATCGGTTAATTCGGTAATTAACGGGTTCAGGTTGGCAATGGTCTGGCGTTCCTGTTGTTCCTGCCGGGCATACTCGATGAACTGATCAATAATCGCATTCATGTCTTCGATATCGCTGACGATGCCTTCTTTCACCCAATCCTGATCCTCGGGCAGCATTTCGGTGGCCAGGCGAATACGGGTAAGTGGGGTGCGCAGGTCGTGGGAAATCCCCGCCGTCATTACCATTCGATCATGCTCTAACTGCTTTATCCCCTGGTTCATGCGGTTAAACGCTTTGGTTACCTCAATCATTTCGCTGGTGCCATCTTCTTTCAGCGGTGGTGGGAACTGCCCCCGGCCCACTTTGATTGCAGCGCGCTGCAGTGCGCTCAATGGCCGGTTAAGGCGAAAAACAAACAGCCAGCCGCCACCCACACTTAAAATACCAATTAGCAACAGATACAGGGTTAATGGGAAGATATTGGCTTCACTTAAGCCGTACACCGGTACGCGGATCCAATTGTCTGGCAGGCTGGCGATTTTGATCCAGACATAATAAGGCGTGGATTGCTGATCAAGCTGGGGCGCACTAATGCGCACTTCGGCTTTTTCGTCCAACTGCTCGGTGACCTGGGCAGACATAAACTGATAAAAGGTAGCCTGCCCCAATCTGGCAGCCTTTGCTTCGGTATCAGTAAAAATGCGAATACCGGTTTGGGCTTTTAAGGTACGCAGGTATTCCGGGTCGTTGAGTTCGTCCACGTGAGTTTTGAGTGTGGCAGCCTGGGTGGCAATCAGGCTGTTGATTTGCTCGTAACTGGGCCGGATAAAATACATGGTGACCGACAGGTAAGAGACGACCTGGTTGATCAACAATAAAACGCCAATCAGCAGTACGGTTTGGCCAAAGGCGCTTTTAGGGAGTAATCGCACGGGTCAAGTTACTGGGCAACCGCGCCATCCGGCACGAACACATAACCTAAACCCCATACCGTCTGGATGTAACGTGGATTGGCTGGATCTTCTTCCAGCATACGGCGCAGGCGGGATACCTGAACATCGATGCTGCGTTCCAGAGCGCTGTAGTCACGGCCTCTGGCCAGATTCATTAGTTTGTCACGGGACAACGGCTCACGTGGGTGAGTGACCAGTGATTTTAATACTGCAAATTCGCCGCTGGTAAGCGACAGGGATTTGCCGTCGTCGGTCATTTCGCGGGTGGCCAGGTTTAACCGGTAACTGCCAAACTCGACAATTTGCTCTTCCATGGATGGTGCGCCGGGGGCCTCGTGTGTCTGACGACGCAGTACTGCCTTAGCGCGGGCAAGCAGTTCCCGTGGATTAAAAGGCTTTGGCAGGTAGTCGTCGGCGCCCATTTCCAGGCCGATTATGCGATCGACCTCATCGCCCTTGGCGGTTAACATAATAATGGGCATCTTGCTTTCTGCCTGACGCATACGGCGGCAGATAGACAGGCCATCTTCACCGGGCAGCATCAGATCAAGGACCATCAAATGAAAGTTTTCACGTTCTAACAGGCGGTCCATCTGCTCGGCATTCGCCGCGCTTCTTACCTGAAAACCCTGCTCTACCAGGTAGCGCTCAAGCAAGCTACGTAACCGCATATCGTCATCGACGACTAATATTTTTGATGTTTCCTGACCCATTTCTGCCTCACTGACAACCGCGTTCCGGTATCACTATAACCCTAAGTGATACCGGACAAAAGTGCTCAGATGTTTCGAACCGGCACGGATTGTTACAAAGCGTGTCAGGCGTGTAATTCAGGCAACGCCGGGCATGATATACGTGGCTACTCCATAAACCAGTGCATAGCCAACGGAATAGGCAATAAGCAACAGCAGGAAGTACTTGCCATAACGGGCGAAGCTCAGGCCCTTTACTTTACTCATGGTCACAATCCCGGCTGCCGAGCCGATGATGAGCAGCGAGCCGCCTACGCCTACGGCATAGGTCAGTAACATCCATTCACTCACCGACATGCCGATATTGGCCTTAAGCAACGCCGCCGTTAGCGGTACGTTATCGATTAGTGCGGAGGTTGCACCCATCACATAATTGGCAATCAACGGCGGGAAGACCTGGTACAGGTAAAGCAGCGAGTGCAAGGCTTCGATATGCTCCAGCATACCCACTAACAGCAGCACTCCCAGGAAGAACAACAAGGTATCAAACTCTATGTAGCGGATGTAATCCATAATGGGGTCCTGATCGTCATCTTCGCCCATGTGGTTGGCTACCAGAAACATAATCGCCATACCCGCAAGAAAGGTCAGCATGGGCGGAATGGCATATAACACGTTAAGGATAAGCGTTGAGATAATGGTGGTTAAGAAAATACCGGCGATCACGTAGTCGATAGTGTTGGTGGCATAGGTCGTTTTACGAATCTTTACCTTACCGGTCATGCCGATGCTTAGTAATCCGGTGAGTACCATGACGGCCAGGAAGGAAGGCACCAACAGCCAGAACAGCTGGGTAATGGTGACTTTATTCTGCATAAAGATCATCAAAGTGGTGACATCACCGGTAATCAGCGACACGCCACCGGAATTAACCGCGAAGACCACCAGTACCGCAAAGCGCATGGTTTGATTAAACGGCAGTCCCAATGATAGCACCATGGCGATAGACACCAGCGTAGCGGTAATGTTATCTGCCAGCGAGGAAAAGCAAAAACTGAACAGTGCGGTTATCAACATCAGCTTTTTGAGTGAAATGTTGGTTGGCATCACCAGGTTCAGCATATTGGCAATCAGCCCCTTACGGTTGAGATAGGCCACAAAGGTCATGGCCGCCACCAGGAATAACCACAGGGTGGAGATTTCGGTAATGTTATGCAGTAAGCCTTCGTTAACCGCGTCGGTTGAGGCCGGGCTGTCGGCAGAGATAAAAAGAATCATCCAGGCCAGCGTGCCAAAAAACAGGGTGATCTTTGCCTTGTTGATATGCAGGACTTCTTCGAACATCACGCCAAGCAGGGCCAGGGCGGCCAGGGTAATAAGAATGGTATCTATCATGAGGGGGATTCCGCAATTTCAGTGGCCGTATTTTACGGCGAAGCCCTCGTCAGTAAAGGGCTAAGCGGTGAATAAGTGTTGTCAGGCGTTAATAGTTAGTATTCATTTTGGTTATTAAATACTTTGGTCTTACGACCTTAGCGCTAGACTTTTAAACCCGTTGAATTCGACGGGTTTAATAAAAGGGAGATTAAAAATTGAACAGGTTGAAAGGAGTGACTATACTAAATTTGTCTCCGAGCAGATATTCGCCGCGCTTGAGCTGTAGGGGTACAGCGATGCGGCGTCTTATTCGAAATTGGTTGTGAACCGCTAAATAATTATTATTTCAAAGTCATCGAATTCGATGACTTTGGTAAGCAACTGGTTTCAACATTTTTGTGCTACTGCACCCAATCCATTTGATAGCCCCGGCTTTTCTTGCGCTTCATCAAATCTTCAATCAGTGGCGTTAAGATTAACTCCATGGCCAGGCCCATCTTACCGCCCGGTACCACCAGTGTGTTGATGCGCGACATAAAGGAGCCGTCGATCATTTGCAGCAGGTAAGGGAAGTCGACGTTTTTCATTTCACGGCGGAAACGCACCACCACGAAGCTTTCATCCTGAGTGGGTATTTCTCGGGCGCTGAACGGGTTTGAGGTATCTACCGTGGGAACACGTTGAAAGTTAATGTGGGTGCGGGAAAACTGTGGCGTAATATAATGGAAGTAATCGTCCAGACCACGCACAATGCTGCTCATCACCGCTTCCCGGGAATGGCCCCGATCGGTGGTATCGCGCACGATCTTTTGAATCCACTCCAGGTTAACAATAGGCACCATGCCGACCAGTAAATCTACATACTGAGACACGTCGATGTCTTCGGTTTTTACGCCGCCATGTAACCCTTCGTAAAACAATAAATCCGTATCGTTAGGTAATTCCTGCCAGGGTGTAAAGGTGCCTGGCATCTGATTAAATGGCACGGCATCATCGAAGGTATGCAAATACTGGCGAAACCGGCCAGTGCCATCTTCAGCGTATTGGCTGAATAAAGTTTCGAGCAACGAGAAATCATTGGCTTTTGGGCCAAAGTAGCTGATGTGACGCCCTTGTTCCTGCGCTTTACGTATTTCTACTTCCATTTCCGGACGGGTAAAACGGTGGAAGCTGTCGCCGCCAACATAAGCCGCATCAATTTTCAGGTTGCGAAATATATGCCGAATCGCATTGGTGGTGGTTGTGGTGCCGGAACCAGATGAACCGGTAATAGCAATAATGGGATGTTTTACCGACATGCGCGCTCTTTTTGGGCTGATGGTGATCCGAAATACCAGACTCTTAGTTGGCCTGTGTCAGATACTCAATAAGATAATCCCTATTTATAAGCTTGTGAGCGCCAATAATCAACCCTGATGCGAATCGGTGGACGGCCCGGGAGGGAGTGATTTTCCGCAGTGAGGGCAGTACTGATAGGGGCTTGCGTGTTGATTATGCTGATTATATTCCTGTGCAATGTCGATCAATAAATTGGCCTGATCGTCGTCGAGCCCAAGGGTTTCCCGCAACTGATTCAAACGCGATAATTCGTGTGGTGACAGGCTGCCATCGGCGATGACTTCCATTACATGCTTACGAAAGGTATCGCGCCGCAGGCGTAATTGCTCGGATAAACGGGAAGCCAGAATACCTGCTGGTAAAGCAAATATCCCAACCCCTAAAATAGTTATCGCACCGCTGAATATCTTACCCAGCGGCGTAATGGGCGTTACGTCGCCGTAACCTACGGTGGTCAGCGTATTGATTGCCCACCAGAGTGCAGCCGGAATGCTGCCAAAGGCTTCTGGCTGGGCGCGTTGTTCTATGTAATACATACCGGTGGCGGCGAGCACCATTACGATAACCAAAACCGACACCGCGGCTGCCAGCACGCGTAGCTCTTTACGAATAACGGTGTACAGCAGATTAACTGAACGGGAGTAACGCCCGAGTTTAATCAGCCGGGTAAGCCGCAATAACCGTAAAATACGCAAATCGAAAGCAATGAACATGCTCAGGTAAAAGGGCAGTATCGCAGCTAGATCCACCAGTGCCATGGGCGTAAACATATAGCGTAAACGCTGCTGCCAGGATTTGCGGTATGGTGCCTGGCGATAGCTGACGGTTTGCGGAGCACTGGTGGCGCTCCATACCCGGGCTAAATACTCCAGGGTAAACACCAAAACCGAAAAGATCTCAAATGCATAGAGTTGAGGGTGCCATTGCCGGTGTAGCGATTCAACCGTTGATGCCATAACAGCCACCGTATTAAGCAGGATAAGAATGATCAGGAACAGGTCAAACAGCCGGCTAAGGTGATCGCCTTTTCGATGGGGCTCAAGAATATGATAAATACGGTTGCGAATTGGCTGGTCGCTCATTAAAACTCCTTAGTACTCCTGTTTTACTCTACCCGCTAGCAATTATGTTGAGCAAGCCTGGCCGGAGAGAGGGCTTGAGCTATCACAATTTTTTGGTATTTAGCGAAACAGTGTAATTTTTCTGCACCATGGAAGACTACCTGTATAACCCTCTTACTTACAGGATATAGGATAATGGAATTTTTAACGCAGCTTTTCGACAATACTTCACCGGCTCAGTTTGCCGTTGTGGGTGCATCGGTGCTATTTGTGTGGTTTTTACCGGCCATGGTGGCAATGATGTTTAACCGTAAACAGGTAAAGTTAATTGCCCTGGCGTGTATACCGGCCGGATTTTCTCTGATCGCCTGGGGCGGCGTAATGGTATGGGCATTTACAGGTAACATGGTTAACCGGTTTAATACCAATCCATCTTAAGTTCTGGTCAGTGATGCCCAGTTTCTTGAACACATATCCATGACCCGCTCAGTGTCACTTCTGAAGTGGTTCCAAGCCGTGGTGCATGCTTCAACGATATCTTCGTATCCCTGGAAGCATCTGTTCGCTAGATGGTGTTGTCGTATCCAACTCCACACCTGCTCTATAGGATTCAGTTCTGGAGAATAGGGGGGCAGTTTCATAATTGTCAGGTTTTGAAAGTCATCGGCTATATCATCAGTATGCCAACCAGCACCATCCATTATCACCACCGCATGACGCCCCTGTTGTGTTTTGTGCGAGATTTGCAAGAGGTGTTGTCGCATGATGTCTTTGCTCACATAGGGAGAAATTAACGCTTCGGTATCGCCAGTGGCAGGACATACTGCCCCAAACAAATGCGCATATTCAAACTGCTGTTGCTTAACGACTCTTGGACGACTCCCCCTAGGCGCCCAGATACGTGTTGTCGTATTCTGCTGACCAAAACGAGCCTCGTCCTGAAACCAAACATCAATGCGATCTAGTGAGAGATGACCCGGAGTGTTAAGGATCGTTTCCAGAAGGAAGTTTTTTATATGCGTCTTGGACGCCTGTTTGCTGTTTAGGATGTCGAGAACGACTTGTTATCCAACTAAACCCCATAGATTTTAGAAGCTTATAGACTGCATTAGGGTGATAGATAGCACCAAACTCTTGCTTTATGTAGGTTAAAATACTTTCCCCAGTTAGCCTACCCCCTTTGTGCTTATCTTCGCTATGTTCTTCGATGTAAGAGCAGAGTTTTTGCTTTTGCCGTTCTGTGAGGTAGCTTATTCGACCTTTTGCTTTTTTGGATTCCAGACCTTCAAGACCAGCTGAAAGGTAATTGGATACCCATAGATTCACACTTGTCCTGCTGACTTTGAGTATTTCAGCGATATAAGTACGGCTCTTGCCGTCAATAAAGTGAGATAGGGCTAACAAGCGCAATCGTTTCCTATTATCTTTTTCGGATTTTGAGAGAGCAAGCAATTGCTCTGATGTATATTTCACGCTATTCGAACTCGGGAATGGAATGTGGTAATTAGATCATAAATCTAGATGGAATGGTATAATAAGAAGCCGGCAACCCAGGAGTAAGGGCTTACTGGTGTGTCAGAAAGAAAAAAGCCGCTCTGGTGAGCGGCTCGTTATTTTCTTACTTTATTTGGCTAATCCAGCCTGTTCCCGCGCCATTGCCCGGTAAGCAATATCATTGCGGAAGTAAACATCTTTCCAGTCAATGGCTTTAACCAATTGATAGGCTTGTTGTTGAGCTTCTGTAACACTGTTACCCAGCGCCGTGGCACATAGCACGCGGCCACCGCTGGTGACGACTGCACCGTCTTTCAATGCAGTGCCTGCATGAAATACTTTGCCGTCCAGTTTCGCGGCTTCGTCTAAGCCTGAGATCACATCGCCTTTGGCATAATCGGCAGGATACCCACCGGCAGCCAGCACTACACCAACGGCAGCGCGGGAGTCGAAGTCGATCTCAATACCTTCCAGCTCACCGTCACAGGCTTTCAGGCAGAGTGCTACCAGGTCAGACTGCAAACGCAGCATGATAGGCTGGGTTTCGGGGTCGCCGAAGCGGCAGTTATATTCAATAACTTTAGGCGTGCCGTCGGCCATAACCATTAGGCCGGCATACAAAAAGCCGGTGTACGGATACCCTTCTTCTGCCATGCCATTAACGGTGGGATAAATCACTTCATCCATAATGCGCTGGTGGATATCAGACGTTACAACCGGGGCCGGGGAGTAAGCGCCCATGCCGCCAGTGTTAGGGCCGGTATCACCGTCACCCATACGCTTGTGATCCTGGCTGGTGGCAAACGCTGAAACGTTTTTGCCATCTACCATTACAATGAAAGACGCTTCTTCACCGTCGAGGAATTCCTCGATAACCACACGGCTACCGGCTTCACCAAAGGCGTTACCAGCCAGCATGTCTTGAATCGCGTCTTCGGCTTCTTCCAGGGTCATAGCAACAATCACCCCCTTACCCGCCGCCAGGCCGTCGGCCTTCACTACGATAGGCGCGCCTTTTTCACGCACATAAGCCAGCGCTGGCTCAATCTCGGTGAAGTTCTGGTAATCGGCGGTTGGGATTTTGTGGCGAGCCAGGAAATCCTTGGTAAAGGCTTTAGAGCCTTCCAGTTGCGCAGCGCCTTTGCTTGGCCCGAAGATCTTAAGACCTTCAGCCTCAAAAGCATCTACCACACCTATTACCAATGGCGCTTCCGGACCAACGATGGTGAGTCCGATAGCGTTTTCTTTGGCAAATGCCACCAATGCTTCTACGTCAGTCGCTGAAATATCAACATTAGTTAAGCCCGCTTCGGTGGCTGTGCCGGCATTACCCGGTGCAACAAATACGTCGGTGACGCCAATGGATTGTGACGCTTTCCAGGCCAGCGCGTGTTCGCGGCCACCACCGCCAATTACAAGTACCTTCATTAAGAGTGTTCCGTAAAGTTATTCAGGTTTCATAAATTTTAGGGTCATTCGGTCACTTTCACCAATGGCCAGATAGTGAGCGCGTTTTTCGTCGCCCAGGCGCAGGCTTGGTGGCAGTGTCCAGACACCCCGTGGATGATCTGCAGTATCCATTGCGTTTGCGTTAATCTCGCTGCTTGCTACCAGTTTAAAGCCCGCTTTTTCTGCCATCTCAATCACGTATGATTGTTTCATGTAGCCGGATGATTCCATTTTATCGTCGGCATCAGATTCCGGTAAACGGTGATCGACAACACCCAACATACCGCCTGGTTTCAGTGCTTTAAAAAAGGTTTTCATGGCGTTTGCCACGCCGTCCTTTTTATCGGCCATATACCAGTTGTGCACGTTACGGAATGTCAGTACGCGATCGGCACTGCCAGCTTTGGCAACATCGAGTTGCTCAAGCGGATCAAAAGCGGTTAGCTCTACTGCGTTAAACGGCCCATCGCTGGCCATTTTCTCTTTGAAGTTGGCTAACAGGCGGTTGTAGTAGCTGGGTGAGTCTGCTTTCACGTTGAAGTGAGCGGCTACCAGTTTACCGTCTTCTGCCAATAATGGCGCGAGGATGTTTGAGTACCAGCCACCGCCTGGCAGAATTTCCACCACGGTCATGTCAGGCTGAACATCAAAAAAGCGCAGGGTTTGCTGAGGGTGACGGTATTCGTCACGCAGGCGCTCCTGGCTTGAACGTGTATCGCTGGCTACTGCATCAGCAATGGCATCGGCATTGGCTGTAAACGCCGGCGTCGCCAGTAAGCTGGCAAGTAAAAGAACCGCAGATTTACGCATTTGGTATTTCCCTTCTGTCATTAACAACGTGTTGTTTATACTGCAATACTCATCAGATCGTTTAATGAGCAATCACTATTGCGGTAGCCTAACACAAAATTTTTACATTCGTGATGTCAGGCCAACGCAAAAACACGTTACACAGCGTATGCTGAATTAGTGACGGAAGTGACGCATGCCGGTAAACACCATGGCAATGCCGTGCTCGTCTGCCGCGGCGATAACTTCATCGTCACGCATAGAGCCACCCGGTTGGATAACGGCTTTAATGCCAGCCGCTGCGGCGGCATCAATGCCGTCGCGGAACGGGAAGAACGCGTCAGAAGCCATGACTGAGCCAGCCACTTCCAGATCTTCATCCGCCGCTTTAATGCCGGCAATCTTGGCTGAATACACGCGGCTCATCTGGCCAGCGCCCACACCAATGGTCATGCTGTCTTTACAGTAAACAATGGCGTTAGATTTAACGTACTTGGCCACTTTCCAGCAGAACATCAGGTCACGCAGTTGTGCTTCGGTGGGTTGTACCTTAGTCACTACTTTCAGGTCTTCCATATCAACCATGCCAAAGTCACGTTCCTGGATCAGCAGGCCGCCGTTAACCCGTTTAAAGTCGTACCCTTCAGTTAACTGGCCAGCCCAGTCACCGCAAACCAGCAGGCGTACGTTTTTCTTGGTGGCCACAATCTCAGTCGCAGCTTGCGATACCGATGGCGCGATGATCACTTCAACAAACTGACGGTCGATAATGGCCTGCGCGGTGGTAGCATCCAGCTCGCGGTTAAACGCGATAATGCCGCCAAACGCAGAGGTTGGGTCGGTTTTAAAAGCGCGGTCATAGGCTTCAAGAATATTTTCACCCAGTGCCACACCACACGGGTTAGCGTGTTTAACGATAACGCAGGCGGGTTCGTCGAACTCTTTCACACATTCTAAAGCGGCGTCGGTGTCGGCGATGTTGTTGAATGACAGCTCTTTACCATTTAATTGCGTAGCGGTAGCAACCGAAGCTTCCTGAATATCGTTTTCAACATAAAAGGCGGCAGACTGGTGGCTGTTTTCGCCGTAGCGCAGATCCTGCTTTTTGCTGACCTGAATATTGTAGGTCCGCGGGAATTCGCTGTGCTCGTGCTCGCAGTCGTCAGCACAGTCGGTTGAGTCGAGACGTGCGCCGAAGTAGTTAGCAATCATGCCGTCGTATTCGGCCGTGTGCTCGAATGCCTTGATAGCTAAATCGAAGCGGGTGCTGTAGGTCAGTGAGCCTTCGTTGCTCTGCATTTCGCTAAGTACGCGTGGGTAATCAGCCGCATTCACCACGATAGTGACATCTTTGTGGTTTTTCGCTGCAGCACGCACCATCGTTGGTCCGCCGATATCGATATTCTCGATAGCGTCTTCTAAGGTGCAGTCTTCTTTTGCCACAGTGGCCGCAAAGGGATACAGGTTAACCGCCACTAAATCGATAGGGCCAATGTTATTTTCTGCCATCACCGCTTCGTCGGTACCACGACGGGCTAAGATGCCACCATGAATTTTAGGGTGTAAGGTTTTCACCCGGCCGTCCATAATCTCTGGGTGTCCTGTGTAGTTTGACACTTCAATAACGGGCAGCCCCTTGTCAGCGAGTAGCTTGGCGGTGCCACCTGTCGACAGCAGCTCAACGCCTGCTTCGTGCAGTGCAGTCGCGAACTCAACAATGCCGGTTTTGTCTGAAACGCTTAACAGGGCTCGTTTGATAGGTTTTGGTGTTTCCATAGTGGTATTTTGCTTCGATGAGGTTAATAACAATGGTGTGGGTGTCCGGAGTGTCTCTATTTTATCCGCCGTTGCCTCCGGAACCAGACAGGGCGGTTAAAACAAAAAGAGCACCGAAAGGTGCTCTTATGTGGGCCAGGCCCGCAGGGCTTAGTTCATGCCATACTGCTTTAATTTTTTGCGCAGTGTGCCACGGTTGATGCCCATCATGATTGCTGCGCGGGTTTGGTTGCCGCGAGTGAAAGTCATAACTTCTTCCAGTAAAGGCGCTTCAACTTCGGCCAGTACCATTTCGTACAGGTTGTCGATGTTGGTGTTGTCCAGCTGCTTCAGGTACTTGTTGACTGCTTGCTTAACAGAGTCACGCAGTGGTTTTTGTGCCTGAGTTTGTGACGGAGTAGTTACAGTAGTTGTAAAAGGAGAAGTTACATTTTGATCGAACATAATACTTTCTTGCTCTTTTGTTAATCAGTCTTAAGCTGCCGGTGAGATCTGTCGGGCCTCGCCATCAGGCAGCACGTTGTTAAAGTAGTGGTCAATGGCCTGCAGTTGCTCTTCGGCAGACTCCAGCGCATTAAACACTTTACGGAACTGACGATCCTTATCATGCTCCATCAAATACCAACCCACATGTTTGCGGGCAATACGAACACCGTTTTGTGCGCCATAAAAGGCGTGAACCGCTGTTACGTGTTCTTTAAGCACCGAATGTTGTTCCATTAATGATGGTGGGGCCAGCCGTTCGCCGGTATTCAGAAAGTGGGAGACTTCTCTGAATATCCACGGATTGCCCTGGGCACCGCGGCCAATCATTAATGCATCAGCTTCAGTATACTCAAGCACTTCCCTGGCTTTTTCTGGTGAAGTTATATCACCATTGGCAACTACCGGAATCGACACCGCCTGCTTAATACTGCGGATAGTGTCGTACTCGGCAAAACCTTTGTACATACAGGCACGGGTTCGACCATGAACGGCCAGTGACTGGATGCCATTTTCCTGTGCAATGCGGGCAATCTCTACCCCATTGCGGTTGTCCGTGTCCCACCCTGTACGGATCTTCAGGGTAACGGGAACTGACACAGCGTCTACTACCGACCGAACAATAGATTCCACCAAATCCGGATATTGCAGTAGTGCTGAACCTGCCAGCTTTTTATTTACTTTCTTGGCAGGGCAACCCATATTGATATCAATAATCTGGGCGCCGTTGGCAACATTAAATTTTGCTGCTTCTGCCATTAAGTCGGGATCGGCTCCGGCTATTTGCACAGAACGAATTCCTGACTCCCCGCTGTGATCCATGCGCTGCATGGATTTCGCTGTATTCCATACCCTTGGATTACTGCTCAGCATTTCCGACACAACCAAACCTGCTCCAAGACGACGACAGAGTTGTCTGAAGGGCCTGTCTGTTACACCAGCCATAGGTGCTAACATTAGGTTGTTATCAAGTGTATAAGTTCCAATTCGCATAAAAAACAACCTAACTTTGCGTAGAAAATAACCACCTGTCTGAAACGGGGCGCTAAGTGTACGTGTTTTCCGCAATCTTGAAAAGGCTAAAAATTACACAAAATTTGCCTGTTCACTCTTGACAAAGAGATTTCGTTTTTATGTCAGAGCGGTGACACTGACAATTAAGACAGGTCAACCAGTTTTGTCGATAATTAACCGTGCCGACGGCCTGAAACGCGTGCCCATTCTTCATCTATAACACTGGTATCGAGGATGATATCGCGGGCGTAAGCCTGTTCAATTCGCTCTACCTGTTCGGCGAGAATGCCAGAAAGCACCAGTAAGCCACCTGTTTTACAGTAGCCGGTAATGACATCCTGTAACTCAAGCAGCGGCCCAGACAAAATATTGGCCATCACAATATCGGCTTTTAGCGTGGGTTGGTCTGCCGGCAAAAAGACCGTTAAGCGGTCGGCTACCTGATTGCGCTGGGCATTGTCCATGGAGGCCTGCAAAGCCTGCGGATCGATATCGATACCAATCACTTCTTTAGCGCCGAGTTTTAAGGCCGCGATAGCCAGAATTCCCGAGCCGCAACCAAAGTCGACCACGGTTTTTCCTGCTACATCGATCCCGTCGAGCCAACGCAAACATAAGGAAGTGGTAGGGTGAGTACCGGTACCAAATGCCAGGCCCGGATCGAGCATTACATTCACTGCATCGGGCTCCGGCACATCGCGCCAGCTCGGGCATATCCATAAGCGCTCGCCAAACTTCATCGGGTGGAAGTTATCCATCCATTCCCGCTCCCAGTCTTTGTCTTCCAGCGGCTCTAAGCGGTATTTAAAATCCTTGCCAAGCACTCTGGCTTTTTCGAGGCGCTTAATAATGGCCGGCATGTCGTCTGCGGCATCAAATAATCCAACAACCTGGGTATCCGGCCATAACATCACTTCACCTGGTTTGGGCTCATACATCGGGGTGTCTTTAGCGTCCACAAAGGTAACAGCCTGAGCGCCATTGGCACTCATCATGCCGCCAACTTGTTCAGCTAACTCGGCAGATGTATCGATTCGTAATTGTAACCAGGGCATGGGATCCTCAGCGGTAGCACAGAAAACCGCAATTTTAACAGGGATGGTAAGAATTGGTATCGGCGATTGCACAGCATAGCGATCGTTGCGTTTTTCATTTATGGTAAATAAAAACGTTGTATTAGTAGTAATAAAGCGGAATAGTCCGCCCGGAGAGAAAATATGAAACAAAGACTGCTTAGCATTCTGCTCGTCTGTTTCGTTGTATCCTGTGCCACGCAACCCCAGCCCGTGGTCGACAATAAATGGTTGGATGCACCGGTGGCTGAGCAGGTAGCGGCGATGAAGCGCGGTGAGTTAACGGCCGAAGCGCTGGTGGCTGGTTATCTGGCCCGCATAGAATCGATCGATAAAAGCGGCCCGACGATAAACAGTATTTTGCTGCTTAACCCAAACGCTCTGGCAGAAGCCAAAACCAAAGATGCAGCGCTCGCCAGCGGTGAGGCAACCGGCCCGCTGCACGGCATTCCGGTATTACTCAAAGATAACATTGAAACCCGGGATATGCCCACCACAGCAGGTTCACTGGCATTACTTAATAATGATACCCGGCGAGATTCGCCACTGGTGGCCAGTTTGCGTAACGCCGGGGCGATTATTCTGGGCAAAACCAATTTGTCGGAATGGGCTAACTTTCGTTCAGAGGGGTCTATCAGCGGCTGGAGTGCGGTTGGCGGGCTCACTCGTAATCCTCACGTGCTTTCCCGCACCGCTTGTGGTTCTTCTTCAGGCTCCGGTGCGGCTGTAGCGGCTGGTCTGGCATCCCTTGCAGTCGGTACCGAAACCAACGGCTCAATTATTTGTCCGTCTTCAATGAACGGTATTGTAGGGTTTAAACCCACAGTAGGTTTGATCCCACGCACGCATATTGTGCCCATTTCCGTGACCCAGGATACCGCTGGCCCCATGGCTCGCTCAGTAGCTGATGCGGCGCTGATGGCCTCAGTGATGGCTGGCCAGGACGAACAGGACGATGCCACTCAGGCAGAAGCTCGACCAGAAGCCAGTGCGCTTGCGGCGGTTAACGGTAATATTCAGGGTCTTAAGATTGGCGTTATGCGTTATCGGCAGGGCAACAATCCGGCTATTATTTCGGCGGTCGATGCGGCCGTGGAAACGTTAACTGCACTGGGTGCAAAGGTAGTTGAAATCGAGAGCCTTGAGCAGCCGGAGGATTTTTGGGCCAAATCTTACCTGGTATTACTGGCGGAATTTAAGACCACCTTAAATGAGTATTTGCTGTCATCGCCGGCTAATTTGCCGGTGGCTAATCTGGACGAACTGATTGGTTTTAACCGCACGTCAAAACGGGAAATGCAGTTATTTAATCAGTCTATCTTTGAGAAGTCCGCGGCCACCGAAGGCATGGCCGGTGAAGACTACCAACAGGCACTGGCACTTGTGCGCAGCGCAACCCGCGAGCAGGGGATCGACAAGTTATTAAACGAATACGATGTGGATGTGCTGGTTGGGCCGTCTAACAATCCGGCGTTCTTAATTGACGCCGTATATGGTGATAATGCGCCACAAGGTTATGTTGGGGTTGGCTATCTGGCAGCCATTGCCGGTTACCCGCATATTACTGTACCGCTAACTACAGTGAAGGAATTACCGGTGGGATTAAGTGTAATTGGCGGACAATGGCAGGATGCACAGGTGCTTAACACTGGTCTGGCATTCGAACGAGCTAATCAGTTTATAGCGACACCTGCGTTTTTACCTAACCGGTTGCAGGCTGAATCGATGAACGGCATTCAGTCACCTTATCAGCCGCCGGCCCAATAATGAAAAAGGCGACGTCACTTTGGGTAACGTCGCCTTCTTAAAACTTTTTGTTCTGCGTTTAGCCAGGCTTTTTCACCCACGCACTACACCAGCCTTTGCTGTTAACCAGTTTGCCGGGGAAGATGGCGCAAGGACGCCATTCCTGACCCGCTTCGCCCTGAATGTACATACAATTTGAGCAACTTGAGCCTTCGGTTGTAGATTTGTGAACGTACTTAAGTGCTTTAGCGGTTGCGTCGTCTTCACTGAGCTGCTCCTGAGCATTCGCACGCAAGGCAACACCGCCTAAAGTCATGCCAATGAGCGTGGTTCCGGAAAGTTTCAGAAAGTCACGACGATTGACTGATTTCATAATATTACTCCAAAAAAGTTAACGAGAATGATTCTTTTTTACTTGGGGCCTAAACCACAAAAACCTGCCGAGGCAGGTTTTTTGAAAAGCGCACAAATTTATTAGCTTATACTTATACAGGTTAAAAAAAGATCTACAACTAAAACCCTGTTTTCTATTGATCTGCATTAAAAAATTCAATCACCGTTGGCGGATTATCTGGCTTTGCGTAGGCCATTTTTGCCATTGGCTGCGCCCGATGATAGGTATCCAGACCGGTAATGGCAGCCAGGTCGAGCGTAGCTATGTTCAGGGTGCCGTCTTCCGTGATAACACCTGGGTCGACCTGCACCAGCTGGATCCGGCCGATGACTAACTCAGTGTTATTGGCCTGAATAGACAATATGTCCTCCAGCTTGAGCGCAATGCGCAGTGGACTCTCGGCTACAAAAGGGGCAGCAAAATCCTTCTCCCAGAGCGGCGTAAAGCCTGCTTCCTCAAATTCGCTGATCTCCGGGGCGTAGCGCGCGGAGGTTTGATGGCCATTAATATAGTGGCTAACCGGCAACGCATTGATGGTGAATAAACCCGTTTGTTTAATGTTGCCCAGGGTGTCGCGGGTGACCGTGTGCGGACGCATTATCATGCCCATCAGGGGCGGGTTGGCACCAATATGAATCACCGAGCTGATAATAGCCAGGTTGGTATGCTGCTGCTCGTTACAGGTGCCAACCAGGTTCGCGCTTTTGTATCCAGACAAGCTGTTAATAAAATTAGCGCGGTAACGTTGTGCCATGGCAGCAATACCGGCCGCATCTATCGTTTCCATTCTTATTCGTTCTCCATTTCGGCGCGGATATCGAGTTCGCCATTGCTATCGTAGATGGTGACCAGGATGGGCTGACAACAAATCTGGCAATCCACCACCTGGCTCTGGCCGATATCGTTAATTTCGTCGACTTCGATATCATTAATAGTCATGCAGTAGGGGCACTCAAAGGTGCTGGCCTTGGTTAAACTCATAGTGCTTTGCCTTGGTCGTTGTGCTTTCTTATTACGCTATACGTATAACCGGCACAGCTGGATTGAACAGGAGGACAGATAGTTGGTCAATCGGGTAAAGAAAGGGCGTTGTTGTTGCTGTGGACGATTCCACTGGCTGACCTTTCATCATTTGATTCCGCGCAAAATGCATCGGCGCAATTACTTTAAGAAGCGCTACAGCAAAACTGAGCTGGCCGAAGGCATTATGGTGTGCCGCCAGTGCCATAATGGTATTCATCGCTTTTATGACGAAATGACCCTGGCCAAAACCTTTTCAACGCTGGAGAGTCTTAACGCCGATCCCCGGTTAAGCGAGTATTTTGCCTGGGTGGCGCGGCAAAAAATTAAACCTGGCTAATTGGTATGAGGTAGAAATTCCTATTAAATGCTGTATATTTATACATGTTATAGGTTCAGGATCTGCAATGCGAAAAACTCTGCCAGAACGGTATTATCTCGATCATTTTTATGAATTTTTGCAATTCTTCGAGGGCGCTAACCGGCCTTTAGTTGATGCTAAAACTGCGGCTTTTATTGAGGCTTTTCATGCACTGGATAAAGATGATCAGTGTTTGATAGTGCGTGCCGCCAACCGCAAATATCCGGTAGTGGTGACCAAAACTTTTGACTACGCAGAAATTAACGCGCCCTTAGAGCGACTAACCCGGTTGCGAGAGGCGGGCTGGTTTACCAGTATCTGCCAGGGCGACAGTTATTCGCTGGGCCAGGCAATGACTAAAGCCGATCTACTGATACTACTCAAAGACAATGGCTGTCAGGCAAGCTCAACCTTAGCCAAACAGGGGTTAATTGATGAACTCGCCGGTATCATGGCTCGTCAGCCACTGGCGGTAATGGATGAGCTTAATGAGCAGTATTTGCTGCGCGCGTATGATGCACCGCTCAGTTATTTATTGTTTTTGTACTTTGGTCATACCCGGGGCCGCCTCAATCAATTTTCCATGCGTGACCTTGGCGTTATGCGTACGCGGCAGGATGTCAGCCAACAGCTGGCACGATTTGAAGGGCAGGATGCTGCTCGTGGTGCATTTTATTACGCCCGCCAGTTAACCGCTTTTAAGCAACTGAACGAAGAAGAAAAAGCGCATTTTAGTCTGAATACTGACATAACCGTGCATTGCCCAATAGGCCAGGATTACCGCGACCGGGTGTTATTCCAGATGGGGAATTACTGGCTGGCTAAAGACGCGCCAAAAGCCCTGGCGCTTTTGCAGCAGGCCGGCAGCGATCAGGCGCAGGAAAAGTGGTTGCGCGAGAGTTATAAACTCGGCCATAAAGACGCGGTGCAACAAGCGCTCGAAGCCATTATTGATGACCCTGCATCGGATACGTTACTGGCCTTCGCGGAAGACTTTTATGCCCGTAAGTTTGATCGCAAAAGAACCTCTACCCTTACTGACATGCTGCGCGATGCTACCCACGTAGTGCAACTGGATGACATCCATAACCAATCTGTAGAACAAGGGGTAATCAGTTACTACCGCCGTCAGGGACTAGCCGCCTACCGCGCCGAAAACCAACCGTGGCGGATGCTGTTCGGGTTATTGTTCTGGGATTGGTTATATGGTGAATGGGGGTTGGTGAGTGAGTTTGACCGGCGCCCGCAGGTCCTTCGCTACAATGATTTTTACGACCGTTTTGGCAGTGACATAGAGCAACATCTTAATAAGTATTGCGCTAGTGCCGATACGCTGCACCGTTATTTGCTTAAACAAGCCAGTGCTCACTATGGCAAAGTAAACAGCCTTTTTATGTGGCGGCAGGGTTTACCGGAAAGCCTCAAAATACTGCTTGAGTACTCCAGGATGGATAACCTCCGTCAGTTTCTGGTGCTTATGTGTAAAGATTACGCCAGTCTGCGCGATGGCTTTCCGGATATTCTGGTCGTCGATAATAACACCCTGCGGTTCGAGGAAATTAAAGCGCCGGGCGATCAGTTGCGACGCAATCAGCTGATCACCATACAGCATTTACGGCAGTGCGGGTTTGAAGTGGGGATCACCCAGGTGAGCTGGTATCACGACCCTATGCAACCTTATGTTGTGGTGGATATCGAAACTACGGGCGGACAATCCGCCTATCATCGGATAACCGAAGTGGGCATGGTCAAGCTGATTGGCGGTGAAGAAGTCGCCCGCTGGCAGAGTCTGATAAATCCGCAGCGCCATATTCCTTCCAGAATTACCCAGTTAACCGGCATTAGCGATAACATGGTGGCCGAAGCGCCGATATTTGCCGAAGTTGCCGAAGACATCGAGGCTTTTACTAAAGACTGTGTGTTTGTGGCTCATAACGTCAATTTTGACTACGGTTTTATCAAACAAGAGTTTGCCCGTCTCGAGCTGGACTTCAGACGACCTAAATTTTGTACTTGTGCACGAATGCGAAAAGCCTTTCCAGGGCTAAAGTCCTATGGGCTGGGCGCACTGTCTGCTCAATTTGATATCCGGTTAGAAAACCACCACCGAGCGTTGGATGATGCACAGGCTGCAGCTGAACTTTTACGTCTGATTCAAAGTAAAAAAAGCTGTGCTGATTAGCTAATAGGCAATAGATTTATATAAATAAACTAAAGTTTAATATAAATTATGATAAAATTTTTGATCTATTTTTAAATAAAACCCATAGTAGTAAGTACACTTTCTGAGTGTGTATGCGTTCTTGCTGTTTAGCCCACTTTATGTGGGCTTTTTTTTGCTCGTATCACTGATTCACATCTTCTGGTTTCCTCACTATTTCTAAATGCTAAATTTTAGTCAAATTAACTAAATTGTGGTTTTTAGTATTTGTGAATAGATTGTCTCATTGTTTGGGGTATGTTTAAGTTACTGTAATTTATAGGTTTAAAAAGTTGGCATCGTCGTTGCTCTAGCTTAAGTAACTCTCTCCCGTAAATAGTAAAAAGGAAAAAACGATGAAAACTTTCACTAAAGTAGTAATGGTTGCAGGCTTAGCTTTCGGTGCAATGGCTACAGCTCAGGCAAACACACAGTTTGAAGCAGCAGATGATGCAATTACGTCAGAAATTTGTGTAATCGCCGCAAACGGTAACAAAATGAATCTACACAAAGCGATTAGAGATTCTGGCTTAACCCGCGGTTTCGTCGAAGACAGCGTTACGTGTAACCAACTGCCTATTGTTGAGTTTGTTGAGCAGTATGGTGAAAACGTAGCGAAAATTAATCGTTACATTACCGCTGGCGATTACACTGGTACTCTGATCAGCCGCGCAAACTAACATGGTTTGCTGGCAAAAAAGCCCCTCGATAACTCGCGAGGCTTTTGTTTTTTACTCAGGCAGATTTATCTGACCTCACTGGCAGGCACGCCGCCAATCCCCCAGTTTGCCTTGGGAATTTCTGTGATGATCACTCTTACCCTTTCTTTTGGGGCATCGATAGAACGTGAGATCGCATCCGTCACCTCGCTGATCAGTTTTGCTCGCTGCTCTGCAGTGCGACCCTCCAGGATTTCCAGATGTGCAATAGGCATAGTGATCTCCTAAACAAACTTCGCTGATACAGAACCCAGATCCTGATAACGCACCGTGATGTTATCCCCTTTTTTAACGGCCACAGCTGCGGTGATACCGCCGGTCATAATAAACGTACCCGCAGGAATCTCTTCGCCGCGCTCACCCAGCATATTAGCCAGCATGGCAACGCTTGAGGCCGGATGGCCAAGCACTGCTGCACCGGCGCCGAGTTCAACCACCTCACCGTTAATTTCCATTACTACGCCAAGGGTTTTAAGATCCACATCCTCTACCTTTGCCATGCGACCACCGGTAATAAACCGGGTGGATGAGGCGTTATCGGCTACCACGCTGATAAGATCAAACTTAAAATTCTCGTAGCGCGAGTCAATCACCTCTACTGCCGGAATAATAAAATCAGTGGCCGCCAGCACATCACCAATGTGACAACCGGGTCCTTTAAGCGGTGCTTTGGTTACAAAGGCCACTTCCGCTTCAATTTTAGGATGAATAAGCTCAGAGGTATCAATGTCACCGCCATCGGGCACCGAGAAATAGTCGGCCAAAAAGCCATAAACCGGCGTTTCTACGCCCATCTGGGCCATCTTAGCCCAGGAGGTGAGGCCCATTTTCATGCCAACCACTTTATTGCCGCGGGCTTCTTTGCGACGGCGAATTTCCCACTGAATATCATAGGCGTCGTCGAAGGTCATGTCGGGAAAGTCGTTGGTGACCTTGGTGATGTCATGAACGTTTAATTCGGCATTTTCAATGTGCTCTGCCAGAGAAAGCATCTGATCTTTTGTTAATGTGCGAGTGCTCACTTAGCACCTCCTTCCTGTTGTGCCAGTAAATCCAGGGCAACGTCTACAATCATGTCTTCCTGACCACCCACCATACGGCGGCGACCAAGCTCGACTAAGATATCCACGGTTTTCAAGCCGTATTTTTGTGCTGCCACTTCTGAGTGGCGTAAAAAGCTCGAATACACGCCAGCATAACCGAGCGCCAGGGTTTCGCGGTCTACCCGTACCGGACGGTCCTGCAAAGGGCGAACGATATCGTCGGCCGCATCCATCAGTGCATAAAGGTCGGTTCCATGTTCCCAGCCCAGTTTGTCGGCATTCGCAATAAATACTTCAAGGGGGGCATTGCCCGCGCCTGCTCCCATGCCGGCCAGACTGGCATCTATGCGGTCGCAGCCTTCTTCTACGGCTACGATAGAATTAGCTACGCCTAAACTCAGGTTGTGGTGAGCATGAATGCCGGTCTCAGTAGCCGGATCGAGCACATCCTTAACTGCGCGAAAACGGTCACGAATATCCTGCATGCCCATAGCGCCGCCGGAGTCCACCACATAAATACAGGTTGCCCCGTAGGATTCCATCAGCTTTGCCTGCTCAGCCAGCCCAACGGGTGTTTGCATATGGCTCATCATTAAAAAGCCTACGGTATCCATACCCAACTTGCGGGCATGTTCAATATGCTGTTTAGACACATCGGCTTCAGTGCAGTGGGTTGCCACCCGTACAATCCGCGCGCCAGCAGCATAAGCGTCGTCGAGATCCTCAATAGTGCCAATGCCGGGCAGAAGTAAGGTTGCAATCTGAGTATGGGTAAGGACATCGGCAGCCGCTTCTATCCAGGCCAGGTCGGTATGGGCGCCAAAACCGTAGTTAAAGCTGGAGCCCTGCAGCCCGTCACCGTGGGCAACTTCAATACTGTCTACCTTGGCCGCATCCAGGGCGCGGGCGATATCCTGCACATTCTGAATAGAGTACTGATGACGAATGGCATGGCTGCCGTCGCGTAAGGTCACATCAGAGATATACAGTTTTTTACCAGGATTAAAGCTCATACTATGCGCCTCCTGTTAACATTGTTTTGGCCATGCGTTCGGCGGTGGCCATGGCCGCTGAGGTCATAATGTCGAGGTTACCGGCATAGGCCGGCAGGTAATGCGCCGCGCCTTCAACTTCCAGAAATACGGACGTTTTCAGGCCGCTGAAATTACCCAGTCCGGGGATATGCAACGGTTCGTCGGCAGGAATATCGTCAAACTGTACTTTTTGTTTAAGCCGATATCCCGGTACATAGCTTTGTACCGCTTTAGCCATTTTTTCTACCGACGCGGCGACTTTGGCTTTGTCGACCTGTTCAGAAAGCACATACACCGTATCGCGCATGATCATGGGTGGCTCGGCCGGATTAAGAATAATGATGGCTTTGCCCTTTTCGGCACCGCCCACTTGCTCAATAGCGCGGGCGGTAGTTTGGGTAAATTCGTCAATATTCGCCCGGGTGCCAGGACCTGCGGATTTGCTTGATACGCTGGCCACAATTTCGGCGCAATGCACCCTGGCAACCTGCTTCACCGCGGCAACCATAGGAATGGTGGCCTGGCCGCCACAGGTGACCATATTCACGTTAGGTTGCTCGATGTGATCTTCCAGGTTAACCACTGGCACGCAATAGGGGCCAATGGCTGCCGGGGTTAAATCCACCAAACGAATCCCCGGTTTGGCGGTTTTTAGTTTCTTATCATTAACTATGTGCGCATTGGCTGAAGTGGCATCAAAAACAATGTCTATATCGCTAAATTCTACCATGGCAATCAGCCCGTCCACCCCCTCGTGGGTAGTTGCTACGCCCATGCGTTGTGCGCGAGCCAGACCGTCAGAAGCCGGGTCGATGCCTACCATCACACTCATGTTCAGAATTGAAGAGGTGCGCAGCACTTTGATCATCAGGTCGGTGCCAATATTGCCTGAGCCAATTATGGCAACATTAATTTTGTTACTCATACCGGTTGCTCCTGTCAGGTAAAATACACACTGGCTGAGCCAATGCCGCCAATTTCAACACGCATAAAGTCTCCGGC
The DNA here is from genome assembly GCF_002993365.1 of Marisediminitalea alba. GTDB lineage: Bacteria > Pseudomonadota > Gammaproteobacteria > Enterobacterales > Alteromonadaceae > Alteromonas > Alteromonas alba. Next base: position 93,328 of record NZ_PVNP01000013.1, read on the forward strand.
TTTGACCGGCTCAAGCGGCACCAGTGAGCCCGATAAAATGACTTCACCTGCTTTAAGCCCTATGCCGAATTCGCCAAGCGTATTGGCCAGCCAGGTTACGCAATTCACCGGTGAGCCCAGCGCTGCAGCACCGGCACCGGTGGAAAGGATTTTGCCGTTCTTTTCAACCACCATACCGCAGGTCACCAGATCGACTTTGTGCGGAGAAACCGCTTTATCGCCGAGTGCAAACAGGCCACACGAAGCGTTGTCGGCAATGGTGTCCTGAATAGCGATTTGCCAGTTCTCAATACGGGAGTCGACTACTTCAAAGCAGGGGATCACGCACTCGGTGGCGGCCAGTACATCGGCATTGGAGATGCCTGGCCCCATCAGGTCTTTTTTGAGAATAAAGGCAATTTCCCCTTCTGCTTTGGGCGCGATAAGCCGTTCGCTGATGGGCATCACTTCACCCTGGTTAAACACCATATCGTCGGTGAGATAACCAAAATCGGGCTGGTGAACATTGAGCATGCTTTGCACGGCTTTGCTGGTTACACCGATTTTTTTACCTATCACTTTGGCCCCGGCATCGATGCGCCTATTAAGCATTTGCAGAGAAATGTGATAAGCATCTTCAATACTGATATCACTTTCCCGGGCAGTCAGCGGTGCGACGGCCTGTTTGCTTTGCATGGCGTGGTAAAGTTCATCGCCATACTGTTTGATTAACTTTGCGTCCATAAATCAGGTTCCGGTTTGGGAGGCGATATTCGCCTCATTTAGAAAATTAGTAACCAGTTGCACAAAACGGTCGGCCTGTTCAATCTGGGTCCAGTGACCGCATTTGTTGAACACGTGCAACTGGGCGTCAGGCAGCAGTTCCAGCAGAGTTTGTGAGGCGGCCAGAGGGATCACCTGGTCATCGCGACCATGCACCAGAAGCGTTGGGTGAGGCAGGCTGCCCAGCGCCCCTAAGGGGCTTGCCAGCATTTCTATCCAGCGTTGGCGCGGGGCCGGAAACATGGCGGAAAAAGCCTCCTGAACGCCGGGCTGAATACTTGCGTCATAGCGTAATTGCGCTAGCTCATCAGTGACCCTTGAGCGATCAAAAGCAAAGATGTTGAGCAGCTTGCGCATATTTTCCAGCGACGGCTCGTATCCCCACACAGCATCAAGACCGGGTGTTAACGGGAAACTTGCGCCGGCACTGCCCATAAGTACGATGCGGCGCACCCGCTTTGGGTGCGCGATAGCCAGTGCTAAAGCCAGCCCGCCGCCAAACGAGTTACCAATGATGTCAGCCTGCTCGATGTCCAGCGCGTCTAGCACACCAATGGCATGTTCAACCCAGCGTAGTTTACTGTAGTGCTGGTCTTGCGGACGTTCGCTGTAGCCAAAGCCGAGCATGTCCGGGGCGATTACCCGGCGCTCTTTGGCAAGTTCAGGAATGGTAAGACGCCAGTTGGCCCAGGCGGTGACGCCGGGGCCGGAGCCATGAATCAGCATGACCGGAAAACCATCTCCCTTATCATGAAGATTAGTTTGCCAGCCAGCGGCCTGAATAGTCTGGCCTGTCTCCGCTCTGGTGTTACTGTCGGGTGCTTTCATCTTCGTTCCTACAACTTCAGACAGATGTTTTTGAGTTCGGTATAAAACTCAAGTGAGTGCTCACCACCTTCACGACCAATGCCAGACTGCTTACTGCCACCAAAGGCAGTACGCAGATCACGTAAGAACCAACTGTTAACCCAGACGATTCCCGCTTCCACCTGGCCAGCAACCCGCGCCGCGCGGCTCAGGTTTTCGGTCCAGATAGCGCTGGCCAGGCCATAGGGCAGGCGGTTGGCCTGTGCAATGGCTTCTTCTTCGCTATCGAAGGGCTGAATATGGCAGCAGGGGCCAAAAATCTCTTCGTTGATGACAGCGGAGTCGTCACTTAAACCGGTCCAGATGGTTGGCTGGATCCAGCTGCCGTTTTTCAGCGCGTCAGGCATATCCGGTATGCCGCCACCGGTAACCACCGTTGCACCATCGTTAACCGCTTGCTGGTAGTAAGAAAGCACTTTGTCGCGCTGCTTTTGGCTGATTAACGGGCCAAGGTTAGCCGCAGCGTCATCCGGCGGGCCGATGACCAGTTTTTCGGCCTCGACTTTTAAGCGACTAACAAACTCATCGAAGATTGAGCGCTCGACATATACTCGCTCTGTGCCCAGACAAACCTGGCCACAGTTAGCAAAGGCTGAGCGCATGGTGCCTTCAATGGCTTTATCCATGTCACAGTCGGCAAACACGATACCGGCGTTTTTGCCGCCTAACTCCAGTGAAATGTCGCGCACGCCTTTGGCGGCGTTCTGCATAATCAGTTCGCCGGTACGGGTCTCGCCGGTAAAGGTGTAGCCATCGACATCCGGATGAGCGGTCAGGAAAGCGCCGGCAGAATCGCCGCCGTATCCTTGCACCACGTTAAAAACACCATCGGGTACGCCTGCGTCTTTCATCACTTCGCCAAGCAATGCAGTGGTGGTAGGCGTTTCTTCGGAAGGCTTAACCACCACCGTGTTGCCGCAGGCCAGAGCCGGACCAACTTTCCAGGTCATCAGCAGTAGTGGCAGGTTCCACGGACTGATAACACCAATCACCCCTTTAGGGCGGCGCACCGCATAATTGAGCGCGCCGGTGCCGTCGGGCGTGGCCATTTCAAACGCTTCAGTAGCGACATTTTTTACCATGTCGGCAAACACTTTAAAGTTGGCTGCACCACGCGGGATATCGATGTGACTGGCCAACGATTTGGGTTTACCCGTATCGGCACATTCCGCTTCTAAAAATTCGTCGAAGCGGGCGTTAATACCGTCGGCCACGGCATGCAGAATTTTGCTGCGCTGGTCGATAGTCATTTTACTCCAGGGGCCTTTCAGAGCGGCGCGCGCGGCTTTCACCGCCGCATCCACTTCCGCTTCCCCGGCTTCATGCACCTGGCTTATCACCTCACCCGTTGCCGGGTTGATGTTATCGAACATCCTGCCACTGGCAGAGCCAACATACTGGCCGTTGATATAATGTTTAACTTCTTTCACAGCGAGTCCTGTATTGATGAGTTAAGTTAAAACCGTAAGAAAACGCTCGTTGAGCACACGGTCGTGATAGAAAATGGCTTTGCCTAAATCCTCAGCTTTCCAGGTAATGGGGTTATGGTCGGGGTACATATAATCGCCGCCGGCAAAAACTTCGTTGCGGTTGCCCGACGGATCGAAGAAATAGATGGTTTTACCGTGGGTGATACCGTGTCGCGTAGGGCCAATATCCAGTGAGGTATTGGTCATGCTGATAAGGTCAGCGGCGCGGAGTATGTCTTCCCAGGTTTCAAGATAGAATGACGCATGGTGAAACTTGGCCTTTTCTTCATGCTGAATAAAGGCTATGTCATGGGCCTTCATCGACAACGTAAGGAACTGCGCAATCCGGTTGCCGTCTGGGTCGAGCACCTGTTCGGCCAGATAAAAGCCCAGTACGTCCACAAACAGATCATAAGTTTTGGCCAGTTCATCGCCATACAGCAGGCAGTGATCAAAGCGCACGGCTTTCATACCGCGAAGTGCTCTGGGCCAGGCTTCCGGGTTGGTCTCCTCAACGCCCCATTTCCCGGTATAGGCTTTCTCTGCGTAGAGCTCAAATACATGGCCGGAAGGCGCGGTAAACTGAACCCGGCGGCCGCAATCCTTTAAATCGCCGGCTTCTTTGTGAGTGACTTCCAGACCAAAAGCTTCGATGTCTGCGGTCAGGCTTGCAAGGGTGCTTTCATCGACTACCTTAAACGCCATAAAATCCATGCCAGGCTCATCCGCTTCACGCAGTACCAGCGAGAACTTATCCACTTCACTCCAGGCTTTTAGATATACCCGGCCTTGTTCATCACGGTCAGTTTCGTGTAAGCCTAACAATTCAACGTAATGTTTGATTGATGCTTCAAGATCCAGTACGCGCAACTGTATGTGCCCTGGACGTAATACGCCTTTTCTCATTTTATTACCTCGGTGTGTTTTTGTTTTGCCTTGGTTACCCCGGTGATGCCGTTGATAGCCAGTGGTGAAGGGCTGCATTCAATGAGCAAATCGCTGGTGGGTTTAAGCCGACAGGCCAATGCGTACCCCTGTTGCTGTTGTTCTGTGGAGACCTGCGCTTTACTCATACGACCGCATTCATAGCTGCCAGATATGACTTTGACCCGGCATACGCCGCAGCCGCCGCCACGGCAGCCCACTGCAATACTGCGTAGTCCGTTACTCTCCATGGCTTTGAGCACAAACTCATCCTGATGACAGGTAAAGCTTTGTTGGCTGTGTTGCTCGGTGATCACATAGTCAGACATGCACTGTTGCTCCGCTTTAGATGCTTAAGTCTCCGGCACCAAAGAAAAAATTTTTTGATGCAGTGTGATGACCAGAGCAACGGTTGTGCCACAGGTTAATAAAATGTTTAAAATTATTGTTAACTTGTTGATAGAGGAGTAGTTTATATAAAGCATCTAAGGTGCAGAAAAGTCACATCGCCACTCCCCAATACTTATTCATTCCATGGAAATTTAATCAAATGATTAAATTGGTTCTTAGTTTTTAATTATTTGATTAAATCGGATTTTCGCTGCGCTTAAAATTATGATCATTTAGTTGATTTCTTGTCATTTAGGGTTTTACATATGTTTTACATCTGGCTGGCTTGTCGATGTAAAACAGCAATTAGCAGGGGAAAAACCATGACCATTGAATTCGAAGCAAAGCTCAATCATGTGGATATCCAGGATCTCACTTCACTGATTCAGTTTGAGAGCACCGAAGGCAAGATCTGGTTTGGTGAACAGCTGATTTTGTTTATGCAGCTCCCTGCCCTGGCCGCCTTCAGGCGCGAACTGGTCAATAGTATTGGTGTGGAAAGAGCCAAGGGTTTCTTTATGCGCCTGGGTTATCAGGGCGGTTTACGCGATGCGGAACTGGCCCGGCGGTTACGCCCCGATAGCGACGATATGGCGCTGTTCTGGACCGGCCCACAACTGCATTCACTGCGCGGAATGGTAAAAAACCGTCCGATTAAAATAGAAATCGATAAGGAAAGTGGTCATTTTTACGGCGAGCTGGAATGGGTGGATTCCTGGGAGGTAGAGATTGTGCAAACCGAGCTCGGCCAAATTGATGAACCGGCATGCTGGTCGTTACTCGGCTATGCCTGCGCTTATACTTCGGCCATTATGGGTCAGGAAATTATCTTCCGTGAGGTAAGCTGTCGTGGCTGTGGTGATGAACGCTGCCTGATAGTAGGTAAGCCGGCTAGAGAATGGGAAGATGCCGCCGAATTCTCCCGGTATTTTACCGCTGAGCCCATTATTGAAGAGCTTTACAGCCTGCAATCCCAGGTGAAGTCGCTGCGTAGCAGTCTGGCCCGTCATCAGGGGCAATATTATGGCATAGGCGATTCTCCGGACTATAAAAATGCCTGCAAAAAAATCGATAAAGCTGCGCAGAGCAAAGTGTCGGTGCTGCTATTGGGGGAAACCGGCGTTGGTAAGGAAGTGATCGCCCGTAGCGTGCATTTACGCAGCGACCGCGCCGAAAAAGCGTTTGTTGCCGTTAATTGTGCGGCCATTCCGCAGGAGCTTATTGAAGCGGAGCTATTTGGGGTAGAAAAGGGCGCTTTCACCGGCGCCAATCAGTCTCGTGCCGGGCGTTTTGAACGGGCTGACGGTGGGACGATTTTCCTTGATGAGGTAGTAGAGCTCACGCCGCGGGCGCAAGCTTCGCTGCTTCGGGTACTGCAGGAAAGTGAGGTTGAGCGGGTTGGCGGTGTTAATACCCGCAAGGTAGATGTAAGGGTGATTGCCGCTACTAATGAAAGCCTGGAGCAGGCGGTGAAAGACGGTAAATTCCGGGCCGATCTGTTTTACCGTTTAAACGTGTTTCCGGTGCAGATCCCGCCGCTGCGCGATCGATTGGATGACTTACCATTGCTGGTAGAACACTTCCTTGCCAAGTTTCATAACGATTACTCAAAACGCACGCTGGGCTTATCGGATAAGTCCTGGCGGTTCATTAAAAATTATTCGTGGCCAGGCAATATCCGTGAGCTTAAGAACGTTATTGAGCGCGGCGTTATCCTTACTGATAACCACGAAACCATTTCACTGGAATCGCTGTTTGCCAGTGTTGGCCCTGAAGCCGTTAATACCGACGATACTCATGTGTATTCAGAAGGCCAGGTGGTGAAGCCGAGCAATATAAAAACCACTGACGGTTGGGTGGATACGCTGATTAATCAGCAAATCGGCCTGGATTCTATTGAAGAGCAACTGATAAACCGGGCCATGGCTATGACCAACGATAATGTGTCGGCAGCGGCCCGGCTACTTAACCTTACCCGCCCGGCACTGGCCTATCGGCTCAAAAAGCTTAGCGAGAATGACTCGACAAACCTGAAGTGATCAAATGATCAAACCTGTCAATTCTGGCAGTTAACCTGCTTTCTGGCGGTTCACAGTTAGTGCCGAATTAACTTTTTAAGATTCTGAAAATATTAGGTAAACCATAATATTTAGTGCATTTCAGAGAGTCGGTATTATTTATGCTGCGCTGATACTACTACGAGTCGTTTTATGTCATCAGAGGTGCCTTATGAATACCCCATCCCAGCAGCCCGTTACCGTAATTGTGTCCAGACGGGTAAAACCTGAAGCCGTTACCGCGTTTGAATCCTTAAGTGATGAGATGTCGCGCCGGGCGAGTGAGTTCGACGGTTATATGGGCGCTACCCTGTTTCGTCCGGTGAGCCCTGAAGATCCGGAATACCGGATGATTTTTAAATTTGCCGATGAGGCCCGCCTGGCGGTATGGGAAAGCTCAGCCGAACGGACCGAGATGCTGGAAAAGCTCGAAGCACTGCTGATTTCGCCGACCGAACGGGAAAAGGTTTCCGGCTTGGTGACCTGGTTTAGTTTACCCTCGCAAAATCCGGTTACGCCACCGCCGCGTTATAAAATGACCATTGTCAGCTGGCTGGCGCTCTACCCGGCCGCTACCCTGATTTTCTGGCTGTTCGGGCCATGGCTTGCGGCAATACCGTTGCTGCTGCGCACCCTGCTGGTTACGGCGGTGCTAATGATATTGATGTCTTATGTACTGATGCCGTTTATGACTAAACGTTTTGCTTTCTGGCTATTTGGCAGGCAACACTCCTGAGGTCATCAGAAGGAACGTTTAATACCAAGCAGAATCCGCCGGGTGCTATCCACCATATCGATTCTGGAAAACCAGTCCAGGTCAAAAACGGCAAGGGCGCCTGATAGTTCTACCGAACCACCGTGACCAGTACCCAGATAGTCTTCGGTCAGCTCGGCGCGCTGGCCGAAGTCAGCACTGACATAAGCATAATAGGCATACATCTCAACAGGGTACTGACCGAAGGAAAATTCACTGTCAAGGCCGAGCACCAGTTTGTTCTCTGCGTCGTCAACGCGCCTGACAAATTCAGCAAACCACACTTGATCAGACTGGTGAAAACGTACTTCACTGCGCAGGTAATTACCTTCAATAATGCGCTCGACACCAAATTCCATACTGAATTGTTCATTGATGGTAGCGCTGTACTCAAACTCAAAGAGGTTAAAATCATCGGCAAGAGATAGCGCCTTATTCGGATCGGTACTGTTAATAGCGCCTGCTACTAATTCCAGCTTGTGGCTCGGCTTTGCCTCGTAGACATGACGAATCCCCTGAAACCAGCCGTCTTTGGACATCCCGGTGGCCGAGATACGGCCTTTGTAGGTAGGAATAACGCCAAACTCGGTTTTACCCAGTGCATGAGTGCGACGCAGATAAAGACGCCTGACCGCAATCTGGTCACTGTCTTCATCGCCAAAGGTGTTGTGACTGGAGCTAAAATCATCGCCTGTTACGACAAAACTGTGCAGGCTCCATTGCTCACTGAGATTCAACTGAGGATAAAAACGCAGCCGAAATTGTGAGCGATTACTTCGGTCTGAACGATTGTCGTAGCGAACCTGTACGTCGAGTTTTTGCTGATAAAAGCCAGCCGGTTCACCGACCGGTTCATCGATTGGTTCACCACCCGGTTCGGCTGCCTTACCAGGCGGTGTGAAAAAGAGGATGAGACATCCGATAAAGCAGGTCAGCCCGGTGCTCAGATATGCCATTGGATAGATAAAAACTCACAGCTAAAAAACGCAGTGTAGCGCAAGTATAGCTTTTACAACCAGTAAATATTAGCGCTATCGATAAGGGGGAAAAAGAAAAAAGCCGGCAAGTCGCCGGCTAACAAGTGGAGAAGTACCTTTAACAAAGGTCACCAACAACTACGATGGGTCAATACCGTATCAGTTGGCGTAAATTAAACTAAAGTCTAATCTAAAGTTGAATATAAATGGAGTCGGTGAATATTAGTAATCAAAAAAAACGATACAGTTAATCGACAAAATAGAATAACCAACAAAAAAGGCATTCCGAAGAATGCCTTTTGTCTGATTTTGCGCTGAGCTAAAACAGCTTAGCTCAGGCCTAACTTCTTCTCGAGGTAGTGGATATTAGTACCACCTGCATAGAAGTTTTCGTCGGCCATAATGCGTTGCTGCAACGGAATATTGGTTTTAATGCCGTCAACCACCAGTTCGTCCAGCGCGTGGCGCATACGGGCAATCGCTTCATCCCGGCTTTCACCGTAAGTAATAAGCTTGCCAATCATCGAATCATAGTACGGTGGCACAGAATAGCCGGCATAGATATGCGAATCCCAACGTACACCTAAACCACCTGGCGGGTGGAACATCTCGATTTTACCCGGGCTTGGGATAAATGAGTCAGGATCTTCGGCGTTAATCCGACATTCAATGGCATGGCCACGAATTTGGATTTGCGACTGGTCGATAGACAGCGGTTGGCCGGCTGCGATACGCAGTTGTTCTTTAACCAAATCAACGCCAGTAATCATCTCTGATACTGGGTGCTCTACCTGAATACGGGTGTTCATTTCAATGAAATAGAATTCGCCGTTTTCGTACAGAAACTCAAAGGTACCGGCACCGCGATAGCCAATTTCGATACAGGCTTTGCGGCAACGATCGCCGATTTTATTGCGCATTTGCTCAGAAATACCTGGTGCCGGCGCTTCTTCTACCACTTTCTGGTGACGACGCTGCATTGAGCAGTCACGTTCACCCAGATGGATCGCATTGCCCTGGCCATCAGCCAGTACCTGAATTTCTACGTGGCGTGGGTTTTCGAGGAATTTTTCCATATAAACAACGCTATTACCAAAAGCGGCGCCCGCTTCTGCCTGCGTAGTTTCGATGGATTTAATCAGTTCGGCTTCGCTGCGCACTACTCGCATACCACGACCACCACCGCCACCGGCAGCTTTAACAATAATTGGGTATCCAATACGCTTGGCAATGGCTTTATTGCGCTCTTCGTCGTCGGTTAACGGGCCGTCAGAACCTGGTACACAAGGTACACCGGCTTTTTTCATGGCATTAATCGCAGACACTTTGTCGCCCATCAGGTTGATGGTATCTGCTTTCGGACCGATGAAAATAAAGCCGCTTTTTTCTACCGCATCCGCAAAATCCGCGTTTTCGGCTAAGAAGCCATAACCCGGGTGAATGGCGATTGAGTTAGTGACTTCCGCCGCCGCAATAATGCGCGGAATGTTCAGATAACTTTCAGTAGCGGATGCATTACCGATACAAATTGATTCATCAGCAAGCAATACATGTTTAAGATTACGGTCGGCAGTGGAGTGCACCGCTACCGTTTTAATCCCAAGCTCTTTGCACGCTCGCAGGATCCGCAGGGCAATTTCACCGCGGTTAGCTATGAGTACTTTATCCATGAGATTACCGTTTATTCGATGATGAACAGAGGCTGGTCGAATTCTACTGCTTCCTGGTTTTCTACCAGAATAGCTTTAACGACACCGGCTTTATCAGACTCGATCTGGTTCATCATCTTCATAGCTTCTACGATACACAGGGTATCGCCAACATTAACGCTCTGACCTACTTCCACGAAATTTTTGGCCGTCGGTGAAGACGCGCGGTAGAAGGTGCCTACCATTGGAGATTTTACAGTATGGCCTGCCGGTGCCTCTGGCTCTGCCGGCGCGGCAGCAGGTGCTGGCGCGGCTGGTGCAGCCATCGGGGCAGGGGCGGCATAATGAACAGGCGCTGCTGCTTGTGAACTGCCACGGTGAATACGTACAGATTCTTCACCTTCGGTGATTTCTAACTCGGCAATGCCTGATTCTTCGACCAGCTCAATCAGTTTTTTTATCTTTCTAATATCCATAATCTGTCTCTGTTTGTCTTATCAATTAGTGGGTAAAAATATCTGCTGCTGCGTCCAGGGCGAGCGAGTAGCCTTTAGCGCCAAAGCCTACTATTACGCCAGCAGCGATATCGGAAAAATAGGAATGATGTCGAAATGCTTCACGGGCATGAACGTTCGACAAATGCACTTCAATAAACGGGATGGAGACACTCAACAACGCATCCCGCAATGCTACGCTGGTATGCGTAAAGGCCGCGGGGTTGATAATAATGCCATCAACATGACCCATGGCAGCGTGAATACGATCGATAAGCACTGCTTCCGAGTTGGACTGCAAATGTTCTAACTCTATATGCATGTCTTTGGCCTGTTTTGACAGACCCTCGACGATGTCCTTGAGTGTAGCGTGGCCATATTTTTCTGGCTCACGTTTGCCTAACATATTAAGGTTAGGGCCGTTCAGTAGAAGTATTTTCATTAATCTTGTAGTTATCTTGCGGCTAAGTTCGGCATAAACACCAGTTATACATAAGTTCGTGATTATTTAACACAAAAACCACGTTGAATTAATATTAAAATAAGCTTAATCGACAATTATAGTTAATAATTAAGATATCGCAGCAAAATACTGGTCTTATCAGGGGATTTAGCCGCAACTTCTCGATATTGTGATAGGCTCGAATAAATATTGCGGCTGCAGGAGGGTAAGGTTACAGGCGGTTGCCCCTGGCTTTACTGCGAATGGCTTCTGTTAGCTGTTTGGCAATCTCCGGGATTCGTAAAGATTTGTCTACGCCACCGCGTTTAACGGCTTCTTTGGGCATACCATACACAACGCAGGTGGCTTCATCCTGCGCAAAGGTTGTAGCGCCTTTATCATGCATTGCGCGCATTCCCTGGGCGCCATCACGGCCCATACCTGTGAGGATTACACCAAAGGCATTGTGTCCCACGTGCTCTGCCAGACTATCAAATAAGACATCCACAGAGGGTTTATGGCCGCTAACCCGGCCCTCGTCACTGAGTTGGGTGCGGTAATCGGCGCCGTATTTAATAACGCTCAAATGCTGGTCACCGGGGGCCAGGTAAACATGACCGGGCAACAGTCGTTCATTATGCTGTGCCTCTTTAACCGTCAGCGCGCATTGCCCGTTAAGGCGTTTGGCAAATGACGTGGTAAAGCCCGGCGGCATATGCTGGGTCATTACCACGGCCGGAAAGGATGCCGGTAGCCTGATCAGCAAATCTTTAATGGCTTCGGTACCGCCGGTGCTGGCACCGATACCGACAATCAGCTCAGTGCCGGAATACGTTAACTGGGTTTTGTTAACCGGTTCGTTGGCGACCCGTTTTTTGACCCGGGCTCCGGCGGCTGCAATTATTTTGTCGGTAACCAGTTGCTGAAAAGCCAGGAATTTGGCCTGAACATCGATTTTTGGCTTGGGAATAAAATCTACTGCCCCTAGCTCCAGTGCCAGCATAGTGGCATCTGCGCCTTTTTCGGTCAGGGTTGAAATCATCACTACCGGGGTCGGCTTGGCTTTCATCAGGCGATCTAAAAAAGTCAGGCCGTCGACCTTGGGCATTTCAATATCCAGCGTAATAACGTCGGGACTGAAACGCTTTACCATGTCCTTGGCGACATAAGCATCCGGTGCCGTGCCCACCAGATTGAGGTCGGGATGATTGGCAATAATTTGTGTCATCAATGAGCGGATCAAAGCCGAATCATCGACAACCAATACAGAAATTGTCATAGCAAGCTACTCAAAAAAATCAATTTCACCGCTAATCGGCGTATCTTTGATACGCATGCGGTATTCACTTTCGCGATCAAGGATGGTGGTATTGTGCATAATTTTAATTTTCCGCACCTTTACTTCCCCGGTGTCGGGGAAAAAATAAACCTTTCGTGGGTAGGGGCCCAGTAAATCACGGGCCAGCACCGGAATATTTTCCAGTTTAAGGTAGTCGAGCACAAACTCGCTGTTACGCTCACCAATGTTGTGTACAGTAAGACCTTGTAAAACGTTGCCACCGCCAAATACTTTGGCTTCGAGGCGGTTTCTGTCGGCCCCCATTTTAAGCAACTCGTTGATAAGCAATTCCATGGCGTAGGTGCCATAGCGTGCCGAGGTATTCATCTCACCGGTGGTGACAAACTCATCGTTAGGCAGTAAAAAGTGATTCATACCGCCAATTTTGGTGATCGGGTCGCGCAGGCATACCGATACACAGGAACCGAGTACGGTTACGATGATGGTTGGGTCCTTGGTGGCGTAGTATTCACCCGGCAGGATTTTTACCGCGTCACTGTCGAAGTGGCGGTCAAAATACCGGTTAGGGATAGTTTTCCCCGGCAATGGCGTCATAAGTTCCCCCGGTTAACCTGATAAATGGTTTTCCCCATGGGTCGCATATACTGGCTCAGGTGAGAGAAGTTTTCAGAATGTCCGGCGATATACCAACTGTCTGTTTTCATTAATCTCAGAATTCGTTTCAGAATGATTTCCTGGGTTGGTTTGTCGAAATAAATCATTACGTTGCGACAAAACACAATATCCAGTCCTGGTTCCATGGCATAGTTGGTATCCAACAGGTTCTGTTGAAAGAAATGGATACTCTTGCGTAATTCAGGGACCACTCTTGCCTTGCCTGCATTGGCACCCACACCGCGATGAAAAAACTGTTTGCGTCGAATGGGACTGAGTTTTTCAACCTGGTCGATGGGGTAAATGCCAGCCTGTGCCCGCTCCAGCATTCTGCTATCAATGTCGGAGGCGTATATTTTGACGTTATTGGTCAGAGACCCCCTGGCTTCTGCACAGGTCATTGCAATCGAATAAGGCTCTTCACCGCTGCTGCTCGCGGTACACCAGATCCGTAACGGCTCCGGATGAGTCAGTAAAAATCCTTTTAGCTGCTCAAAATGATGTGCCTCACGAAAAAAGGAAGTCAGGTTCGTGGTTAAAGCATTAATAAAGTGTTCGGTTTCCGCCTGGTGATCATCCAGATACCTTAAATAGGCCTGGAATGTATCAAGATTCAGAGCGCGCAGCCGCCGCGCAAGGCGGCTGTAAACCATATTGTCTTTACTGTCTGCCAGATTAATGCCGGTGAGCGCGCGGATCTTCTGGCGAACCGCATTAAACTCCCTAAGGCTAAACGCAAAGGGTTTATCCATGTCAGTGCTCTTCAGGCTTTAAAAGCTCTCCCATTCATCATCATCATCGGGCTTTGCGGCGCTGAGTTGCTGAGAACGGGTTGCCATGGTTTTCGCCGATATTTTGGGTTTGCTTTGTGGTTGCGGCGCAGAACGAATAACCGGCGCACTTTCCAGTTTGGTTTCCTGGCCCAACTCAAAGAAATTGACCCGTGAGATTAACTGCGAGGCCTGAGAGCTCATGCTTTCGGCTGCAGCGGCAGCTTCTTCAACCAGGGCAGCATTCTGCTGTGTCATCTCGTCCATCTGCACCACGGCTTTATTAATTTCGTCGATACCGCTGGCTTGTTCGGCGGAGGCCGAGGCAATCTCTGACATAATGTCGTTAACGCGCTGAATTGCGGTGACGATTTCACTCATGGTTGCACCAGACTGATTAACCAGCTCATTACCGCTTTCCACTTTCGTTACTGAGTCAGAAATCAGACCTTTAATGTCCTTCGCCGCATTAGCCGAGCGCTGTGCCAGCGTGCGCACTTCTGAGGCCACGACGGCAAAACCACGACCTTGTTCGCCAGCACGCGCTGCTTCAACTGCCGCGTTGAGTGCCAGTATGTTGGTCTGGAAGGCAATACCATCGATAACGCCGATGATATCCTCAATTTTCTTGGCTGACTGGTTAATGTCTGCCATGGTGCCAACTACCTGCTCAATGAGTTTGCCACCGGAGATGGCCACCCGCGATGCCTCTGAAGCCAGACCATTAGCCTGTTTGGCGTTGTCGGCATTAAGCTGCACGGTACTGGTGATCTCTTCCATACTGGAGGCGGTTTCTTCGAGGCTGGATGCCTGTTGCTCGGTACGGGAAGACAGGTCAGCATTCCCTTTGGCAATTTCGGCCGAGGCGTTATTAATGGTCTCAGAGCCTGAGCGAATCTCATGAATAATGCTCGACAGATTGGCGACAAAATCGTTAACCGACTGCGCCAGCTGTTCAAATTCACCTTCATATTCGCGTTCAAGGCGGCTGGTGAGACTACCTTTGGAAAGCGCGAGCATAACTTCACAGATATCATTAACAGCCATTTTTCGGCCAGTGATGTCTGTGGCGTATTTTACCACCCTGAATACTTTACCGTTGTCATCAATGATGGGGCTGTAAGTGGCCTGGATCCAAACGTCCTTTCCGCCATTGCCAATGCGGTGGTATTCACCCGTTTGGAACTGACCATCTGCCAGCTGTTCCCAGAACAAGCGGTACTCGTTGCTGGAACGAAACGAAGGATCAACAAACATGCTGTGATGCTTGCCTTGTATTTCGCCCAGGGTGTAACCCATTGCATTAAGGAAGTTGTCGTTGGCTTCGAGGATTTTACCGGTTGGATCAAATTCAATAACTGCCTGGGACTGATTAATCGCTTTAATCTGGCCAGAGAAATAGGCGTTTTTGCGTTTTTCTTCGGTAATATCAGTGGCGTATTTTACTACTCGTGTAACCTTACCATTACTGGTGAGTACTGGATTGTAGGATGCCTGAATCCAGACTTCTTCACCGCGGCTGTTGAAACGCAAGAATTCCCCTGCCTCATATTCGCCACGGTTTAATTTTGCCCACAGCTCTTTATATTCAGGTGAGTTTGCGTAGTCTTTATCGACGAATATCCGGTGGTGTTTACCTACGATTTCGCGCTCGTCATAACCCATCAGGTTCAGGAAGTTCTCATTGGCCGTGAGAATTTCGCCGTTGGGACGAAACTCAATAACACCCTGACTTCTGTCCAGCGCGCCGAGCTTATTAGATGTGAGGTTATATTCGGTTTTATCTACCCACTCCACCATCGCCCCGTTGGGATTACCCTGAGCGTCGAGCAGCGGCGTAAGCTTCAGATCAAAGTTGACATCGCCAACTACAATCGATGAGGACATTGGTGCCCGTAAGTCAGCCAGGATGCGGCGTTGGTGGCCTGGATCTTTGTGGAACTGGTCAATGTTCTGCCCCACTAAGTTGTCAGCAGAGAAGTGTGGCAGCACAGTGCGAATATCAGCTTCATATCTTTTAAGCAGGTTATAAACCGCCGGGTTTGCATAAATGATATTTCGATCTTTGTCGGCCACCATGACACCCGATGAAATGGCATTGAGTGCAATTTCATAATATGCCGGCGTTTGTGGTTCTGGCTGGCCCCCAAAAAGGTTACGCAAGTTCATACTGAGCCCTCGTTTTGCTGATTCATGCTGTCAAAAATGCCGATTTCCCTGCTGGTAATCAGTCGTTCTATGTTGACCAGAATGACAAGTCCGTCATCCACGCTGGCCAGGCCGTCCAGGTAGCGGCTGTCGAAAGCGACGCCGAACTCCGGAGGCGGGTGAATTTCGTCTTCGGTGACATTGATAACGTCTGACACGCTGTCTACCACAATGCCTACAATGCGGTCCTGCACGTTAAGCATGATGACAATGGTAAATTCGTTATAAGTGGCTTCACTGACATTAAACTTCACGCGGAGATCGATGATAGGCACAATATCGCCGCGCAGGTTAATAACGCCTTTGATAAAGTCAGGGGCATTGGCAATTTTCGTCACCGGTTCGTAGCCACGAATTTCCTTAACCTGAATAATGGCCAGGCCGTATTGCTCTTCACCCAACATGAATGTCAGATATTCCTTGCTTGCACCACCAGTTGCTGCGATGGCAGCGTCCTGAGATGATACGGTATTCATCAGGCTAACCCCACTTGATTGATTTGTTCATTTTTCATCAGGTTGTCAACATCGATAATCATGGCCACTTTGCCGTCGCCCATGATGGTTGCACCGGATATGCCTTCTACTTTCTTGTAATGGCGTTCCAGGCTCTTAATTACCACCTGTTGTTTGCCTAGCAACTGATCGACAATAATGCCGTAGCGCTTCTTACCGATCTCAACCAGCACAATAATTGAGTTCTCAATTGGCTTACCCGGTTCGTCTATTTGCATTTGCTCGCGCAATGATATGAGCGGCCAGTACTGATCGCGGCTCCATAACATAGTGTCGTTAGCCAGGGTTTTAATTTGCTCTGGCTTCGGTTGCAACGACTCAATGATATTCAGCAGCGGGATAATGTACGTTTCACTGCCCACAGATACACACATACCATCAATAATCGCCAGCGTAAGCGGTAATTTTATGGTAAAGGTAGAGCCTTGTCCGGCAACCGATACGATGTCGATACCGCCTTGAATCGCTTCAATATTTTTACGCACTACATCCATGCCAACACCACGGCCTGACACATCGGTGACCGCATCGGCAGTGGAAAAGCCCGGCGCAAAAATCAACTGCCAGACTTCTTCATCTGGCATTTTAGGATCTACATCGAGGCCGTTAGACAGGGCTTTTTCCAGAATCTTATCCCGATTCAGGCCGCCACCATCATCCTGAATGCTAATCAGAATATTGCCGCCCCGTTGCTCTGCTTTAAGCACTACCGTGCCGGTTTCTGGTTTACCTGCTGCCAGGCGTTTCTCCAGCGGCTCTATGCCGTGATCCAGACTATTGCGTACCAAATGAGTGAGCGGGTCGGCGAGCTTCTCGATCATACTCTTATCGACCTCGGTCTCGCCGCCTTCAATAATCAGGTCAATTTTTTTATCCAGGGTTTTCGCTAAATCCCTAACCAGTCTTGGAAAGCGGTTAAAGACAAACGACACCGGGATCATTCGCATCGACATGACAGCTTCCTGAATTTCGCGAATGTTGCGCGACAATTCGCCAATGGCGCCATTCAGTTTTTCGCCGGTATTGCCTTCTACATCTTCGCCGATCATCGACAAAATGGACTGAGTAATCACCATTTCGCCGACCAGGTTTACCACCGTATCTATTTTTGTGGTCTCGACCCTTATGGAGCCGGCATCGTTCTTTGTAGCAGCTTTGGCTGGCGGTTTTGCCGGTGATTTAGCTGCTTTTGCCGGCGCTTTAGCCGCTGGTGTTGCTGAGGATTTCTCCTGCTCGAAGAAACCATAGGCGTCTTCGTCTTTAATTGGCTGAGCGGGTTTGGGCTCGGTGAAAAATCCAAAGCTGCCGTCGTTGTCGTCATGCCCGGTTTCTGCTGCGGCTGCCTCTGCTTCTGGTTGGCCTGGCGCATCGTCGAAAAAGCCGAAACCGTCGTCCTCCTCATCACTGTCTGTGGCTTGTTGAGGCTGACCGGGTGCGTCGTCAAAGAAGCCAAAGCCGTCATCGTCTTCTTCGGCCATTTCGGCTTCGGGCTGACCGGGTGCGTCATCAAAGAAACCGAAGCTGTCATCGTCTTCTGTAGTGTCCGCTGCAGGGGGCAATTCTGCGTTTGTGCTTTCATCGCCTTCTGCAGACAAAACGCTTTCGAGCGCTGCTTTTCCTTCTTCTATCTGCTGCCAGTTGATTTCACTTTCGTCCTGGTATGCCTGCAGAATATCGCCGAGGGTATCAGTAGTAGCCAGCAACACATCAACAATGTCGGTGGTTAAATCCAGCTCATGGTTACGGGCCTTGTCCAGGATGGTTTCCATCACATGGGTGAGGCCGGTTAAGGCGTCAAAGCCAAAGATGCCACTGCCACCTTTAATAGAGTGTGCGGCGCGAAATATACTGTTGAGCTCTTCCGCGTCGGGGTCGTCTGTAGAAATGTTTAACAGCAATTCCTCCATGGTCTGAAGATGCTCCTGGCTCTCTTCAAAAAACACGGTGTGGAATTGGTTCATATCAACAGACATGTGCGACTAACCAAGCAGTTTTTTAGCAATGGCCAGTAACTTTGACGGATCAAACGGTTTTACCATCCATCCTGTGGCACCGGCCGCTTTGCCCTGACTTTTCAGGGTATCGCCGGCTTCGGTGGTTAATACCACAATGGGCACCGTGCGGTAGCTCATCATGCCTCGCAGGGACTTGATCAGGGTAATACCATCCATACGCGGCATATTCTGATCGGTAAGCACGAAGTCATAACGGGTGGTTTGACACTTATCCAGTGCCGCCTGACCGTCTTCGGCTGAATCTACATTGTAGCCGGCTCCACGCAGGGTAACCTCTACCATTTGACGGATTGACATAGAGTCGTCAACGATTAGTATTTTCTTGCTCATAACTGTATTAATTCCTTGCTATGGAAATAGTAGTTCGATTGCCTCTGGCATTTCGCTCAACTGACTGACTCATGGCTTGAACAAGCCCCAGGCCCCGCCCACTAAGACCTTGCTGGTCGGCGGAACTGTCAGGCAGCGCAAAACCCGAACCGGAGTCTTCCACTGATATCTTTATAAACGTAGTCGAATTTGTGTAAATTTGTATGGTTAACTGATCATTATTTGTCAGGCTGCTCAAACGCTCTTCACGCAATGCCAGGTAGGTAGCAAATCCTTCAAAGTCATTTTTGAGGTTAGAGTCTAAATGGAGGATGCCATGATCAAGGGCGTTATTGATAAGTTCGGCCAGCACGGTAAACGCTTTTTGGCACAGATCTCTGGGCAACCCTGAATTTTGCATGATATTCATAGCCTGATTAAGCACATCAAGACTGGCGATGACTTTGCCACGAATGCAAAACTGATAATCTATCTCACCAAAACTCACCGGCTCTTCTTCGGTGCGGGTTTGTAGCTGACTGCGCAGTGCTTCGCCATTAATCACGCACAGGGTAATGTCATCTTCAATGGCATTGCCCTCAGCAAACTGCAGGCAATCATCCATAATGTGGATCAGGCTTTCGTCATTTCCCGCCAGTTGCTCGGCTTGTGAGATTAATCTGGCTGATGAATAGGCTTCACCGGCCGGGTTGGTTTGTTCAATAATGCCGTCGGTGTAAAGTGCCAGTTGCTGAATTTCTTCCAGCGGAATTTGTTCAGGTTGAATACTGAACTCGCCAGGCTCCATTATGCCCAGCGGCATGGCTTTCGAACGGAATCGCTTTACCTCACCTTGCTTACAACAGCACAAGACGTCCGGCAAACCTGCATTTACAATAGTTACCGTAGAGGAGTAAGGGCAAATTTCAATGCCTAATAGTGCGACAAAGCGATCGTCCGGGATCTCGGTATACAGCTTGCGATTGATCTCGTGAAAAATCTCATCGATAGTTTTACCTTTATTCGCCATGGCTTTAGCGGTTGTGACGATGGGGATAATACAAATCGCTGCTGCCAGGCCATGGCCCATAGCATCTGCCAGAATAAGCTGAATCTTGCCAGAGGGATTCGGTGGTGAAAAAATAGTGTCGCCACTGAAATTTGTCATGGGCCGGCTACGCACAGCGGCAAAATCCGGCAAGTCACACTGACTGTTGGCCATGTTCTGATAAACGTGCTGGGCCAGGCTTTCTTCCTGCGCTTTTTCACTGAGTAACTGCTGTAACAGTTGATATTTATTAGCTAGGTCCAGGCTGGTTCGTTTGAACGTCAACAGGTTACGGATCTTTTCCCATAACAATTCAACGCTAACAGGCTTAACGATGTAGTCGTGCACGCCCTGACTAAAGCTATTACTGATACTATTAAGCTGGTCGTCTGCGGATACCATCATCACATAGGGCGGCAGTTCCATTTGCTGCAAATCGGGTAGCAAGTCTGTGCCCTGCCCATCCGGCAGGTGATTATCCAGAATCACCACGTCAAAGTGGTGTTTCTTAATGACCTCACGGGCATCCTCAATTGCAAAGGCTGAAAAGATCTTTACGCCCCTGAGCATTAAATCGGAAACTAACAACTCACAAAATATTGGATCATCGTCGACAACCAGTACCGATTCTGTTGGTTTGGGGGTTTCTTGTGAGTTCATAACGGTATTTACCCTTTGCGGATCGTAACCATTTTATCAAAGTTGGCAATTTCGAGGACTTCCAGAGCGGTGCCTTTAGCGCTGGCGATTTCGACATCACAGCCATTGGCTTTAGCGCGCTTCTTGAGCAATACCACCATGCCAAGTGCCGCACTATCGAGATAAAGTACTTTTGAAAAGTCCAGTGTAATCAGACCGCCTTTTTTATTTTCCAGAATCTGGTTGTATTGCTCGGTAAAAGACTTATGAAAACTAAAGTCAAAGCGTTCCGGGACTGAAATTGTTGAATTCATTAATGCTCCGTTAAAACAATTCAATCTCACCTGCTTCCACAGAAGAAGATGATACGGGGTTATGCAGTGCCGCCCACTCTGATTTCACTTTTTGCTTAAACTGTTCCGGGTCGTTTAAAAACGCCTGGCGGTGAGCATCGTTCATCAGATCGGCAAGGTTCATATTCAGCAGGGTAACGGTGCCAATGGTGTATTCAATATACTGACGGTTAATGTCGCCGAATTGCAGACTGCGAGTGGCATTATCCAGCGCCGAGTTTAACTGAATCGACAGGTCATGGAGGCCCGACGTGATATTTTGATCATGTTCGGCCTTAACAATTATCCCTTCCAGCGCCTGGTTAATATCTTTTTTGGCTTCAATAACATAACTCACATCATAGGCAGCGAGTACACCGATTCGGTCGCTCAGCGAGGATATTTTGTTATTGATACTGTTAATCTGGGTCTGAATCGATTCGCTAAACTGAGCGGAGCGATTGGATAAGCTGCGTACTTCATCTGCCACTACGGCAAAACCACGGCCATGTTCTCCTGCCCGGGCAGCCTCAATAGCCGCGTTCAGCGCCAGCAAATTAGTTTGTGCTGCAATACTGTCGATATCTTTCAGCGCCTGAATAACCGACGGTACGGTGTCGTTAATGGCGGTAATTTGCTCGAGGATTTCCATGATCCCGGCCGACATATCCACGGTACTCTGGATAAAGCGGTCAAGGGTTACGCCGGTTCGCTCTGCAAAACTGCGCATTCGATCGCTGTACAATTCATCGCTTTCGTCGTCGGCTTTGATTAACTGCAAAATGGTATTGCTTTGCTGATCCACCAGGCCACGCAGGCCAATAAAGCTGGTGCTAAGCGTATCCACTGCGTCGTTGTGGGTGGAAATGATATT
Source organism: Marisediminitalea alba (assembly GCF_002993365.1). Lineage (GTDB taxonomy): Bacteria > Pseudomonadota > Gammaproteobacteria > Enterobacterales > Alteromonadaceae > Alteromonas > Alteromonas alba. The sequence continues at coordinate 114,777 of NZ_PVNP01000013.1, forward strand.
GGCCAGGCTCGACTCACAATCGGCCAGCACTTCCGTTGATGTTTGTGCAACACTGTTTAGTGCGGGCTCTGCCGCAAGCGGACTTGCGGTGGTAGCTGGCGCAGATGACGCGGTTTGTGGTGCATTATCACTACTTGCTGGTGAGGCTGGCGCCAGATACTCGTATGCGAATACCGCCGCGGCAAGAATGAGCACTCCAACTACGCCGGAAACAAAATGAGCGAGAATCAGAGCAACGACTGTTGCTATCCCTACAACAAAATATTTATTCATGACTTTCTCTAATCCACAGGCTAACGCTATGAATTGTAGTACATATATGGTGCTACTGTAGGGAAGTATTGAAAGTGTTGCAACTACTTTTATGAGTAGTTGCAACTAATTGATGATTAATCGTTTTTTTTGATATAGATTAAAGTAAATAGTTTGTTTTTGAGTTTGCTTAAACATAAATTTGAATGTTAACTCATTGATTTTTGTTTAATGCGTTTGTTACATGTTGCGCAAAAGGCTCTGCTTTCATAAAGCCGGTTACCCGGGCTTTGGTAAGTTCATTGCCTGCTTCGTCGAACAGTAAAATGGTGGGTAAGCCCAACACGTCAAAGGCATCCTGAAAAGCCAGGTTGGTGGGCGTATTGTCGGTTAAGTCAATCTGCATCCACACCGTGTTACTCAGTGCATCAATCACCGCCGGATCAACGAAGGTGTATTTTTCAAACTCTTTACAGGCCACACACCAGTCCGCGTAGAGATCAACCATAACCGACTTACCCTCTGCGTTGGCGGCGGCAAGCTTTTGTTCAAAATCCTCAAGGTTTTTCACTACCATAAAGGTTGGATGAGAAGTTGTCTGGGAGGTTACTCCGGCGGATGTTCCGGTGGCTTCATAATGCCCACTGCTTTGGCCAAACAAAGCGTTATAGCCCAGCATCGCGGATACAAACAGGCCCAGGAAAATCATCAGTGTTCGCACACCTTTGGCAAAGGTGGCAGCGCTTGGCTGATTAACCACCTGATAGTAGCTGAAAGCCCCCAGACCAAGCGCCGACCAGAGCAGCATGCTGTAGTCTGAATTCCACAGTCGTTCAACAAACACAATTGCGACGGCCAGTAACATAAAGCCAAAGGTGGTTTTAATAATGTTCATCCAGTTACCGGCTTTGGGCAGTAACTTACCGCCGGTCATGGCAAAGATAATCAGCGGAATTCCCATCCCCAGACTCAGCGCGTAAAGAGCAAGGAAGCCCAGTGTCATGTCGCCGCTCTGAGCGATAAATATCAGCACACCGGTGAGTGGCGCAGTCGTGCAGGGTGAGGCGATTAAGCCAGACAAAATCCCCATTACAAATACACCCACAAGACTGCCACGTTGCTGAGCGTTGCTCATGCCACTGACTTTTTCCTGCCACTTACTGGGTAACTGAATCTCGTAAGCACCAAACATGGCGGCGGCCAACGCTACAAAAACCACAATAAAGGTGCCGAGGATATACGGACTCTGGAGCGATGCCTGAAACTGCACGCCGGCAGAGGCAACCACCAGGCCCAGCAATGAGTACATGATGGCCATGCCCTGCACATACACAAACGCGAGCGTGAACGCGCGGGACATTTTAATGTCTTTGCCCTGGCCAATAACGATGCCCGACACGATGGGATACATGGGGAACACACAGGGCGTAAACGCCAGTCCTATCCCCAGCGCTAAAAACAGCAGCAGAGTAAGAGGCAGGTTTTCATCGGATTGCAGCAGGTTAGCCAGATCGTATTGCTCGCTGACTGTTTGCTCAGAGCTCTGAGAGGCTTGCTTTTCGCCACCGCTTAACTCACCGGTGACGCTGGCACCCTGAATTTCGTTGAGGTAAATCACTTTGGTGGTGGGTGGATAGCATAATCCGGCGCTGGCGCAGCCCTGGTAGCGCAGTTTAACCACGCCATCCTGCACGGTTTCGGTAATGGGGTAACTGAACGACACCGTGTTATAAAACACGTCGGAAATGCCAAAGAATTCATCTTCAATCTGTTCAGCCGGGGGGAAGGCCGGTTCGCCCAGTGTGGCATTTTTGGTCGACACCTTAAATTGCTTTTTGTACAGGTAATAGCCGTCTGCGATATCAAAGCGTACTACCAGGGAGTCGCCTTTTTGTGAAAAGTCAAAAACAAAGGCTTCTTCTACCGGGAGAAATGACGGTTCGTCACTGAACAGATCGTCCATGTTATTGTTACTTAACTGGGCCGAAGCCACCGTTGTGAATAACAGGGCAAAAAATGTCAGGGTGATTACTGCTAGCCGGGACTGATTCACCGAATTACTTCCTCTTATTAATGTTTAATTCCTGTTCTACCCAGGAGTTATAAGCCTCGCTCGCTGCACAAGCCGGCACGGCAACCCACTGCGGCACGTCGTAGTTGTGAAGTGCTTTCACCAGTTGCTCTGCTTGTGCAATCTTGTGCTGGTGGGTTTTAATGAGGATCTGGTATTCCTGTTCCTGCGTCACCTGATTATCCCAGCGATAAACCGAGGTCATCCCCGGCATTATCTGCACGCAAGCAGCAAGATTTTGCTCCAGCAACTGATTGGCAATGGTTTCTGCGTTTTGCCGCGAATCCGTAGTGCAATATACGATGCAAAGGTCTGTCATAGTTTTCATAGGACCGGGTTTATCCCAATTATTATTCAACTTGTCCGACTTGCCGGCACTTTACCGAGCAAATCGGGTCTATGACAAGTCAATCATCGTTAGTACGCGATAAACTTACGATACGATGACTTGGGTTTATATAATTGTGCCCCATCTTAATTAACTGAAACTTAAGAATGCAACAGGAAACGTACTTTGCGCTTTTTATTATTACTTTTCATTGTCATGCCAATCGCTGAAATTTCGCTGTTGCTGCAGGTGGGTGACTTAATCGGTGGCTGGAATACGGTTGGGCTAATCGTAGTCACCGCTTTTGTGGGAGCTTATCTGGTTCGTCAGGAAGGCATCTCAACATTACAGACCGCACAAGCGAAACTGGCGCAGAATCAGGTGCCGGGCAAAGAAATGATGGAAGGTATGTTGCTGGTGATTGCCGGCGTACTGTTAGTTACTCCGGGTTTTATTACCGATATCGTCGGTTTTGCTTTTGCGCTGCCATTTTCCCGCAAATTTATTGCCAGCAGAGCGGCCAGTCATCTTACGGTGCGTACGTTTAATGCTTCGCAGCAGTCAACTTATCAGTACAGCAGCCGCCCTTCGGCTCACGATGATGGCGATACTATCGAGGGTGAGTATACTGATAAGTCTGAAAACGATCCGGATAAGCGCCTGAAATAACCTCAGACGCTGTGCTTTCCGGTTAACACTTTTGCTTAGGTGATGCTTCAAGAGTCGCCAGTTTGGCTTCCATGAACATCTTCAGTATTCCCTACATTTTTCGCGACAACGACCATTTCTGGAAAGTGCTTAACAGCGAGGTCGGGCAAGGGCTGCTGGCTGGTGTTGAGCCATTCAGACTTAAAGGTCTGGCCTATTATGACGCTGGCAGTCGCAGTTTTTACACCAATAACAAGCCGGTCAGAACACCGGCTGACTTAGCCGGTATGAAAATTCGAGTACTTAACAGCCCTACTGCAGTACGTACTGTTCGTGAGCTGGGCGGTGCTGCTACGCCGGTAGCCTGGGGCGAGCTCTACACTGCGTTACAACAAGGCGTGGTGGATGGCGCAAAAAACAACCCGCCCAGTTACTACCTGTCTCGTCATTATGAAATTGCCCGTTACTACTCGCTGGATGAGCACACGTCAGTGCCCGACGTGATGCTGATGTCATTGCGGGTATGGAAAACCTCACCGACCAGCAACAGGAATGGGTGGATAAGGCTATGCAGGACTCAGTAATTTTTCAGCGCCAGGCCTGGCAGGAATCTACGCTTGATTCACTGGCAAAGGTCAAAGCTGATGGTGTGGAAGTGATCTATCCGGATAAAAAGCCTTTCGTTGAAGCGGTAAAACCCTTTCACGATAGTCTGCGCGGCACTCCCGTCGGCGATCTCATTTCTCAAATTAAGGCCATGTAGTATGCGCAAGGTTATACGACTCATTGATCAACTCGTGGCCGGCACCCTGATGCTGGCAATGGCGCTCATTTTGCTGACCGTGGTTTGGCAGGTTATCTCCCGTTACATCATGCAGGATCCGGCTTCAGTAACCGAAGAATTATCCCGTTTTCTGCTGATTTGTATTGGCCTGCTCGGTGCAGCATTTGCCTACCGGCAAAAAGTCCATCTGGGTTTTAATCTGGTTGTAAAGAAACAGTCTGAGCATGTTCGTAAGTACATACTCACTCTGGTTGAATTGCTGGTTATCATTTTTTGTGCTGCCACCCTGTTATTTGGCGGCAGCCAGTTGGTATCACTAACGCTGGAACTGGAGCAAATCTCCGCAGCCCTGGGTATTCGGATGGGGTATGTGTATGTGGTGTTGCCGCTGTCCGGGATCCTGCTCATTTGCTACGGGCTAATTAATATCCATAACCTGTGGCTGGCCGACGAAGAAGGAGCGCTATAATGGATTACACCGCACTGGTGCTGGCAGTCACTTTCTTTTTACTGCTGGTCCTTAACGTACCCATTTCATTCAGCATCGGGATTGCCACCATGGCTGCCATGTTGATGAGCATAGATTTTACGCCGGCAGTCACTACCATTGCTCAGCGAATGGCTGGTGGACTGGACAGCTTTGCCTTGCTGGCCATTCCGTTCTTTATATTATCCGGGATGATTATGGGGCGTGGTGGTATAGCCAAGCGCCTTATAAACTGCGCGCTGGCGCTGATAGGATCGCTGCCTGGTGGTCTGGCGTTGGTTAACGTTGTGTCCTGCATGCTGTTTGGGGCTATTTCAGGCTCAGCCGTGGCCACTACGTCTGCCATTGGTAGCTTTATGCTGCCGGAAATGAAAAAGCAGGGTTACGACGAGAACTTCAGCGCGGCGGTTACCGCTGCTGCCTCGACTACAGGTATGCTGATCCCACCCAGTAACATTCTGATTGTTTATGCCATTGCCAGCGGCGGTGTATCTATCGCGGCGCTGTTTATGGCCGGTTATCTACCAGGCGTGATGGTAGGGCTGGCGCTGATGATGGTGTGCTTTGTTCATGCCAAGCGCAAAGGTTATGCAACGGCTGATCGCCTGCCAATGATACTGGTGGTGCAGCAGGTTGCCGCTGCAATACCCAGCTTGTTTTTAATCTTTCTGGTTATTGGCGGAATTGTGGGTGGTATCTTTACCGCCACTGAAGCCGGCGCCATCGCGGTGGTTTATTCACTGATCCTGGCGGTGGGTGTTTACCGCGAAGTAAAACCCAAACAACTGCCGGATATACTGCTGAAATCGGCCGAAACTACCGCTATTGTCATGCTGCTTATCGGTGCTTCTACGGCAATGTCTTGTATGCTGTAATACGCCAACATTCCTGCCGGTGGCGGCGGAACTGGGCATGTCACCGCTGCAGTTTGGTATTATGATTGTATTAAACCTGTCGATTGGTTTGTGCTCACCGCCTGTTGGGGCTGTGCTGTTTATTACCTGTGCCATTGCCAAAACACGCCTGGATAAAATTATCCGGCCGTTGCTGCCACTCTATGTTGCGATGTTTGTGGTGCTGATGCTGATAACCTATGTGGCCTGGTTTAGTGAGGCATTACCGGCACCACTGTTCGGGGTATAAAACCCCGGCTGCTGGTTTGGAAATCAACGAATAACCCGAAAGTGCTGAGAGTAGCCTAACAAACCGGTTAACGGTAAACTCAGACTGATGAATAAAAAACAAAAATAAAGAGTACTCTGCATGGATAAGAAGCCAACCATCAATGATGTGGCACGTATAGCCGGGGTGTCCAAGCGCACCGTCTCCCGGGTTATCAATGGGGCCTCAAATGTTGGCGCCGCTACCCGGGAAAAAATTCAACAGGTGGTGGATGAGCTGGGCTTTTCGCCGGATAAACAGGCCCGGGGCCTGGCTGCCAGCCGTTCTTATCTGATTGGTTTGATTTACGATAACCCGGATGCACTCTATATCGACCAGGTACAACGTGGTGTACTCGATGTTTGTTCGAAAAAAGGCTACGAGCTGGTTGTTCATCCCTGTAATTATCGCAGTGATGATTTTATCAGTAATTGTGTTGGCTTCGTCCGACGCTCAAACATTGACGGCGTGATAGTGCTGCCGCCGGTGTCGGAATCAAACGAACTGGCCACAGCGCTGGAAAATCATGGCATTAACTATGTCAGGCTGACGTCGGTGGATATCGACGATAAAGCCAATATTGTGGTGTCAGACGACCGTGCGGCGTTGAGTGATATGGCGCGCTACCTGGTGTCGTTAGGGCACAAGGACATCGCGATTATTAGTGGTCCAAACCATTACTATTCTACCGTAGAGCGTCTGGAAGGGATTACTAACACACTTCAGGAACTGGGCTTAAACATTCCTGCAGAACGGATTATTGAAGGCAAAAACAGTTATGAGAGCGGTATTGAGTGTGCCCGGGCATTACTGATCCAAACGCCGCGGCCGCAGGTGATTGTGGCCAATAACGATGAAATGGCCGCTGGTGTACTCAAAGTGGCGCATGAACTGGGTATCGATGTCCCCGGCGAGTTATCGGTTGCCGGCTTTGATGATAACTTACTGGCGTCGCGGGTGATCCCATCACTCACTACAGTGCAGCGTCCGGTGGTTGCCATGGCAGGTATTGCCGCGAAAAAGATTGTCGCGCTGATAGAGAATAAGCCGGCTGAAGGTGTGGAAGAATACACTATTAAGCCACACCTTATTATTCGTGAGTCAACACGCAAAGCAACCAAACCATAGCAGATAAAAAATAAAGAAAATCTGCTTTAACGTAATTTGCCACCGGTGGCATTAATGTTAAAAGTGTGGTAATTTAATCAACAACTGGAATAAACGTTTAGAGATTTTATGGCCGATCAAACCAAGCTTATACAAGTGCATCCAAACGATAACGTAGCTGTGTCGACCATGGCGCTGTCTGCCGGCACGATCGTAGATGCATTGTCGGTGACCCTTGCCAGCGATACACCCGCGGGCCATAAAGTTGCCCTGAGTGACATTGCCGCCGGCGAAAAAGTGGTGAAATATGGTTTTGCCATCGGCATTGCGCAGGCTGATATCAAACGTGGTGATCATGTTCACAGCCATAATTTAAAAACGGCATTAAGTGGTCAGGAAAACTATCAGTATGAGCCGGTTGCTGTGCGCCAACCGGTTACCAAGCCATCTCAGGCCAGCTTTATGGGCTATCGCCGGGCAAATGGTAAGGTTGGGATCCGCAACGAAGTCTGGATCATCAATACCGTAGGCTGTGTAAACCGTACTGCTGAGCGCATCGCCGCAGAGTGCGATCGCCGTTTCTTTGGTGAATGCGATGGTTTTCGTTCATTCACCCATCCGTTTGGCTGCTCACAGCTGGGCGATGATCTGCACGATACCCAAACCATACTTGCTTCATTGGCGTCGCACCCCAATGCGGGCGCGGTGCTAATTGTTGGGCTCGGTTGTGAAAACAACCAGTTATCCAATCTGCTTGAGAAAGTAGACCGCCCTGCCGGACAGATCCGGTATTTTAACTCCCAGCAGGTTGGCGACGAAATTGAGGAAGGTATCCGCCTTATTCATGAAATGCTGGCTGATGTTGGCAAGTGTACCCGGGAACCTATTGATGGCAGCGAGTTGGTACTGGGTGTGAAGTGTGGCGGGAGTGATGCGTTTAGTGGCATTACCGCCAACCCGCTGGTGGGTCGCATGACTGATTTAATGGTTAAACAGAACGGCAGTGTGCTGCAAACTGAAACCCCGGAAATGTTCGGTGCCGAACAGTTATTGATGAACCGTGCGACCAGCCAGGCTGTATTCTCCGAAATAGTTGAACTGGTTAACGACTTTAAACAGTATTTTATTGATAACAACCAACCTATTTATGAAAACCCGTCTCCGGGTAATAAAGCCGGCGGACTCACCACACTGGAAGAAAAGTCCCTGGGCGCCGTGCAAAAAGGCGGACAGGCACCGGTAAACGGTGTATTGCAGTATGGCGAGCCTTTGTCAAAGAAAGGCCTCAATTTGCTTCAGGCACCAGGCAACGATGCGGTAAGTTCCACTGCGCTCGCCGCCAGCGGCGCGCACATCATTTTATTCACCACCGGACGGGGTACCCCGCTCGGCTTTCCTGTACCCACAGTGAAAATCTCATCTAACAGTGAAATTGCTCATAAGAAGCCACACTGGATAGATTTTAATGCAGGCCAGATATTGCAGGGCACCAGTATTGATGACTGTGCTGCTCTGCTGTACCAGCAATGCCTGAATATTGCGTCGGGCGAGAAAACCTGCAACGAGAAAAATGGCAGTCACGAGATAGCGATCTGGAAACGTGGCGTAACCCTGTAACAAAGAGACTGATATGAAACCAATACTATTACACGAAGACAGATTGTTTCCGGCCGACGAAGCAACCCGATCTGTTGCTCGCGCGCTGTATCAAACAGTCAAAGACCTGCCTATTATCAGCCCCCACGGTCACACCGATCCGCGCTGGTTTGCCTATGACGAAAATTTTGGTAATGCCACCGAGCTGTTTATTTTACCCGATCACTATGTGTTCAGAATGCTCTATAGTCAGGGCGTTTCGCTGGAGAATCTCGGTATTCGTCGCTGGGATGGTGGTCCAACCGAAAGCGACCCGCAGAAAATCTGGCAGATTTTTGCTGACCATTATTACCTGTTTGCCGGTACGCCATCCAGAATGTGGCTCGATACGGTATTTAAGAATGTGTTTGGTTTAACCGACATGCTGTGCAGCGAAAACGCCATGGAGTACTACCATTTCATCACAGCAGAGCTGGCGAAAGACGCATACAAACCCCGCGCTTTAATGGACCGCTTCAATATTGAACTGATTGCCACCACTGAAGGGGCTCTGGATAATCTTGAGCACCACCGGGTATTAAAAGGCACCGGCTGGGATAAACGTGTTATTACTTCCTTCCGTCCGGATGATGTGGTGGATGCCTCCCGTGAAGACTTCGCACAGAATATTGAGCTACTCGGTGAAATTACCGGTGAAAATACCAGTGACTGGGAAGGTTACCTGGCCGCTATTCGTCAGCGCCGCGCGGTATTCCGCGAGCACGGTGCCACAGCCACCGATCACGGCCACCCAACTGCCCGTACCGCAGATCTGTCGAAGGCTGATTGTCAGGCTTTATTCAGCAAATGCCTGAGCGGCAAAGCCAGCGAAGCTGATCAGGAGTTATTCCGCGCTCAAATGCTTACCGAATTAGCGGGTATGAGTATTGAAGATGGAATGGTTATGCAAATCCATCCGGGCGCATTCCGTAATCACAATAACGATGTGTTTACCAAATTCGGCCGCGACAAAGGCGCAGACATTCCGCTGCAAACCGAATACGTCAACGCCTTAAAACCGCTATTGGATAAATACGGCAACGATCCGCGCCTGAACATCATTTTGTTTACGCTTGATGAAACCGTCTATTCCCGTGAGCTGGCGCCGCTGGCTGGTCATTATCCGTGCCTTAAGCTGGGCCCTGCCTGGTGGTTCCACGATAGCCCGGAAGGCATGCTGCGTTATCGCCATCAGGTAACCGAAACCGCCGGTTTATTTAATACCGTTGGCTTTAACGATGACACCCGCGCCTTCCTGTCGATTCCGGCTCGCCACGACGTAGCCCGCCGTATTGATTGCCGGTTCCTTGCCAATATGGTGGTGGAACACCGAATTAGCGAAGAAGAAGCTGGCAGCCTGATTAAACAGCTGTCTTACGATCTGGCGAAAAAAGCTTACAAACTGGGGCAGGCATAATCATGGCGGCGTCGTTAAATAATGCTACACTGGCCACCTTGCCTGCCGAGGTAAAAAAGCCTGACTACGATCGCGCTGTACGCAGCCGCGGTATTGTGCACATTGGGCCGGGCGCATTTCATCGCGCCCATCAGGCTGTGTATACCGACATGGCGATGGCTTATGGTGGTAACTGGCGAATTACCGGTGTGTCGATGCGCAGCGCTACGCTGAAACAAAAAATGGCCGATCAGGACAATCTGTATTCACTGGTAGTACTGGATAACGAGCCCTATGTGCAGGTAATTGGCGCTTTCGACAGCGTACTGGTATTAAATGAAGACCGTGAAGCCATTATGGCTGCGCTGACCGACGCCAACACGCATATTATTTCGTTAACGATTACTGAGAAGGGGTATTGCCTGGCCAGTAATGGTGAGCTGGATACGTCCCATGCCGACATCATGCACGATTTATCCAATCCTGATGAGCCGGTATCGGCGGTAGGGCTTATCGTAAGTGCGCTCAAGCACCGCTTTGAACAGCAACAGACTGATATTACCGTAATCAGTTGCGACAACCTGGCTGATAACGGCAAAAAGCTGGCCAAAGCCGTATTGCAGTTTGCTCAGAAAATCCAGCCCGAACTGGCGCATTGGATTGAACAGAACATTGCCTTTCCCTGCACCATGGTTGATAGCATTACGCCGGCCACCGATGAAGCACTGATTAGCCTGGCAGCCGACAAGCTGGGTGTTGAAGATGCCTGGCCTATCCAGCGCGAAGGCTTTACCCAGTGGGTGGTTGAGGACAAATTCAGCGGGCCGCGTCCGGCCTGGGATAAGGTTGGTGTCACCTTTACCGATGATGTCGCCGCCTTTGAAAATGCCAAACTGCGTATTTTAAATGGCACTCACTCAACGCTTGCTTACACCGGTATTTTGCTTGGTAAAGAAACCGTTTATGAAGCGATCAGCGACAGCGCCCTGGAAGCCTTTATTCGTCGTTTGCTCAGTGATGAAATTATTCCATCTATCAATGCAGAAGGCGTGATGGATTTACCGGCCTACGCGGAAGATATTTTAAATCGCTACAAGAACCGCCACATTCGCCACTTGTTGGCACAAATCGCCTGGGATGGCTCGCAGAAGCTTCCTTTCCGTGTGCTTAATACCGTGCGCGACAACTTAAAACTTGGTCAGCAGGCAAAACTGCTGTGCGTACCGATTGCAGCATGGATTTTATTTATTGCTAAACGTGCTAGCGACCAGGAAGAGCTGGTGGATCCGCTGGCAGAAACCTTAATTGGTTTAGCCAGTCAGCACCAGGGTGACCTGCCGGCGCTCGGTGCAGCGGTGCTGAATCTGCCTCAGGTGTTCGCCGAACTGACGGCCAACAAATGGTTTAAAGACACCGTGCAGGAATACGTTGAGGTGCTGTCATCCATCACCGGCGACAATGCTGCCGACGTGTTAGGAGCACTGTAATGAGCGACTTTAAAAGCCTGATAGAGGGCACGCCATTACTACCGATTCTGCAACCACACAGTGTAGAGCAGGCCGTTAATATTGCCGGTGCCGTGCATGCCAGTGGTTTACGTAGTATTGAAGTGGTGCGCCGTACACCAGTAGCCGCGGCTGCGGTTACCGCCATTCGCGAAGCTTTTCCGGAGCTATTGGTGGGCATGGGCACCGTGTTAAATCAGGCGCATGTGCAGGAAGCGGTAGACGCCGGAAGTCAGTTTATTATTACCCCGACTCTCAGTGAAAAACTGCTGTCGGCGCTGAGCGACATTAATATTCCCTATCTGCCTGGTACTGCTTCTCCCTCAGACATTTTACTGGCCGTTGAGGCCGGCTTGTCGGAAGTGAAATTCTTTCCGGCCAGTTTAAGCGGTGGTGCCGCTATGCTGAAAAATTTCAGCGCTATTTTTCCGGAAGTATCACTCTGCCCAACCGGTGGTATTTCCAATTCTAATTTGCATGAGTACAGCAGCCTGCCTAACGTGTTCGCCGTGGGCGGCTCCTGGATGATTCCAAAGAGCTGTGTAGCAAGCGGCGACTGGCAGGGCGTAACCGCTGCCTGTGCGCTGGCGCAACAACAATTTACTAAGGATGCCGCGTGAAAAGAGTCGTCATTTTTGGGGAATGTATGGTGGAACTGGTGTCAACCAGCGCCACCGAACTAAAGAAGAGTTTTGCGGGTGACACCTACAACACCGCAGTGTACTTAAAACGCAATGCGCCGGGCCTGTCGGTAAGTTATCTGACCGCTATTGGCGAAGACTTTTTAAGTAATGAACTGCTGTTTGCCATGGGTGATGAGCAAATAAATACCGACCATGTTTATCGCTGTAGCAAGCGTAATCTGGGTTTGTATATGGTACGAACCGACAAGTACGGCGAGCGTACCTTTGCCTACTGGCGGGATGGCTCGGCAGCCACACAAACCCTCAATGTGATGACTCAGGCCCCGGATAATATCGAGATGTTTTATTTTTCGGGCATTTCGGTGGCTATTTTAGATGTTGAGCAGCGCGAGAAGCTGTTTGACCTGATCAAGACCTTACGCAGCAGCGGCTGCCGAATTGTCTTTGATCCTAACTACCGCCCGCGCCTGTGGCGTGATCAGCAGGAAGCTCAGGAGTGGATGGATAAAAGTTATCAGGTTGCTGATATCGCGTTCCCTGGTGGCGATGATCACCTCGCACTATATGGGCATACCAATGCTGATGACGTGCTCGCGCACCTCGCCCCGTTTGGCATTGGCGAAGTGGTAATGAAAAACGGCGCAGTAGGTGTGCATATTGTCAATCACCAAGGCCAGTTTATCGTTCCGGTGCAAACGGTAACTAATGTGGTGGATACCACCGCCGCTGGCGATGCGTTTAACGGCGGCTATCTTGCTGCGCGGTTATCCGGCAAAAACGTGACGGAGTCCGCCAGCTTTGGTGCCATGGTGGCCGGTACGGTTATCCAGCACCCCGGTGCCATTATTCCGGCCGACACGTTAAGAAAGGCCGTAACACCCCTTTAAGGAATATCTCAGCAGGGTAACTTTGCCCTGCTGGCTAACCGCTCATCCCCCTCCATTTACCATTTACCCGTCGTTATCACCGTTAGTCATTTATTCCACCAGACTTGATTTAATCAGGCATTCTGTGTTCCATAGCACAACCGTTAAGGAGACATTTCATGCTTAAATGGATAACAGGTTTGGTTGCCGGATTAGTCCTGGCAACTAGCAGCGCGGCCATGGAAACCGCGGGTGATTGGCACGGCGAACTCAATATTCAGCCTGGTGTATCATTGCCTTTGGTACTGCATATTGCGGGCAGTGAGCCCGACTGGCAGGTTAGTCTGGATAGCCCGAACCAGGGGGCATTCGGCATCCCGGGCAGTGCCGAGAAAATGACAGATACGCAGGTAACGTTGAAGTTTGCTGCCATCGGTGCTTCTTATGAGGCGGCGCTGGAAGACGGCAAGCTGGCAGGGACATTCACTCAAAGCGGCAAGTCTTTTGCGCTGACCCTGGCCCGCCAGACCGAGGAAGGAAAAGAGAAAGCCAAACAAGCCGCGGCACGACCTCAGCACCCTGAAGCGCCTTTTCCCTATACCGTTGAAGAAGTCAGTTACCCACATACTACCGGGGCTTTTGAGTTTGCCGCAACGCTTACTCTGCCTGACGGCAAAGGCCCTTTCCCGGCTGCCATACTGGTGTCCGGCTCGGGCCCGCAGGATCGTGATGAGACCCTGATGGGTCATAAGCCTTTTCTGGTGATTGCCGACCATCTGACTAAAGCCGGCATCGCGGTATTACGGTTTGATGATCGCGGTACTGCTAAAAGTGGCGGTACCTTTGCCGGAGCAACCATTGATGATTTCAGCACCGACGTGGCATCCGCTTTCGAGTACTTAAACACCCGGGATGAAATAAACCAGCAAAAGATTGGTCTAATCGGACACAGTGAGGGCGGTGTCACGGCACCACTGTTTGCAGCCCGTCAGCCAGACGTTGCATTTGTTGTGTTGCTGGCAGGATTAGGTGTGGATGGCACAACACTATGGGCAGAACAACAACGGGATATGGCGGTGGCCTACGGATTGCCCAATGGCGAGGCTATTTATCAGGCGATGCGCGTGTTTGCTGAGCAGGTGATTGCCGGGGAAAGCCCTCAGGCCATAGAGCAGGATTTACTGAGCAAAGGTTATGACAAAGCCACAGCCCAACAGTATCTTAAAGTGGTGGCTAACGAGTGGGGGCGAAGTTTTTTAACCTATCAGCCTGAAGAGGTATTGCCAAAGCTGACTATGCCGGTACTGGCATTAAATGGCGAGAAGGATTTGCAGGTGGCTGCAGCCACGAATATCGGAGGTATGGAGGCCATTTTTGCAAGCTCGGAAAACGAGGATGTAACGCTGAAAATACTGCCGGATCTTAATCACCTTTTTCAGCAGGCTGAATCCGGCCTGCCGGACGAATATGGCAGGATTAATCAGACGTTTGCGCCACAGGCGCTATTGATTATCAGTGACTGGATCAGCAGCCGGGTGGGAGAATAGTGTGAAGCAATACTGGCTGCTCCAGGTTACCGGTTGGGGACTATTCTACGCCATTGACTCAATGTTAAAAGTGGCTGCAGGCATAGTCAGCTATCCGTTATTTATCGCTGTCTTTATCCTCTATGGCTTTGCTATGGCGGCTTCACATTGTTTGCGCATCTGGTATCGCCGCTGGCAGCGCTTACCCTTGTTAAAAGTCGTTGCCGGCGTCATAACAGCATCCCTGCTTGCTGCCGGCGGCGCAACGAGTCTGATGCTCGGCACCCTGGTGGTCATCAAAAACCCGATTATCCAACAGGCCAGTGGCGCATTGGATTTGCTGTTTATTAACAATTTGCTGGTGGTTTGGGCCGTTCTGCTTATCTGGAGTGGCCTGTACTTTTTTATTACCCGGCAACGTAAAGTAGATGAGCTTGAGACGACTCAGGAAGACCTCCAGCAAAACCTGCAACAGGCGCAGTTAAACGCCTTGCTGAGTCAGTTGAATCCGCACTTTATGTTTAACTGCATTAATAATATTCGTGCACTGATATTAGAAGATGCGGCTAAGGCCAGAGAGATGCTGGCCAATCTGGCTGATATGCTAAGGTATAATCTGCAAAGTGATGCCGGGGAAACCTCATCGTTGTCTGCCGAACTGGCTATTGTTGAGACTTACGTGAGCCTGATGAAGATGCAGTATGAATCCCGTCTGGCCTACCAGGTGACGGTGGACGATAAAGTTAGCCAGGATTGCCCCGTACCGCGATTAATGCTGCAATTGCTGGTGGAGAACGCTATCAAGCATGGTATCGCCAGGCAGGTAGAGGGCGGTGTGGTTAGCGTGTCTATCGGCCTTGCCGAGCATTGCCTGCTGATTGAAGTGGCCAACCCTGGTTCACTGAATGCCGGCCAGGGCGGTATAGGCGTTGAGAATATTCGTCAGCGGCTGGCAATACTTTATACAGAGCAGCAGGCGTTTACGCTGAGCCAACAGCAAGACAAGGTCGTGGCACGGGTACAAATACCGTATAAGGACAAACCATGCGGGTAGTCATAGTGGAAGACAGCCGACTGGCGAGACTGGAGTTGTGTGAGCAGTTGTCGCAACTGCCAAATGTCACTCTGGTGGGGCAGGCCGATACAGTGGAAAGTGCCACTGCTCTTATCGACGAAGTGCAGCCCGACCTGATTCTGCTGGACATCGACTTACCCGGAGGCACCGGCTTCGACTTACTAGAGCAACTTGAGGTATTGCCAAAAGTGGTGTTTACCACTGCCTTTGACGAATTTGCTGTGCGCTCTTTTGAAGTGGATGCGCTGGATTATTTGCTTAAACCCATTACCTTACCGCGATTAACCAAAGCCCTGGCCAAAGCTGAGGCGCAACTTGCCGCGCAAGAGGCTGTAACCACCGAGTCCAGACTGCATGGCGACAGCCAGTTGTTTTTAAAAGAGGGCGAGCAATGCTGGCTGATCAGGCTTAAACAGGTACAGCTGTTTGAATCGGTTGGTAATTACACAAGGGTTTATTTTGATCAGCATAAGCCGATGTTGAATAAGGCCATTTCGCATATTGAGGCGCGTTTGCCTGAAGCCGAATTTTTTCGCATCAACCGTTCAGAAATTATCAACCTGGCCTTTATCGACGATATTGAAGTGCCGCTTAACGGCCAGTGGCAGGTACGTATGCAAAACGGGCGTATTCTGGTGCCCTCACGCCGCCAGGCTCAGGCATTCAGGCAACGGTTATCACTGTAACCCCGCTTAAACAATGTTATCCTAATTACATAGCTACGCAGGAAGAATAAAAATGAAACCAATAGTATATGTATCCGGCACCTTTGATTTATTTCACAGTAACCATCTTAAGATGATTGAATATGGCGCTGGCTTTGGTGGTACTTTAATTGTGGGCGTTAGTACGGATGAACTTGTCTGTACCTATAAGAATCCCCCTGCAGTGCCTTATGAAGAGCGTGCGGCGATTATTTCTGCTTTAAAATACCCCAATATGGTTATCCCTCAGCGCTCGTTGGATCATACCGACCGGGTAAAAGATCTCAATATCGACGTGTTCGTGGTAGGGGATGACTGGCGCGGAAAATATGATTACCTGCGCGACTTAGGCGTGGAAGTTTACTACTTCCCTTATGGTGAAGGGGTGAGTTCCACCAGATTAAAACAGCAAATCACCGAACAATACAACAAGTTGAAAAGCACCGCCGATAAGCACGAAAACCCGGAGATTAAAAAATCATGAAGCGAGTATTAATCACCGGGGGCAGCGGCGATTGGGCGCAGAGTTTTAAGCAGCAATACGGTAATCAATTCCACATTGATACGCCAGGGCGCAGTGAGCTGGATGTCACCAGCGAAGACTCTGTTAAAGCCTATTTTGCCGGACTTTCTGCTCCCTACGATATTGTGATCAACAATGCCGGCTCTATCCATCCTAAGCGTATTCTGGAGTCTGACAGTGCGTTGTGGGTTAATGATATTCAGGTGAATCTGGTGGGTACGTATTATGTATGTAAGTATGCGCTTACTGATTCTGAATCTACTCAGCTAATTCAGATCTCATCAACGGCTGGGTTTAATGCCTACAAGGACTGGTCGTCGTACTGTGCGTCAAAAGCCGGCGTGATCACCTTATCGAAAAGTCTCGCTGCCGATGGTTACAACTCAATTTGTTTATGCCCCGGCGCTATTGATACCAAATTCCGCGATTACTTTGATTTACCAAACAATAATATGATGACCTGCGAACAACTCACCGGCTACGTGATGCAGGTAATCAACGGTGAATTTACACCCGGAGATGTGCTGTTTATCCGGGCTAACGAGTTTGAGTTGAATCCGTAAACAGGAATAACAAGCCAGCGTTGCAACTGTTTTGCCATAGAAAGTGAATTTATAGCGAGTCGCGGTAAACGTATTTCGCTAACGGGTGGTTACGGGCACGCAAATCGCGAATGAAAAACTGTGCTACCTTGGAAGCGCCCACCACATTTAAATGGGTGTTGTAGGTTTTGCCATCCGGATAGCGGGCGTTGAGCGATATTTAAGCATTCATGCTCTCGCCCTGTTATCAGGCCCTTGTTAAATAGCGATTGCCAGGCTGGCAATCGCTCTTCCCCCTGCCAATTTGTAGTATCTGAAAAAAATTTCACTTTTTTTTTAACATAGCCCTTGAGTTTATCCGGGTACTACCCCATTTATCCACGCAGACAAGATTTTACGGCCCTTACAGGCCAAAACCACGTAAAGGCTGCATGAATGCTCATGCATCCCAACAACACTTAAATTGAATAGTTGAATTATTCAGGAGATTTGAAAATGGCAATTCGTCCTTTACACGATCGCGTTATCGTCAAGCGCGCAGAGCAAGAAAGCAAATCTGCTGGCGGTATCGTATTGACCGGTTCTGCGGCAGAAAAATCGACTCGCGGTGAGGTAATCGCTGTGGGCAACGGTCGCATTCTGGAGAATGGCGAAGTGAAAGCATTAGACGTAAAAGTCGGTGACACCGTTATTTTCAACGACGGTTACGGCGTAAAAACCGAGAAGCTGGACGATCAGGAAGTACTGATCATGAGCGAAAGCGACATTCTGGCAATCGTAGAATAATCACCCGTTAACCCGAATTAAGAGGAATTTATCATGGCAGCTAAAGAAGTACGTTTTGGTGATGACGCCCGCACGAAAATGCTGAAAGGCGTAAACATCCTGGCTAACGCAGTTAAAGTTACCTTAGGTCCTAAAGGCCGTAACGTTGTTTTAGACAAGTCGTTCGGCGCGCCTACCATCACTAAAGATGGTGTATCTGTAGCCAAAGAAATCGAGCTGGAAGACAAGTTCGAGAACATGGGCGCACAGATGGTAAAAGAAGTAGCGTCTAAAGCAAACGACGAAGCGGGTGACGGTACTACTACTGCAACCGTTCTGGCTCAATCAATCGTTACTGAAGGCTTAAAATCAGTTGCAGCGGGCATGAACCCAATGGATCTGAAGCGCGGTATCGACAAAGCGGTACTGGCAGCAGTTGAAGAACTGAAAGCCCTGTCTACTGACTGTGCAGACAGCAAAGCGATTGCTCAGGTAGGTACTATCTCTGCAAACTCTGACGCCGAAGTAGGTGACATCATTGCTCAGGCAATGGAAAAAGTAGGTAAAGAAGGCGTAATCACTGTAGAAGAAGGTCAGGCTCTGCAAAACGAGCTGGACGTGGTTGAAGGTATGCAGTTCGACCGTGGTTACCTGTCTCCATACTTCATCAACAACCAGGAAAGCGGTGCAGTAGAACTGGACAGCCCATACATTCTGTTAGTTGATAAGAAAATCTCTAACATCCGCGAATTACTGCCTACGCTGGAAGCGGTAGCAAAAGGCGGCAAGCCTCTGCTTATCATCGCTGAAGACGTAGAAGGCGAAGCGCTGGCAACTCTGGTTGTTAACAACATGCGCGGTATCGTTAAAGTTGCAGCGGTTAAAGCACCAGGTTTCGGTGACCGTCGTAAAGCTATGCTGCAAGACATCGCTATCCTGACTGGTGGTACGGTAATCTCTGAAGAGATCGGTCTGGAGCTGGAAAAAGTTCAGCTGGAAGACTTAGGTACTGCTAAGCGTGTTGTTATCAACAAAGACAACACTACCGTTGTTGACGGTGCAGGCGAAGAAGCGGCTATCGAAGCACGTTGCGAGCAAATCCGTGGTCAAATCGCTGATTCAACTTCAGACTACGACAAAGAAAAACTGCAAGAGCGTCTGGCGAAACTGTCTGGCGGTGTAGCAGTAATTAAAGTTGGCGCAGCCACTGAAGTAGAAATGAAAGAGAAGAAAGACCGCGTAGAAGATGCACTGCATGCAACTCGCGCTGCGGTTGAAGAAGGTGTGGTACCTGGTGGTGGTGTAGCACTGGTTCGTGCGGCCGCTAAACTGGCTGACCTGACTGGCGACAACGAAGACCAGACTCACGGTATCAAGCTGGCTCTGCGTGCAATGGAAGCGCCACTGCGTCAAATCTCTATCAACTCTGGTGCAGAAGCCTCAGTGGTTGTTAACGAGGTTAAGAACGGCTCTGGTAACTACGGTTACAACGCCGGTAACGACACTTACGGCGACATGCTGGAAATGGGTATCCTTGACCCAACTAAAGTAACTCGCTCTGCACTGCAGTTTGCTTCATCAATCGCTTCACTGATGATCACTACTGAAGCTATGATTGCTGAACTGCCTAAAGACGACGCACCTGCAATGCCTGATATGGGCGGCATGGGCGGAATGGGCGGCATGGGCGGCATGATGTAAGAATCGCCCCGCTTTCAGGGTCATTATAAATCAATGACTTAGAAGCCTATCGAAACCAACTGTGGTACGTTTTGTGTCACGGTTGGTTTCACACTTTTCCCTTAATCTTTTTCTACGATATTCCATCAGCTTCCCAATAGCTACCCTTTATCTTTACCTCAATCAAATAAGCTCTGTATGGCTCTCTACGATCACGTAATGTAGACATAAGCAAATGCCCTACTGTGTCTGAAAGTCTTCTCACAGAACACCTCACGATCTCCTAT
Source organism: Marisediminitalea alba (assembly GCF_002993365.1). GTDB lineage: Bacteria > Pseudomonadota > Gammaproteobacteria > Enterobacterales > Alteromonadaceae > Alteromonas > Alteromonas alba. The sequence continues at coordinate 134,763 of NZ_PVNP01000013.1, forward strand.
GAGTACAGGGGGAGGGGGCGAGGTAATACCCTTCCTATGCGATTGCAGCGTTCCATGCTTTTCTAAAAAAGCGTGTGTTATTTTTGGTCATTTTTTTAGTTATGATGGATTCCTGCACAAAGTAACGGATTAAAAGTTATGGATGAGAGAATTTTAGAATTTGCAGAGACTCACAAAACTGCTCAGGAAGCGGGTCTATCAGGTCTTTATCGATTCCTGTCATTTTCACTAGATGACGAAGCAATTAAGAAACATGAGGCTACTCTTACTCACGGGTGGCTTTACCATACAACTAGAGAGCACCTTAACGATCCACATGATTTAAACTTTAAAATAAACTGGCCTGCCATAGACGATGAACCGAGGATTAGCGGTTACATTGAAGACTTAAAGTTAAGCATAGCTTTATCTGGGGTAACCAAGTTCCCAGAAGGCCTTACTGTTGGCGACTTGCTAACGGATGAGCAATATCGCAATCGCTTTGAATCAGAATTAAAAGCCTATTATGCCAAAACGCGTATATGTTGCTTTACCACCAGTAAAACTAACCCTTTGTTCTGGGCTCATTATGCGCAATCTAGTACCGGTTACTGTCTGAGGTTCAAAGTTGGGGATAGTGATAAGAGTATCTTCTCTAATACCAGAAAAATTCATTACTCTAATGAGTATCCAACTTTAGATTTCCCAATTATTTCCAGCAATGCAGTGAGTACTATGAGACCTATCTTAAGGAAGTCGCTGGACTGGATATATGAAGACGAATATAGAAGCTTCTTCAGCCCAAGCTGGCCATTACTACTGGGGAATAACGGCCACTCTCTTTCGCTAAGTAATGATGAAATCACAGACGTTTACTTTGGGTTAAACATGGGGGAGGCACACAAGGCAAAGATAGTGGAGCTTGTGTCGAAAGGGCCTTTTAAACCAGAATTTTGGAATTCACAACTGGATGATGGCGACTTTCAGCTAAGGTTTAATAAGTATTAGATGCTGTCAAAATCACTCCCTCTAAATCTGACACTGTCAAAATCTAAAATTTAAGAGTTGTTGGCACTCTGGTTTACTACTATCAATATCTCTTACTTTGGTGGACAGTTAGGAACTCCAGATTTGGTGTCTCGTCAAGCTTTGGAAATTTCCGGAGCTTAACCTCACGCCTGCAATAATGCAGTCATGTTAATTATGCATATTTGTATTTTGACTCTGACAGCCACCAACAGAACCTGTGCGTAGTCTTCGTGTCTGGTTAAGGTAAACGTAGCTAGTGATTTGGAAGTGGTCTAAGCGATCTTCCTGTGGCACATAGAGGCTACCCTATGGGGGAATTGAGGCTTCATCATTGTCGAGTTGGCCTCTCAGATTTTTGCAGTCAAACTTTTTGGTAGATGTGGCTACTATATATAGTGTTTCAAGGAGGTTTTAGGTACTAAATATCGCAAATTTATAAAAAAGTCATATTCGGAAGAAATTGTTTTAAGCGAGCGGAAAAAAATTTAAAGTGCTTGCATTCAACCAAGTCTTGCTTTGTTCAATCGTAAATAGTTAGTCAATACTAACCTTGTAACACGTATCAAAATTTATTCGATTGAAGCACCAGATATTGGGTTGCAAGCAGCTCCAAAGCGCTTTATCTTCTAAGACAGGAAGACAAAAGGCTGTCAATACATCCAGTGCTCTAATAGGTCTGATTATTTATAGCTTTGTACTCAAGGAAGGTAGGCATAGGAACGGTGGTTAAGACCGTTCCTTGCCAAGCTACTAGTCAACTTAATCGACAGTAGGGTGCTTCGGATTAACTCCGAGTGTCAAACAATATGCAACTCAGACTACCTTTGCAGAGGTATGTCGCCTTGAGTCGCCACTAGTCGGTGTGTATCGTTTGAAGTTTGAGAATAGAGAAGTTGAGTGTATAAATCAATTTTGATTTAACGCTTTTCGTCCCTCGCTTTGATAACTCATTGATATTCCCTATATTGTATTGACCCTTGTGTTAGCTCTGGTGCCTCTGTCTCCATTAACGTGTTATTTGGAGATAATATCAATGACACATTGTAAATCTATCGTTGGGCAGTCTTGCCCTTTTAAAATGGGTGTTTTATGCACCTGTCCTGAAGCTAAACCAACTCGTTGCTATATGCCGTTCATAATTTCGGAGTTTGAATTATGAGTGAACATAAGAGCGAGAACACAGACTTTATATTCCGAAGATACAAGAGGAAAAAGAACAGCACTGAGATAATGGATGCTCATGACTATGGCTATCAAGCATGGAAGATACCAAAACGTAAAGGTAAGTAGTTAAGTATGGGAGGTCTTAATGCCTCCCTTTATTAACTTGCTCCAATGAGGCGCCTCTACGCGTAATCTAACAGCAGACCCCTATACCATTTACTTAGCGTCGCATATTCTGGCCGACAGTGAACATCGATTCTTGTCTGAATATGAACAATTCTTCGCCTGACATTGCAGATAGACCTCAGTATACGGCAAATTCAGTGACATGGAGATACATGAACTTCTCTAAGTTTATGAGTCTGACTTTTTCTAACAAACATAGCTGGACAGTCGCATCTGGTAACTCTGTCATAAAGGGTTCATCGAAAATTCACTACTGATTTCTTGAATCGACACACCTCCCTTTTAACTTATTAGTCCAATTGTTAATTGACATTTTTTAAGGGGGATTTTATGAGGTCGCAACTGCGTTTGCTGAGTGTTATTTGCCCGCTAATCGTTTTGGCGGGTTGTGATGATGAGACTGTTGAGGTCGAGGTTCCGGTTGAAGTGCCCGTTGAGGTGCCGGTAACGGCTAACCCGGAACACAAAATGCTTACCGACCCCTTCTTGCAACTGCCTACCGAAAACAGTGTAAATGTAGTGTGGTTTACTAACTTTGAAGGTACTGCTCATGAGCTACATTACGGCGATAGCTCTACCACAGACGTAACTACCACTGCGCTTACCCGCATGATGGAAGACGCTTCGTCTTCGGTTACCGGAGTAACCTACGAAGAAGTTACTTATCGTAACGTGTATCGCCATGAAGCCATTGCAACCGGATTGACCCAGGGCGAGCGTGTGAACTATCACGTGTCCAGCACCGACGAAGACGGCTTTGCTTTTAACAGCGAGCAGTTTACGCTTGCTCCAGCGCCGGCTGAAGGTCAGGCAATGAAAATACTGCTTACCTCTGACTTACAGTCGAAGAAAAACGTGGTTGCGAACTACCAAAAAGTGGTGGAAACCGTGGGGACTCCGGATGCCGTGTTATTTGCAGGCGACTTTGTAAACGTACCGGACCGGGCGTCTGAATGGTTCGATCAGGCGAAAGACAATGCTCCTGCTTTCTTCCCTGCGCTGCAAGGACACTATCAGGCATATTTGCCGGGTTTTCCGTACAATGGCGGTGAAATTCTGCAGCACGCACCTCTGTTCGGCACCATTGGCAACCACGAAGTCATGGGCCGCTATATGCCCGATGAAGAGGGCTACAGCTTAAACGGTAGCTTTAACGACCCACAACCCGCCTGGTTTGCCGAAGCGGCCTACGAAGAGGTGGCTGCAACGGTCAATCCCACCGGCGACGCTGATATAAAAGCTCAGTGGATTGCCGATCACTCTCACAATCAGCAAAGTTTTCTGGATATTTTTAGCTTTCCGGAAGATGGCCCGGCTGGTGAAGATTACTACGCCGCTAAGTTTGGCGACGTGTTTATTATTTCCATGAATGTGTCGAGGATCTGGCGCTCCTGGAGTGTGTCTGGTGCCAGTAAATCTAAGTTTGTAGAAGCGACTGAATCGTTAACCTCTCCATCTGACTGGGGGTTTGGTGAGTTCTTGTTTGAGCGTTTCGATGCCGAGTCAGACCAATACGCGTGGTTAGAAGAAGTCATGGCAAGCGACGACTTCAGAAATGCAAAATACAAGGTGGTCATGGCACACCAAGGCGTATTTGGTTTAGGTGACAACACCGTCCCCGTGCTGGCGCAGCCTGTTATGCAAGTAGTGCAAACAGATGCTACCGGCGCTGAGACTATTGAAGAATTCACGTTCCCGCTCACTGCTACACAGTGGTCAGAAGATGTTGCGCCCTTACTCGATGAGGCCTCTGAAATCCGTTACCAGTACCCGCTAGCTCAAGATGTGTGGCTAAACGACATCGAGCCATTACTTCTCGATAACGATGTGGACCTGGTTCACATTGGTCACTCGCACTTGTGGAACCGCGCCCAGGTAGGCAATCTGCATTATTTAGAAAGCTCTAATGTGGGTAACAGCTATGGGGCCTACTACGTGGATGCTTCCGGTGAATACACCCGTGATGTGCGCGCCAGCTACGCCGATTTCTGGGACGATGTAAACTCAGCTTCGCCGCGCTGGGACATTACTAATTACCCGCCAAATGGCGATCCTCAAGGCCGTGTAATGAGTTTCCCAACGGTATTTAGTCCAATGGATGCAGAAAACGAGAGTTACCCGAATCTGCCTTTTGTGACCAGTAACACATTGTCGGTTTTCTCTATACTTGATACCGGATCGGGCAGGGTACAAAGTTACGTGTTCGACCCTACTGATTTAGAGTCAGAAGTCACGTTGTTCGACGAGTTTTCGCTAAACTAAAAAAAGTGAGCGCATTACTGCGCTTTGTTATAGGGGCATGCTTAACTCGGCATGCCTTTTTTATTTCTGTTCCGTTTTAGTTCCGAACCTTCAGGCTATCAACTACTCACCAATAACATAGTCAGCTTTGCCGCCTTCGGCAGAGGTAAAATACCCAGTTTGTCCCTCCAGGGCCTTAATCGTGTCGCACTCAATAATGGTAAAGTGGCTGGATGCAACACCTTGCTGAAATGTGCCAGTGTGGCTTATCACCAATCGACAAGCCTGATTATCAATAACGCCGTTAATGTATTCAAAGCCACTGAAGGTAGCATCACCGGCAGCACTATAATGCATGTGATAAAACACCTCGCTGGTGCCTGTTAACTCGCCGCTATAGTGCTGTGAAACTTTGGCAGTATTGAGTTTACTGCCCTGCTCAAAGGTTTTTTCAGTAGTTTCCTGCCAGTCGGTTATCGAAAACATGCCCTCTAGTGTCATGTAAACCTCTTTGTGATATATCCTGATTGAGTTTGCAGGTTACCATTACTGCCGCCTTTGGTATTGTAAAAACACGTCACCCCAGCTTTTGTGAGAGCCATCGATTTGCAATACAGTCATCATCGCGTATCAGGCGTCATGCACCACAATGACAGTAAAAAACACTACCGTCTGCGGCGTTATGTGCCTGATACGCCATTGGCGAACCTTATTGAACAGTACTGGTTAGTAAACTGGCAGCTAAAAAACGGCCAGGAGCATGTTCAAAGGAATTTGCCTGATCCTAACTTTCACTTAACCTTCGATGGCCTGGGGGTAAAACTTATCGGGCCGGTGAGCAAAGTGTACCAGTATCCGATGGCTGCCAGTGGCTTTGTAATTGGTGTTAAATTTAATGCTGGTGCACTCAACGTGCTGTTGGACGGTCCAGCAAGCGATTATGTCGATAAGGAACTCTCTGCCAGCAAGTATTTCGGGTCAGGCGTGATTGACATTTTTGAAACACGTGCTGACGGCATGACCGACGAAATGATTGTATCGGCATTAAACAAGTTCCTGGTCCGCTTTGTAGAGCCTGTAACGGCAAAACAAACACAGGTGGCAGTGTTATTGGACTGCATTAAAAATAGCGGTGAGATTTATACCGTTGCGCAACTGGCGCAGCGCGCTGACCTTTCGGTGAGGACGTTACAGCGATTATTCAATCAATATATTGGACTGTCGCCAAAATGGCTGTTGCGTAAATACCGCTTGCATGACGCACTTGACGAGCTTGAAGCAAACACACTGACAATGGTTGAGCTGGCCACTCAGCTTGAATATACAGACCAGTCGCACCTGATTAGAGACTTTAAAGATATGTTGGGGATGTCACCAGCGCAATACCTGTCAGACAGGTACGCGCCGGAAAAATCGCGCTCTTAATAAGAGTGGATACTAGCCAGCTAATTTGGCTGCTGCGGCTTTTAGCTCGGTGATCAGCGCTTCGTCAGTGGCTTTACCCGCCTCTGTATCGAACTTGTCGTAGAAGCCCGGTACAGAAACCGTAGCCTTCACATTCGCTGCATAGAATGGTGCTGACGCTTCGGCCGCCGCTAACACTGATTTCGCGCCACTTGGGCCAGGAGAAGTAGCCAGATAAACCGCCGGCTTTTGTTTGAACAACTCACGGTCGATTCGTGTTGCCCAGTCAAACAGGTTTTTATATGCCGCCGGGTAATGGCCGTTATGCTCGGCATACGAGATAACAAATGCATCAGCGTCGGCCAGGTCGTTTAAGAATTCTTTAGCCCCGTCAGCCTGGCCAATTTCTTTTTCCAGATCTTCGCTGAACATAGGCACATCATAATCATTGATGTCCAACACCTTAACTTCTGCGCCGTCAACCAGACCGGCAGTATAAGTAGCCAGTGCCTTGTTGATTGAAGTTGAACTGGTACTTGCTCCATAAGCTACAATTTTCATAATTTGCCCCTTGCTAATTTAATAACTATGGTAATGATAATGGAGCCTGATAAGCACATCCATCAGATTAAAACCCCACAGATATTCGTTTTTTCAGAATGATATTTACAAACCGGACAAATATTCGTCAGTTAAGAGCGAAGGTACAAAATCTGATTTCCGTTATGCTAGGCGGCCGGTATGTGTGCTAATATTACGCCGTTTTCCAGGGACAGAGCAGTAGTTTGAATAAGCGCGTTATCTTCCATGTGGGTCCGCCAAAAACCGGCAGTTCGGCGATCCAGCAGTTTCTTCATCAGCATCGCCAGCAACTGTTGGCGTCGGGGGTTTTATATCCCGCGCACTCTGTAGATGAAAACGGCATTAGCTCGGGTAATGCCAGAGAAATTTGCGTTCCGGATCCAGAGGGCCGCCTGGCGCTGGATCATCAAAAGCTAACCAATGTTCTTAACGCTTTTGAGAACAACCCTAAAGCTCACATACTATTATTAAGCTCCGAATCGTTTTTCAGAATTATTGACGACATTACACAGGCTGTGCCTGATGTTGAAATTATCTGCTTTTTGCGAAATCCGGTAGAGTTTCAGCTGTCAATTTATAACCAGTCGGTAAAACGTCATGGCAATCAAAAGCCTTTTACGCCGGGTAAGCGCCTTAACCTTGGCCAATGGGAGAGCATTTTAAAAGCAGCCAACCAGCTGGAGGCTCATCAGCTCCATTGCTTTGCTTATAAGAATCATGGTGAAAAGGGCAATGTCATTACTGACGTTCTTGGCGTGTTAGGTCTGCGAGATGAACTTTCGGTGAGTGGTAATTCGGTAAACGTTTCGTACAGCTTCGCCGCGCTCGAACTGAAACGTTGGCTTAACCAGTTCCCGATTGACGCTTTGCAGGCAGAACTGGATGCTTATTTACAGGCGGCCAGTGCCGGCGCAGGCCGTTATCGGCTGCTGGACGATGAAACTCTGGCAGCTTATAAACAGCAGCTAGCCAATGTTACTGCTAAGTTTCAGCGGTTACTGCCTGAACAGGACTGGCAACTGGTGACTGAAGCCCTCAATAACGTTGCTGCATTGCCCTATTATCAGCAGGGTGTGCATGAGTCGGAAATTGCCGGCTTAGTTTGTCAGTTGCGACGGGATAAGCCCATGCTTTTCAGGTCACTCAGTGTAATAGTCGATTCAGCGGAACAGCCGGATTATGACGCGTCGCTGAAGAGCTTGTTTGAGTTGAGCCGTGGTGCGCGTTGGTTCGCGGCATTACCATTGTTTTTTAAGCGTAAACTGGGCGAAGTCAGACAAAAACGGCATGTCTCGGCGCACAAATCGACGCTGCAACCCCCGGCATCTCTCAATAACGCAGTGAAGGTCACTAATGCTGACATCATTCCGCAACTGTCCGGTTCGACGCCGGCCAGGCTCCGTGGAGGTGTGCGGGCAAAGGAGCTGCCGGAGTTTGCTCATCAGTTTCGTTATCAACAAATCAACTTACAGCAATCGGCAGCAGTGTGCGCGACGGAAACCGAAGTACTGGCAGAACAGCCAGAGGTTACCCACCTTAAGAAGGGCCATTATTATTACGGCGGGCCGGCGTTCGGTAATTTTGTCCATTTCATTGCTGAGTCAATCCATCGGTTAGCAGCTCTGTCCGGTGCTAAACAGCAGGCCAATATTAGCAAGGTGCTTATTTTACCTCAGCTACGCCGCCGTTTACGTAAACTGACTAAGCCGCTACTGCCACCAAACTTTTATGAAATTCTGGCGTATCTTGGTGTCGATAAGTCGCAGGTAGTGTTAGTCGATAAGCCGCAGCGTGTTGAAAACCTCTGGATCGCGCCACAGCAAAGCCTGTTCCGTACTCGTAGTCAGATCTCAGCGGATTATCGTCAGTTTCTGCTGCAATGCGAGCGCCGCGCCGGCGTGCTGCCTGATAAGCACCTGCCCGCAAAACTCTATGTGAGTCGAACGCCATTTTTAATGCGGGGCAGCTTTGCCGGAGAGCGGTATGTAGAACAGTTTTTTGCCCGGCAAGGTTACACCATCTTCCGGCCAGAGAAACACTCACTGTATGAACAGTTTCGCTATTACAAAAGTGCCGCAGAAATCGTGCTTGCCGAGGGAGCCGCTTTACACGTAATGGAATTACTTGGCGAAATGAACGCCCGGATAACGGTGCTGCAGCGCAGGAGCAATTCCGACCAACTGTTTAGCCCGATACTTGAAGCCCGCTGTAAGAATGTTAATTTCTTCGGAGCGTTAAAGGTATTGCCGTCCTTGTTTGTTGTAAAAGGTTATAAAAGTGCTGCCCACGGTAGTGCATTATCTGTTCTGCACGCTTCGGCGTTTAAAGGGCACCTGACACAGCAGCTTGCCCTTAACGGCTTTGATACTGATGAATTCCTGGCAACGGTTCGACAGGATATTGATAGTTACTTCAACGCATATGTTGAAACGCTTCGGTCAAACGATGATTTAAAGCAGATACCGGATGAATTTATTGAAAAGGTGAAAGAGTTAGAGCCTCCATACACAGGGGGCATAGCAGAAAACTGGCCCGCTGATTGATTACCGATAAACATAGTTTGGATATTTGTGAGGGGCCGCCGTTGATGATCCGTTCGCTTGACATATTGCTGAAAAAAGCATCGCAATTATGCCGGTAAAATAAACATCCAATACCAAGCGGTGAAAATCATAGTGCAGCCCGTTGCATATCTGCGCTAAATACTCAATTCCCCGCCCGCACTATTTACCTACTTCTTTGAATTGTATTATAAGTAAGAGTTATAAGGCTTAAACGTTTCATAAGTGGTATTTACGTGTTTAAGGGTAAATTTTCTCTTTCAATTTCGATTTTATTTATGCATTATTGGCTTCTCGCTGTAATCCTTTCCTAAAACTCCAATAAAAATGGAAGATTACAAAATTGTAGATATAAACCAGTTTTATAAAGCAAGAGCTTTACAATTTTGTAGTAAATGGATCAAAAGCACCTTGTGGCAACAAACAGATACCGCTTAATCGCTCCTTAAAAACGGCGGTTAGGTTAATTTTGCCCGGAGGAAAGGAGGATACTCTTGAAACTCTTAGTTCTAAACGAAGCAAGGCACGCTATTGATGATAGTTTTGTCGAACAGCGCTGCGCTGTAACGCCTGCCACAGTAATGCGGTTTACCCGAATGGGCTTTACCGTCATGCTTGAACAAGACGCTGGCGCGTTATCAGGCTATCCCGATGCCGCCTACACCGAACAAGGTGCCACTATCGTAAAAGCCACTGCCGACGTGCTGGGTGATGCCGATATTGTACTCTATGTTAACCGCCCCCTAAGCAGCCAACTGGCTCAGCTAAAAGCCGATGCGCTGGTAATTGGCCATATCGACCCGTTCTTCCAGCAGGAACTGGTTGAAAGTATGGCGGGTAAAGGTTTATCTACACTTTCCGTTGAGATGATCCCGCGTTCCTCCCGTGCCCAGAAAATGGATGCCCTGAGTTCTCAGGCGAGTCTGGCGGGTTATGTGATGATGATGCAGGCCGCGAATGCCCTGCCAAGCATCCTGCCCATGATGATGACACCCTCCGGTACCATTAAACCGGCCAAGGTGTTTATTATTGGTGCTGGTGTAGCTGGCCTGCAAGCCATTGCGACTGCTAAGCGTTTAGGCGCTAACGTGCTGGCTTACGATACCCGCCCGGTAGTGGCCGAGCAGGTAGAATCTTTAGGCGGCAAGTTTCTTAAAATTGATATTGGTGAAACCGGTCAGACCAAAGACGGTTATGCCAAAGAGCTTACCGACGAGCAAAAAGCCAAGCAGCAGGAAGCGCAGCGCGATGCGATTGCCGACTCGGATATCGTTATCACCACTGCCCAGCTGTTTGGACGTAAACCCCCGGTGCTGATTTCCAAACAAACTCTGGCGCTCATGAAACCCGGCAGCGTTGTGGTGGACATGGCTGCGCTATCGGGCGGTAACGTTGAAGGCTCTGTGCCTGGCGAAACAGCGGTGGTTGAGGGCGTTACCGTGATTGGTGACGGCAACTGGAGCCAGCGCGTGGCTCGCGATGCTACCGATATGTATGCCAATAACCTGATCAATCTCATTGATGAGTTTTTCGATAAGGAATCCAAGCAGTTCACGCTGGATCTGGAAGACGAAATCCTCGCAAGTAGCGTAATTACCCACGCTGGCGAGATCACCAATGACATGCTTAAAAACGCATACAAAGGGGGCTAACGTATGGAAACTATTTACCTGATCTTTATTGTTCTGCTGGCTGCCTTTTTAGGATTCGAACTTATCCGTAAGGTACCGGCAACACTGCATACACCGTTAATGTCCGGCTCTAACGCCATTTCGGGGATCACCCTGGTGGGCGCGTTGGTCGCTTCAGGCTCCGACAACGATACGCTAACCACCATTTTAGGTACCGCTGCGGTAGCGCTCGCGAGTATCAACGTTGTGGGCGGGTATATGGTTACCGACCGTATGCTCAGCATGTTCAAGAAAAAACAAGGCAAGTAAGGAGATTATGCTGTGAGTGATAATGCATTGATCATTAATCTTGCCTACGTACTGGCAACCACGTTATTCATTGTTGGCCTTAAATTACTGAGTCATCCGTCATCGGCCAAAAAAGGCAACCTGGTATCGGCTATAGGTATGTTTATCGCCGTGGTCGTTACCTTAATCGACCAGCAGATTATCAGCTATCACTGGATCCTGGCGGGTTTTGTGATTGGCGGCGCGTATGGTGCATGGAAAGCCAAAAGCGTAGAGATGACCTCGATGCCAGAAATGGTGTCTTTGTTTAACGGTTATGGCGGCGCAGCATCACTGCTGCTGGGCTGGGCAACCGTTTCCAGTATGAGTGCCATTACGCTGGCCACTACTGATTCGCTGGTTTTTGTCACCGTGTTTCTGACTATTCTAATTGGTGGTGTCACCTTCTCGGGCTCTGTGATTGCCTGGGGTAAACTGTCGGGCAAGATGTCCTCCAAAGCATTTATTTTTACCGGCCTGCGTGAACTGAGCATTCTGCATCTGGTAGCATTTTTTGTGGTGGGCTATTTGTTTGCTACTGACCCGGGCAACCCGCTGTGGTTGTATGTGTCGATTGCGCTGGCGTTGAGCTTTGGTATTTGGGCCACCATCTCCATTGGAGGTGCCGACATGCCGGTGGTTATTGCCCTGCTTAACTCGTACTCAGGTGTTGCAGCCTGTGCGGCGGGTCTGGCGGTTGCCAACACCATTCTGATTGTTACCGGTCTGCTGGTAGGCGCGTCTGGTCTTATCCTGACTAACATTATGTGTAAAGCCATGAACCGCTCGCTCATGAATGTATTGCTGTCCGGGTTTGCCAAGCCGGTAGAGATGGGCGAGGCCATCGAAGGCGAAGTGAAAATCATGTCTGCCCAGGATGCGTTTTACGTACTGGAAGCTGCGCAGTCTGTACTGGTTGTGCCGGGCTACGGTATGGCGGTAGCACAGGCTCAGCATGCGGTTCGCGAGATGCAGTCGCTACTGGAAGAAAACAACTGTACGGTGGAATACGCTATTCACCCGGTAGCGGGGCGTATGCCTGGCCACATGAACGTACTGCTGGCAGAAGCCGATGTACCTTATGATCTGCTGTGCGAAATGGACGATGTGAATCCGCGCATGGAAAACTACGACGTGGTCATTGTTATCGGTGCTAACGACGTGGTTAACCCGGCGGCCAAAGAGATGAAAGGCAGCCCCATTTACGGCATGCCGGTAATCGAAGTTTACCGTGCCAAAACCGTATTTGTGCTTAAGCGTTCTGCCAATGCTGGTTTTGCCGGGGTTGATAACCCGCTGTTCTTTAAAGACAACACCCGCATGGTACTGGGTGATGCCAAAGACACCATTAATAACATCGTTCGCGAGTTTGGTGACGATTAATCGTTACGCTTAGTCAATCATCGTAAAAATGGCCTGTATGAGTGAATTGTGCAGGCCATTTTTTTTGGCTGCTGATATGATTTCTTTCCACCGGATGAATTGTTGGAGTAAGTGGTGAAAGATAAAGTCCTGTCTGTCGCGCTGGTGTGCATAATTGCGCTGAAGTGTATGGATCTGTATATCGACTTTTCAGAGGATCTTGAATTAATTCATATTATCCAGGAGTCCATTTTAATTCTCATCTCCTCCGGACTGTTTGTTTTTCTGATTTTTGATATTCGTCAACGCTCCAACGCCTTAAAAGCATTACGGGACGACCTGGAACTCTCCAACAATAAAGTCAGCCAGATGTCTGAAGAACTAAAACGCTCCAAGCGTGATTTCTTTGCTGCTGTGCAGGAACAGTTCGAGCGCTGGCAACTCACCCCAAGCGAAAAAGAGGTGGGCTTGTTTTTGTTAAAAGGACTTAGCCTCAACGAAATTGCCGAGCTGCGCCAGACTTCTGAGAAAACCATTCGTCATCAGGCTTCGGCGGTTTACAAAAAGTCAGACTGTACCGGTCGCCACGAATTAGCCGCGTTTTTCTTTGAGGAAATGAGTTGATTTTTATTCTATTAAATCAGCTATATGCCCCGCTTATAGGCTAAATGCCCTATGTATTTCAAACTAATGTTCTAAGGTAACAATAGCGATTAACGACTATACTCTTCACAGAATTTGCAATCACTGAGGAGTCGTAATGCGACGTTCACTGTTAAGTTTATCTATTTTGGCCGGTTTGCTAACCGGTTGTGGTGGTGGATCTTCTGATTCTGCTGTAGAAACCCTGCCATCAGGCACTGAGCCGCCAACTTCCAATCCAACTACTGTAGTAAAAAGCGGTGTGATCACCGGGTTTGGTAGTGTCTACATCGATGGTAAACGCTATACCACCAATACCACCACAATTACTGTTAACGGCAACGCCGGCGCGGCTATCGACGCATTAAAAGTGGGCATGAAAATTCAGCTCACCAGTGATGATGACGACGATGAAAATAGCAATGACGCCAGCGCAACGAGTATTACTTACGACTCAGATGTGGGTGGGATTATTCAGTCGATTGATCGCTCTGCCGGGCAAATTCAAATTGCCGGTGTAACGATGGTGTACGACGATTTAACCCATTTTATCGGTACCTCTGTTACCACATTAAACGTGGGAGATCGCATCGAGGCAAGCGGCTACGCAATGGCTGATGGCTCATTTTATGCCACATACGTAGAACTGGAAAATGATCTGCCAGAAAGTGAGCCACAGCACATCACCGGAGTGATTAGCGAGCTGGAAACGACTGCGCAAACTTTTTTCATTGGCAGCATGCAGGTGGATTACAGCCAGGCGGTGCCAGAGGGTGAGCTGGCCAACGCGCTGCAGGTTAAACTTGAGGGAGTAATAACTAACAATGTCTTTGTGGCTTCTGAGCTTGAAGTACGCAACAGCCGCTTTGAAGAGCAGGATGACATTGCAGAAGCTGAAGTGGAAGGGGTGATTACGGCGGTAGATGCTGCTGCTCAGACGCTGGAAATTTATGGTCAAACTTACGCTTATAATAATGCCACTCAGTTTGAATATGGCGCAGCTGAAAATTTAGCGCCGGGTGTAGTGGTTGAACTGAACCTGGCCTTTAATAACGGCGAGCAAACCGTTACCAAAATTGAGTTTAAACAACTATCCGTTACCGACGGCAAGCTAAAGGGAATGATTACTGCTCTGGACAACGAAGCAGGCTCATTTACCGTTAACAACACGGTATTTTACGTTAATACACAAACCCGCTTTGAAGACGATAATGACCAATACATTGCACTGAATTCACTACAACTGAATGATTTAGTGGAAGTGGTTTATCAGGTGGAGGCAGGGCAAAACATCGTACTGCGACTCGAGCGTGAGGATGACAACGAGTATTACGAGGAGTCTGAGGTTGAAGGGTATCTTACAGCTTTTACAGAGAACTCTGTAACGCTCTCGGGCCTGACTATCGCTATGAGTGTCGACGCAGTTTACTTGCTTGACGATCGCCGTGTCACGTTGGCAGAGTTCATTGCTGCCCTGGTTAACGGTGTAATACTTGAGGTACGTGGAAACTATGATGCCAATGGTAGCTTTACCGCGAATAAGTTTGAGTTGGAGCTCGAAGATGACAATTCGGATGATGATTCAGACGGTGGTTCGGATGATGGCTCTGATGATAATTCGGACGATAACGACGACGGCCAGGATAACGATGGCGCTACCACGGGTACTTATCTGGAGATTGAAGGACGGGTTAGTGCAGTGGGTGCAGACAACCGCTTTACGGTGAATGGCTACGAGGTAGATATAAGTGGTGCGTCCGAGCTTGAACTTAACGGCCGCCGGGTGAGCGCCGCTGAGTTTATGGCAGCCATCAGTGCAGGCACTATCGTCGAGGTAGAAGGTTCGCTCAACGAAGCAGGGGTACTACTGGCCAGGGAAGCTGAAATCGAAACGTCCGACGATAACGGCGAAAGTGACGACGACTAATCAGCGTTAACCGTTAGCGGCTTTATACAGCCGCTAACGGTTTGTTATCGCTCGGCTCTGCAATAAGCTGGTTAGTTTATTCCGGCAGCCGCCATAGCACGGCGCATATAAGCAATTTGCTGCGCCAGGGGCAGTTCTTTGGGGCAGAAGTCTTCACAGCCGAGCATGGTCATACAACCAAATACGCCGTGTTCGTTGCCAATGACTTCGTAAAACTGCGCATCGGTGCGATTGTCCCGGGGATCAATTTTAAAACGAGCTAATTGATTTAAGCCTACTGCGCCAACAAATTCCGGGCGCATTTGGGCAGTACCACAGCCGGCGATACAGCAACCGCACTCAATACAACGCTCCAGCTCGTAAATCTGTTCGGCCTGCTCTGGTGCCATTTTTTCTTCCATCGCATCAAAGTTACTTACTTCTGCGCTGTGAATCCAGGTTTGTAAATGCTCACTCATGCCGCGCATCCACTTACCCGTGTTCACCGATAAGTCGCCGATCAGCTCAAAGCCGGGTAATGGCATTAAAGTAACTTTGGTTGGAAGCTGGCTTATCAAGGTGCGGCAGGCGAGACCCGGGCGACCGTTAATGAGCATGGCGCAACTGCCGCAAATGCCGGCCCGGCACACAAAATCAAACTGCAAAGAGGGGGCCTGTTTAGCGCGAATTTCATTTAACGCGATAAACAGCGTCATGCTGTCTGCTTCTTCTAACTGGTAGGTTTCAAAATGCGGCTCGCTGGCCTCATCGAAAGGGTTATGCCGAAAAATCGCAAACTCAATGGTTCTCGCGGTGCTCACCTTTACCGGAATGGTTTTTTCTGTGCAGGCGTTCATGCATCAAGCTCCTCGGATAAACGGGCGTTGCGGCCACGGAAGGGTTCGGGCAAGCAGCCTGTAAAGGGCATCAGTTGCTGTTGTTTGGCAAAACGGTCTGCATCGCCTGCTTGTACGCCATCTACTTCGGCCTGACGAGTAGGCGTATCAGGGTGATCAATGCGCTCTTTGCCACCATAACCGCGCCAGCCGGGCGGCAGTTCCATGCTCATTACATCGAGCGGCTCATAGTCTATGGCAGGCGAGGCTGCCTCAGGTGACCAGCTGGTCAGCGTACGCTTGAGCCAGTCTTTGTCGTTTCTAAGCGGGAAGTCTTCACGGCAATGCGCGCCGCGGCTTTCTTCCCTGGCTAATGCACCACTGGCCACACACAGGCTTAGCTTAAGCATCTTTTTGGCGCGATAAGCCGCGCAGAGTTCCGGGTTTACACCACGGCTGGTGTCGCTGACTTTTATTCGTCCGGCACGCTCATACAGAGATTGCAATTCAGTAACCGCCTCAGCCAACTGCTCACCGTGGCGGAAAATCCCCACTTTGTCGGTCATCACTGATTGCATGGCTTCAATAATTTGCCAGGCGTTTTCGTTATTCTCGCTGCGCTGGAACGACGCCAGTTCATCACGAACCTCATTCACCTGGCTATCAATGGCCGTAGAACTGATTGCCAGGGTAGCCTCTGTGGTCAGGCTGTCGGCCATAAACTCGCCTACAATCATGCCGGCTACCACGGTTTCAGCCACCGAGTTACCGCCAAGGCGATTAAAACCGTGCATATCCCAGCAGGCAGCTTCCCCGGCGGCGAACAGGCCTTTAAGCGTAGGGGACTCGCCGCGGTAATCAGTACGGATACCGCCCATTGAATAATGCTGGGCAGGGCGTACCGGAATTAACGACTCGGTAGGGTCGATGCCTAAAAAGTACTGGCAGATTTCCTTCACCTCGCGCAGTTTGCTGTTGATATGCTTTTTGCCCAGCAAACGGATATCCAGCCACAAATGTTCACCAAAACGGGACTGTACGCCGTGGCCGTTACGAATGTGCGTTTCCATCCAGCGCGACACCACATCGCGGGAGGCAAGCTCGCGCTTCTCGGGTTCATAATCCGGCATAAAGCGGTGCTCTTTTGCATCCAGCAACAGGCCGCCATCGCCGCGACAGCCCTCAGTAACCAGTATACCCGCCGGGAAAATTCCGGTGGGATGAAACTGCACCGCTTCCATATTGCCCAGTTTGGCAATGCCGGTTTCAAGTGCGATAGCAGTACCAATGCCCTGATTAATTACGGCGTTGGTGGATACCCGGTAAATACGGCCGAAGCCGCCGGTAGCAATACAGGTGACTTTAGCCAGGTAAACCATGAGTTCACCGGTAATGAGGTTTCGTACAATCGCACCCTGACAGCGGCCGTTATCATGGAGCAGAGCAATGGCCTCCATGCGCTCGTGGACTTCAATGCCCTCGGCAATGGCCTGATTACTCATGGTATACAGCATGGAGTGGCCGGTGCCGTCGGCCACATAGTTAGTGCGCCATTTGGCCGTGCCACCAAAGTTGCGTGCGGTAATCAGGCCGTGTGACTCATCCCTTTCTGTAATCGTTACTTCTTCGCCGTTGATCACACTTTTATGATCGCCTTTTTGTACCCGGTTCCAGGGGACACCCCAGGCAGCCAGTTCGCGCACCGCTTTCGGGGCGGTATGCACAAACATGCGGGCAACTACCTGATCGGCGCCCCAGTCGCTGCCGCGAATGGTATCGGCAAAATGCACGTCTTCGTTATCGCCCCAGCCTTTGGCACTGTTGCCTAAGCTGGCTTGCATGCCACCCTGGGCGGCGGCACTGTGGGAGCGTTTAGGCGGTACAAGGCTTAAAATGAGCGGCGTAAAGCCGCGGCGTTTAACCCCAATAGCGGTTCGTAAACCCGCCAGACCACCACCAATAATCAGCGCATCGGTTACTATAGTTTGCATTAGTCATTCTCTCCTTGCGAGGCGCTGTGCAGCTGCGAATATTCGGCGGGTTGATAACGCTCTCCGGCGCTATCCTGATGCTCGTAGCCTACTTTCATATAGGCGGCGAGCGTCAGTGATCCCAGTACCAGAAAGAATAAAGTGAGTACCCATTTGGCTATGGTCAGGCGTTTGCGGCCAATTTTTGGATCCTTGCCCATAAACCAGCCCCACTTGACGAGCACCCGGTACAGGCCAATGCCGCCGTGGAGCTCAACCACAAACAGCAGCATTAAATACAGCGGCCACATGCGCCCAGTCCATACTCTGTCGGATGAGGCGTACGGGCCGATATCCGCTGGATGCATGATTAACTGGTATAAATGAACAGAGGCCAGAAAGAATAAGGCGAAACCGGTGAACACCTGCACATACCACAGGTAACTGTCGGTATGGCGTATACCGCCAAGATGATTGTGCAGGGTACGGTACTGGCGGTGAGTGGCCGGAAACTTACGCATCGCCAGAAACGCGTGAAGCACAACTAACGACAGAATAAACAGCGCAAACAGGCTCACCAGAATGGGGTAGCCCTTACCAAAGATTGGCTCGCCCTCAAACATCTTGGTCACCCAGTACATGGCATCATTGCCCAGCAGAATGCTCGACACCATAAACATGTGCGCCCACATGAACAGGGCCAGAATGATGCCGCTGACACTTTGCAGCATGTCCATTACAGCGGGGCCGCGGGGGCTGGATAGCGGATTTTTGAACAGCACAGCACTTTCTCCCTGAAAGTCGGGTTCCCTGCATGCAGGGAAAGATGGCCTGAGTGATTGAATGTAAGAGTTACGTTTTACTTTGTTATGACATGGCTGGTTGGGATTGCATAAGACGACAGCACAAACCATGCGGTATTTGTTTTACTTTACGGCACTAAAAAGTGTGGCGCAATGCACTAACTAAGGCAACTTTACCAATGTTTGTTCTGGATCATCCTCTGGTTTCAATCTCCCGTAAAAAGAGCAGGGTGGTTAAACTACTGGTACAGTTTTGTCTCGACAAGGAGCCTAAATGGCCCCTGGCTGTGCAGAATTTGGTATTTAAGAGGTCATCAGCAGGGTTGCTTTTACCGCTTTATGCCACTGGGTTAAACGCTGCTCGCGGGCGCTGTCGGTGGCATTGGCTTCAAACTCACGCTGGCAGGGATTCGCTTCGGCCAGTTGGTTTAATTCGGTGATATCTCCGGCCTGAAAAGCGGCCAGTAGTGCAGCGCCCAGTGCGGTGGTTTCCATCACTTTTGGCCTGACTACCGGCACATTCAACGTATCGGCCAGATACTGGCAAAACCACTCGTTGGCCACCATACCACCATCTACCTTTAAAATAGTTGGTGGATTACCGCCGCTGCTCATGGCAGTGACTAAGTCGTGGGTTTGAAAACAAATCGATTCGAGGGTAGCGCGCACAATATCATTGGCAGTAGTGGCACGGGTGATGCCGAAGACTGCCCCACGGGCATCAGGATCCCAGTGCGGTGCACCAAGACCGGTAAAAGCGGGCACTACCACCAGGCCGTGTTCGTTACCCACTTGTCCGGCAATGGCTTCGGAATCGGCGGCTTTTTCAATTAAACCCAGCCCGTCGCGCAGCCATTGTACCGCCGCGCCAGCAACAAAAATGGAGCCTTCTACCGCATAATGAGTAATGCCGTTAAGCCGATAAGCAATGGTGGTAAGCAGACCGGTGTGGTTAATGTCGCAATGGCATCCGGTATTAACCAGAGCAAAGCAGCCAGTGCCATAGGTAGCTTTAACACTGCCTTGTGTAACGCAGCCCTGGCCAACCATGGCAGCCTGTTGATCGCCAGCCACGCCGCTGATGTTTAGCACCACCGGTAACAGACCTGCCTGAGTCCGGCCAAAGTCGTCGGCACAATCTTTTACCTCTGGCAACAGGGCGGCTGGAATATCAAACAGCGCTAAGAGTTCCTTATCCCACTGCTGGCTGTGAATATTAAACAAACTGGTGCGACTGGCATTGGTCACGTCGGTGGCGTGCACGTTGCCGTTGGTTAAGCGCCAGATTAAAAACGTATCAACGGTGCCGAACAGCAACTTGTTATTTGCGGCCAGCTCAGCCGCGCCTTCCACATTGTCGAGGATCCAGCGAATCTTGCTGGCCGAAAAATACGGGTCCAGTTTGAGGCCGGTTTTTTGTTGTACCAGGTTTTCATGCACCGATAAGCTGCTGCAATAGCCGCTGGTGCGCCGGTCCTGCCAGACGATAGCGTTATACACTGGCTGGCCGGATTCTTTGTTCCAGACCAGCGTGGTTTCCCGTTGATTGGTGATCCCCACATGTTTGACTGACAGTTTGAGATCGCTGGCAACGGTTAGCGCCTCACGGGCGACATTCAGTACCGACTGCCAAAGTTCCTCGGGATCCTGCTCTACCCAGCCGTTTTTAGGGTAGTACTGCGGAAATTCCCGCTGCGCCGTGTAAATCATTTCAAACTGTTGGTTAAATAAAATGGCCCTGGAAGACGTGGTTCCCTGGTCGATGGCCAGGTAGGCAGAGTTACCGGTTGCAGCAGGCATACGTTACTCATTTTTCAATTAGTTATAATGATGTAGTTTAACGGGATAAAAGCGGAACGCCAGCCCGCTGGCTATTGCCCGCCCTATGGCGAAATAATTGTGGGTTACGCCAATTTATTGCTTTGCTGTCTGCGATTTTTACCTTAATGTAAATTAAGACTTATATTAATAAGCTTAACCCGCTCCTACCTGCAGCATCAGCGGTTTGTTATTAAACAATCTTTTATCACTCAAGGATGAAATATGACTCGCTTTCGCTGCTTAAGTGCTTTTATAGCTCTGTTTTCCTGTGCTCTGCATATCAATGTTAACGCTGAAGAATGGCAACAGATCCCAGTGCCAGCCACAGTAGAAATCATCAATGATGAGGGGCAACCGCAAACGCTGTCGCCAGCCTGTGCTCTGGAGACAATCACCGACCCTGCTACCGGGGCTGCTATTCCAAACGATTTCCATTTTTATTTTAAACCGGGCAATGCCGGTAAATTGGTGGTCTTTTTTAATGGTGGTGGTGCCTGTTGGAACGACGCAACCTGCGTGACATCGCTGGCTCTGAGCGGTGTACCTGGTGGCCGTCCTACTTATAACCCGTCTATGTACACTGAAAACTCGCCGGTCGATGCCGGGGGCATATTTGATGATGATAATCCGCGAAACCCCTTTGCCAACTGGAGTAAGGTGTTTATTCCTTATTGCACCGGCGATATCCACATTGGTTCAAACGATGTGGTTTATGACGATACCACAGGCATAATCACAGGCGTGCCTGCCGCGCCGGTTCCGGTGCGCCATCGCGGCTTTGATAATTTTATGGCGGTGCGAGAATGGCTAAAAGACTATTATGCCCACAGCACGGTTAAACCCCGCAGAATGTTGGTTGCCGGTTCTAGCGCCGGTGGTTATGGTGCCACTATTAATTTCCCTTACCTGCAAACTGCGTTCCCAAGAGCCCGTACCGCCTTGTTAAGCGATGGTGCTGCCGGGGTCTTGTCTGCGGGCTTCGTGGAGTCGACCTTCTCCTTTGGTCATACCTGGGGCGTAGAAAATAGCCTGGCGCCTATGTTTGCTCAGTTTATGGGAGCTTATCAGGCCGCTACGTTAAATCAGGATATGATGGGCGTGCTGGCGGCCAGCTATCCCCAGGTTCGTTTTGCTCAGTATTCTACGCAACTGGATGCAGTACAGGTGCTGTTCTACAAAATTTCCTCAGAGATTGACGCCGGTAATATGGATCCGTTTACCTGGGGCCTTACTGAAGATGACTACCTGTTGTTTATGGAGTGGAACGCAGCAATGACAGGCTCTTATACTTTCCTGAATGAGTATGTGCCGAATTATCAGTATTTTATTGGTGCAGGCGATGCACACACAGTGCTTACGAATACTTATCTCACCGCGCCGGGAGAAAATCCGTTTTATGATGAAAGAGCGGGGCGATTGCGATTCACCCGCTGGCTTCATCAGTTTGCCAACCGCTGGCAGTTCAGAAAAACCAGTGTGATTGACCAGTAAACAACACAGGCTGCCATCTGGCAGCCTTTTTTAAAACACGAATTAGCTCAGTAGCATCAGTAAACCACCGCCAATCATAAACAGGTTTTCCGACAGTGAAATAAAGCCCAAAGGCACATTGCTGTCGCCGCCTACGCAGGCGCATTTGAGTTCTCGCTTGTCTACATACACCGCTTTAAATACTGATACGGCACCAACGGTACCGATAAACAGCGATACCGGAGCAACCCACAGGGCTGGCAAACCCGTTATCATGCCGATACCCGCATAGGCCTCCAGAAATGGATACCAATAACCGTAGCGCAGCCAGCGCATGGCAAGCAGGTCATAGGTAATAAAAGACTGCGTAAAGCTGTATAAATCCTGCAGTTTTTGTACTGCAAGAAAACACATGCTGACGGCAATAAACAGCAATAATGAAGATAAACTCAGCAGGCCGCTGGATGAGGCAAACTGCCAACCGACGGTCATTAATGCTGCTACCGAAAAAATGGCAATGACCGGTGTGTAGGTAGTCCCTGTCTGGCCCGCCTCGCCTTTACCGAAATACTCGCGGAGGTCGTCGTAACCGCCAATCAGCTTGCCATCAATAAAGGTTTGCGGGGTGGTTTCTACATCGTATTGCTGTTTAAACGCATCGGTTTCTTCGCGGGAAGTTAACTGATGATCTTCCACCTCAAACCCTTCCCGCTCCAGTAAATCCTTAGAGCGCAGGCCAAAAGGGCAAATATGTTGTGATGTCACCATGCGATAAAGCTCGGCTGTTTTATTCATGAAGTCCTCCGCAATGAAAATTATTCACACCCTACGCGCCCGACCTGCAATAACTACAGCACAACACGTTAAAATAGAGGGTGTTTAACACTTTACGGAAGAGCATTGCAGGAACCATTCCTGCAATGGTAAATCATTATTGTTAACTGCTTAGTGGCTTACTACCGCGGGGGCCTCAGGTAAAATCGAATTCAAAGTCGTAGTAGTGCTTACCATCGACTATTTGAATTTGCATATTTCCGTATAAACCTTCCAGGCCGTCGGTGGCTGTATCTGGTACCACTACGATGGTTAGCTTTTGCTCGCCCCGGCTCATAATGCCCAGATGTTGCAAAGAGAAGCTGCCTTTTTTACCTTGCAGTTCGCCTTCAAAGGTTTCGATGGCTACGTAACCTGCTGAACCTGGCACGGTGCTGCGCTTACTGAGCATCTGTCCACTGGAAGTACCGGCAAGCTCGCCGGTAAAGGATTTTGTGAATAGCATTCTGCCCATGTCCAGCTCGTCCTGCTGTGGGGTTAACTCAACGGCAAATTCTCCTAATACACGTTGCATTCCCTCATACTCCTTTCCGTGGACTTATCCCGGCACCATGAAATGCTCACAGATAATATGTTAACGTCATGAATTTGTACTACTTTATGGTACTGTGGTGAGTAAAAAATAGTCAACAAATTTCTATCATATTGACTTAATACGTAAAAAAGCAGTAATCCGGGTCAGTGCCAGGTGCGTAAATTGTCATAGCGCTGATTGTAAAGACCGTTATAATACGCGCCATGAGCATGTCAGCTGCAAATCATTTTTACCAGCACGCAAAATATTTAAGGTGTTAGCGATGGATGGAACTTCTCAGGAGTGGTCTGTTGAAGAGGCAGAACGCGTATACGGCGTTTCCCGTTGGGGCGGTGGCTATTTTCACATTGGTGAAAACGGCAATATCAAGGTCACACCCAACCCTTCAGATCCATCAATTCAAATCGATTTCAAAGCGGTCATTGAAGAGATCCATCAGGAAGGCGTGCAACTGCCAGTTGTAGTACGTTTTCATGATATTTTGCGTTCTCAGGTTGCTAATCTGAATACTATCTTCCGCAATACCATTGCAGAGGCTGAATACAGCGGCGAATATCAGGGCGTGTATCCGGTGAAAGTTAACCAGATGCGTGAAGTGGTGGAAGAGATCGTTGATGTGGGTGAACACTACAACTATGGTCTTGAGGCCGGTTCTAAGGCTGAGCTCATTACCGTGTTGGCACTTAACACCAATGAAGACTCATTGACCATTCTTAATGGCTATAAAGATGAAGAGTTTATGCGTTTGGCTTTGCTCGGTCGCAAACTCGGTCGGCGCATGGTTGTGGTTGTTGAGAAATACTCAGAACTACTGCTTCTGGTTAAAATCTCCAAAGAACTGGGCATTGAACCGTTAATTGGTGTACGCGCCAAAATGACAGTAAAAGGCCGTGGTAAATGGGAGAGCTCCGGTGGCGAACGAGCCAAATTTGGCTTGAGCTTTGCCGAAATCATTAATACCGCCCGTTATCTCAAAGAGCAGGGCATGGCGCATTGCCTTAAGTTATTGCATTTTCATATTGGTAGTCAGCTTACCGATATCCGCTCGGTTAAAGAGGCTATTTCTGAAGGCGGTCGCATTTATGCTGAAATGCATAAGATGGGGTTCCCGCTCGATTATGTTGATGTGGGTGGTGGTCTTGGAATCGACTACGACGGAACTGCTTCAACCAGTGAATCCTCGCGCAATTACTCCATGCAGGAGTACGTGGCCGACGTGGTTTATGGTATGAAAGAGGTGTGCGATCTGGAAGGTGTTCCGCATCCTCATCTGGTTAGCGAAAGTGGCCGCGCGATTACCGCCCACCACAGCTGCGTAATTACTCAGATCGTGGGTGAAATTCGCTCTAATAGCGCAGGAGTAGATACCGGCGAGGCTGAAGGTGAGCATTATTTCGTTAAGAACATGCGGGAAATGGCCAGCACATTCGATCAACAAACCAATATGCAGGAAGTGTATAACGACGCCTCCCAATATAAAGAGCAAGCGTTGGATGCCTTCAAGTTGCGTGTCCTTTCGTTAGAAGAATTGGCAAAAATCGAAACGCTGTACTGGGAAATCATGGAGCGCTTACAGGCGTATTATGCTCATGCTGACTATGTACCCGAAGAGCTGCAGGAGCTCGATTACAGTTTGTCATCACAATATTTGTGTAATTTCTCGGTGTTTCAGTCGGCAGCTGATACCTGGGCTATCGACCAGTTATTGCCGGTTGTGCCGATCACACGCATGAATGAACGCCCGGAGGTAAACTGTTCGCTGGTAGACATTACCTGCGACAGCGATGGCAAAATCGATCAGTTCACTGTCGGCCGTGAAATCACCGATGTGTTGCCAATGCACAAGCTGAAGCCTGATGAGCCCTACTATATTGGTCTGTTCCTGACCGGTGCGTATCAGGACGTAATGGGTGATATGCACAATTTGTTTGGCCGTCTGAACGAAGTGCACATTTTCAGTTACGATGATGATCCGGAAGATTTTTACATCGAAGAAGTGGTGAAAGGAACCTCAGTGGAAGACGTACTGAGCATCATGCAGTATAACCCGAAAGCTATGGCTTACGATGTGAAGCGTTTAATCGACAAGCAGGTTTCTGCGGGCAATATCAAACCCCGTGAAGGAGTACGCTGGACAGACTTTTATGAAGCCTGTCTGAGCGGTTATACCTATTTAAAAACCGGCAAATAACACCAGTCCCGCCCGCCATTCTGTGGGCGGGAAACTACTCAGGCAAGCGACGCTTTGCCTGCTCAAAGTAAGCTTCCCAGAAGTCCGCTGTGGTGGTGTTTATGAGGTTAGACTCAGCGTTCATCAGCATCACATAGCCGGCTTTGTATTTCGGCGAAAACGACACATCAGCACGATAGCCTTTTACCCAGCCGCCATGATAGTTGAGTACTTCGCCGGCATAATCGTAGATTCGCCAGCCAAGACCATAATGGGCATCGCTAAGATCGTCACGCCAGCCGCGGCGGTAGACCTCACGGGTGGTACGTACCCGCGGAGTGGTAACTGCCGCCACAACATCTTCCGGCACAACAGTGGGAAACTCCAGTAACATAGCTTGCAGCCAGCGGGTCATATCATTGATGCTGGCATTTACACCGGCCGCCGGTGTAAACCGGTAGTAATTACTTTCCACCTGACCTTCGCGCCAGCGATTTCGCGCAATCGCAATATGCGGGCGAGCCCATTGCTCTGAGGCCAGCAAACCACCTTTGCCGGCACTGGCAGTATCCATCCCGAGCGGAGTGAGCAGTTGCTCCTGCAACTGGCGCTGATAAGAGGTATTGCGACTGACAAAGTATTCCTGGATCACGCCAAACAGCGCGTTCTGATAAGTGTAACACTCGCCGGGCTGACACAAGGGTTCGAGTCCGGCGAGTTGATTGAGGACCCGCTTTAATGGGTAATTCGCTTCAATAAGATTGTCGTAAGCGTTAGGCATAAAGCCACTGGACTGGCCAACAATATGGCCCAGTGTCATGCCTGGGTTCAATGTGCCTGCGGCGCCCAGCGTAGGGCTCATTTCGGTCACGGGGGTCGTCCAGTCGAGTTGATTCTGACGCACCAGCTTGGCCATCAGTACAGCGGTAAAGGTCTTCGATACCGATGCCAGGCGGAACACCGTATTCTCGTCAACAGGCTTCCCGCCACTGTGAGTTCTGCCGTAAACCTTGATAACCGGTGATTTGCCCTGCTGATAAAATACCATGGCGTAACCGGGCACATTGTATTTGCGTGCGTCGCGCTTTACCTGGGCAGCATAGTCTTCAAACCACTGGTCGGCGGCGATCGTGGTGTTACTAACAATGCATCCAGGCATTACACACAGCGCGATAAAACAGTACCGACGCAGCAAGTCCAAATAAGGCAAACAAAAAACTCCGGAATATGGGATTGAATAATATTGTGGCAAATGATCGACGCTATTATGCGGGGTGACCGCACAGTGATCAACTCATTGAAAGTAAGTGCTGATTAATCCATCGCTGACTGTCAGTTCCGATTTCTTCGCAACCTGTTCAGCAAAGCAGGCTACAATGGCCATATGTAAATCAACCGCGAGACTGCGATGCTCGACGCCGCTCTGCAACAACAGTACTCTGAGGCCCGAAAATCCAGGGATCGCCGGTTTGACGGGCGGTTTTTTGTGGCAGTAAAAACTACCGGCATTTTTTGTCGGCCTGTCTGTCCTGCCCGTCTGCCGGATGAAAAGAACGTGGATTACTATCATTATGCGCAGCAGGCTATTGAGCAGGGCTATCGGCCTTGTTTGCGGTGTCGGCCAGACAGCGCGCCGGGCTCATTTGCCTGGCGCGGCGTGAGCACCACCACCCAGCGTGCCATGCGGTTGCTGAGTGAGTCACTCGATGAAACGGTGCAGGCCATCGCCGAACGTTTGGGGATCAGCGAGCGTTACCTTGGGCAGTTAATCAGCCGGGAAGTGGGCATGTCACCCAAACGGTTTCAGCTCTACAGTCGGCTATTGCTGGCAAAACGCCTGCTGCAGCAAACGTCTCTGTCTGTTGAGGATGTGGCGTTAGCCAGCGGGTTTCAATCGAGCCGCAGCCTGCAAAGCCACTTAAAAAAAGATTTTGCCTTAACCGCAGGTGATATTCGCAAAGCTGGCGGGCGGCAGGCCATGGCATCGGAACTAACACTTTTTTTGCCGGTACGATTACCCTATAACTGGTCGCAGATAAGAGATTTTTTGCAATTAAGAGCGCTAGAAGACATTGAGAGTGTGGAGGCGCAAAGTTATAGCCGGGCCTTTCGTGTTGATAATGAACCGGGTTTTGTTTGCGCCACGTTTGATGAACAACAAGGCGGCTTCCACATAAAAGCGCAGCTCACCCGACCGCAACATTTGCCGCCGTTGTTGACCACGTTGCGCCGGGTACTGGATATGGATACTGATCCACAGAGTGTCGGGCAGGCATTAAGTAATGCCGAAGTGCCTCCAGAACTGCAGTCCAACGGCTTACGGTTACCCGGTGTGTGGAGTCTATTTGAAGCCGGCTGCAGGGCAATTATAGGTCAGCAAATCAGTATCAAAGCGGCAATCACGCAGTTGCAGCGTTTGAGCGATGAACTGGGTGAAAAACAGCCATATGGCCATACTTTTCCAAGCCCGCAGAGAGTGGCCTCTTCGGCGCTGGATATGCTTAAAATGCCGGCAGCCAGAAAGCAGGCTATCCGCGATTTTGCCGCGCTGGTGGCAGCAAATCCGGGTAAAGAACTCAGCGACAGTGACATTCTGGCGATTAAAGGTATTGGCCCGTGGACCTTACAATATATTAAACTGCGAGGCAGCAGTGAGCCGGATGTCTATCTGGAAAAAGATCTTATTGTTGCTCGTCAGGCACAACGCTTTGCCATTAAGGCATCGCTGGGGGCACCATGGCGAAGTTACCTCACCATCCAGCTATGGTTACTTGCCAATCAACACACCGGAGAAACCTAATGGCACTCAGTTACTGGCAAAGCCCCTGCGGGCTTATGGCAATCAGCGCGGATGAAAAGGGCATCACCAGCATTCGTTTTGTGTCAGAATCGACTGCTGCGGCAAGCCCCTCCGATCTTACTCTGGCCTGTTGCGAGCAGCTTGAGGCTTACTTCGACGGCCGCCTGACCACTTTTAGTGTGCCGTTAAACCCATCCGGCACTGTGTTTCAGCAGCAGGTATGGCGCCAGCTGCAGTCAATACCCTATGGTCACACTGTAAGTTACGGCGCTATTGCCAATGGCATTGGTCAGCCCACAGCTTTGCGTGCGGTGGGCATGGCAAACGGCAAAAACCCGCTAACCATTATTGTGCCTTGTCATCGTGTGATTGGTAGCAATGGCAAATTAACCGGTTATGCGGGTGGCTTAACCAGAAAGCAGTTTTTGTTGGCATTGGAAGGAGCAATTTAGGTGACATCGCGAGAAATGGGCGCATTATTACTCCTTGGCGCTATTTGGGGAGCCTCGTTTATTTTTATGCGCGTGGCCGCGCCTGAATTTGGCATAGTGCCGCTGGTGGTCCTGAGAACCTCACTTGCAACCTTAGTGTTTCTGCCATTCTTATTTCTCACCGGTGGTGGTCGGCAGATGGTTAAACTCTGGAAGCCAATGTGCCTGCTGGGGGCGATTAATACAGCGGTGCCTTTTGCGCTATTCAACTTTGCCAGCTTGCAATTACAAAGCGGGGTACTGGCTATTCTCAATGCAACCGCACCAATGTTTGCTGCCATGTTTGCGTTTATCTGGCTGCGAGAACGCCTCAGTACGCTCGCAATAACCGGCCTGTTGTGTGGATTTGTTGGCGTGGTGGTGATCAGCCTGGATAAAACCCTGGGCAGTCAGCTCAGTATTGTGCCGGTACTGGCCGTGCTCGGCGCCGCCGGTTGTTATGGCTGGGGCGCCTGTATGATGAAGAAATCGCTGGCGGGGGTAAAACCGGTGGCGGTGGCTGCGGGCAGTCAGTTGTGGGCCTCGCTGTTACTTACCCCGTTTGCATTAATGCAGCTCCCCGAAGCCTGGCCTTCATCGCTGGCATGGATGAACGCTTTGGCGCTGGCACTGGTGGGTACTGGCATGGCTTATTTGCTGTATTTTTACCTGATAGCTTCTGCCGGCCCGGCCAAAGCGGTGATGGTGGGATATCTGGTGCCGTTATTTGGCATCGCCTGGGGCGTTATATTTCTCAACGAGATCTTAAGTGTGTGGGACTTCTGCGGCGGACTGCTGATATTGCTGGGGATAAGTTTTACTACGGGTGTTGCCCAGCGCGTTGCGCACTGGGCAAAACAGCGATTAGTTGTCAATTAATTGCACACGTACCAGATTACGGCCATCACGACGAGCCTGATATAAAGCATCCTCAGCGTGGGCAGTAAGCTCATTGAGGTTACGCTTAGAGGCAGTAAACGACACACCAAAGCTGGCGGTTAAGTGCATTTCCGGATAGTCGCTCGGTGGCGGCAGAATAGCAATACCGTGGCGCAGCGTTTGCGCCAGTTCCTGCGCTTCACGAGGGCCCATTTCGGGGAGCAGAATAATAAACTCCTCACTGCTCCAACGCCCCAGTACGTCCTGTTCCCGCAGGTGACTGGAAATAAAACCAGAGACTTTGTCGAGCACGTCATCACCGGCATTGCGGCCAAACTGGTCGTTGATATCCATAAAGTGATCTATGTCGACCATAATAATACTCAGTGACGCGTTTTGTTCCGAAAGCGACTGGTAGGTTTCTTCCAGCTGATTGCGATCCGGCAAACGGTGAGTATTGCGAATAATCAACTCCGGCTGCATATCGCGGCGGAAGTAGTACAGCAAATTATAGATAAGCAGAAACAGCGCAAAAATAATTACCAGCATGGTAACCACGCTGAAAATAAAGCCCTGGGAAATCTCTGCTTGTCTGGCGTCAAGCGGACTCAACAGGTAAACCGTCCAGCCAAACTGAGGCAGACTCACTTCAGCAATGAGGTGGTCTTTACCATCAATGGTGATCAGCTGGTTGTTAAGGGCGTTTTTGGCGCGGATAGGTTCCGGCAGGCTGGCGTACCAGGGTAGCTCTGATAAGTTGGTAAATTCGGAATAGGTGGCAACCAGCGTTTGATCCGATGACAGCATAATGTCGCCTGAACCATCTACGAACAAAAAGTCGTAGCCATACTGGCGTTTGTAGGTTTCAAAAACCGAAACAAAGCTTTTTAAGCTTTTTCCTACACCAAAAAAGCCTAAAAACTTACCGGCATCGTCATAAATCTTTATATCGATATAAAAATGCGGGTTTTCCCACTTACCAATATCCGCTACTGCATCGGCTTCTCTGTCACGATATTTAAAATACCACGACACCTCGCCTTCAATCAGTGCGAGCTTGGTACCATCAGAATTGTATTGCATGCGGGCCAGATCGCTGGCAATAAAGAAGGTTAAGCCAAACTCCTGCTCCAGGCGGTCCAAGGCAGAAAATACCTCGGATTCGTTGATATTTTCATGCTCCATTAATTCTACCAGCTCCCGGGATTTTCCAAGTGCTTCAGAAACATGCAGCGGTTTTAATATTTGCGACACAATAAGCGAAACCGCTGGCGACAACGATTGTTGTTGAGCCCGACTTTGCTCAGCGACGATTTTTGAGATGCTGAAGTGTACTAAAGTGACAATCGCAATCACTACTACTGCAAACAGCAGTAATATACTTCGATGTAATGTCCTGAACGCATTCACTTGCTTTCTGTTTCTCCCTGTAAGCGGTGTTAGCCCGAAGCTGAGTATAATACAGACAGACGGCTTGTCATGCTACTGTCGCCAAATACTGACGTATAAGCTCGCACACCTAAATAATCCGATGCCTGAAAATGAGCGCTGACTTGTTGTGCCGGCTTGGTTACACTATTGGCCAAATATCAGTTAAAAGGATGAGTTATGGCGTTTTCTGTAGTGGTTCTGGCAGCCGGTAAGGGCACCAGAATGAAGTCGGCGTTACCCAAAGTGTTGCACCCGGTTGGCGGTGTGGCGATGGTTCAACGGATTATCAATACCGCAGAATCCTTAACGGCCACGGCCGTGCATCTGGTTTATGGCCATGGTGCCGACCAGCTACAGGCCAATGTTAGCGGACAACAAATTAACTGGTGCCTGCAAGCCGAGCAATTAGGCACCGGCCATGCCGTAATGCAAACGGTTGAACATATCAGCGACGAAGAAGACGTGATGATCCTGGTAGGGGACGCGCCGCTGATTAAAGCCGATACCCTGCAGCGACTCATCGATGTAAAAGCCAGTTGCGACTTAGCGCTTCTCACCGTAAACCTCGACGACCCAACTGGCATGGGGCGCATTATTCGTAACGACGATAACATTGTGGCCATTGTAGAACATAAAGATGCTACCGAGGCGCAGCGTGCTATTACCGAAATTAATACCGGCATGATGATGATGCCCGGTAAAGACTTAAAGCGCTGGCTCAGCGAGCTGAATAACGACAACGCCCAGGGCGAGTATTATCTTACCGACGTTATTGCCATGGCCGCCAACGAAGGCAAAGTGATCAAAGCTGCCCAGCCAGACTCGCCGCTGGAGGTTGAAGGTGTTAATAACCGCATTCAGCTGGCCCGCCTGGAGCGAACCCTGCAGCTATGGCAGGCAGAAGAACTGATGACCAACGGTGCCACTCTGGCTGACCCGCTGCGTGTGGATGTGCGTGGTGAGTTAACTACCGGACAGGATGTGTTTATTGACATCAATACGGTATTTAAAGGCAAAGTAACGCTGGGTAATAACGTGGTGATCGGCCCCAACTGCGTGCTGATTGATTGCGAGGTGGCGGATAACGCCGTAATCGAGGCCAACAGCATTGTGGAAGAAGCCAGCGTTGGTGAATCCTGTACCGTAGGTCCTTACGGACGGTTACGCCCGGGCGCAGTAATGGAACGCGGTGCCAAAGTGGGCAACTTCGTCGAAATGAAAAAAGCCCGTTTAGGCGAAGGCGCCAAAGCCAATCACCTTACCTACCTGGGTGACGCCGACATCGGCGCCGGCAGTAATATTGGCGCAGGTACCATTACCTGTAACTATGACGGTGTAAATAAGTCTAAGACCCTAATTGGAGAAAATGCGTTTATTGGCTCTAATTCTGCGCTGGTTGCTCCGGTAGAGATAGGCGCAGGGGCAACGGTGGCAGCAGGCTCTATTATTACCGCTAAAGTGCCGGACGACGCACTGGCCGTGGCACGCAGCAAGCAGCGCAACATTGCTGGCTGGCAGCGTCCTAAGAAAAAATAATGGCCCTTTCAGTATTGGTTATGGGTTTTGGCTACGCCGCCAAAACCTTTCACGTACCGTTTTTACAGGCGATGGATGCCTATAGCATTGCTGGCGTGGTGTCATCAGTTCCGGCCAAGGTGCAAGGAGTGCTGCCGGGCGTTAGCGTGTATAACAGTTTTGAGCAGGCAATCGCTGACGATAACTTTGATTTGGTAGTGATCACCACACCTAATCATCTGCATGCCGAACAGGCCGAAGCAGTGCTGCGTGCCGGGTGTCATGTGCTGGTGGAGAAACCTTTTACGCTGAGCAGTGAGCGGGCAGAGCAACTGGTAGCACTCGCTGCTCAGCTTAATAAACAGCTTTGCGTGTTTCATAATCGTCGCTTCGACGGCGACTTCCTTACCCTTAAACAGCTAATCGCTGAGCAGGCGGTGGGCGATATAAAGCGGCTTGAAAGTCGTTTCGACCGGTTCAGACCCACGCCGCGCAAGCGCTGGCGGGAAAATGCCGGGCCGGGCAGCGGCATATTCTGGGATCTCGGCCCTCACCTCATCGACCAGGTTGTGCAGTTATTCGGGATGCCGCAGCAGGTATCGGCCGATATCCGCATTCTGCGAGACGGCGGTGAATCCGACGACGCCTTTGAGGTAACGCTGCATTACGCTGCTATCACCGTGAAGGTGGGCAGTTCGCCATTCGAAGCAGGCCCTACACTACGATATGCGCTGCAGGGCACCAAAGGCAGTTACCGCAAGTACCACCTCGATCCGCAGGAAGACCAGCTCAAAGCCGGCATGTCCTTTAACGATCCCGAGTGGTCTGTAGCACCCGCGCCGCAGCACGGTACACTCTACCTTGAAGATGAAAGTAAATTGGTGGCGACGCTCAACGGCGGCTACACCACCTTTTACCGTCAGTTGGCAACGGCTTTAATCACCAACAACGCTGAGGCGTTACCTGCAAGCGGGCAGAGCGTAGTGGCGGTAATCCGGTTGATCGAACTGGCCAGGCTTGCCAGTGAGCAACAGCAAACATTAAGCGTGGAATGCATTTAACCGATCCGGATATAAACGCACTGGGCGATAGTAACGCGCGAATTCGTGTGTATATTGGCAATCGCCCCAATACGCTGATTGAGCACGTCCAGCCCGGCGTATTCCCGCTGATGGCTCAGGATATATACAATATCGGTCAGGTTTGCGGGAACGGTTGGCGAAAAGTGTTTAATGTTTATGCCAAGCTGATCTTTGCCCTGCCACCCACGCTGGGATTCAGAGACACCACATCCCGCTGACAGGACTTTCGTGATAGCCGCTTATTACAAGCAGGCTCTGGTACCGCGTTGTATTTCAACGAACCCGAAGAGTTTTCGCCCGACGTGTTGCACATTATTACCGGTAAGACCTACGCAAACTCCCTTACTGTGGCTTCCTCCCTGTACTGGGAAACACCTGAATTTGCGATAAATAAGCAACGCAACATTGTGGTGTGCCCCTACTTTGATTACCGCCAACTTTCGAATGCTAAGATAGTGTTTCTTATCGACTTGCTCGAGCAGTTACATTTACCTATGTATAAAAATTAATTCGTAACATTTGAAAGTTTAGTGCTATATTTGTTTTCAAACGAAATATATAACTTTCGAATGAAACAAAAAAGAAACCTCCACGCGCGTCATGAAAGTATTGTTAACTGGGTTGTTCAGCACGGACAAACCCCGGTGGAAACACTCGCCCGTGAGTTTTCGACTTCTGAAGTCACTATTCGTAAAGATCTGACCCTGCTCGCCGAGCAAGGCCGTCTGATCCGCCAGCACGGCGGTGCGGCGCCTCTTAACAAGCCACAACCCGCTACCAATACGCAGTTATCGCTTAAACAGGCGATTGGGCAGCTCGCTGCCTCGTTGGTAAATGACAGCCACAAAATCGTTATCGACAGCGGCAGTACCACCGCCACTATGGTGGAGCACCTTAAACAGCCTTCGCAATTGGTGGTGATGACCAATTCGCTGGATGTCGCCAACCAGTTAGTGACCTTTGATAATGAACCTACCGTGCTGATGACTGGCGGTACCTGGGATAAACAGTCGCAGTCGTTTCAGGGCAACATGGCGGGTAAGATGCTACAGTCCTATAGTTTTGATCTGGCCTTTGTGGGCGCAGCCGGACTTGATGTGGAGCGCGGCACCACCACCTATAATGAACTGACCCTGCTGAGCCAGGAAATGGCCCGGGTAGCCGGCAACGTGGTGGTATTAGCGGAATCAACCAAACTCAGGCATAAAATGCCGAATATCGAATTGGCC
Organism: Marisediminitalea alba; assembly: GCF_002993365.1. Lineage (GTDB taxonomy): Bacteria > Pseudomonadota > Gammaproteobacteria > Enterobacterales > Alteromonadaceae > Alteromonas > Alteromonas alba. The sequence continues at coordinate 169,622 of NZ_PVNP01000013.1, forward strand.
TGGCAACAGGTAGCAGTGCTGGTAACCGATGACGGTTTACCATTCAGTGCAGAACAACAATTAAATCAACAAGGTGTGAAGGTAATGAAAGCCTCACTCAATGGAGAATAGCTATGTGTGGGATCGTCGGTGCGGTTGCAGAGCGTAATGTGGTTGAGATATTGCTTGAGGGCCTCAAGCGGCTTGAGTACCGGGGGTATGATTCGGCCGGGGTAGCGTTGTTACAACCCAATGGCATTCTTAGCCGCGTACGCCGTACCGGTAAGGTACAGGAACTGGTGGATGCGCTAAGCGATCAGGAAGCGCTTGGTTCTACTGGTATTGCACATACGCGCTGGGCGACTCATGGCGGTGTAACAGAAGCCAATGCGCATCCGCATTTTTCCGACGATCGAATTGCCGTAGTGCACAACGGTATCATTGAGAACTATCAGTCTCTGCGTGAGCAACTCACCAGCAAAGGTTACACCTTTACCAGCGATACAGACACCGAAACCATTGCCCACACGGTGAATGAAGAATTAAAGAATACTGATTCTTTACTGGCTGCCGTGCAGGCTTCAGTAAAACAATTCCACGGCGCTTACGGCACTGTTATTATGGATCGCACCGACCCGTCTAAAGTGGTGGTTGCCCGCTCGGGCAGTCCGCTGGTGATTGGTCTTGGTCTGGGCGAAAACTTCATTGCCTCTGATCAGATGGCGCTGCTACCTGTAACCCGCCGGTTTATGTTTCTTGAAGAAGGCGATGTAGCCGAGATCACCCGTCGCAGTGTATCGGTGTTCGATAAAGACGGTAAGCCGGTTAAACGCGAGATTATCGAATCGAATATCGAACATGATGCTGGCGATAAAGGCGGTTATCGCCATTACATGCTCAAAGAAATCCACGAACAGCCAGTGGTTGTGCGTAACACTTTAAAAGAACGTGTGAGCGACGAGGGATTGCTGCCGGATATCTTTGGCAAGGGAGCCGATGAGCTGCTCGCTAAGATTAAACATGTTCAAATTGTGGCCTGTGGTACCAGCTACCATGCGGGCATGACCGCACGTTACTGGCTGGAACAGTTTGCCAATGTGTCCTGTAACGTGGAAATTGCGTCCGAATTCCGCTATCGCAAATCAGTGGTGCAGGAAAACAGCCTGCTGGTGACGATTTCTCAGTCAGGCGAAACCGCCGATACCCTCGCTGCACTGCGTTTAGCCAAAGAGCTGGGTTATACCGCCAGCCTGACCATTTGTAACGTGCCGGGCTCATCCTTGGTACGCGAGTCTGACATGGCGTTTATGACCCGTGCCGGCGCCGAAATTGGCGTGGCTTCCACCAAAGCCTTTACTACCCAGCTTACAGCGTTTTTAATTCTGACCCTAGCCCTTGGTGAGCACAACGGCATGGCCACAGCCGAGAAACAAGCCATTGTGCAGGGGCTGCACAGTCTGCCAGCCAAGCTGGAAGAAACTTTGGCTATAACCCAGGGCATTGAAGATTTAGCTGAGGAATTTGCCGATAAGAATCACTCCTTATTCCTTGGCCGCGGCGACCAGTACCCCATAGCAATGGAAGGGGCGCTAAAGCTTAAAGAGATTTCTTATATACACGCCGAAGCCTATGCATCAGGTGAGCTTAAGCATGGCCCACTGGCACTGATCGATGAAGAAATGCCGGTTATTGTGGTTGCGCCAAACAACGAGTTACTGGAAAAACTCAAATCCAACGTTGAAGAAGTGCGTGCCCGTGGTGGAATCATGTACGTGTTTGCCGATAAAGACGCGTCATTCGCCAGCGACGAAACCATGCGGGTAATCAATGTTCCACACTGCGACAGCCCGATCGCTCCAATTATCTACACCATCCCGCTGCAGTTGCTTTCGTACTACGTGGCACTGATAAAAGGGACAGACGTAGATCAACCAAGGAACCTGGCTAAATCGGTTACTGTTGAGTAACCGATAGACTTGCTTTATGTCGGTTGTAGATTGACAAAAAACTATCACACTTACATAAAAGTATCATACTAAACAAAAAACTATCATACTTAATATAATCCGAGCTATGCTTTGACTTACTAGCCTCGCTCGGATTATCAATATGAGTATGAAAACCGCTTTCTTAAGCCCCTACCCAAAAGAAATTAAGAGTCTTCTTCAGCCTGCAATTCTGAGACGCTTACAAAAAGAAAAACGTGGTCAAGGTTATGGAAAAGATTATCAGCCCTTTCTAACTGTACGAGATGTTCCAAGCAAGGGAAGAGTACATCGCCGTCCAGCTCTTACTAATAACCGTATTGTCCATCTACTGTCAGACCTTGAGCTTGCGGCATTTTTACTTTTTGATTGGAATGATACCGTAGTCGATATACGTGAGTAGTTCCCTCTTAACCCTGAAGCCACTATTGATATTGCAAAAAGATTAGGTATCAAACATCCCGCATACAAAGGGATACTTCAGGTTATGACTACTGATTTTTTAATTGATATGGAAATTGATGGGGTTTTAGTTAGTCGTGCTGTTTCCGTCAAGTATGCTGAAGATCTAGAGGATGCGCGCACACTAGAAAAGCAGGAGATTGAGCGTCGCTTTTGGGAGAATGAAAAAGTAGCTTGGTACGCATTTACAGAACACGATGTGCCAGTTACGTCGGTAAAAAATATCCGCTGGCTAGCGTCTCACATGCACAGTTATGACCTTGAAGTTTCCGAAAGAATGGGCATTTTCGAACGAATTGCCAAAGCGCTTGATGGCAATTCGGAAGAAAAATTGCCAGTTCCGTTGCGAGAGCTGGATGACAAATATGCTCAAGAGCCCGGCGCTCACCTCCAATACTTCAGACACTTAGCCGCACAGCATGCTTTTCTTTGGGACATTCACGGAACACTGCACACCAAGCTAAAAGCAAGGGATATAGAACTGTCAGAGTACTGGTTAAATCAGGAGGCAAATTATGTTCATGCCAAATGATGTTTATCAATGGGATACCAAGAGGATCAGAATACTCTGGAGCAATCCACAAGTAATCTATTGGATAAATATTGATGACGAAAGAGCCCTACCACAAGCAACACAGAAATCAGAATTTGAACACTTGTTGGCTAGAGCCGATCTTAAAATAATCAATGACCCTTACGTAAATATCAGTATGAGCGCACCTAAGGCAGGTTCGAAATCCGAGAAAGTACAACAAAATGCATGGATTGCTATCAAGAATGTAGTCAAGTCTGAGCCCGATATTTATGAGAGAAAGGCCCGTGGATTGCTAATGAGTAAGATCATGGAAGAGAACAAAGCAACAAAGCAAACGTTGTATCGTTGGCTGCGAAAATATTGGCAATTCGGTATGTGTCCGAATTCTTTGAGTGGCCGTTATGACTTGTGTGGGGGACGAGGAAAACCGAAAACATTTAAAGAGAAGCGAAACGGACCCATCCGTACCCGTAATCTGGGTGAAGGTGTCCCGATCACAGATCAAGTCAAATCTCTGTTCAGGGTAGTTATCCAAAAAAGTTATCTCAACGAAAATAAATATGACTTCGATTATGCATACAACCAATTATTGATCGCTTATGGGGTTAAAATTCCAGCATCGCCGGAAGACTTAATAAATGTGCCAACAGAGCGTCAATTTAAATATTTTTTTCAGAAAGAATATACATCGATCGAAGTGACCAAAAAGCGTGAAGGTGAAATTAACTATCTGAAAGATTTCAGTCCCAGTATTGGTACCTCGACAGCTGAAGTGCCTGGTCCTGGATACCTTTACCAAATTGATGCCACCATTGCTGATGTGTACCTTGTGTCAGAACAGGACCGAGCAGAAATAGTTGGCCGACCTACTATGTATTTTGTTGTCGATGTGTTCAGTCGAGCGATTGTTGGTATCTACATTGGCTTGGAAAATGCTTCCTGGGTCAGTGCAATGGAGGCGCTTGGAAATGCTATGGCAAATAAAGTCGATTATTGTGCAGAGCATGGCATTGATATCACGTCTGACCTATGGCCAATGCAGGGTTTGCCAGAACATATAATTGGAGACAAAGGTGAAATGCTTGGTCGACATGTCGAAGTACTCAGTAAAGCTTTTCACGTCGAGATTCAAAATACGCCTGCCTACCGAGCGGCTGACTGGAGAGGAATTGTTGAACGCTATTTCCGAACTGTTCAGACTAAAATGAAGCCTTTTGTTGAAGGTTATGTAACCAAAAATCCAATTGGCAAGAAACGGCATGGTAATGATTATCGGCAAGATGGAATATTAACTCTAAAAGAGTTCACGAAAATGATGATTAAGATAGTGCTTCACTATAATAATGACCATGTTATTCGAACTTACGATATTGACTCTGATATTCCGAAAAAACTTCCAGCGAACCCTTTGGCGCTGTGGGCGTGGGGAATCGAATATCGCACAGGGTTACTAAGGAGACCTGACCCTAAACTAGTCAAGGTCAACCTGCTTCCTCATACCAACGCGACTGTGACCGAGCATGGCCTAAAGCTTTTTGGCTGTTATTACAGCTGTAAACAAGCGCTGGAGTGGGGTTGGTTCGAAGAGAATTACAGAGGACCTAAAACGGTTACCGTTGCCTATGACCTATACAGTACGAATGAAATTTACCTTCGCCCCTCTGACTCGTATGCTGAATTTATACCCGCAAACTTAACGTCCCGAAGTCGTGCTTACGCCAATATAACCATATGGGAACTATGGGTTTTCCAGGACATTCGATTGGATGTAGCAGCCACTTCAAAACTTAAGAAACGATCAGGCTCGGTTAATTTGGTTAGTGAACTTCAGCAAATCAAAGACGAATCCAAGCAGCATCAACCAAAATATACGAGAACAGAGAAAGCGCAAAGAGCGAAAGGGATAGCGGGCAATAAGCGTAAAGAAAGACAGTATGAGCGAAGCAATAAAACAGCAGATCGGAGTGAACCTTTAGAAAGGACTTCTGCGACTGTAACACCGATACATGGGGCAAATACCGAGCAAAAGAGCTTTAAACTTCCAACTCGGTTGAAAGACCTATTGAAAGATGGGGACTCAGATGACTAATCCAAAAATTACAAGGTTTCCTGAAGCAGAATACAAAAAAACAGGTTTGCCTGAGTACGATGAAAACCCGCTGATCGCGGCGCTTCCGGTAATAATGAGCCCTATAGAAGTGGCAAAGTCTTTGAGAAAGAGACCCCACTTTCAACCTGAAGAAATTAATTTACCATGCCACATTCGAACCCATGCAATCAGGAAATACATAGGCTACTCAAGAGGACATGGGCTGGAACAACATTTGAAGATCAATTTAACTATTCAGAAAACAACTACTGGCTGACTAACCTATTTCGAAAACATCGTAAGTCGTTTCACCCTTTGCGCCATTTACTTGTTACCACTGCACTGGTCTCCGAATTGTCTGTAACTAAGTTATTGGAAAAAGTGCGCAGACTTCCGGAAGGAGTTTTGGTGCCTAGCCATTTTAGCAAAAAAGTCACCGTACAGAACGCTGCAGAATACAGGTACAGTTGGGTAGATATGCTAAAGCGGCACCCAAGCGCAGGCGTCAAAGAACTTAGAAGTACCGAGCGTGGTGATGCTATTTATGCTTGGCTGTATCGCAACGACAAGAGCTGGCTGATGTCTAATCGGCCAAAGCGAAAAGTAAATTCGCAAAGCCACTACGCCGTTAACTACCGTGATTGGGATGCAAAAAACGTTGCGCATCTTGAATCAGTATATGAGGTCATGGCTAACGTGCGTAATAGACCGCGTTTGACAAGAACTCGAATCATTAAGGAACTGCCCCGGTCAAATTCAGTTGAGAAACATTTGCCTGATCTACCAGCGACGAGCCAATGGCTCACTGATCATGAAGAATCGGTAGAAGACTTTCAACTCCACAGATTGAGGATTGCTTACGAACAAATGAAATCGAACGACCTTGAGGTGAAACGTTGGCGTTTACTCAGAACAGCTGCAATTCGAATAGAATTAGTAACCCCCAAGATTGAAGCCGAAATACGACGTTTAGAACAAAGTTAAGGATAGCCCGATTTATGTCTAATATTGATGAGATTGGAATTCGCGGAATACCTAAAGAATCAAAGCTAATATTGTTGGGAGATTGGTATCAGAATCCAGGGCAAGAGTGGAAAGTCATTTGTTATTTTTACCGGGATGATCTAGGTTATTTTAGGAAGGGTTTGCCTATCGATCTATTACCAGCCTTAGTCCCCGGAACTGTCTTTCCAAGAACATCAACAGAAAACAAGGCTCAGGGATGGACAGAAACGGTTATGTTGCCTCAGCAGGACAGCTGGAAAAAAGTAGATTTTCGACAACTACCTCGCACCTTAAAACGTGTCGATGATTTTTCAGAACAATTCGACAATTGCGTTCTGTACAGAATCGAAACTGACGAAAAAGTATATTGGTTACCAATAGCAGAAGTCGCACGCATGCTTTTCTTTCATTCTTCAGAAGTGGTGCGCGCTGCTGTTTATCAGGGGAATAACTGGCAACTTGGTAAGTCCTGGTCTGAAGATTGGGTTGGTAACGTTGAGTTGTCTGCCAATATCCCTGTTAGGTATATGAACAGCCTACAGTACAGAAAGTTCTTTACTTGGTTATTCTTTGATTCTGACACGCAAGATAGCTTCGGCTCTGTTTTTAAATCAATTAATCAGAATTCAATTGTTGAAAACGGTGCAGATCGTTGGACATTTGATTTTACAACGCCAGACTTGAGCTACTGTGAAATTTCACTTTCAGGCTATACGGGCAGAGAGGCTGAAGAAAATCAGGTGTTTATTCGTGAAATTAGGTCAGTTTCTGGTCTGAAGGCGCCTGACCTTGATGTTGTATATTTCTCACACCCTGATGACCACCTATTGCTGAGCAAAGACCCTAAAGAAAATGACGAAAAACCTAAACCACTTAACAAACCACCCGTAGATATTAGAGAACTGGACCCAGACACGAATCCGAAATCCAGTAAAAAGCGGCACTCTGTAAAGTTAGGGCGAAGCGGATTAAATTTTGATGTGGAGCTCGATACAAGGCGTAGCCCAAGGAATGTGAAGGCGCTGCCACCCCAATCTGAACCAGACCTTGAAGAGATAGAAGAGCAGACTCCTAAAGAATTGGCTAGCCTGCAACAAGGGAGTGACAAAGGAAAAGCTCTAAAGGCCGATGTCGACAATCTTGACCCTCCGGACTTAGTAGATGCGCCCGAGAAAATTGTATTCTTTCAGTCCATGCTGCGAAAACTGGAAGAAGAACATGGGTGGCAAATTGAGAGCAAAATCGGAGATGTCCCGAAGAAAAAATGTCGCAGTCAGCATTTAGTTGGGGATAGACCGCGTCGGTACTGCCATGCTGTTATTAAGCGAGATAAATCGACGACGATTCAGATACTAGAAATTGAACTAACCAGTAAGTTAAAGAAAGACGGGACATTAGAAGCTGAAAGCTTATCCACATTGTTTTTTCGAGCAGGCGATACCGCTGTTACTTTTCAAAGGATTTTAGATGAGTTGATGACGGCATATAAGGACGAAAGGTTGAATGCAATGAGCTGGAAACGACAGTTTATTTCACAAAACACTTCGGTTAGAGAATATTTAGGTCACCCTGACAACAAGATAAAAAACGAACTAGATGCTCTTGAATCATGGGTAGCAAGAGCCGCTGATAAAGTTATAGGAATGTAGCAGAAATATATTAATACCGCTTCCGTCAGAGTGGCTATTCTAGCTTCGAGCGGTTGCTTTGCGAAGAAGTGGGTTGCATCCTATTGCGCTGTGAAAAAATGATTGGCAGTTGCAAGCCTTGATCTGGATCAATACAACATATAGTGTCTCGTGTGATTATTTAGCACAACATATAGTTATTTGGGTTATCTAATGCAGCCCCTTTTTAACACACTGGAACCTCAAGTGCTTTTCCAAGAAGTACCTGATGAAGTGTCGCTCGGCTTTACTATCACCGGTTGTAAACTACGTTGTGAAGGCTGCCATAGCGAAGAGATTTGGGACGGCAACTTGGGAGTATCCCTAACGAATGAAGCATTTGCCGCTTACCTTAAAAAATATGAGGGCTTTATAACCTGTGTGCTCTTCTTTGGAGGTGAATGGCATGCAGAGTGCGTATTCTGATGTTCTCGATCGCTGATTCTGGCTAGCCCGATCAACTCTATTCCGGTCATTCGATCACAGACTTTTTCTTCACCACCCGATCAGTCTTTTATGCTTGTTAACTTCTTTTAATTTTAAAGAGGAAACAAGTATGTCAAAACCTACTGACATAGAACGCGTTAAAGCGGTTCTCTATCTTAAGCTTGATGAAAACCTCAGTAACCGGGACATCGCCAGGAGACTGAATGTGGGGGCTGCCACTATATCTGATATTCTCGGTAAATTCAGAACCCTGGATTGTGGCTGGCCGTTACCTGAGCATGCCTCCGATCAATGGCTACATCAGTCACTTTATCCTGACAGGAAAGCGGGCCGTATTAAACCTGATTATGGCCTGATGGATATTGAACTGCGGCGTAAAGGTGTAACTAAACTGCTGCTCTGGGAGGAATATCAGGCTAATTACCCTGATGCTTGCTATAGCTACAGCCAGTTTTGCGACAAT
>NZ_PVNP01000014.1 GCF_002993365.1 Marisediminitalea alba
GGCGGGAGGTGTTAAGGTGATAGATAAAGTCTTTCATATTCAGAATGTTAACGCCTATCACAGCCGTCTGAAAGCGTGGATGAAACGGTTTCACGGAGTAGCCACAAAATACTTGGAACACTACCTGGGTTGGTTCAGGTTTATGGATAATCCAGAAAACCTTAACGAAAACAGGCTCTTTTCGATTCAACAACAGTTAATCCGAACATAGCCTTTCGAATACTTCTCTGAAAGTCCCTTTCCAGCATTATAAATCACCTTTAAAGAAAGCTGCCTTTTCGTCCTCGCTTAAATTGAGCAAATCTAACTGTGAGCTAATCTCTTCTCTCAGTTGCTTAATATTTTTCTTTTTATCACTTAAATCACGCTGAATCGTTTCTATCGTATCTGGATCTGGTTGATAAAACTCCAAATTTGGAGACAGCTTTATAGCAGTATGCATTTCAGCGAAGAACGCATCTGCATTACTGCCCACTCCAGAAACTCTTAACCATGCCTTAGATCTCGTATAAGCTGTAAAAATTTTATTTCTGGCAAATCTACTTTTTCTATCATAGTAAAGAGCATCTACTCCGATAACAAAAACAGCAGGAGCTTCATTTCCTTTCGCTCTATGTATAGTGGATAAAGTAACCTTACCTTCTTCTAAATATCTTTTAGAGTTATACGGGTTCAATAAAACATTGTTAGAACGCAATCCTCTTTTGCTAAGCTCTAGAGTCAATATTTCAAAATATTCTCTAGCCCTTCTATCATCTAAGGATATAACTAGAATATCCTCAGCTTTAAGATGACCATTATTGCAAAAGTCTTCAATTTCAGACGCAATCCATTGAGATTCAGAAGTCATATCTCCCAACGATTTATACTTAATCAACTCTTCTTTAGTTTCATAATTCAGAATTGAGAGAGGACTATTTTTTTCCGGGCGTTCAATAACAACCTTTGCTCCGATTGAGAAATCGTCAGTTTTAGCTTCATATCCAAGATCTTGCCAGTGCTCCTTATCCTCTAATGACTGAACATGTTGACCATCTTTAGAATAGAGCCCAAAACCTAAGGCATGAGCTGTTATTAATATGTCTCTAGGGTTTCGGTAACATTTTTTAAGCACAATATCATTTTCAAGATAGCTTGGTAGATTCTGACTAGATCTATCTAGATCCACCAGGTCTGTTCCGTCAACATCTTGTCCAAAAAGCTCTTTCGGGGAACGAGTTTTCACCTTGAAAATATTTTGTAACTCATCATAACCCCAGATTATGTTTTTGAAATCTTTCTGCCCTAAAGTTAATTGATATATCAACCTAAAAAAATGAACCGGCATGTCTTGCGCTTCATCCATTAGGACATAGTGATATATAGGTCTTATTTTCTCTTGAGATAAGAGCGCATTTTTACATACATAGTCAAAGGGATTTGAACCTCGTGCTCGAGCCTCTGAAAACTTCATCGGCTGTATTCCGTTTGAGGTACATGCGGAAAAGTATACGCCATCAATACCGCTTCCCCCCCAAGCATGTTTGATGTGCAAGTTATCCCAATTCGGATCTACTTTTTTATAATGTCTGTAAAACTTGGTAATCAGATTCTTGACGTGGTCATACAAGCTCTTTGTGTAAAACGTAAACAATATTCTTTTATCTGGCTCAGTCAGATGCAGGTGTGCAGCTTTCATAGCCAAAACGACTGTTTTACCGGATCCAGCTAACCCTCTTATTCTTTGAGGCCCGTCAATAATACTTACAGCACTTGCTCTTTGCTCAAAGTCAAAATTCTTAATCTCTTCTTCGAGTGCTGCTAGGACATAAGATTTTGAACTGGTGTCAGACTGATCAATATCTCTTTTTGTGTAAGAAGAAAGAGCTTTAGTACCTTCAATAATTGAGCGACACTCATTGAACTCCAAATCATTCAATGCATTAAAACTTGCTTGCATATCAGCAAGCGTTTGCTCAATATCTTCAGCGCACGTAAGAATAACATCTCCGAATGTGTCATCTTCATCAAAGCCAAAAACTTCTAATGGAAGCCTTATTTCTTTAGTTCTTCGTTTCCCACTTCTGAGCACTCTACTTTCAAAGAGCTTAGTAAAGATGAGGCTGTGAATCTCATCCAGGTCAGCTTCTAGATCATCCGAATCCCCTTCGTTAACGATCTTAAGGGCCAGCATCCCATGGTTTTTACTCAGGAATAGAATTTCAGGACAAGGAGTGTATTCTTCATAGCCATGAAATTTAGGAAATCCGTAATACAGAACAGCATCCTCTTCACCCCAATTGAACCGTTTAGCGGCCTCAACGAAGAAGTCTATCACTTGCCTAGCTAAGTGGTTTCTCTCAAAAGTTTTTGAAGTTATAACCGTACGCATTAATTTTCTTCCTGAAATTTTTTTTCGATTATACATATTCAGATACATTAAATAACCGACCGCACGAATAAAATCTCGCGTAACTCAAAATCTGCTACACATTTGCTGCATATTTCAAAAAGGGAATTTAAAGAAGAATAGAATCGGGCTGCAGCCCTTTAAAAATGGCGCACCCGATAGGATTACTCGGCGCGTCCTGCGCCTCGCCCTACGGGCCGCGCTAAAGCGCGTTCAAAATTGCTCCCGGCAATTTTGTCGAACGAAGTTTCTCATCCACGGAATACTGCAGATACAAAAAAACCAGCACGAGGCTGGTTCTTTTGTATCTGGCGCACCCGATAGGATTCGAACCTATGACCTTTGCCTCCGGAGGGTCAGGGGCAAGCTGCGAAAAATGGAGGTTTATCTCTCTAAGCCCACAAAGGACGTGCTTATGAACCGATTGCAGCTAATTAGTTCTAATTCGTACTAACTAGATACGTGTCCCAATAATGTCCCAATTATTCACCGAAATCAACATATCCAATCAAGACTGTGGCTGTTCATCTGAGCTATGCATGCTTTGAGGAAACGAAAATAGAAGTGGGGTAGTTCTGAGCTTTGCAGATTGAAAGGCTTGTCTGATTTTAGGCCCATCAAATTTTGAATCTTTTTCGTATTTTTCGCCTCGCTGACGAGTAGCCTCACCATTACTACAAAGCCACAGATCTTCTTTCATCATATATTTTACATTCAGTATCTTAAGAAACTGATCCTCAAAGCACACCCTAGCGAGGAAGTGCTCTTCTCCAAGGTATTTCGCTCTTATAAATGCAAAGCCAACAGCAATAGGGGCCGCAATATGAATCGGTAAAATATTTGAATGCAGCAGCTTATCTGTATCAAGTGCATGTAAGTTAGCGGAAGATGGTCTTACATAGGCTGTACAACTGTCCCACTTGTTTTCCGGGAATAGGATATTAAATACCCTTCTTTGATTTTCGAGCAAAGAGAAAACACCTGAGAAAATGCTCGACATCATATATTCATTAAGGAGTCTTTGTATCTCCTTAAACTCTGGATGCTGCTCGTCTCCATGCGATTCTATCGCATCCAATAGTGACTGGTTAATAATCCAGACAGCCGAGGGTAGAGAGTAAGCTTCAAGAACTGAAAATAAATTTTGGGGCCCTTGGTCATGTGCTAGTTTACTACCCGGTATCAGGCGATCTATTCGTTTCTTCAGTGTGTCGGGTAGTGGCCGTAAACCACATTTAAAGTGACTAATGTATTCAGAAAATTCATATCCGAAATCTTGACCTCCATTCAGATTCAAAAGTCGGTCTGACATCGCTTGGTATGAGTATATATTCTCAGTTAATGGCTCCTCGGTGAGCTTTTCCAGCTTTACAATACGACTGAGCGATTTTTTGTAACCTCCCCCTGAATTTGCATTAAGCTTTAATTCATCCAGACAAGTTTTAATATCGTTTATCTCGTGGAAAATAAGCTTTTCTCTGACGAAGTAAAACCAGTATTGCGCTTTGAGTCGTGCGATAAACTTATCTAGCATAATTTTCCTTAATTAGCATGACAATCCTCGTGCTTTTTTGTCTCAGAAAAAAGCCTATCACTTTGATAAAATTTAAAAAAATAAAAGTACGGGGCTTAAATCATGGATGACGAATATCTCTTAACAACGAAAGAACTTGCTGCTTTACTTAGAACTACCACTGCTCACATTTACAACATTACCAGTAAAGATCCGACCGGTGATGCTCTTCCCCGACACATAAGATTCGGCAGAAAAAAATTGTGGGTAAAAAGCGAAGTATTGAGGTGGTTAAACGAGCGGTTACAAGCCAACAAAAATCGCAGCAAGGAAGCATCAGCAGTTTCTTCCGGCCCCAAACTAAACAAGCTTTAGCTGCTATAGTTGTGTCCTGCGAAACGTAGCCACATCATTCCACTTTTATAGTAGAAGCATGCCTCTCTTACAACACCAAAATCAAATAACCAACTGAAATATAAAGAAATTAAAACATTCGCTTTATATTGTATTCAAAGAGGGGCCGCCAAAGGCAACCCCAAGCACTAATCAATATCCGTAGAGACTTTGTCGAAATTTGTAGTTAACTTTCAGTTGCCCCCTGAAAGCAAACAACGGTGAGACGATAAACACCCCATCATCACTCCTGATCAAAATCCCATTCTTGATGAACGCGACAAGAGCAGACCTGAATGTGCTCATGCTCGTTCCCAGCTTTTTAGTGATTCTCTTTCGCGCAGCCGTCGAGAGATCAATCTCACACGAGTCCATTTCCATCAAACGTGTAATTTCGATAATAATTCGAATTTGAGTTCCACTCAGTCTATCCAGATGTTCGCTGTTTTTGAACAGCATCACGTACTCCGGAACCTTATCCTTTTTTTCTACTTTAATTTGCTTTTCTGTTTCTTTTGACGCTTCACCTGTTTTCATGTCGAACTCAGTTTTCGTGATTGTTGTTTCAGAAAAACGTGCCATTTTCATTCCTTAATTTAGTTAGACAATAACGCGGCTCCATGCCGACGAATCGTCATTATATCACTAAAAAATAAGGACTTTTCCCAGTTGACAATAATGCTTATTAATATAACCAAAGCCCCAAAAAACTCCATTGATTTACTTGAAAAAATATTTTTGAATTTTTTTTCAGGGTTAAGTACCAACCAAATATTTGTATAAAAAAAGAGCAAAGGTGGAAAGAAAGTTTGGATCAATAAATTTGTAATGAGCTACTCCCCAGCAGCTAAAAACGCTTCAACCTATTCCATACTAGGGCTTCTACATGCTTGTTATTACCAATTTAATAGTTCATCTAGTATACTTAGGCGTGTCGTGTGTTATTGTAAACTGTTATACGAATTGTGACGGTCCTCTACATGAGTTTGATTAATGCCATTTGAACCAGTTTCCAGAGTAAAATTTCGAAAGAACCCTTTGGTAGAGGTGGTGTGCCAGCTAGCTTTTTTTTCTACAGTGGATGAAATTGTTAACGGGCAGCACCTAATCAAGTTGCACGACTTGGTCAAGGAAGAGTTACCTTTATTTAAAAAGGCAAAAAGTGTAAGCCTTCACGTCAACGCTGATACACAAACTGTTTCAAACATAGAGAAACCTGTTTTTGAGTTTTCTTCGTTAGACGAGTCAATAAAAGTTGTTTTGGAACCTGACTCTCTATCTTGCGTAACTACCGCATACGAATCTAAAGAGAAGTTTTTTGGTACGCTTTTTAAAGTTTATGATGCTTTAGACAAGCTTGACCTGCTGGTTCCATATAAAAGAGTAGGTTTACGGTATAGGGATGTAATTCAAAGAAGTGCTCTTGGTGATGCTTACATAAACGCCGATTGGTCTAGACTTCTAAAAGAACCATTGGTTGCTATTCTTCAACAACAAGAATTAGTAAATAATCTTTTAGGTAGTCAATCAAATTTTACATTGGCATTGGAGAGTATTCACAAAAACGCAAAAATGAATGCAACATATGGAATTATCAATAGCAATCAAAATAATGAAAAATGTTTTTTGATAGATAGTGACTTTTATATAGAGGGAGTAATTAAGAATGATAGCGCAAGAAAGTTCTTGGATGACGCAAACATCAAGGCAAGAGACTTTTTCAGATGGTGTATTAAACCAGAACTATTTGACGCCCTTAACCCAGAGCCCCTCGAATAATACGCCGAGAACAGTAATTGTTGCAGGTTTAACTGCAGCATTCGTAATTGATGCTGTAGGTGCCGCTACAGAATGTGTAGCGTCTGAATTTTACTCTCACATCTATGAAAGCAAGTTTTCTACAATATCTGAGTCTAAAAAGGTGTTGGTAGATAATAGTGCTGCAAATAATCTACCATGGTTAAAGTCTTTTTACGAAACTTCACATGAAGCACATACTGCTAAAGAGATTTTACCGTTAATTTCAGGCTTAAAGAATCTGCTGGCTGATGGTAATTATCAAATAGCGAATGATGCCCTACTAGAAATGAATTTGAAGAAGCTTAGTCCGACAGCAATGGTTAGTTTTATTAGCGCAACCTATCCAGCAAAAAATAAACTGGAAGCTTGGCAAGTTAGTTTTTCAAAAGTTCGGAATGCGTTACTTAACCAAGGCTTAGACGCTGATTCTATCTTACATGGATTAAACTAATTCAGGTAATGAAGCTAAATATCTCTACAGAACATAGTTTTTCTGAAGTCGATGGTTTTGGAGTAGCACTTTCCCAGCCTGGCACCGAGCAAAACCATATTGCAATTCTGTTTAAATTTGATGATGAAAGCGATGAAGTAAAGCTTCTTCATGTAGGCGGCTATAAGACTTCCCTTCTAGACGAGCCCTCTTCAAACTATTTATGGGTTGATTTTGGTCCTGATTTCAATCCAATACGAAAACAAGTAATCTTAGCATCTTTGCAACAAATTGCTGAAGTTAATCAAGATACTCTTATCAGATACGGCTTGGATCACCGGGTCTATTGTTTTGACTCTGAAAGTGGAAAATTAAATGACAATTACGATTACTCGATTGGTTTTACGTGCGCCACTTTTGTAATTGAAGTTTTTTTATCGTTCGGAGTTCAATTAATTGACTGGGACACCTGGCCTCCTAGTAAAGAGCGTAATTTAGATTTTCAAAAAAAAGTACTAGGGTATTTAGCATCGCAACATGCACGGGCCCCTAGTTTAGTTACGCTTGAATACTTAGAATCACAACAAAAGAATGAAGGAAAAGCTCGATTCCTACCTCAGGAAGTTGCGGCAGCGACGCAAAGCATACAGCCATCTACCAAAGAAGAAGTCGAACCTTTAGCTAGTGATATACACAAGCAGTTAACTCAATTCACACAATCATTGTAAATCATCTATCGATAGGTCTACGACAATTTCATAAAGCGCTTCAATATCTTTCCATTTAATCCTGAACTGATTTCGTTTTTTGGGTTTCCATTTTCCATCAATGAATTTCATGTTGATGCCTGGATCATAATAAACAGCCTGGATGAAAAGTGAGTGAAGATAGTTTTTTATGCCAGCACCTTCAGCCAGTCTAACTGACGGTCCAAACTGGAAAAATATTCCGTTGTTATCATGTTTACTGTATGTGACAAAACACGTTCTTGAGTGCTTTTTCTTCCAGTGCTCAAGTATTTTACTAAATGTCCACCCAGCGGCCACATTTCCGCTTTCATCAACTAAAAGAAGCCCTCCGTCAGGATCGGTGATTTCCTGTCTATCAGGATCGTAACCTTCCATCATTAGTAACAACTTAGTGCGTTTATTCAACAAATTGTTTTTATGAATGCTGGCAAAATCCAGTCTGTCAGGCTTATTTGACCAGCCATAATTTCTCAGAAATTCTTCGAGGCTTTGGGTATAAAGGCCTAAATTGGGCTCAGGAGTCATAAGGGTTACCACACTCCCAGAGTGTGCTTTCAGCTCCCAGTCTTTAAAATCAGGCTCAGCTACACCGTTTGGTGAGATACCGAAAAGACTCTCCAGAGTAAATCCAGCACCGTTTTGGGCAACATATGGAATGATCTCGCCGTTTTTTATACGCTGAGATGGAACCATTCCCATCTCATATATGTTTTTCAGTTTATTTAACAGATCAGATTTCGTATCTACAGCATTGTCGTCTAAATCATAAAATACTGTTGCAATAGCCGGATACTCGTTAGCCTCCACCATTGCATTTACGGTCAACGAAACTTCTTCATCCCAGTGAGTAACGTAGCCAATCACCCGCTCGTCAGCTAAGCCCAAAAATAAAATTCGATGTTTATTCTGCCTTGCCTCTCGCTCTTCCTTGGTAGGTGCTTGCATTAATTTGCTTGGGGAAAATTTACATTTCTTTAGAAATCCACTGAAGCGAATTTCAGGGTATTTGGGGTATAGAATGAGCTGAGCCCCTGGTGCTTTCTCAATTTCACCATCGGGGGATAGCCAGTGAAAATCCAAAGGAGCTTTAAATATTGGACCTTTCTTGCTCATTCCAGCAGAGTAGATTTCACCCGATGGCAGCAGTTGGAGTGCGTCAAAACTCCCCCCGAAATACACTTGTTGCTTGGTATTATCGTTATTCGCCAGCGGCTTAAAGACTATTTGTTTAGCACCATGCCGCTTTAGTTCACTAGTTATTCTCTGAAGATCCATCTTTTAAGCTCCGTTACGGGGCTCGTTTAAGCCCATCAGCGTCCAGCACACAATTATCGCCGAGTTCCACCAGCCAACGTTCTATCAGCTGATATAGAACTGAATCTGGCAGTCTCCGCTTTCCGGTTTGCGAACACTCCCACACGACAAGTGTTTTCATGCCAAGTACATGAAGTTGTTCTATATTCCTTTTGTCTCGGAGAATCGTAGCAGATATTTTTTGTTCCCAAAACTTTTTGTTTGTACCCGGCCATTTAAACATGTGACAGTGATGACCATGCCAGAAGCAACCGTTCACTAAGATGCACGCTTTGTATTTTGGGAAATATATATCAGGCTTTGAGGGGAATTCTTTTGGGGAAATACGGTAACGAAAACCGTTTTTGTGAAGTAATTTTCTGATTTTGATTTCAGGTTTCGTGTCCACTCCCCTGATCGCCCGCATGTTTTTGCGGCGTATTTCAGGAGAGTGAACATCAGCCATTCTTAAGCTGCTATTTTTCTGCGTTTATCGGCGTCAATAGCTTTCAGGATATAAGGCTTCATAAGCTGTGCAACCGCCGCGAAGACCGGTACAACTACCGAGTTACCGAATTGCTTGTAGGCCTGAGTATCTGATACGGGAATCTTAAATTCATCATTTTTATCAGTAAACCCCATCAATCTTGCACACTCAAAGGGTGTCAGACGTCTCGGCCGGTTAACAAGGTTACTGGCATCATCAAATTCTTTATTAAAGTCCCAGCCGCGGTCGACGAGAATCTCAGAACCATCTTTGTAATACCTTGCCGAAAGTGTCCTGGCAATACTGGTTTCATTTACCAGGCCAAAGCCAAAGCCATTCCCCTTCGCTTTATGCTTTTGAGCATAATCGAACAAGTACCGCCATAGCTTTGGAGTCAGGATATACTTATCGTCTACATCGCGATCCAGAATATCCCCCATACTCGGCTTCCGCTCCGGGATAACTTTCTCAATATCTTTAAGTGTAAAGCCGTGGTGTATATCGAGATCTTTTTTGAAACCTACCAGAACGATCCTTTCTCTGTGCTGCGGAGTAAAGTGTTGCCCATCAATGATTTTAGGATCTTTTCCTTCAAATGAGCGGTCTGCTACTTCATAACCTAGTTCATCCAGTGTTTCCATGATGACCCTGAATGTCTTCCCCTTATCATGGGATTTAAGATTTTTCACATTCTCCAGCACAAATGCTTTAGGTTTGCGGGCTGCAATAATCCTGGCTACGTCAAAAAATAATGTTCCCTGAGTATTACACTCGAAACCATGCGCACGGCCCAGCGAATTCTTTTTGGATACGCCTGCAATGGAAAAAGGCTGACAGGGGAAGCCTGCGAGCAGTACGTCATGTGCAGGAATGTGACTTTTGATACTTTCATACGCTTCATCTTCCGTGACAGTCTCGTCATCAGACAATGTTATGCTGCGGATATCTTCGTTGAATTTATGCTCACTCGCATTACCAAAGTTTGCCTTGTAAGTTTTAACAGAATACTTGTTCCATTCACTTGTGAATACACACATTCCTCCCTGGGCTTCAAAACCTTTTCTGATACCGCCAATCCCTGCAAACAAGTCAATGAATCGAAAATCACAATTTTCTTCAGTAATCGTAGGTTGAGGAATCAGCTTAAATAAAGCCTCGTATTCTGCGTGAGTTAGAGAAGGTTCAGCTTTGCCTTTCATCCATCGATTGATCGTTTCCCTGCACAGCGAACTGCCAACCTCTTCATTCAGATAATTCGCCAAAAACTTTTGATCATAGATATCTAAAAGTGTTGTCAATAGCTCTCTTTCTTCCATTATTACTGCACCTAATAAGGGGACTTATGTGTGACTTAATGTCACACATAAGTCCCTTAAAGTCAATAAACAACTGATCTTATGATCAGTAAAAAAATTACACCATTCTCATAATAAACAATTTTATTGTTTTATTTCAGAAACTTAAAAAATATCTCTCAAGTCCGAAAAATCGCAAAAAATCAGATACTATCTTTAAAACAGGAACGGGGAAAATCACATGCCAGACAAGCCAACTTATTCCGATGAAGATAATTTTTTAAATTTGATGACAAGCTCACTTAAGGGTCTTTATGTAAGTACAAAATGTAAGACTTCATCAAAAGCCACTGCGCTGACAGACAAAAAAAGAACGTTCGCGGATGAAGCAAAGCTGCTACTAATTATTATTTCTGGCAAAGATCGAAGCTACCTGCTGTGGAAGCCCAAAGTTTGGACTGACTGGGAGTACCAAGAGGGTGTTATTAGAGAATTTTTCGCAGATGACAACGATGCGATTACGAAAGTTGTAAAACTGGTCAAAAAACACAGGCTAGCCTGTGTATGTGGTGACTCTATCTTACCTGAAGTTCCATGTCTTTCGCCGCATTGCAAACATGCATTGGATATTTGGAGACAAAAATGAATACCACTCAATATGTTTCTGTGCGTTGCGGTTATTACAAGCGCGAGGCCGCTACAGCAGTCCTCGATCATGCACATCACAAGCGCAATGGCTTCACGCACTCACAAAATGTGAAAACTGAGTTTAGCAAAGATAATGTCGGCTACTATTTTCACGGCGCAAACTCATGTGCAGAAGCTCTGGAATTGCTATGCCGCCAGCACAAAGAAGTGATGGGCAAAAAAGTCAGGGCAGATAACAATTTATTGTTCGAACATATCATCTGCTTCAGCGAAACCCGGTACAAAGAGCTCGAGTCAAAGTTCTCTCCTGAGCGAGTTAAAAGAGCAGTAATTTCAAAACTAAAAGACTATGCAAACGCCATTAAAGCTGAGTTTGGGTTCGAGCCTCTAGGGATTGATTTTCATCTTGATGAAGGCAGGTACGAAACTAGGCCTGGATCAAAGTCAAAAACGTTTATCCGCAATATTCATGCACACGTTCAGTTTATGAATTTTGATTTTTCGACGGATAAGTTAATTGCACCTCTTCGTCATTTAATGAAAAAAGGCAAAGATAAAAGCGGGAAAACTCTTAAACTGAATCCAAATTTTGAGAAAATTCAAAGCATCGCTTTTGAACTTTTTAAAAAGTGGGGCTTCGCCAGAGGAGTATCAAAAATTATTACCGGCGCGGAGCATTTAAAGAAAGAAGAGTATGTGCAGCAAAGATTAGCGGTAGCAAGAAGGCAGGCAGTATTAATTAAAGAGAAAAGTGAAAAGTTGAGTACTCAAGTAAGTAAAAAACGCCTGGAACTTGAAGAAGTTACGGGGCGCCTAAATAGCCTTACTTCACAAATGCGCAAACTACAAGAGCAAGTTGCAGAATTCACTTCACTAAAAATCGAACTCAGCGAAGCAATTCAGCAGCAATCAGAGCTGGCTATACAGAGAATTCGTAATAAACTGAAAAGCCTTACAAAAGGTCCAAGCTTACATAGGTGAGCACAGAAGATAGGTGGGCAAAAGGCTTTAGTGAGTTAAAGCCTTTGTTATTTCAAGCAAAGCCTGACCTTTCTGCAAACTATCAACGATTCTTACAAAGTTGGAAGATGATCCTGAATTTGCATTTAGGTTAGGGTACACTGAATTAGTTCCGACCAGATCTGACACATCGACTTGAAATGATGAGAGTTACCCGGTTTGATAAAGGTGTCGAATCTTTATTAAACAAACCAAAGGTAACTCTCATGTTGCATACTAACAATCCAATCATTAAACACAAAGCAGGTTTACTCAATCTAGCCGAGGAACTCGGTAATGTATCTAAAGCCTGCAAAATCATGGGTGTATCACGAGATACGTTTTACCGGTATCAGGAACTGGTTAAAGAAGGTGGTGTTGATTCGCTAATTAGTCAGTCCAGACGCACTCCTAACCTTAAGAATCGCGTGGATGAACAAACGGAACAATCCGTTATTAAATACGCAGTAGAGTTTCCTGCACACGGCCAAGCCAGAACCAGCAATGAACTTCGTAAGCAAGGTGTATTCGTGTCTGGTAGTGGTGTTCGATCCATCTGGCTCCGGCATAACCTGGAGAACTTCAAAAAGCGTTTAGCTGCCTTGGAAGACAAGGTTGAAAAGGAAGGCATCATTCTTAGCGAAGACCAAGTTGCTGCGCTGGAAAAGAAAAAACAGGACGATGAAGCCTGCGGTGAAATTGAAACGCATCACCCTGGCTATTTAGGCTCTCAGGACACGTTCTATGTAGGTAACTT
>NZ_PVNP01000015.1 GCF_002993365.1 Marisediminitalea alba
GGCGGGAGGTGTTAAGGTGATAGATAAAGTCTTTCATATTCAGAATGTTAACGCCTATCACAGCCGTCTGAAAGCGTGGATGAAACGGTTTCACGGAGTAGCCACAAAATACTTGGAACACTACCTGGGTTGGTTCAGGTTTATGGATAATCCAGAAAACCTTAACGAAAACAGGCTCTTTTCGATTCAACAACAGTTAATCCGAACATAGCCTATCGATATTGGCGATATGCAACACACCTTTTACATAGCGGTTTGGCAATAAATGCGTTTCTTGCACTTTGATTTTAAGGCGAAACGCTGTGTTAAAGCCATTGGGCAGAAAATATCTATCTCTAAATACGACAACGGTTTTATTATTCCAGCGAGATTTTAAAATTATTTTCATTTTTCATCCCCCTTTAACCATTGCCGTTCGTGATAACGTGGCGTGATGGCCTTGCGGGTTTGGCGTAAGCGATCAATTTAGACCGTCTTTTCCCGGCGGAGCTACCCCGTAAAATGGTCCCCGTAGATTTTACTCACGGAGACTTAATCGATGGCAACAAAAAGACGAACACGCGAGCAATGGCAGGAATTGATTGATAAGCAAGCAGCAGGCGAACTGACAGTCAGTGAATTTTGTGCACAGCATGCGTTAACAGTATCAAACTTCTATCTGTGGCGTAAAAAA
>NZ_PVNP01000016.1 GCF_002993365.1 Marisediminitalea alba
GGCGGGAGGTGTTAAGGTGATAGATAAAGTCTTTCATATTCAGAATGTTAACGCCTATCACAGCCGTCTGAAAGCGTGGATGAAACGGTTTCACGGAGTAGCCACAAAATACTTGGAACACTACCTGGGTTGGTTCAGGTTTATGGATAATCCAGAAAACCTTAACGAAAACAGGCTCTTTTCGATTCAACAACAGTTAATCCGAACATAGCCTTAATAAAATCATTCTGGGATTCGCATCCTTTGGTTGTTTATTGTTAATTACGAGTATTCTTTCCTATTGGGGATTATCCGGTATCCAAACCTCCGCCGAAGACGTCATCGAAGAAAAAATGCCGGTGCAAACGTTGATGAACGAGGTCAATACACAAATACTCACGCTGGCCACGATTACCGCCAATGGTTATCACGTGAGTTCGTTGCCTGCATTGCAAAACAGCAAGTCGCAGTTTGCCGCCCGCTCGGAAACGTTTGTGCGTGGCCTCGACGAACTGGCTAAACTGCTGGGTAATGACAAACAGGCCACTCAGGCCATAGCAGCCAGTCAGGAGTATGTAGAGCAAAGCCTTGGCATGTACGAAGCGTTGGAGCAACAGCTTATCTTTGAGGAGCAGATTGCTGAGCAGTCCGAAAAAGTACTGATGATTGCCGATGAAGCGAGTGCTTTAATGCTCGACCTGAGCTATCTCGACACTAGCGATCCGGGCATCGAAACAGTAATTGGTACCGGCAATAATATCGACAACAAATTGCTCACCATGAATACGGCCATTGAAGATCTGGTTAATAGCCGCGAAGCCGATGCAACAGCCGTTATTGAAGAAGATTTGGCTTATCAAATCAGTAACCTGGAAGTTGATAAGGATTACCTCAACCGACTGGCTGAAACGGTAGATACCCAGGGCATAGTAGACATGTTTAATGAGCAGTATGAGGCGTTTATTGTTGAGCTCATCGGCAATAACGGGCTGGTGTGGATGCAAAAGCAAAAGCTGGCGTTTACCAGCGAAAGTGCCGCTCGTCAGGGGGCAGCGAATAAAGCGCTGAACTCGGCCCAAACCACCATTAGCTCGCTATACGGACAAATTAATGCCAGTACCCTGAATGCGCAACAGAAAATTCTGGACACCGTTATGGGCGCGTTAGTTAAAACCGGTGCGGTCTTTGTAATCGGTTTAATTGCAGCGGTGGTGCTGGCTGTTATTACTACCCGCAGCATAGCCCGTCCGTTGGTAAAAATAAATCGCGGTCTGACTCAACTGAGTCAGGGCGATCTCACTCGTAAACTGGACGATAATGGCAGTGATGAATTTGCCGCTCTGGCATCTAAAATTAATGCGCTGACTGAGAGTCTGCGGAGTCTGGTAGGCAATATCCTGTCGCAGGAACACCGCCTTGAAGAGGTGACTAAATCGAGCATTGCGCTAGGCGAGGAAAGCCTGCAACAGGTTGGCGAACAACGCAAGCAGGTTCAGACCACGGCTACCAATACCGATCATGTGCGAGAAACCAGCCATCATAACCTCAACCAGATCACTACCGCCATGGAAAAACTGAGTCAGGTGGAACAGCAGAGTCAGAGCATTGCCGCACTGGCTGAAAATAACCGTCAGCAGGTGCTTGAGCAAGCCCGTCAGGCCGAAGCTTCAGCGCAGGTTGTGCATCGCCTCGATGAGAACAGTCGTAATATCGGCAGTATTCTGGATGTGATTAAAACCATTGCTGAGCAAACCAATTTGCTGGCGTTGAATGCCGCTATCGAAGCGGCCCGAGCGGGCGAGCAGGGAAGGGGGTTCGCGGTGGTGGCTGACGAAGTGAGAACCCTGGCAAACCGTACTCATAATTCCACCGAAGAAATAGAAGCTATGATCGGCAGCTTACAAAAAGATGCCCATCAGGCGGTACAAACCATCAATACGGGCCGTGAACAAGCGCAACAGGGGGCTAAAGCCACCGAACAGGTAACTGAGCAAGTTGCCTCAATTTCAGTGATTATTCAGGAGCTGAGCCGGATTAACCGCGAGATCGTAACCGATACGGAAAGGCAGGATACACTGCTTGCGGACGTTGCTGGGAGTTTACAGCGAATTGTGGAACTCGCTGAACTCAGTGCCCACAGTACTGAGCGGGCGAATGCGTCTACTTCGAAAATTGACGTAGAAATTGCTGACTTGAAAAGGGCGGTATCGAAGTTTAGACTTTAGTTTAAATTAATCGAGAGTTTTCAGGGAAGAACAATGAAATATGCGATCTTAACGGTGTTTGCCGCCGGCTTTATAGTGGCCTGCGGCGCCACTGAGCCCGCTACCACTCCCGCCACAAGTGAATATGCCCAACTACCACTAAGCACCGATGTTCTGGCTATGCCTGAATGGCAGGCGCTCGAACGTTTTCCTGCCCGCTATCCAAAGAAAGAAGCCATGGCGGCTAATACAGGATGCGCTACTGTTGAGTACGTGATAAAGCCTGATAACACTGTCACCGGTATTCGTGTAGTGGAATCGAGCAGCCGACATTTTGCAAAAGAAGCCCAGCAGGTGGTCGCTAAGTGGAAATGGGCGGCAATGCCAGCCGGCATTTTAGACAAGCCGGTTAAAACCCAGACCCGCTTTGAGTTTTGTCTTGAAGATGGTTCGGGGCAATGTCGACTGGAAAAGCTGGCCAGTAAAACCGGGTGTTCCGGCAGTGATATAATTGCTTCGGTAGGAATGAGGGTAAGCCGGGGGTAAATCTTATAAGCCAACCGTTTACAGGCAAAAAAAACGCAGGGCTAAACCTGCGTTTTTTGAACTTAAGCCGAATTTAAGCCAGTTCGGCCAGACAAAGCTCTTCGTTTAACTGCTGACACCAGGCGCGAACACGTTCGTCGGTGAGTTCTGGCTGACGGTCTTCGTCGATACCCAGACCCACGAAGTGAGTGTCATCGGCCATGCCTTTAGAGGCTTCAAAATCGTAACCGTCGGTAGACCACTGACCTACCAGGATAGCACCACGGGCTTCAACGATGTCACGAACCATGCCCATGGCATCAAGGAAATACTCTGCGTAGTCTTCCTGATCACCACAACCAAAGATGGCTACCAGCTTGTCGGTAAAATCTATTTGCTCCAGCTCAGGGAAGAAATCGTCCCAGTCACACTGCGCTTCGCCGTAATACCAGGTAGGAATACCGAAAATCAGCAAATCAAACTCTGCAATCTGCTCTTTAGAGCTCTTTGCAATATCGTGAACGTCAATCAGGTTTTTACCCAATTCTTTTTGAATTAACTTGGCAACATGCTCTGTATTGCCAGTGTCGCTACCAAAAAACAGGCCAACACTTGCCATATCTAACCTCTATCTACTTACTTTTGAAAATGGTTATCCGGATACGCCGCTGCTCTGCCAGAACAGCTGGATAATCCCTTTTGCAATAAAACCCATGGCTCCCAGACCCAGAACACCATAGGCGACAACCCGGCCAATCATGGGAACATCGTTCTTTTTCAATACGTCATGGACGGCAAAAATCATCAGAACAAACAATATCACCAGCCCTAAATCGAGCATGATAGATTCTATTTGTTCGTAATACTTCGCAAGCATAAAAAACCTTTACTGTATTTTCGCGCGCAAACTATACCACAGTAATGTGGCTATCGCAGGCATTGTTACTGACTTTTGTGTCAATGCGGCCGACGTTGCGGCAACTCAGAATGACAACTTCCGCAGCCTGCCAGCTCTTAGAATCTGATTGGCGCGGAGTATATCACAACCGGTCTTTGTAAATGCAAATGTTTATCATTTACAAAATTAATGGTCAGGGTGTTAACGCCCGTTCGACCAACCCGTTGACTACCTGCGGTTTCTCGGCATGTAACCAGTGACCAACGCCCTCAACAAATTTGGCTTTAGCGTTAGGGAAGTACTTGCCGATAACTGCCTGATGTTGCCGGGTGATGTAGTCTGATTCGCCACCTTTTATAAATGTCACACCGCCTTCAAAGCGTGCATTGTCCGGCGCGGAGAAGCCGCCCACGTTAGCGTAGTCTTTTTCCAGGCCTGCCACGTTAAACCGCCATTGCCACTGACCATCATCACTCTGATAGAGGCTCTTTAACAAAAACTGTCTGACCCCGGGGATTTTAATCTCAGATTGCATCACACTGTCTGCCTCTTTACGTCCGCTTATACTGCTGAGATCAACCTTTTTGAGACCGGCAAATACCGATTGGTGATGAGGCGGGTAGGTGACCGGAGCAATATCCATGGGCACCAGTTTATCAACGCGGTCCGGATGGGTGAGCGCGGTGAGCATGGCTACTTTGCCACCCAGCGAATGGCCCACAACATGACACTTATCAATGTGCTGATCATCAAGCACCCGGACGAGCGCGCTAACGCAGTCTGCCAGGGTAAAGGTGTCTACCCACGGCGATTCACCGTGGTCCGGTAAGTCGATAGCAATGACATTAAAGGCATCTGTAAGGTGGCGTCTGAGTGCGGCTAAATTATCCAGATTACCAAACAAACCATGAATCAAAACAACCCAGGGGGCATTTTGTTTTTCGCAGTGATACTGCGCAAAATTAAGTGATATAGACATGTAAATAAAAAAGCGGGGAGAGTCCCCGCTATTAAAGATTAAATTGCGAAATCTTCTAAAGACTGACCTTTTGCAAGGGCATCTTTAAATACTACCGGCATTCTGCCAACGCCGGTCCAGGCGACAGTTTCACCATCAACGGTAATTTTATATTTAACCGGACGTTTTTTACCGGATTTACGTTTTGGCTTGGTTTCTGCCACATCCTGTAAATCGGCTACATCAATGCCGGCTTCTTCCATTTGTTTTTTAATTTCTTCAAGCTTGGCAAGTTTCTCCTGCTGGGCTTTAATTAATTCAGCTTCCTGCTCTTTTCTTTTTTCGATAATGTTATTCAGCTTTTCCTGAACACTCGTTAACTCTTCTACCGATAAATCCTTTACGGCACCTTGTAAACGTCGTCCATGAGTTAAAATTTCTAAAAACTCACTCATTAATTATCTGCCTATGTTTAAAAACTATGACAATTCTAATTTAATCTCGTGGTTTTTCAAAATTATATTTAAAACAATAAACGAATTACATATTCGGATAATTAGGACCGCTGGCGCCTTCGGGTACCACCCAGCGGATATTTTGCGCCGGATCTTTAATGTCACAGGTTTTACAATGTACGCAATTGGCCGCATTAATCTGAAACTGCGGTTGCTTGTCGTCACCCTCAACTATCTCGTATACACCAGCAGGGCAGTAGCGTTGTGCTGGTTCCGCGTAACTTGGCAGATTAACCTTTACCGGTATTTCCGGGTCTTTTAACTGCAGGTGACAGGGTTGGTCCTCGTCGTGACTGGTATTGGCTAAATACACCGATGATAATTTATCAAAACTGAGTTTATTATCCGGCTTTTCATAGTTTATTGGCTGGCACTGGGCGGCAGATTTTAATTTTTTAAAGTCAGCATCAGTATCTTTTAATGTCACAAAAAGATTGCCGTTAAAAATATTTTGTTCCAGCGTATTAAACGCACCTCCCAGTAAATTGCCAAATTTATGCAGGGCCGGGCCAAAGTTCCGTCCTTTAAAAAGTTCATTTCTTAAATCACTTTGCTGATAGGCCTGATTAAATTCTGTACAAAAGTCTGTGTTGGTCGCCTGATTAATTTGATTAAAAATAACTTCTGCGGCCATTTTGCCCGACTTAATTGCCGTATGAATGCCTTTAATTTTAGAAAAATTTAACGTTCCGGCATTACAACCTACCAGACATCCCCCCGGAAAAGCCATTTGTGGTAAAGAATTAAATCCGCCTTTGGTAATGGCTCGCGCACCATAAGCTACCCGTTCACCGCCGTTTAAATATTGAGCAAACAGCGGATGATGTTTCATGCGTTGAAATTCATCGAAGGGACTTAAATACGGGTTGTCGTAATTCAAATCAACAATTAAACCAACATAAATTTGATTATTTTCGGCATGATATAAATAACTGCCTCCGGAGGCTTCCGTTAATGGCCAGCCAGCAGTGTGAACAACCAGGCCCGGCTGATGTACTGCCGGATCGACCTGCCAGATTTCTTTAAAACCGATGGCATAATGTTGCGCTGTGGCGTTCTTATCCAAGGTAAACTTTTCAATCAGGGTTTTACCCAGATGACCACGACACCCTTCGGCAAAAACGGTATATTTTGCTTTAAGTAACATACCCGGCATGTAGCTATCTTTTTCAGAGCCATCAGCAGCCACGCCCATATCGCCGGTAATAATGCCGCCCACGCTGCCATCATCGTTATAAAAAACATCCGCAGCAGCAAAGCCGGGAAATATTTCAATACCCATGCCTTCGGCCTGCTCGGCAAGCCAGCGACACAGATTCCCGAGTGAAACAATATAGTTGCCTTTATTATGCATGGTTTTAGGCGTAATCAGATCCGGCAGCTTAATACTGGCGCTCTCGCTGCGTAACAGATACGTGGCATCCTCGGTTACCGGTTGATTAAGCGGCGCGCCTTTCTCCTGCCAGTCGGGAATGAGTTCGCTGAGGGCCGCGCTTTCCATCACGCCACCGGATAGAATATGAGCACCGACTTCCGAACCTTTCTCGACGATACAGATGGATAACTCAGAGCCCGACTGCTCAGCCTGTTGAGCCAGTCGGATAGCGGTAGCGAGGCCCGATGGACCTGCGCCAACAATCACAACGTCAAACTCCATTGATTCTCTTTTCACGGCCTTTCTCCTCATATTCTGATTTGATTTTATTGTTCTCTGTAGGGGCGTTAACTGGCAACCTTATTTGCCACTTTCATGGCTTTTATTGCGTTGCGTCAAACTAAACCAGGTTGACGTTAACGTCAACTGCAAGTAAATTTTATGCTAAAGATGTTGCAAAAGTGTTGTTACGTCAAATTGACAGTTGCTGTCATTAAAGTGCCATAGTTATTGGAGCACGATCTAAGCAGACTAAACCGTAAAGGATGAAAGAGGCTTATATGAAAATACTGGTGCCGGTAAAACGGGTAATCGATTACAACGTAAAAGTGCGGGTTAAATCCGATCAATCCGATGTGGATTTAACCAACGCTAAAATGGCCATGAATCCTTTTTGTGAAATAGCAGTGGAAGAGGCGGTCAGATTAAAGGAAAAAGGTATCGCGACGGAAATTGTTGCCGTTAGCATTGGCCCTAAGGCATGTCAGGAGCAGATCCGAAATGCCATGGCGCTCGGTGCAGACCGCGGTATTCATGTGGAGTGCGAAACGTTTCCTGAGTCGTTACAGGTTGCCAAGATTCTGGCTCGCCTGGTGGAGCAGGAATCACCGGGCCTGGTGATTATTGGTAAACAAGCCATCGATTCTGATAATAATCAGACCGGTCAGATGCTGGCAGCATTAACCAAAATGCCCCAGGCGACCTTTGCCTCGGCGGTGGAAGTAGAGGGTGACGACAGCCTGAAAGTGACCCGCGAAATCGACGGTGGATTGCAAACCCTGAAACTCAGCATGCCTGCAGTGGTGTCTACCGATTTACGCTTAAATGAACCACGCTATGCCAAATTGCCGGATATCATGAAAGCTAAACGTAAACCGCTGGCGGTAATGAGTACCGACGAACTGGGCGTGGACATTACCCCACGGGTAACAACCTTGAAAGTAACGCCTCCACCGGCCAGAAGTGCAGGTGTTAAAGTTGAGACAGTGGCTGAACTGATGGCAAAACTTCGCGAAGAAGCAAAGGTGATCTCATGAGCATACTGATTTACGCAGAGCATGATAATAAACACCTTAAATCGGAAACGCACAAACTGGTAACAGCTGCCACACAGCTTGGTGACGATATCCATATTCTGGTAGCCGGATTAGATTGCGCGGCAGTAGCCGAGCAGGCAGCTACTATTGCCGGCGTAAAACGTGTCATGCTGGCAGACAATCCGGCCTACGCACATCAGCTTGCTGAGAACACCGCCGATTTAGTACTCGATATCGCAGAGGGTTATACTCATATTCTGGCGGCGGCTACCACTACCGGTAAGAACTTTATGCCACGGGTGGCGGCGTTACTCGATGTGGTGCAGCTATCTGATATCATTGGCATCGAAAGCCAAGATACCTTTGTGCGACCTATATATGCCGGTAACGCTATCGCAACAGTGCAAAGTAGCGATGCCGTTAAGGTAGTTACGGTTCGGGCCTCGGCCTTTGATGCAGCACAAGAGGGGGACAGTGTTTCAGTTGAGACTCTAGCAACGGTAATCGAAAACACTCAGGTAACCTTTGAAAGTGACGAAATGACCAAGTCAGATCGCCCTGAACTGACGGCGGCAGACATTGTTATCTCCGGTGGACGCGGTATGAAGGATGGTGAGCACTTTGCCATGCTGGAGCGGATAGCCGACCAGCTTGGAGCTGCCGTAGGGGCAAGCCGGGCGGCCGTCGATGCCGGGTTTGTACCTAACGATATGCAGGTAGGGCAAACCGGTAAGATTGTTGCGCCACAGCTTTATATAGCGGTAGGCATATCCGGCGCTATCCAGCACTTAGCGGGTATGAAGGACTCAAAAGTGATTGTCGCCATCAACAAGGATCCGGAAGCGCCTATTTTTCAGGTAGCGGACTACGGTTTGGTAGCAGACCTGTTTGATGCCTTACCGGAAATCGAAAGCGCGCTGGGCAGCTAAGGGCTGAGCCAGTTAAATACGCCCGGCAGGCAGGTTGTCTGCCGGGCGCTTTTCGCTATACCCGAACCACTGAATTATCGTCAAAACTCACCGGTGAAGGCGAGTAAGCATCGGCTTCCCAGTCGTTTTCCCAATTTTCGTCATCGAGCAAATAACGGAACTGGTATTCCGCTTCCGCAGGCAGGTTTACCGTTTGGGTAAAATCGCCGTTCTTAAGCTTTTTCATTGGTTCAGCCTGGATATCCCACGCATTAAAATCGCCTAGCAGCTTGGCAGTGTCGGCATTATTGGCTTCACTGGCCTTTAACTTGAAAGTTACTTTGCAGATTGGTTTAGATTTTAAATATTGTTTCTTCAGACTCATTGTTTTCTCTCCAGCTCAACAATCTGTAATTAAATTACAAGTTACGCTCAAATAATCACCGTTTCAAGCGGTTTTGTTCGAAATGTGGTCACAAATTAACGGTGATACTGATTAATAAAATCAAAATTTACCTTTGCAATAAACATCTTGATAAATCGACACATTTATTAACAAAAGATATAAAGCGTTTACGTGGCTTACTTCGTAATATTACCGTTAGACAAGTTTATGTTTAGCAGGCTGGCGTAGATCAGCAGACAACCAGAGTGGCACATTAATGAAGTTATCGTCTTTAATCAGGTCGGCGCTGCCGATTTTATTACTGGGCCTGGCGCTTATCGCAGCCGGTATTATGATCCTGTCGAAAAAACCGCCGGAGAAAAAAGTAGTAGAAGAGCTGGCGTTTTTAGTTGATGCACAGCCGGTGTACACCGAGCATGTGGAGTTTACAGTCACCAGCCAGGGCAATGTCCAGCCCAAGCACAAAACCAGCATTGCCACCCAGGTGAGTGGCCGGGTTGTGGAGATAGCCGACAATTTTGTGGTGGGTGGTTTTTTTAACAAAGGCGACGTGCTGCTTACCCTGGAACAAGACGATTATCAAACTGATCTGAGCCTGGCCGAGGCCGAGCTGGCTCAGGCCGAAGCAGCCCTGCAGGAAGAAATAGCCCGCGGCAAAGTGGCCGCAGAAGAATGGCGTTCGGTAAATGGCGTAGTACCGCCTGAACTTGGCCTGCGTAAACCACAACTGGCCAAAGAACAGGCCAATGTAAAAGCCGCTAAAGCCAAGCTTGCCAGAGCACAGCGCAATCTCGACCGGACTCAGGTCATTGCCCCCTATGATGGCATTGTGATTGAGCGTAACGCCGATCTGGGCCAGTTTGTAGGTACCGGCGCCCTGGTGGGCGAGCTTTATTCTACCGAGGTGGCCGAAGTGCGCTTACCGCTTACTGATGCGGATTTGGCCTTTATTGATCTTGAAAGCGGTATTTCCCACCGCAATCCGGTTACGCTGAGCGCCATGGTAGGCGGTAAGTTTCAGCAGTGGCAGGGCACGCTGGTGCGTAGTGAAGGCGTGTTGGATACCACTAATCGGTTGATTTACGCAGTAGTAGAAGTACGCGATCCGTACCTGCGGGATAACAGCGAGTTTAATGTTCCACTGCGCTTTGGCCAGTTTGTACAGGCCGTAATTAGCGGGACAGACGCACGCTCATTAATTGTGATCCCACGCAGCTTACTGCGCCTTGATGGCACCGTTCTGGTAGCCGACGAGAATAACGAACTGCAAATAAAACAGGTAGACATTGCCCGTTCCAGCCCTGAATCGGTTTATATCTCGGCCGGTCTGAGCGATGGTGACAAGGTGGTACGTAGCGCTGTTCCTAATCCGTATAATGGCATGCCGGTGCGTTTGCCTGAGCAGGATCCTGCAGAACAGGACGTAGCCGATGAAGATGCTGCGTTAGATACCGGAGCATAAGTCATGCAAGCATATAACACGCATAAAGGCCTGATAGCCTGGTTTGCCCGCAACAGCGTGGCGGCCAACCTGCTGATGTGGATTTTGCTCATCGGCGGTGTATTTGGGGCTTTCGGTATTCAAAAGCAGGTGTTTCCTAATTTTGAGGTGAACATCATTTCGGTGCGGGTGCCTTATCTCGGCGCTGCGCCACAGGAAGTAGAAGAAGGTGTTCTGTTAAAAGTTGAAGATGCGATTAAAGATCTCGACGGCATTAAACAGATCACCTCGACTGCCACCGAAGGGATGGGCTCGGTTACTATCGAAGTAGAAGAAGACTACGACGTTCAGGTGGTCCTCGATGAGGTAAAGTCTCAGGTCGACGCCATTCCCAGTTTCCCCGGTAACACCGAGAAGCCTATAGTTTATCGCACCAAGTTCCAGCAGGATGTACTGTGGATTGCCGTGTACGGCGATGCCAGCGAACGGGAATTAAAGGAGTTCGCTAAAAACCTGCGTGACGACGTAGCCAACTTGCCGGGCATTTCCAGTGTTCAGGTGGTGGGCGATCGCGACTATGAAATTTCTATCGAAATGTCCGAATACACGCTGCAGAAATACGATTTAACCTTTTCTGAAGTGGTGAATGCCATACGTCAATCGTCGGTGGATTTACCCGGTGGCGCAATCAAGTCGGATAACGGCAATATTCTGCTGCGGACTAAAGGCCAGGCATACACTGGCTGGGAGTTTGCGCAGATTGTGCTGTTAACCCGCGCTGACGGTTCGCGCCTGACGCTGGGGGACATTGCCACCATTGATGACGGCTTTGTAGAAGATCCCCAGTATGCCATGTTTGATAACCAGCCGGCGGTTAACGTGCGGGTAAAAGCCGTGGGCGACCAAAATGCGCTGGAAATATCTAAAGAAGTGAATCAGTACCTGGAGAAAAATAAAAAGGACTTTCCGGCGCATATTAAAGCTGATGCCTGGGGCGATTCGTCGTTCTACCTGGCCGACCGCCTTAACATGATGCTGGAAAACATGTTCTGGGGTGGGGTGCTGGTATTTTTGGTACTGTCACTGTTTCTTAAAATTAAACTGGCGTTCTGGGTAATGGTCGGGCTGCCAGTGTGCTTTTTAGGCACGTTGCTGGTATTGCCCATGGAAGGCCTGGGTGTATCTATTAATATGCTCAGCTTGTTTGCCTTTATTCTGGTGCTGGGGATAGTGGTGGATGATGCCATTATTATGGGGGAGTCGGCTTATTCAGAAATCGATGCCAAAGGGCACAGCACAGATAATGTGATTGCCGGTGTAAAAAAGGTTGCCATGCCAGCCACCTTCGGGGTACTTACCACCATTGCCGCTTTTTCGCCGATGCTGATGGTGTCTGGTCCGTTTGGGGTGATATGGAAAACCATTGGACTGGTAGTCATTGTGTGCCTGACTTTTTCACTTATCGAGTCGAAGCTTATTCTGCCGGCTCACTTGGCGCATATGCGCCTCAAACCTTACGATCCGGCTAAAGCTAACCGTTTTCAACGCTTCCGTGATTTCTTTAGTGAAGGCATTAAATCGTTTATTAAAAACATTTACGCGCCGTTTTTGGTTAAAGCGGTAAAAGCCCGCTATGTGACACTAGCCGCGTTTGTCAGCATGCTGATCTTAACCTACGGCATGTTTAAGGGCGACTGGGTGCGGTTCGTTTTCTTCCCCACCATTCCAAGTGACTTTGTTATGGCTTCGGTGGAGCTGGAACCGGGTTCATCACTGTCGCAACGTGATAAAGCGCTGGACACCTTACTCGATGCAATGTATCGGATGGATGAACAGCTCACTCGGGAGACCGGTTCAGGAGTGATCAGCCACGCGGTAGCCTTCGATCAGGGTTCGCTGGGTGGCCAGGTGTTCGCCGAATTGAGTAAAGGTGAATCACGGGAGGTTACCGATACCGAAATTCAGCGTCGCTGGCGTGAGTTTATGCCGGAAATTCCCGGCGTGAAAACCTTGAACTTTAATGCTCCGGGTGGCCCTGGTGGCGGCTCTGACTTAAGCTTTGAATTCAGTTCCAGTGATACTACTCAACTCGAACTCATCAGTAAGGACGTTAAAGCTGCACTGGCCGAGTATAACGGGGTGTCTGATATTAACGATACCTTCGCCGGTGGCGCCGATGAAATTCAGTTACAGTTAAAACCGCAGGCAGAAGCCCTTGGTATTACCCTACAGCAATTAGGGCAGCAGGTACGTTACGGTTTTTATGGTGCCGAAGTTCAGCGCGTACAGCGTGACGACGAAGAAGTTAAGGTGATGGTGCGTTATCCCAAGGAAGAACGTAACTCCATTGGCCATCTGGAAACCATGCGGGTGCGTTCGCCGGCGGGCCAGGATGTGCCGTTTGAACAGGTGGCTGATATCGAACTGGGTAAAGGGTACGATTCAATCATCCGGGTTGACGGTCAGCGTTCGGTAACAGTTTCGGCAGCGGTTGATAAAGACATTGCTGAGCCTAACGAAGTCACCATGGAAATGATCACCCGGGTAATTCCGGAAATCATGAAAAAGTACCCGCGGGTAGAGTTTAAGCTGCAAGGTAACTCCCGTGAACAAATGGAAGCCATGACATCGCTCGCCCAGGGGTTATTGTTTGCTCTTTTTGCAATTTATGCATTGTTAGCGATTCCGTTACGCTCTTATACGCAACCGTTGATCATTATGTCGGTGATCCCTTTTGGTATCGTAGGGGCAATACTGGGCCACCTGATGCTGGGCCATGCAGTCAGTGTATTGTCGATTTGCGGCATTATCGCGCTCTCGGGCGTGGTGGTTAACGACAGCCTGATCATGGTTGATTTTGTTAACCGCGCACGTCAGGAGGGCCACCGCCTGATGGATGCGGCAATTAGTGCAGGTACGCAGCGGTTCAGAGCGATTATTCTTACCTCTCTGACCACCTTCATGGGCCTGGTACCGATAATGTTTGAACGCAGTTTGCAGGCGCAGGTGGTTATCCCCATGGCCATATCCCTGGCGTTTGGGATCTTGTTTGCCACGGTGATCACCTTACTATTGGTGCCTGCGTTGTACGTTATTCTGGATGACATTAAAAATGGCCTGACCAGAAATAAGCGCTCGGCACTGGCTACTGAGCCATCTGAAGGGATGATTTCCAAATAGTCGCTACGGGCGCACCAGGTGTGCCGCAATTGGTAGTTAAACAAACGCCGGCAGGGAAACCTGACCGGCGTTTTTAATTCAGGCTGTAGTCTGCAAAATCACTCTGTTTAAAATAAACCGGTTTAAAATAAATCACAAAAAGCTTGAATGCTGATAAATTATACAGTACTGTTTAGCTATACAGTATTTGAGGGTA
Organism: Marisediminitalea alba; assembly: GCF_002993365.1. Lineage (GTDB taxonomy): Bacteria > Pseudomonadota > Gammaproteobacteria > Enterobacterales > Alteromonadaceae > Alteromonas > Alteromonas alba. Next base: position 13,902 of record NZ_PVNP01000016.1, read on the forward strand.
TTGTGATGAACACAGGTTTAAAAACAATTGATAACTTAATTGAACGCTTTGGTATTTCAGTGGGCGAGGGGCATGACGCTTTTCAGCAGGTACTGGATCTTTACGGCGGTGACAGCCGCGCCACCACTATGAAGCTGCCGTTTTGTTTTTATCAGATCATTGCCAATTTGCCGGTGAGCCGCCGGTTATCGCTGCACCAGTTTTACCTGCCTCACCGTAAGGCCCGCTTAGCCAGCTTTTTGATTGACGAAAACGGCCAGATTATTGAGCAGGTTTACTACCAGCGGGATAGCAAGTACGTGAAGGCCTGCAAGAAATTACAGTCACTGGTGCAATGTCACTACTTAAAAGGTTGGGCTACCGCTGCCTGAGGCTGGGTTTCATAAATTTGTTACTAAAACCGTATAATGTAAGATAAATACCATTGTTATTTATCCGTAATATCGGATAATCACGCTTCTAGATAAGGAGTTGTGCGTGAAAGTTATCTTTTCACACGGTAAAGAAAGTGGCCCGTGGGGAACCAAAATACGGTTTCTGGCAAACATCGCTGAAGAAATGGGCTGTCAGATCCAAAGTATTGACTACAGCGACACCCTGGATCCGGAAAAAAGGGTAGAAAGGCTGATGCAATCTATCCCCAAGGACGATCCCGAAGTGTTACTGGTGGGTTCCAGCATGGGCGGTTATGTGTCTTTGGTTACGGCTTTACAGCATAAAGTACGCGGAGTGTTTTTGCTGGCGCCGGCCGTAGCAATGCCTGGCTACAAGGTACAATCCTATCCGGTCTCTTGTCCGGTAACCTGCGTTCACGGCTGGCAGGACGAAATCATTCCTGCGGAGAATATTTTAAACTTCGCTAAACAGCTTAATATCACGCTACATCTGATACCTGGCGATCATCGTTTAAATGACTCCCTGAAAGCGGTTGGGGTACTCTTTAAACAGTTTTTATTTGAGCGTCTGACCGATCAGTCGTGATTTCAGCTTCCTTACAGGTTATGAATAGTGAGTTAGAATGCGCAGGGAAGTCTCAAAGCAACAACAGTTGACCAGGCTTGGCATCGCCTTTGTTATCTTTGTGATTAGCAGTGTTTATTATTACTATCGCGACAAAGCACAGGCTGAAAGCGTAAACGCACTGTTTAACGATACGGTATTCGGTATCCCGGACGCGAGTACCAGGCTGAGAGTGAGAATAGTGGACAGGCACTCACTTAGGCACTCATTTAAAAATATGAATGCGCAATAATTCGATTCTTTGTACAAAAATACTGGACAGGCACTTTAACTGAAAAATAAAAGTATTGACTCATTCGATTTATCGCTAGAGGTTGTTGATCTTTGTATGAAAAGCAGCCGGCATAGCAACGAGGTATAATTGTTTCGCCAAAAATAATTAACCGTAATGTTGCTATGCCAAGAACGATGTTAACAGATGATGCGTGGGAAATCCTTGATTCAAAACTTGGACAGGCACTAACTCAAAACTTGGACAGGCATTTAAAATAAAAACGCGTAATGATTCGATTATTCGGGGGTGTTTTCTTATCGGTCCTTAAAAAATGCTATTGGGTTTGCAAATGGGATAGGCTTATCGATAGCTATTCCAACAACTTCATATGAGATGGATGATACGGGTCTATTTATGGCTTCTGATAGGCCAGGTAGTCTTGAAAAGTAGAGATTTGATTTAGTGTAAGAAAAGCTTTCAGTCTAAGCCGAATTGTACTTGTTCTTTCTACCGAGAATTCGATTTAACTTTTCGATGCTAATAGAAGTATGAAATTCTGTTTCTATGCCCGATATCATGGTTTGCCAGTCAGCCAGTTCTAATCCTGTCCTGGTAAGGATAGGGGAAGCGGTATCTTCAATTTTCCCTCGCTTTTGCGGATGATAATGCCGACCTGAGAATTCCACTAGTGCCAGGTAATCCTGAAGTTGAAAGGGTAAACCATCGGGCATATTGGCTCTGATATTACCTGTAAAGGGGAAAAGTAGTTTAGGTTGTTTGTTGAATTTAGCCGCATTGATACGTTGTTGAATGCTGGTATGGTTTGAAGTCTCAGGCGTTTTCGAAATACCCGCTCGAATCGGATTCAAATCAACATAGACCATACAAGCCGCTAATGCAGCGTCGTCTAACAAAGCTTGTGATTTGAAACGCCCTTCCCAGAAATGCCCGGTGCAGTCATCTTCTTTATTGGCCTGCCTTGCAATATATTCATTGAGTAAACGCATGAACCAGCTAATATCATAAAGGCGACGTCGATAGACTTCTGCAACTGCAATTACGGTAGCGGTTTCAGCCTCTGTTAAACTTTTACCTTGCTCAGGATCAAGAAATCGTTGAGATAACAACATCCCTTTAAACATTTTATGCCATCGCTGGATTATTTCTGTAGTCGATAAGGCATCGGCTTTCTGCTTGTTTATACGCAAGACCACATGTGTATGATTGCTCATTATCGCAAATGCGCAGACATCCACACAAAATACTTCAGCCAACAACATCAAGCGGTCTTCGAGCCATTGACGACGATGCTCGTAGCTTCTTCCTGAAACTTTATCTTCGCCACAGAGATAAGCACGACGTACACATCGAGAAACGCAGTGGTAGTAGGGCGTATCAGAGAGACTAATCAGGCATTTACGAGGTCTGGGCATCCATTTATCCAAGCGAAGCAACGGGTATATCTATTGTGCTGTAGTTGAGATAAATACCAACTGTATATAGGGATGGAAAACGACTGTCCTAGCTTTCTGCTAGCTTTCTGCTAGCTTTCTGTACTTGGATGGTGAGTGACTGTCCGAGATTTATTCTCGAGATTTAATGTTCTGTCGCTTCGCGACCGGTCACATAAAAAAGCCCTGACTGAGAAGCCAGGGCTTTTTTGTAATACCGTTTAGCAGCTTGATTAGCTGTTAATCACAGCTACCATAGCTTTGGCCAGATCGTCGATGTTTGCCTGGCTGATGCCTGCTACGTTAACGCGGCTGGAATCAACAAAGTAAACGCTGTGTTCATTACGCATTTTCTGTACTTGTTCCGGGGTGATACACAGGAACGAAAACATACCTTTCTGATTGTTTACAAAGCTGAAATCTTTTTGTGCGCCATTAGCGGTCAGTTTTTCAACTAACAGGCTACGCAGGGTAGACATGCGGTTACGCATCTCGTTAACTTCGGTTTCCCACTCTTGCTTAAGGGCAACGTCGGATAAGATGATGTCTACCAGAGCACCGCCGTAGCTTGGTGGCATAGAGTACATACCACGGGCAACCGACTGAATTTGCGCCTGGGCGATTTTCTTAGTCGCGCTGTCTGCGGTAACAATTGCCGCTAAGCCGACACGTTCACGGTACAGACCGAAGTTTTTGCTGCACGAGGCGGCGATGATCACTTCCGGCAGGTTTTCACACAGCAGACGAACACCGTAGGCATCTTCTTCCAGGCCATCACCAAAGCCCTGATAAGCCAGGTCTACGAACGGCAGGAATTCACGTTCTTTAGCTACTTCAACCACTTGTTGCCATTGCTCTTTGGTGAGGTCGGCACCGGTTGGGTTGTGGCAGCAACCGTGCAGTAATACCACGTCGCCTTTTTCAACTTTGCGCAGCGTGTCCATCATCGCGTCAAAGCGAATTGAAGCAGTGGCTTTGTCGAAGTAGGGGTAAGTTTCCAGGCTTAAACCGGCATTGCCCATTAACGGGATATGGTTAGCCCAGGTCGGATCGCTTATCCAGACTTTAGTGTCTTTATTTACGCGAGTCAGCAACTCGGCAAGAATGCGTAATGAGCCGCAACCACCAGGCGCTTGCACCGCAGCTACGCGATCAGCCATTAATACCGGGCTTTTTTCACCCAGGATTAGGCCCAGCATGCCGTCGATAAAACCCTGTACACCCTGTGGGGTTATATAGGTTTTTGACTTTTCGCGCTCAAGTAAAATGGTTTGCGCTTTGGCTACCGCAGATAAAATAGGGGTGTTGCCTTGCTCGTCTTTATAAACGCCAACACCTAAGTCTATTTTATTAGGGTTGGTATCTTGCTTAAACGCAGCAGACAAACCAAGAATCGGATCCGGGGCAAGTTGGGGTAGCACTTCAAACACGTTATGTCCTCTAAAATGTACAGGAATCGGTTTACTAAGTTTATGAACAGTCCTGGGCTTTCACAAACTCAAACAACGGTGGTCGTGTGTTGTTGCTCAACACTGTTATCAGTCAGACCACTTCATCATCTTCCGCTGGCTCGGGAGTTAACCAGTCGGGCTGCGCATTATGCCATCAACTGCTGCAAATTCGAATAGAAAAGCGCTTATTCCTGCACAATTTTCCACTGAAACTCACGGGGCTGGGCTACCTTTTTGCCGTGTTCATATTCCTGCTCAATCCAGGTGACTTCACGGCGATGATTAATTAGTAGCAGGGTAGAACTGCGCGTGCCGTATTCTGGTGAGGCAATAAAGATAGACGACAGGCGCTGCTCCCATTCAAGCGGTACGCCGGTATCCGGCAGTTCGTGTTGCGCAGCCGGGGTATTATCCTGAAGTAAGTTAAACAGGGCGTCCTTGTTAAGGGTGGTCGCCGAACTGATGTATTCCTGCAACCTGGTTACGCCGCGCCTTACTTTTGGCCAGGGCGTATTGAGTGCACTGTTGGAAAGGCCGTGAAAGCCCGTAGCCAGCGGCGTAAAATGGTTGGTGTGATTGTTATACACCTGCAGGCGGGTAACATTGCCGTACAGTAAATTATAGCCGTTATAGGCTTCGCGACTGTCGCTAAGCTGCTGTTCAAATTGCGCTTCGCTGATGGTGCGAGAGAGATAGTTGACCACCAGCTCACCTCGGCTGCGAGCTTGAGTTTGCTCACGGGCAGGATTGCGAATATTGGTCAATGCAGCAATATCGCCATTACGGTGGACTCCCATCCAACTTCCACCGGCCTGTAAATCCTTGCCGGCCAGTATTGTTTCTGGCGCATCCCACCAATGGCTTGGCTGGGTAGGGCGCTGATAAAACTCATCGCGATTAGCAGCAATAATCAGCGGATAGTCTTTGTGCTGTTCAACGGCAACAAAAATAATACACATAGCTTTGGTGGCGCACTCCGTAGCAGTTACAATTACCGATAACAGAATAACCGATTGGTGGCGGAATATGCAGTCATTCAAAGCGCCATTACCAGAAACAGTCCCACAATACCCGGTTGGCATGTGGGGTAAATGTTGCCGGTGGTGGCTGGATAAGCTGGGCTGGACAGTGCAAGGCAGCCTGGCTAATCACCCTAAAATGGTGCTGGCCGTTGGTCCGCATACATCTAACTGGGATTTCATTATTGGTGTGATGTGTAAACTTGCGCTCGGTCTGGATGTGGCGTTTTTAGGCAAACATACCTTGTTTGAAGGACCCTTAGGCGGCCTGATGCGCCGCTTAGGTGGTATCGCCGTGGACAGAAGTAAAGCCCATGGCGTAGTGGGGGAAGTGGCCGGGCGAATTAGCCGTTCAGAACAGTTACTGCTGGCGCTGGCACCGGAAGGAACGCGAAAAGCCGTGTATCCGTGGAAAAGCGGCTTTCTTTACATTGCACAAACCGCTAGAATTCCCATTCAGTGTGTCGGCCTTGATTATCAACAGAAAACGCTGGTTTTCGGGCCCGTCCTTACAGTATCCAAAGATGTAACGGTGTCGATGGAGTCGGTATACAGTTTTTACCGCACCGTCACCGCTAAATACCCGCAGCAAACAATTACGGAGCCCAACGCGTGACCAAACCGGGAGTGACCACTCGTCAAGTACATGCCGACAGACAGCTAAATCATCCGGCCGATGGTGCCGTACATACCAGTACCACCAACGCTGTCTTATTCGAATTTGAAAAAACGCAAGATCTGGTAGATGTTTTTCAGGGCAAAAAAATGGGCCACGTTTACGGACGCTCCTCATCAGGCTCAATGGCTGCGCTGCAAACCATTATTGCTGATATGGAAGGCGGCATTGCAACAGCCTGTTTTGCCACCGGCATGGCTGCAATCACCAGTACCATGCTGTCGCTGTTTAAAGCAGGCGATCACTTAATTGTGAGTCAGTATTTGTTTGGCAATACCCGCAGTTTCTTAGACACGCTGATGGATTTAGGCGTTGAACTCACCTTTGTTGATGTAACCTCTATTCAGGATGTGATTGCGGCGAAACAAAACAACACCCGCGCGGTATTTACCGAGACCATCGCTAATCCGGTTACTCAGGTAGCCGATTTACGGGCTATTGGTAAGTGGTGTGAAGAACAAAAGCTGCTGTTTATGGTAGATAACACCATGACACCGCCACCAGCGTTCGATGCCAAAGCCATGAAAGTTTCTCTGGTGCTGAGCTCGCTCACCAAATATCACGGTGGCCATGGCCACGTGCTCGGCGGTGCGGTGACGGATATGGGCAATTATGACTGGACGTCATTTAGCAATATTAAACCGGCCTATCAGGTTGCCGATGAGCGGATGTGGGGGATCACCCAAATTCGCAAAAAAGGGCTGCGCGATCTCGGCGCTACGCTGGCAGCGCAATCGGCGCACCTTATCTCGGTAGGCATTGAAACCCTGTCGCTGCGTATGGCGCGTAGTACTGAAAATGCCATGAAACTGGCCACCTATCTGGAAAGTCAGGATAAGATTGAGCGAGTGTATTACCCTGGCCTTTCTAATCATCCGCAACACTATGTAGCTCGTGAACAATTGGGTAGTTATGGTGCGATCCTGAGCTTTGATTTGGTGCCTGGTATCGATCCTTGCGAATTCCTGGATGAGCTTAAGTTAGTGCTATCAGCCACTCACCTTGGTGATACGCGCACTCTGGCACTGCCAGTGGCCTCTACCATATTCTTTGAGAATGGGCAGCGGGAGCGAGCGCGCATGGGCATTACCGAAACAATGATTAGAATGTCGGTGGGGATTGAAGATACCGACGACCTGGTGGCTGACTTTGACCAGGCGCTGGCAAAGTTTTAAGCGCAAGTACCACGTATTACGCATTAAAAAGCCTGCATTTCGCAGGCTTTTTTGTCTCTGCAATTAATCGTTGGCGGCTTTAATACCTTGTAATAATTCGTTTTTACAATGAGTGAGGAAAGTAGGGCTGATTATTCAAACAAAGAAGACAAAAATATTTGCAACAATTTGTGAAAAAGTTTGAACTTTAGATCAATGCGAGGGACTAACTCTATGCAACTAGCAATTACGGGTTTTAATGTGTGAACCCCCGATTGTTTAAGTGTGTTCCAAGTTGAGTGTGCATATTAGCCCCGCAGTTTGCGGGGCTTTTTTTATGCGCGTAGAAAATTACATGGCTAATGCTTTTTCAACGTCACCGCGTAGTTCTTTATCAGAAGGTTTTACTGAGCTCTTGTAGTGCTTAACGATTTTACCGTTCTTATCTACCAGATACTTATTGAAGTTCCAGCTTGGCTCCTCACCGGTGGCTTTGGCCAGGATGCGATACAGCGGATCGGCATCATCACCCTTCACATGGGTCGGCTCAAACATCGGGAATTCCACACCGTAGGTTAACTCGCAAAGTTCGGCGGTTTTACCTTCGTCGTCGTCTTCCTGATTAAAATCGTGGGATGGAAAGCCCAGTACCACAAAATCGTCGTCCTTCAGCTCATCATACATAGCTTCAAGGCCTTCAAACTGTGGAGTAAAGCCACAGTAACTGGCAGTGTTAACAATCAACAGGGTTTTGCCCTGGTATTCGCTGCACAAATTTACGGTTTCCTGAGAATTGAGTTTACGTTTCATGAACTTTAATACGTCAGGGCAGCTGTTTGCCTGCGCGAATAAAGGAAGCGTACTGAATAACAATGCGCCAACTAGTTTTTTCATTGCTTTATTCCTGTTGTTAGGGGTTAACACCAATACTGTCCGGGCGGGTAGGTTGGATCAATTTATCCGTAGTACGCTTAACGAGACCAGCGTGTGAAAAACAAGGACAAATGTCTACTTCCCGCATAGATAGCTGGCTATAATGGGCACGAATTTATAACGAAGTAAATAATAATATGCGACATACTCTAATTAAAAGCAGTGTTTTACTGGGCTTGAGTGTTGTAGTTGCAGCCTGCGACAGTACCGCGCCGGAAGCCGTTACGACAGAACCCATCACCAATGTTAGTCAGTTTGCCAGGGTGATTAAACCCGAGGCTCCACAGGCAACGCTGGTAAATGACAGTATTACCCTCGAGCAGATTATGGCCGACCCAAAGTGGCTTGGTCGCCAGCCGCAGAGTCCGGGGTTTGGCCTGGATGGCAGCGTGGTTTATTCCCGCAAGCAGGAAGATACCCAGCTCTATGATGTGTTTCGAATTAACGAGCAGGGCGAGTCGGTAAAAGTTGCGCCTGAGGTGCTACACAAATACAAGTCTGATGAAAAGGCCACCAGCCGTGACGGTCAATACACCGCCTGGAAATACGAAGACAGCGTGTTTGTGCAAATGCCTGATGGTGAGATTGTCCGGGTAACCTATGGTCAGCCGCTGAGCAATATCGGCTTTTTAACCGATAACCGGTTATTTGCGCGGTTATACAATACCTACATCGCTATTGATCTAACCAGCGGTCAGCAGGAAAAACTGCTGAGCTGGGAGTTTGCTGATGTGCCTAGCGCCAACAAACCACCTAAAGATTTTGTTGCTGCTGAACAGCAGTCGCTGATCCAGTACATTCAGGTACAACGCAAAAATCGCAGCGATAAGTTCGCTCAGGAGCAGGTGATGCGCGCGCATAGCCCGGCAGTTGCACCGGCGCCGGTGTATTTTGATGACAGTGAGCGTTTGGTCGCCGCGGAGTTATCGCCCAGTGGTAAACATGCGATCATTGTGACCACCAAAAAAGGCAGTAGCCGTGATGACTCGGACATTATGCCGCATTATATTCAGGAAGATGGTCGCATTGCCGCAATCAGTGTGCGTCAGCGGGTTGCTGATGCCAAGCCGGTAACGCAAACCACCTGGCTGGTTGATGTGGCCACAGGAGCCAAACACGAACTCTCGTATGTGGGTTTACCCGGCTACAACGAAGATGTACTGGCCGATGTAAAGCGCGAGAATGCCGCCGCCCGTGGCGAGGAGTACACGGATAACCGGTTGCCTCGTGCAATCGGCCTGCTTAACAGCTGGTCGCGAAGCGGCCCGTCGATCCGCTGGCATCAGGATGGTTCTCAGGTAGCTATGATCCTGGAAGCCTGGGACAACAAAGACAGCTGGATTGTTACCGTTGATCTGGCGGCCAGGAAGCTGGTAACCCAGCTGCGCCAACACGATGATGCGTGGATCAACTACCACCACAACCAGTTTGGCTGGCTGAATCATTCCCATACGCTGTTCTATCAGTCAGAGAAGTCCGGATACAGCCACCTGTATCTGCAACAACCAGGGGAGGCCCCCAAGGCACTTACCAGTGGTCAGTATGTGGTAGATAGCTTAACTGTGACCGAAGACGACCAGTATGTGTATTTTAAAGCCAATAAAAAGCACCCTGGCATTTATGAAATTTATCGGGTCAATACTCAAACCGGCGAGCATCAGGCATTGACTGACCTTAACGGTCTGACCGATTATGTGCTGAGCCCGGATGAACAAACCCTGCTGCTTACCCATTCTACGGTAACCCGTCCACCGGAGTTATATTCAGTGACCGTAAACGGTGATCAGGCCCCGCAGCGACTGACTCACACCATTAGCGAAGCTTTTCTTGCCAAGCCCTGGGTAGCACCGCAGGTGGTGGCGATTGATTCCAGCCATACGGATCAGCCGATTTATGCACGGGTGTATTTACCGGAAGGTTATACCGAAGGTGAGCCACGCCGGGCTGTAGTGTTTAACCACGGGGCAGGCTATCTGCAGAACTCCCACTTGGGTTGGTCTGGTTATTTCCGCGAATTTATGTTCCACAGCTTCCTGGTTAAACAAGGCTACGTAGTACTGGATATGGACTACCGCGCCTCCCGTGGCTACGGTCGCGACTGGCGGACTGCTATCTATCGTCAAATGGGCACGCCGGAGCTGGAAGACCTGCGTGATGGCGTAAACTGGCTGGTAGAGAATGCCAACGTGGATCGCAATCGTATTGGCACCTATGGTGGCTCTTATGGTGGCTTCCTTACCTTTATGGCGATGTTTAATGCTCCGGATCTGTTCCAGGCCGGTGCGGCGCTACGCCCGGTGTCTGACTGGGCGCATTATAACCACGGCTACACCTCTAATATCCTCAATACACCGGATGTTGATCCCATTGCTTATCGCAAAAGCTCGCCAATTTACTTTGCCGAAGGGTTGCAAAAACCGCTGCTGATAAACGCGCCTATGGTGGATAACAACGTATTCTTTGTGGATGTGGTGCGCCTGGTGCAACGCCTGATCGAGCTGGAGAAAACCGACTTTGAAACGGCTATCTACCCGGTAGAGCCGCACGGTTTTGTGCAGCCCAGTTCGTGGCTGGATGAATACCGTCGAATTTACGGGCTATTCGAAGAAAACCTCTAACTATTAAGTTATGCCTTGCGGCGGCTGGCTATAAAGCCTGCTGCAAGGCTGCTTCCCCACATTAAGACAAACAGCAATACGCCACACACCGCGCCGTATAAATGGGCATCAACAGCCACGCTGGCATCAATTAAACTGGCCACATCCTCGCTACTTCCCTGCAACTGTTCAAACAGCAGCTTCGCAGCAACACCGGCCAGTAATAACCAGCCGGAGCGGACTTTATTTAAAATATCCATAAAGGCTCCCCACACAAAAATGCCGTGTAAGGCACCAGAAAGACCAACATACCAGATTAATTGCGGCGACAGAAAGTAAATGCCCAGGCTGGTACCCAACCCACACCAGATAAACAACTTTAAAAAGGTGACCGGGCGATAATGCTCGCCATGCAGCGCCCACAGTAAGGCCAGGCCAACCAGGTTTAATAACAGATGGTAGCCGTTGGTGTGGATGAGGTTGCCACTGATCAGGCGCCAGGTTTCCATGCTTTGCAACGCATAACGGTCATAGGCCAGCAGATCGGTCATCGACTGACCGGCAAAAAAGAAGGCAATGCAAACAATGGCCAGAATTAACGGGCCGAGACTAAACTGTGGTTTTACTGGTAGCGCAACTATCATTGGAATTTATTGTTGATCAAAAGGCTGGGGCGCTATCATAACGAAAATGCCCTACGAAGCCCAATAAAGAGTCGGAGACCATAATGAGCAATATTCTTATCGAAACCCAGGATGCCATTACCACCATCACCTTAAACCGTCCGGAAAAGAAAAATGCCCTGACCCGTGAAATGTATCAGACCATTGCAGACGCCCTGGTTGAGGTTAACCAAACCGAGAGCTGTAAAGTGGTGATTATTCGTGCTGAAGGTGACGTGTTCTGTGCCGGCAACGAAATCGCCGGATTTGCCAATCACGGCGCTGAGCCCCATCTCGCAGAAACCGTCAGCTTTATGAATGCGCTGCTCAACTGTAAAAAAACGGTAGTCGCCGAAGTTTCCGGCAAGGCTGTTGGCATTGGTACCACCATGCTGTTACATTGTGATTTCGTGTATACCCACGGCGAAGCCCAGTTCGTAATGCCTTTTATTAATCTGGGTTTGGTGCCTGAATATGCATCGAGTTATATCCTGCCGCGAATGGCAGGCCGGCGTCGTGCCAGCGAATGGTTATTACTGGGTGAACCCTTTGGTGCTCAGGAAGCCTATCAGTTTGGCATGGTGACCAAAATTGTCGAACCCGAAGCCTTGCGGGACACTGTTAGCAAAGTTGCCGGTAAGCTGGCCGCCAAACCTGCTTACGCTTTGCTGCAGTCAAAAGCACTAATTAATAACGAGGCAGAAGCCATTCACCAGCATATGGATGTTGAGCTGGATGTATTTATTGAAGCCATGGGCACAGAAGCTGCGCAGGAAGCTTTTGATGCATTCCTGCACAAGCGACCAATTAACCCGGAAAAATTTAAATAAGAGGAAGATTCACCTTGAGTCGTAGTCGCACGCGCATTCTTTTTCTGGCAGGGTGCTTAACCCTGTCTTCCAGTTTTCATGCTCTGGCTCAGCAAACCCCGGCACCCCGTGAAGCGGGCGAGCCGGAGGCCGCTACCGGTTATATCGAGAAAAAAGCCCATATCAGTCAGGACTACATGGTGGTTGCTGCCAATCCTTATGCCTCCTGGGCGGGTAAGAACATTATCGAACAGGGCGGTAGTGCCATCGATGCGGCAGTAGCCGTGCAGGCCATGTTAACCCTGGTAGAGCCACAATCGTCTGGTATTGGCGGTGGCGCTTTTATGTTGTACTGGGATAACAAAGCCAAAAAGCTGCACACTTTCGACGGCCGCGAAATGGCCCCGGCAGGAGTGAATGCCTACTGGTTTATGGAACACGGTAAGCCCATGAAATGGCTGGATGCGGTGGTTGGCGGTAAGTCAGTTGGCGTACCGGGCGCACTCAAGGCGTTAGAAACGGCTCACGGCCAGTTTGGTAAACTCGACTGGCCGGTATTGTTCCGCGACGCTATTAATACCTCAGAAGAGGGATTTAAGGTATCCAAGCGGCTGGAAAAACTGGTCACCATGGCCGAACAGTACCACAAGGGCATGAAAACCTTTCCCAGCACGGCAACCTACTTTTACCCGGCAGGCAAGCCACTAAAGGCTGGTACTACGAAAAAGAATCAGGCGTTAGGCAAAACCTTGCGCAATATTGCAGAGCAGGGCGCAGATTATATGTACACCGGCGAGCTGGCAGCAAAAATTGCGAAAGCTGTGCAAGGCGTAGAAATTAACCCTGGTGCGTTAACCGCCGAGGATATGGCCAATTACAAAGCGATTGAGCGCAACGGTGTGTGCGGTGAGTACCGTAGTAAGCAAATCTGCGGCATGGCGCCACCCAGTTCAGGAGGCATCAACGTTTTTCAGGTACTTAAACTGTTGGAAGGCTTTGATTTATCTGAATACCCCATCGACAGCGTAGAATTTGCCAATCTGTATACGCAGGCGAGCGCCTTAGCCTATGCCGATCGGGAAAAATACATTGCCGACAGTGACTTTACCAATCTGCCTTACGGGGCGTTGATTAACGAAGGTTACCTGCATCGCCGCGCCGAGAGCATTAAGGTTGATAAGCCGTGGCGCTTTGCTCGCCCCGGTGAACCGTTTTCTACCCAGGTCAGCCAGGGTAGCTCTCTGGAACAGCCGAATACCAGCCACTTTGTTATCGTTGATAAAGAGGGGAACGCGGTATCCATGACTACCAGTATCGAGTTTATGTTTGGTTCGGGCATTATGGTTGACGGCTTTTTGCTAAATAACCAGTTAACCGACTTCTCATTCTCGCCATCGATGAACCGCTTCCCGGTACCTAACCGGGTAGAGCCACACAAACGTCCGCGCAGTGCCATGAGTCCTACCATGGTATTTAACGATCAGGGCGAGCTTGAAATTCTGGTGGGTTCACCAGGCGGTAGCCGTATTGTGAGCTATGTGGCACAAACCCTGATTGGTGTGATTGACTACAACCTGGATATTCAGCAGGCCATTAACCTGCCGAAGATCACCAATCGTAACGATTACACTGCGCTGGAAAAAGGCACGCCAATAGAAGCCCTGCAGGGCCCATTGGAAGCGCTTGGCCATAAAGTCAAAGTAGTCGACCTGAACAGTGGTCTGCACGGTATACAGGTAACCAAAAAAGGCTATGTGGGCGGCGCCGATCCGCGACGTGAAGGCGTTGCAGTAGGCAAATGATACTTCGTTTTTAAGGTACGTCAGATATAACAAAGGCCGGTAAGCATCACTTACCGGCCTTTTTTAACTCTGAATCGCCTTATTCAGCAGGCGGCTCCTTTACTAGGCGCTAACGGCGTTCAGTGCTTGTTCAACATCGGCAATGATGTCGTCGATGTTTTCAATGCCCACTGAAATTCGAACCAGATCGGCGCTTACCCCGGCACTGGCTAACTCTTCTTCGTTTAACTGACGGTGTGTGGTAGTGGCCGGGTGACAGGCCAGTGACTTGGCGTCGCCGATGTTTACCAGGCGCAAAATCATCTGCAGCGCATCAATAAACTGTGCGCCGGCTTCACGGCCGCCCTCAATACCAAAACTTAAGATGCCTGATGCCTTACCGCCGGTGATTTTCTCGCAGGTGGCGCGATAGGGGCTATCGGCCAGGCCGGCATAGTTTACCCAGCTGACTTTTTCGTGGTTACTCAGGTAGGCGGCCAGTTTTTCGGCGTTCTCGCAGTGGCGCTCCATACGCAGGCACAGGGTTTCAAGTCCCTGCAGGATCTGAAAGGCATTCATCGGGCTGATAGCTGCGCCGGTGTTACGCAGTGGTACTACCCGGCAACGGCCAATGTAGGCCGCAGGACCAAGGGCCTCGGTATACACCACACCATGATAGGACGGATCAGGCTCATTCAGCACGGCAAAACGTTCTTTATTGGCAGCCCAGTCAAACTTACCGCTATCCACAATGATGCCGCCCACGCTGGTACCGTGGCCGCCAATGTACTTGGTGAGACTGTGCACCACTATATCTGCGCCCAGTTCAAAGGGGCGACACAAAACAGGCGTAGCAACGGTGTTATCAACGATCACCGGCACACCATGTTTATGAGCAATTTCGGCCAGTTTCTGAATATCCACCACGTTACCGGCGGGGTTACCGATAGACTCACAAAAAACGGCTTTGGTGTTTTCATCAATGGCTTTGTCAAAGCCATCGTAATCGTCGTGAGAGACCATTTTTACCTGCACGCCCTGGCGGGGCAACGTATGGGCAAACAGGTTATAGGTACCACCGTAAAGCTGACTGGTACTCACGATATTGCTACCTACTTCACAGATTGCCTGCAGTGCGTAGGTGATGGCTGCCATACCCGAGGCCAGTGCCAGCGCACCAATACCACCTTCCATTGCCGCCACGCGTTCTTCCAGTACCGCCGTGGTGGGGTTCATGATGCGGGTATAAATGTTGCCCGCCACCTTAAGATCAAATAAGTCAGCGCCATGCTGCGTATCGTCAAAGGTGTAGGAAGTGGTTTGATAAATCGGTACAGCCGCTGCTTTGGTAGTGGCTTCAGACTCATAGCCGTGGTGCAGTGCAATGGATTCTAATTTCATAGTGATAAATATCCTGAGGTGTCCTGATTAAAACTCGGTCAATATCATGGTTTATGTCACCTATGCCTGCAACAAGTATTTTACATTTACCGGCTGATTAACCGCTTACTCTGCTGAATTCATTGATCTAAATCAGGCGGTGTTCAAACCAGTACTTTGGGAGGATTGTTGCAGAAATCCACTGTACCTATGCTTGATACCAGACACGCTTTTTCGTTCACAGAACGAGACTAAAATGAGGAAATACCCATGAAAAAATCAGTAGTTTTGATGGCAATTGGTGCAGCGCTGATGGCAAACGGTCTGGCAGCAAAAGAAACTGAGTCACAGGACGTTAAAATGATCAATCTGGCTCATCAGAGTGGTTGCGTTACCTGCCACTCAATCGCCAGTGGCGGCAGTGGCCCGGCAGGCTTAAAGCCGATTGGCCCGGCGTGGCAGGACGTGGCGAAAAAATACAGTGACGTAGAGAATGCTCAGGAAGCGCTGGTCACTACTGTTCTGAATGGTTCAAGCCCCTATGCCAGCCACTGGAAAGGTGAGGTAAGTGGTTTTGCGATGCCACCCAATTCAGTGGTCATCAACAAAGAACAGGCTAATGAGCTGGTGGGCTGGATCCTGCACTTAGCCGATTAATCACTATCGATAGACAATTACGGTCCCGGCCAGCCCGGGATCGTGGTTATAAAAAGGGATCAGCCTGAATTTTATCGACCTTCCACTGACCGCTCACTTTCTTAAGCTCCAGCGTACGTAAATCCTCGACTTTATCGCCGTTATACTGACCAGAAAAAAACAGCGTAACATTAGCGTTGTCGGCATATTCGGTTCGGCCAACCGACTGACTGGTTTGTGGAGTCACTTCTACTGTATCATATTTAAGGTTAAATACATGGCGCTGAACATTGTTCTGGGTGTGATAGCGTTTCAGGATCCGGGCCATTCGATCGGTACTTAACTCTACCGCACGGTCAAGGTTTTCATCCAGGTACACGCCACGAATAAACATTACCGCGGTATATTCCGGGGTGTTTTCATCGAGCATACCGTAACGGCCAATGCGCTCTTCTTTCTCGCAGGCGCTGAGCAGGAAAATAGCAATAAAAGAGATAATAAATAAACGAAAGCGTAACGGCATAAAGATAACCACCGGTATTAATCAGTGCCTTACTGTAACTTTAGTCTATTTATTTGGCAAACGGATAAAAAAACGGGGCCATGAAGCCCCGTTTCTGATTGATTATAGAGTAATCAATTACTGTACTTCTTCCTGATCGCCAAAGGCGCCAGCGAATAGTGGGCTGGACAGATAACGCTCGGTACCACTGGCAAGCAGCACTACCACGATCTTGTCTTTGTTCTCAGGACGCTCAGCAAAGCGCTTGGCGGCAACCACAGCTGCACCAGAAGAAATACCCGCCAGGATACCTTCTTCTTTCATCAGGCGGTGAGCCATTTCCATACACTCATCGTTGCTGACCTGTTCTACTTCGTCTACCAGATCAAGGTCGAGGTTACCCGGAATAAAGCCGGCACCGATACCCTGAATCTTGTGTGGTCCCGGCGTCAGTTCTTCACCAGCTTTCGCTTGCGTGATAACCGGCGAATCAGTCGGTTCTACCGCTACAGAGGTAATTGCTTTACCCTGTGTGTTCTTGATGTAACGGCTAACACCGGTAATGGTACCGCCGGTACCCACGCCTGCTACAAACGCGTCAACTTTACCGTCGGTGGCTTCCCAGATCTCCGGACCGGTGGTTTTTTCGTGAATTTCCGGGTTGGCCGGGTTTTCAAATTGTTGCAGTAATACGTACTTATCCGGGTTGGAATCAACAATTTCCTGCGCGGCGGCAACGGCACCTTTCATGCCTTTAGGCGCTTCGGTAAGTACCAGGTTAGCACCCAGGGCTTTAAGCAGCTTACGGCGTTCAAGGCTCATGCTTGAAGGCATGGTCAGGGTGATTTTATAACCACGGGCCGCGGCGACGAATGCCAGCGCAATACCGGTGTTACCACTGGTTGGCTCAACAATTTCTTTGCCTTCGGTGAGAACACCGCGTTTTTCGGCATCCCAAATCATGTTAGCGCCAATACGGCACTTAACCGAGAAACTTGGGTTACGGGATTCAATTTTTGCGTATACGTTACCGCCAGTCACGCGCTTTAGCTTCACGAGTGGCGTATTACCAATGGCCAGTGAATTATCTTCAAATACTTGCATGGTTATTCCTTTTGTTTGTCTTGGCTCCAGCGCGCTTTTGTTCAGGCTGACAAATCTCACAGAGATTATTGGTGGAGCTTATTTGGTTACCCTTATATCATTGTTATTAAGTCATAAAATGCAAAGTGATTTTTGCTATATGATATGGTTATTTTAATGGTTAAACGAAATAAGGATCCTAATGGCATTTCAAGGCACCGACAGTTATATCGCCAGCAATGACCTGCAACTGGCAGTAAATGCGGCAATTACCCTGGAACGACCCCTGTTAATTAAAGGCGAGCCGGGCACGGGCAAAACCTTGCTGGCCGAGGAACTGGCGGCCAGCTTAGGCACGGATTTAATTCAGTGGCACATCAAATCCACCACCAAAGCACAGCAGGGCCTGTACGAATATGACGCGGTGTCGCGCCTGCGTGACTCGCAGTTAGGCGATGATCGGGTGCACGACATCGGCAATTACATTGTAAAAGGTAAATTATGGGAGGCCTTTGAGGCCGAAAAACGCCCGGTGTTGCTGATTGACGAAATAGACAAAGCTGATATTGAATTTCCTAACGATCTGCTGCTTGAGCTGGATAAGATGGAATTCTACGTATATGAGACCCAGCAGCGCATTAAAGCGGCTATCCGGCCCATTGTGGTGATTACCTCCAATAATGAAAAAGAACTGCCTGACGCGTTTCTGCGGCGTTGTTTCTTCCATTACATTAAATTTCCAACGCCAGACGAAATGCGCCAGATTGTGGAAGTGCATTTTCCCAAGATTAAATCACGCTTGTTAGAGGAAGCGTTAACGTCGTTCTTTAAACTGCGGGATATTCCGGGCCTTAAGAAAAAGCCCTCTACCTCTGAACTGATTGACTGGCTGAAATTGCTGGTGGCCGAAGATATTCCGCCCGAGGCGCTGCAAGACAAAGAGGGTAAAACCAGTATTCCGCCGTTATATGGCGCTTTGCTTAAAAACGAGCAGGATATCCACTTGTTCGAAAAACTGGTCTTTATGGCACGTCGCTAATGCTGGTCGATTTCTTTTTTACGCTCAGACGCTATGGGGTAAAAACCAGCCTGCGCGAGCTGCTGGATTTAATCCGGGCACTGGAGCAGAAGGTAATTTTTGCTGATGTGGCGGCGTTTTATCATTTAGCCCGCATTACGTTGGTAAAGGACGAGTCCCAGTTTGATAAATATGACCGGGCGTTTGCCAGTTATTTTGAAGGGGTGGAAGCCATCGATTTGTTTGGTGCAAGCATCGATGAAGACTGGCTGCGCAAGGAATTTGAAAAACGTTTATCGGCCGAAGAACGCGAAAAGTTACGCCAGGAAGGCGGCCTCGATGAGCTGATGAAAAAGCTTCGTGAACGGCTCGACGAACAGAAAAAACGCCACGCCGGTGGGAATAAATGGGTTGGCACCGGTGGTACCAGCCCGTTTGGTGCCTATGGTGATAACCCGGAAGGCGTGCGTATAGGGCAGGACGGAAATCGCCGTTTTTCAGCCGTAAAGGTCTGGGACAAAAGGGAATTTAAGAATCTCGATGGTAATGCAGAGCTGGGTACGCGTAACCTTAAAATGGCCCTTCGCAAGTTACGCCAGTTCGCCCGCGGTGCAGCCAGCGAGGAATTAGACATCTCCTCCACCATTTCCAACACGGCAAAACAGGGTGGCCTGCTCGATATCCATATGCGCCCGGAGCGGCACAACGCCGTTAAGGTATTAATGTTCTTTGATATTGGCGGTTCCATGGACAGTTATATCAAAGGCGTTGAGGAATTGTTCTCGGCCGTTCACGCCGAGTTTAAATACCTTGATTACTATTATTTTCACAACTGTGTGTATGAATCGGTGTGGAAAGATAATGCCCGGCGCGATAATGAGCGCATGGAAGTGTGGGATGTCATTCATAAATACGGCCCCGACTGCAAGGTGATTTTTGTGGGTGATGCCACCATGGGACCTTACGAGATTGCTTATCCCGGCGGTAGCGTTGAACACTGGAATGAAGAGCCGGGCGCGACCTGGTTAAACCGGATTACCAGTCATTTTAGTCACTGCATCTGGCTCAACCCGCAGCCGCAGCAATACTGGGAATATTATCAGTCGGTGGCGCTGATCAAACAATTAATGGCAGACAAGATGTTCCCGTTAACTTTACAGGGCTTATCCGACGGCATTTCAGCGTTGCAAAAAAAGTAACAATTTGAATTTTGCTCAACGCGGCAATAAGAGTATAAATAGAATAACAATAAGGGAAACAGTGACATGACAGTCGAAGCATCAGAGCCATTACCTGATACCACCAAGCAGCAAACCGAAGCGCCGGAGTCGTTGAGCGCTAAGGAAACCCGCGAAATTGTAACGCCATATGCGTTTGGGGTTGCCGATGAACTGCTCGGGCAGCCCCTGGCATCGCCTATGCGGCGTTTGATTGCCCAGTGTGTAGATGTCTCCCTTGTCGTGCTGCTAAGTACAGCTCACGCGCTGGTACTGGCCTTTTTTGTGGCAATTACGTTTTTCCGGGCCGGTAAACACCTGGCTGAGGGTGAGAAAAATCGTAGCTTTGCCAGGAAAATGTTGCGCTTCAGTGCAGCTTGTTTACTGTTCTTTGTTACTTTTGTGGTAGTGGAATCCTACAACGCAGCACCGCCAATTAAAGAAATTTCACGTGATTCAACGTTGGCATCTTCGGTGCTGAATATGGCACAAAAATATGCCTGGCAAAGTTGTAAGGGGGAGTTTAGCTGTTACAGCGAAGTTGCCGCAGGCTTTGGTGAGGCATACGGTACCACCGGCGATACCGAGCAGGAGGCTATCGCCGTGTTTGATGGGTTTATAGCCGATAAGGCTCTGACCGAAGCGCAGCAAACCGAATTACGCGAGCTGTTTGTGGCCGAGTTTACTCAGAGTAAGGCTTCCAATGCAGGCAGCGAAGCGGTAAACGACGAAGTGCAGGAGGCCATCAGGGCAGGGCTGAACGCAGGTTCAATGGGAGTAATAGACCCCGACCAGGCTGAAACTTCGCCAACGCCAGAGAAGGTATCTGAACCGGCAGACGAACCGGTGTTAAAACTTGGCCTGGGAAAAGATAACGACACTGCGAAAACCAACAGTTTGATCAGCTGGGTAGATGGTATTATCAAAGATCTCGGCCTCGGTTTTGGTTGGGCTGCGCTGTATTACAGTGTGCTAACAGCGTGGTGGCGTGGCCATACCATTGGCAAGCGCATCATGCGCATCAAAGTTGTCAAGCTTGATGGCAGCCCGCTGAATTTATTTGAAAGTTTTGGCCGCTATGGTGGTTATACCGCCGGCATCGCCACCGGTTTACTGGGATTTTTACAGATATTCTGGGATCCTAACCGCCAGACCATTCAGGATAAAATTGCTGAAACCCTGGTGTTGTATCGTCCGCCCGGCGCCGTGCCTATTCCTCAGTTAATTAGTGAACATCACGAGCCGGAGCAGGCATGACCCTGCGACTGGCACTGTTAGCTGCTGGCTGTGCCAGCCGTTATGGCGGCAACAAGTTACTCGCAGTGCACCCGGCCAGTCAGCAACCGCTACTTCACCATGTCATTAGTGAATATATAAAAGCAGGGTTCACAGATATCGTAGTGCTTACCGGCTATTGGCATAACGCTATTTGTGAAACACTGCCCACCGGCGTTACCCACCACTATGTAGACGACTGGCAGGAGGGAATGGCTGCCAGTGTGCGCACGGCTGCAGCGCTTGATTTAACAGGTTACGATGGACTAATGATTGGGCTTGGCGATCAGGCCGGTATCAGTGCAGAATTAATCAGCTCACTGACGACAGACTATGCCAGCAACCCGGTTATCACGGCTACAAACTGCCAGGGGATCATTGGCCCGCCAGTCATATTTCCACCCCAATCACTAACTGTACTAAACCAACTACAAGGCGATAGCGGTGCCGGTAAGTATCTCAGAAAGCTGGCGTTAGTGTCTCCCGACAGCATTCAGACCAAGCGTATTAACTCGTTGACCGACATCGATTATCCGGCTGATTGGCAAAAGCTCGATTGATTTATCAGAACCCAGCCCTATATCTGGAGAATGAATCAAGCCAAATCAAATTATGCATTAAGCTCTGCCATCCTGCCGGTGGTAATAGCCGTTGCGCTGCTCTGGGTAATCCAGTCGGCAGGGGTATTGTTTGAGCTGCCGTTAAATGTGCTGGGTGTTATTCCGCATGACTGGAGCCGGTTGTACGGGGTAGTCACTTCAGCACTG
This sequence comes from Marisediminitalea alba, assembly GCF_002993365.1. Taxonomy (GTDB): domain Bacteria; phylum Pseudomonadota; class Gammaproteobacteria; order Enterobacterales; family Alteromonadaceae; genus Alteromonas; species Alteromonas alba. The sequence continues at coordinate 35,547 of NZ_PVNP01000016.1, forward strand.
GTACATGGCTCTTATGAACATTTGTTTAATAACACGCTGCCGCTTATCGTACTGGGCGCCATGCTGCGCTATGGCTACCCCAATTCCCGTTTAAAAGTACTGATATTTGCCTGGGTAGGTTCGGGGCTGGGCGTGTGGTTGTTTGGCCGCGAATCGGTGCATCTGGGCGCCAGTGGTGTTAGTCACGGCTTGTTCTTCTTTTTATTTACGGTGAGCTTGCTGCGCAAAGACAAGCGTTCGGTAGCGCTGATGATGATCGCCTTTTTTATGTACGGCGGCATGATCATGTCGATCTTCCCTCGCGATCCCGGCATTTCTTACGAAGCCCATTTCTTTGGTGCATTAGGTGGCGTAGTGGCAGCCCTGATATTCTGGCGCCATGATCCTAAACTGGCCGAAAAACACTATCAGTGGCAGGATGAAGTGCCGGAGCGGGATGATCCGGTTATTGGCGATTTATGGCGGCAGGCTCGTTATCCCGAAGGGCCTGCGGAGCCGGCTAAGTCAGACGCTGACCCCGAGTACAGAGACCGGACAGGGCACGATGGGGCGCATCACAACATCGACCGCCACGGCCATCACCGCTATCACTAACTGACAGCGGTCACACTTAGACCAAAATAATCACTGATCCCGGCCAGAATATTGGTGGTAGCCAATGAGGCCAGAATAAATCCCATCACACGGCTGATGATACTGGCACCGGCACTGCCAATAAGCCGGATAATAACCGACGATGCCAACATAAGTACCAGCGTAATCAACAGCACAATCATCATCATGGCGGCCGTCTGCGCCTGTTCCCACAGCGTATACACGTTATTTTTGGTAAGCAGCACTGCCGCCAGCATGGCGCCGGGACTGGCGATCGATGGCACGGCAATAGGAAAAACGGCAGTTTCACGAATGGTGGCCGCCATCTTAATTTCCTGTTCGGGCTTACTTTCACCAAAAATCATCGTCAGCGCAAAAATAAACAGCACAATGCCACCGGCTATCTGAAAAGCTGCTAACGGTATATGCATCGCGGTTAAGATGATTTCACCGGCAACAATGAAAAACAACAGTATTGCACTGGAAGCCATAAAAGCGATTAGTGCGATAAGGCGGCGTTGTACCGGCGTATGCTGTTTGGTGGCTGCAATAAACACCGGCAGGGTGCCGATGGGGTCGATAACCGCGAAAAAGTAAATAAGTACCGGAATAAAGTCGATCACAGGTTATAACCAGCGCGGCACCAGGTTTTGGTAAGCCAGATAGCGGTCTTTGTAGCGGGCATTTAAAAACACTTCCTCTAATTGCGTTTGCTTTCTAAGTGCTGCCAGTCCAACTAGCATGCACACCAAACTAAACAGACTCGGTAAAGCCAGAAAAAAGCCAACCTGAGCAATGGCAACGCCGATGTAGCCTGGATTACGGCTGATGCTATACAAACCCTGCTCAATCAGGGCGTGGTCGTGATGGTTAACAATGCCACTGCGCCATTGCTTACCCAGTGAGAAATTGGCGCCCACGGCAAGTGCAAAACCAACCAGCAAAAAGCCAGCCCCAGACCATTGCAATGGCACTATGAGCAGCCATTCGAAAGGCACCAGATACTCAAATGCCACTGGCTGGAAGGCAACCACAACCGTTACCAGCCAGATGGTGGCGCGAAAGACTCTGAATGCCAGGTGATTCCACCAATGGCAACTGTAAGTGGGCCCCATAGAAACAACGGGCTGGTGCGTGCGTTTTTTATACAGAATTAGTGCGGTGTAAAATACCGCTACAAAGGTAAAGAAGCCCGCCAGAAAATACCGCAGCAGGAAAAAATCTTCCATACACCACTCCCATGTGAAACTGCATATATGATTACGTAATAATGTCCGGCGTGCAATTCAGGTTAGCCCAATGACACCTCGTTTCAACTCAAGCCGGGGCGGATTCGAGCCTTTTTTGCACAATGTACAGTCTGTACCCGAGCATAATAGCGGCGCTGGTCAAGCCGGCAATAATACCTATCCAGAAGCCATCGGCTGCCATGGGTTCGCTGCTGAGCCAGTCTGTGCGACCTAAAATGACGCCAATGGGCAGCCCAATCAGCCAGTAGGCACAAAAGGTAATATAGAACATGGCTGTTGTGTCTTTGTAGCCCCGCAAAGCGTTGGCAGAAATTACCTGTATGGCATCAGAAAACTGGAACAAAGCTGCGTATATTAACAGCTGTGATGAGATAGCAAATACCGCCTCGTTACTGGTATAAAGGCTGATGATCAGTCCTTTGGCCAATAGCGTAAAGGTAGCGGTTAAACAGGCCACGCTCAGACCAATGACAATAGCACTTTTTACTGCCACACGAGCCTGGCGAATTCGGTGCTGACCCAGCCGGTAACTGACACGAATGGAAATAGCCATGCCCATACTAAGCGGAAACATAAACATTAACGCCGAAAAGTTTAGGGCAATTTGATGGGCAGCCACAATGTTGGCGCCAAACGGGGCCAGCAACAGCGCTATCACCGCAAACAACGTCACCTCAAACAATACCGTCATGGCGATCGGCAGACCAAGCCGAAACGTTTGTGAAATGGTGCGCCAGTGCGGTTTATGCCAGTGAACAAATAACTGATAACGGCGCAACCGGGGCGCCAGCGTAATATAAATTAAGGTAGCGATGGCCATTGCTACAAACACCAGCGCCGTGGCGACACCACAACCCGCACCGCCCATGGCTTCGATACCAAAGCCGCCGTAAACAAACAGGAAGTTTCCAGCGATATTTACCGCCAGACCAATAACCGTAATGATCATACTGGGTTTAGTGTGGCCCAGCGCTTCACAGTAATTACGTGACCATTGATACAGCGCAAAGGCCGGAAATGCCAGAAACACGTAGTACACATACTCGGCCGTGATCCCGGCAAGATTGGCTTCCATGGGAAACAAGTTCACAATACTTCTGGCGTAAAACGCGCCAAACAACGGCACAATACTCACAAGTAACAGCAAATAGCCGGCTTGCTGGGTGGCATTAGCCACATCATCGGTGCTTTTAGCGCCGTGTAAGCGGGCGATAAGCGGCGGGATCGCCAGTGCAATACCCTGGATAAAGCTCATGATAGGGATAGAAATACTGAATCCCAGCGCTACTGCGGCCATGTCTACGGCGCTGTAGCGCCCGGCGATAATCGTATCGCTAACGCCCATCAGCATTTGCGTAATTTGCGCAATCAGTAACGGCCAGGCCAGTTTAATAAGGCGGCGGCTTTCCAGCGCCGTACGTGGCAATATTACCATCATTAGCCCAGTTTACCGGCAATAGAAAAAGGCTGGATCTCTACCCAGTCGCCGGTCTTCAGCCCATCAGCTTCGGCCGGGATCAGCATGTAGCAGTTTGCCTTGCTAAAGCTGGTCATCACCCCGGAACTTTGTTTGGCCAGTGGCGTAACGATAAGCGTGCCATCTGCATTCTGGCTGAACATCGCGCGCTGGAAATCCAGCCGTCCGGCGCGACGTTTAATATCGCGGGTAATTTGTGCTTTGAGGGTGAGGCGATGGCCGTTACCCAAACCGGTTTCGCCCTGCAAATGGCGGATCACCGGTACCACTAATTGTTCGGTAGTAACGCAGGCCGAAACCGGATTACCCGGCAGGCCGCAGAATACCGCGTTGCCTAAGCGGCCAAATGCAAAGGGTTTACCCGGTTTGATGGCGACTTTCCAAAAGCCAATCTCGCCGAGTTCATCGAGCACGGGTTTAACAAAATCAGCATCGCCCACTGATACACCGCCGCTAGAGATGATCACATCACAGCTTTGCTGTGCCTCCTGCAAAACCTGCTTCAGGGTTTCCGGTTCATCTGCCACAATCCCAAAATTGTTAATTTGTACCTGCCAGTTTTGCAATAAAGCGGCTACACCGGTGCGGTTTGACTCGTAAATCTGGCCGGTGGCAAGTGGGTTACCGGCTTCGACTAATTCATCGCCGGTGGCAAGCAGGCCAATAGTAAGCTGACGATAAACGTCTACTGAAGCGAGGCCCAGTGAGCTCAATAACATGGTGTCGGTGGCCGTTAAGCGATGCCCGGTATCAAACAACTGGTCACCCCGGGCGATATCGCTGCCGGTCTCACGAATATTGGCCAGTTCGGCGGTATCGGTTTGCAATGTAATGGTGTCGTCTTCCCGGCTAACATTTTCCTGAATGATCACCGCGTCACAGTCGGCCGGAATAGGGGCACCGGTCATAATACGCACACACTGGCCGGGTAATACTGTTGGCGACTGACTGTCACCAGCAAAAACAGCGCCGACTACCTTGAGCGTATTGCCCGCCTGACCATCGCTACTTTTAAGCGCATATCCGTCCATTGCCGAGTTATTGCAGGGCGGCACATTAAGTGAAGCGACCACCGGGGTGGCCAGTACCCGGCCAACGGCCGCTTTTACATCTGTTTTTTCGCTAACGCTAACCGGCTGCGTTTGACTGAGCATAGTAGCGATTGCATCGGGTAATGATAACCAGGGAGAATTAGACATAAGGCACTGACTCAACAAAATTTGCTGCGGAGTATAGCACTATCCCGCGCGACTTTTACATGCCCGCTATCCCGAGCTTTCACTCATTGGCAGAGTGGTTATACCATTTGCTTATCATGGCCAGAATTTCGACTTCTTTAAAGGGCTTGCTCAAGTGGTCGTTCATGCCTGAGGCCAGAGCTTTTTGCTTGTCTTCAAACATGGCTGCAGCAGTGAGAGCGATGATTGGTACCGCAATCCCCAACTGGCGGATTTCACGGGTGGCTGTGTAGCCGTCCATTACCGGCATCTGGACATCCATTAATACCATATCAAAGGTTGTCTTGCGTACCTGTTCGACGGCCTCCTGACCATTATTGGCCAGGGTGATTTTCATGCCCAGGCCATTAAGCTGTTCTGTTATAACTTCCTGATTAATCGGGTTGTCTTCCACCACCAGAATGTTGGCAGGCCCGGGGAGTTCCACTTGTGGAGTGCTGCTGGCAAGGTTCTGATAATGAGCCCGTTGTTCGGTAGTTGCTACGGTAACAGGCACGGTAAAAGTAAATTCAGAGCCTTTGCCTAACTCGCTGCGGACATTTAACTCACCGCCCATGGCGGTGGTCAGGCGATGGCTGATGGTCATTCCCAGCCCTGAGCCACCATAAACCCGGCTAGTAGAGGAGTCGGCCTGAGTAAAGGCCTCAAATAATACCGCCTGTAATGCCGGGCTCATCCCGATCCCGGAGTCCTGAACATGCCAGCAAAGCAGGTTTTTACCGTTACTATCTTGTTGTTGCTCGACCATCAGGATAACGCTTCCCTCGTGGGTAAACTTAATGGCATTACTTAGCAGATTGGCCAGTACCTGTTTAATACGCAGAGAGTCGCCCACAAAGTATGGCTGGGAGATCTTGCCAAAGCGGCAGGAAAAACTCAGCCCTTTGCTTTCAGCCTGACCACGGAATAAATCATCAAGCTGACCGATAATTTCACGCAACGAAAAAGTAACCGACTCGAGATGCATTTTATTGGCTTCAATTTTAGAAAAATCGAGAATATCGTTAATGATACTGAGCAGCAGTTCACCTGCCTGGTGAATTTTGTTAAACCGGTCTTTCGCCTGATCCGGCGTGTGATCCTTAAGGCCAAGGCGGCTAAGGCCCAGAATAGCGTTCATGGGCGTTCTGATCTCATGACTCATATTGGCCAGAAACTCACTCTTGGCGCGGTTAGATTCTTCTGCTTGTTGCATGGCTTCGTTTTGTCTTTGTTCTGAGAGAACCAGGCGCTGGTTAGTGAGCGAGAGCTCCTTGGTGCGTTTGTCTACCTCAAATTCTATTTCATCGGTATAGCCCGCGACGATAATCATAAACCAACCAAGCAGACCGGCAAACAAGGTGGCACTGGCGAGTAACAAGTGTACTCCCCAGGGCTGATTGATAAAGATACTTTCGTTGGCGATATACAGCACCCAGCTTCTGGCCCCCAGTGATATTTCGTAGCGGTTGAGCAGAGGAAATTCGTCGTTGATCTGCTGTTCATTCGGGCTCACAGCAGATAACAGCTGTTGCTGAGCGGTGCTCAGGTTCTTGCTGTACAGGATGCCGGTTTCAACACCTTCCATGGGATCCATCAGCAAAATAACGTTATTGTTTTTTGTGTTGCTAAAAGCCAGTGAGGCCAAATCCAGAACGCGAATAACGCCGGTGGCATAACCGTTTTGAAAGGTATGTTTCTGATCAGATTTAACCGGCAGAAACAGCAATACACCGGCTTGCTGGCTGTCGTTTTGTACCAGCATGATAGGGGGAGTGGGGTATATTTGTTCGGTTTGCCAGGCAACCTTTAAAGCTTCCTGGCGGGATGCTTGCGAATACACATCGTAACCAAGGGCTTTTATGTTGTCGGCAAAGGGCTCAATAAAGGCCACCACAACGTGCAAAGGGCGCGGTGTAAAGGGGATGAGCTCACCGTTAGCATCACGCTCGGTGATGGTAAATTCGAGGCTGGCGTGCTCTGCCGCATAGCTACGTTGAAGCTGGGATTGGAGTTGGTGCACGTTATCGCCGGTTACCCGAATGTTCCATGACAGCCCTTGTAAAACCGGGTTTTCATCAAGAATTCTGGCAGTAAACCGGCGAAATTGCGTAGGCGTTAGATTGGGTTCGGCCTTTACCAGCCCAGCAACTGAGTACAGAATGTTAGTGGCATTGCTGACACTGGCTTCCAGATTATTGGCCAGGGTACTGGCATCGTTATTAAACTCGGCGGTTTGCTTGTTGCGCTCTTCGTTAATGGCCAGTGTACATAATACGGCAGCAGACAGTGTAAACCCGGCCAGAGAGGCGAAAGTAAAGCGACTGCGGGGAAAATGCGTAACCGCAAGGCGGGGAAACAAGGATAACAGCCAGGGCAGGGTGAAAATAATTCCTATGGCATCGCCCGTCCACCAGCTTAACCAGGTAGATAACAGGTTTTCCTCGCTGATAATGCCTTGTTGCAGCAGCAACATGACGCTTAAGGTACAGCCTACCAGCGTGCTCAGGACTGCGGTAATAAACAGAAATCGGAAAATCACCGCGGGCTTGCGGTAGGTCATGGGTAACCCCACAAAACGGCGCACCAGAAAATACCCAACATGAGCCTGTAGCGTTGCATAAAGCGCCATGAGAACTGGGATCAACCAATCATTGATTTCGGTGCCGCCACTTATTCGAATGTAAACACTGATACTAAACGCACCAATAAAAATACCCGTTAATGCGCGTTGGCCAAAGGCTAAGACAGCGGCCAGGGCGAGGCCTGCGGGAGGCCAGATAATGGTGGCAAAGCCTGGAGGCACTGCCATTAACTGACCGATATACCCCAGCAGAAAATAGCCAACGGCGGTAATTGAAATAACTTCAACAGTAAGCCAGCGTTGCCGGATGGTTTTGGTGGATGTCTGCATAGGCCTCGTTGGCTAATAGTGGCTGATTAGCAAAGGTAACGGGAAAGTGCTTGGTTTAGAGTCTAACAGATATGTGTAGGTTAGCTATGCGCGAAGAGATTTATTTTGGGGAAACCAATCATTTGCGGGATTTCGACAGGAAACAGGTGCCTGCCCTGGGCAGGCACCTGTTTAACTAACGCTAAGTTAACGTAACCAGTACATGGCAGCGCTGGTACCTAACAGCATTTCAAGACCATTATCGCCCATTCGGGTGCGCATGCTCTGCGGGGTTGGCTGACCAACAAGCTGAGTGCCAGACCAGATTTTAAAACCGTTGTGGTCAAACTTAGCGACCCGGTTTACATCACTGGCGTTGTAAGTTTCGCCTTCTTCCTGAACGGCCAGGAACCAGCCTTGCTCGTTTTCGGTGGAGACATCCACAACAACATCAAGTACGGCACCAGCGGTGGTACGCTGAACTTCGGAGAGGGTATTATCGTTAAGTTCGAATACGATGATTGAGGTTTCGTCCTGATAAGACAGCTGTCTGAGATCAGAAACGCACAGTAGTTCAGGCGCGCTGTCGGTGTCGTAGTTAATCAGTTCTAATCGATCACAGCGCTGGTCAATAAAGCTCTGCTCAGCAAACGACGAACTGGTGCGGGTTAACAGCGACAGTCGCTCACCATAACTGACAATTGCGACGTTTTGCGTGCCATCGTGATAAGCCGTGAAATCAGAGATATAGTTGTTGAATGTATAACTGGCCAGTAACAGCTGATTTTGAATATCCACCGCTTTTATCTGATTACTGTCTTCGTAAACCAGATCGTCGTAGCCATCGTTGTTCATATCGATAGCCCTGATCACACCAATGTCGCTGTCGTAATCACCGGCATTGGACCATTGCACCGTACCATCGTGTAGTTGAATAACCGAAATGGCACCATCGTAGGTCTCTGTAGTAGGGACAAAAATATCGCCGGCACCATCGTTATTGAAGTCAGCGGTAACGGCGCTGGTGCTGTTATCCCAGTTGCTGGATAACTCGCCACCCACTGCCGTAACGCCGTTGGTGTCCATGGTTAGGATGCGGCCGCCTTCGTAACCACTTTGCGAACTGGGAACGAAAAAGACAGCCCGCTCATCGCCTGGCAACAGATCGGCCCAACCGGCAGCAGTGAAGTAATCGAGCTCGACGGCTGTGCGCAGCTCATTAGTAGTGGGAATGCCGTTAGCGACATCTGCAGAGGCCAAAACGTCTTCGCCCGTGGAGGTGGTTCCGGAAGACCAGAACAATTCCAGTGCGCCGTCATTATCGGCATCACCGGCAGTGAGCGATACCGCGCTATGGGCAAGCATATCGATACTCCAGTCGTTGACCAGTGAACCGCCATTCAATGAGTAAGCGGAGATGTTACCCCACTGACAATCAGCGGTAAGGAGTTCGTCCCGGTTGTCCTGGTCGATGTCGTAGCTAATCAGATCGCAGATATTCAAATCGTCGATGGCGGCTAACTGCGAACGGTCTCTGGCATCGTAGACAGTTACTGCTCCCCATCTGCTTGCGCCAAAGATTTCGGCAACGCCGTCGCCATTGATGTCGCCGGCAGCCACGTGCTCGCTACCAAAGCCCGAGCCGTTGTACCACTGGTTTTCACCACTATTGAGGTCGTAAACCAGGCCGGTATTGACAATAAGCTCCATAGCGCCATCGTTATCCACGTTGGCTACCGCAAAATCATCGGCACCATCAAGATCGAAGGTAAACAGCGGTGTAGCAGGGGATGCAAAAGACAGTATATCGAGTTGGCGACCCGCATCGCTGTAATCGTCGTCACCAGAAAGGATAAACAACTCCGGAATACTATCGCCATCGATATCTGCCAGACGCGCCGCTATAACATAGCGGTTGTTGTTACTATAAACCGGACTGGCCGAACCGTTCAGATCGGTGATAGTGCTTACGCCATGGGCGGTAGCTACCACAATATCAGCTTTACCATCATCATTAATGTCGCCGGCCATAACATTTTTGATAGCGCCGGCTACGCCAATTTCGCCACCATACATCCAGCTCTGTTCGTAGCTGTTGGCATTGACCTTAATGATTGAAATACCCCGTGACGAATCGGTTGTCAGCAGCTCATTGTTGCCGTCGCCATCGAAGTCGGCCACCCATAGGGAGTCGTTGCTGTAAGGCACTTCAATGCCACTGCGAACAAGCATATTGGTGTTATCTGATGTGGCTTCAATACTGACACTGTGGGTGTCGGTATTGCTACTGTCGGGCCAGCCAAAGGTGAATTCATAACGGTGTTGCGGAAACAGGAAGTTATCCGGCACGTCCCAGGTGATTAATCCGTCTTCGTCAATACTGGCGTTTGCCGGGCCGGCAACGAGCGAAGCATTAGAAGAGGAGTCCCGCACATCCGGGTCGACAATAAGCGCCGAGAACTGTACCTGTGAGCCGGCTCTCACTGTTTCGGGAACATTTTGTAGCTCAACCTGGGCCGGTGAGTCGCCCACCTCAAAAGAGGTAAGGGAGCCCTGAATGCGGTTAGCACCATCAGACACCACCATGGCAACTTCCAGTATGTCGTTGTGTACTACTAAACCAGCCGGCAGGACAGTGCTGTGTTGATCTTCCACCAGCACGCCATTTATGTACCAGTTGTAGGTAATTTCCAGCTCGTCCTCCGGTGTGTCCGGATCGTAATAATAGCCCGGTGACACCTCTACGGGCGTTGTTGCAAGCACTTCATAGAAATACCAATCTACCCCATAAACCTGAGGCGGGCGTGACAGAATATCCAGGCTGACAAGCTCTGTGCCGGATAAGTCATCGAACATTAACGCATACCAGGACGCTAAATAAGTACCCGTATCCATGGTGCCGTCGTTATCGGCGTCTTTATTGATCAACAAGTCACTGTCCTGAGCCTGGACAGTAACGGTTGAGTCGGCAACGAGGGTCAATAGCCCATCATAGCTATTTGGTGGCAGTCCATCGTTGGATGCAAATACCAGATTAACCTTGCCGGCATCGCTGAAGAACAGGTCACCTGATAGATCAAAACTTATCTCACCGGTGTTAAAGGAATAAGAAATATCAGACTGGGAATCCATCCGCATTGACACTTCACCCATATCAAAAGTGAGATACTGGGTAGTTTCAACCAGATAACTGGTGTTTGTCTCTGTTTCGCGGTGAGTTTGAGTGCCATAAATTGCTACTGACTGACCCGCAAAATTCCAGTTTAACCCGCCAAAGTTAACAGTATAAGCAATTTCCTGATCGCTCAGAGCGGAAACCGTTACGGCAACAGAGCCGGAGATTACCCAGTTGTATTCGTTTTCACAGTTATTGTAGCGAAGTGTTAAGTTGCCCAAAAAGTCATTATCGACTTTACCATCATAAGTAACCGTTCCGCCGTTATTACACATAAAAGTAGCATTTACATTGCCATCACTGCCGACTTCAGACGTAAAATCTTCATCGGCAATCGATGGAATATTGACTGGCGTTTGATCTATCTCACCAAACATATCCAGCACGACTCGCTGGATAAATTCAGGCGTGAGCGCGGCATCGGTGGTTTGGCCGGTGTAATAACTATTAGCCAGTGAGCGTCCGGCATTATTGAGCTGCGTGGCTGAATAATCTTTTGCGTTAGCAATAATTTGAGTGGGTGTTGGTGCTGGTGGCTGGCTGGTACCCGAACCACCGGAATCAGAACCTCCGCCACCACCGCAGGCAGCCAAAATCATTGACGCGCCGGCAACGGCAAGGTGCTTGGTATAATTGAACATTTTACGTCCCTGAGTAAAAATCATTGCCGAAGGGGGTACGGCAACACTGCAGAGAAGAAATTATAAGATTTTGCTACCGGTTGCAATTACGGTGTAATAAATATTTACCCGCCGTGAGAAACAGTTAACTAACTACCAAGGTTGAAGAAAACCCCAACTGCCAACTCAACCCACAGATAAAGAAATGCGCATAACACGAGACCGGCTGTAATAAATCGTGCCGGGCGTTTTATGTATCTGAAAGTAATCAGTAAGGTACTGCCGGTAATAAAGATCAGACTGCCCATAATGACGAAATCCATGACCGACCAGTTAACCTCGGGCGTTACCAGACTGGCAATAAACGGGATGAGCAATAAACCCAGCGTAGCCGCGGCGACATATTTGAATGATAGCTGGGTTGAAGGGCTTAAAGTATATGTGCTCATGATAGTCTCCCGAATTACCAGTCATTAACTTATAGCAAAATAGTACCAATGCCTACAGATTTAGACATTATGGCATGTTGAGGATGTACAAATAGGTTGATACTTCATTGACATTTTGATGAAAAATAGTACTTTAGTTGTAGTGAAAGTAACTTGAAGCCAGGAAGGCGGGTTTGTTAAACAAACTAAAGTTGTTGTCTTTATCTCCTTATCCACATCTCTACCAGTTAATACTCTGGCTTTGTGCTGGTTTGTCGGTTTTTATAATTATTGTTTTTGTGCGTTTTCTCTCCCTGGCAGACGAAAACAATGTGACCTCAATCCACTTTGATGAACTGATACAAATACTCACTCAACTTGACGTGATTAGCATGTTAGCGTTGCCGGACTTCTGGCAAATCAGCCTATCAGCTGAAGCTGGCAATACCGCAATGTTTCTGGGCGGTTACAGTGCCATATCACTGCTTATTTTTACTACCGGCCTTTACACTTACCATAAAAACATCGAAGCGCTGAGCCGCCGGCAGGTTTTTATGTTGTTAATTTGCGCAGGCTGGGCCCACTTTTTATTGGCCAAGTGCATACTGCTGTTTAGTATTCCGGTTAAACTTACCGGGCCCGTAGCGGCGGTAGGGGCACTGTCAGTGCTCTATTTTTCTCTGTTAGCGTTAATTTTTGACTCTTACCTTTGTTTACGCAGGAAGGCATTATGAGCCGGTGGATGGTACTTTTAAGCGGAGGCCTGTGCTCATGTACCAGTTATGCCGACTCTGTATGGCGACCCATCGCCACCCACGCTACGATGCTGGCCATGGTAATGTTTATTAACCTGGTTTTTCTGGGTGGTTTGTACGTGCTGTCGATCATCAAGGGCAAGCGTCATCGCGCTTTACTCGAATCCCAGGCACAGGAAGCCCAGATAGACTTTTTAACCCAGGTACTTAATCGGCGGGGATTTGAGCGTCGAATAGCCGATAAACGCCAATTACAGGGTTACATCCTGATAGTGGATATTGATGACTTTAAGCGTATAAACGACGAGTATGGCCATCACTCCGGCGATGTGGTCCTGCAATATGTGGCAGCCCGACTAAAAGACGCATTGCGGGAAGAAGACATGATTGCCCGCTTTGGCGGCGAAGAATTTGTGATTTATGCCGCATTAAAAAATAAGCAATCGGCAGAAGAGTTATCCCGCCGCCTGGTAATCAGTATCAGCGCAAACTCGTATCAGGTACCTGGAGTAGATGAACCCTTAAATGTCACCATAAGTGTTGGCGTGGCCAGTGTACTTGATTCACCGAATGTATCGGATGTGACATCCCGAAAAGGGGTTTTAAGCAGCGCATTTAAAATAGCCGACAGCAACCTTTATAAAGCGAAGCGTTTAGGAAAAAATCAGTCGGTGATCAATTAACCCTGGTTTGATAATACAATTTGTCAGGTTTTACTGATTAACCAAAGTGGTGTATTTCTGCTTATAAAGAAAGCAAAATCAACCAGCGTAATTACGCAATATGTTGATTATATGAGAGCTTGGTGTAATGGATAGAGCAGAATAAATACCAAAATGGCGTATTTAATTACATCATTTTTTAATCTATTAAATTGTTATGCGCCGTTGTCATTACTCATGTGTTTAGTGGGGCGGTAGTAGGTTAGGGCAAGGCAGTTTCAATAGGTTGTATCGGTGCCTACCGCTTTCAGTTTTCAAAGCTGCTTTATTAACGTTTCTTCGTTTTAGCCTGGCAAAACCACCAAACGGCAATATCAGTTTTGCCAGCCAGTTCATTTATCAAGCGGTGGTTTTATCATCTGGCTTTTCGCACAGGGTTGTTTTAATGTTGTGCTTAACAATTAAATCAATGGTTTGTGGTTACAGGTGAGGGCGGCAAAGCCGCGTGGGGCAGGTGTCTCGCACGCATAACTAACCACTGTAGTCAGTCGCTAGCGCTCCTTGGGACAAAAACATGGGGCCGCTTCCCGATTATAGCCCCATGTTTTTGCCCCTAAGTGGGGTGTTAGCCCCCATTCGTTAATCCGTTCAAAAATAAAAGATCGGGGCAGTGTTAACTGCCGGTATCTTTTCTTGTTTTAGCGTTCCAACGCCATTGGTTGTTTTTGTGTCCTGGGCTATCAACCAACTGTGGTAATTTCTTCCCGTGGTTTGCGCGGCGCGGGCAATCTTTCGCTGTAAGCAAGGAGAGCTTTTATTAGCAATCGTAACGTGCAATTCTCAGCTTACTTGGCAACGTAGTTTTTTCAGTTCCGGTAAATGGTTAATGTAAAAATCAGTTGTTGTTTTTCAGGTGGTTGTTTAAGGTAAATGCATATCAGAGAAGGGCAATTATTAAATGCAAACATCTTGGAGCAGGGCAGCAAAGCTGCGAACGTTTAGCGTTAGGGCTAACAAGGCGCTGTTGTGGACACAAACACGTGGGCTGCTTCGCAGTATAGCCCACGCGTTTGTGCCCAAAGCTTAACGTTAGGTTGCCGATGTTAAACCGATTTCTAACTGTTGTATTAATGTTCTTAATAGTGGCCTGCACTTCCGCCCCTGCTGATAGGGCTACTGAAGTCATGTGGCATGGCAGCTCCCCTGCGAGACAATATTCATTCGTATTTGTAGATAGCAACAAGTCTCCCGTCCAGGGCGTCTCATTTAAATGCATAGGAGATGAAGGAACTATAGCTTCATATGTCGCTTCTGATTTAAATAAATCTGCAACATCCTCTGATAGTTTAGGTACTCTAATTATTTCTCATAATGGATTCCAAACTCATGGAACATATATACGAAAGGGAGATGAACGTTGGGGGTTTAATACTCCAGAATTACCTCAGTGTGAATTTTATTATCAAGGGCGTACAATATTTTCTGGTAAATTAAGATCTTTCAAGGCAAAGGAATTGGTGGTTGTAAATGAGTAAGCAACCTAACAAAAAAATTATGTCGCCCGCAGGCGGGCTGGGACACAGACAGGCAGGCGGCTTCGCCATTATAGCCTGCCTGTTTGCGCCCCATATTTAAAAGTTAGGCGTCAAGTTGCACCGTGTTGCGCAATACGCTACACTCTTTCCATGATTAAGTCATTTAAACATAAGGGTCTGAAGCTGTTTTTCGAAAAAGGGAAAACTTCAGGCATACAGACTAAGCATGCGAAAAAACTTCGCATGCAGTTAGCTGCTATCCACACTGCACAAGATATCGATGACATTAATTTACCCGGCTTCTCTCTTCACCAACTCAAAGGAGAGAGGTCTAATATTTGGTCGATATCAGTCAACGGTAATTGGAGAGTAACTTTCGAGTTCACGGATGGTAATGCTTACATCTTAAATTATGAGGATTATCACTAATGAATATGCACAACCCACCACATCCTGGTGAATTTATTGAGTCCATTTACATGGAACCACACGGCATAAGTTGCAGGACTCTTGCTACCCATCTTGGTGTTGCCGCTTCAACATTAAATCGTGTAGTGAAGGGCAAAAGTGCAGTAACGCCAGAAATGGCATTGAGGCTATCTAAAGTATTAGGCCGAAGCCCTGAAAGTTGGCTTAGCATGCAAGACAATTACGAGCTTTGGCAGGCCAAGCAAAAGATTAACTTGGATAACGTGCAGCCAATAGATCTGCATGCCGCCTAACAAACAAATGTTGGGGACATAAACACGCGGGCTCTGCTTCGCAGTATAGCCCACGTGTTTGTGCCCAAAGCTAAACGTTATACGCCGTTGAAAGGATGAAAATATGATTAGCAAGTTCTCTAAAAATATTGCCTCCGATGTGCAGTCGGAAATCGCTTTGGCAAGTGAACTGGAAGCAGAGGGTAAACTCTCAGAATCCTTTCGTCGTTTGGAGAATGCACACGTATTAGGGCAAGAATCTACTTGGTGGCATGTCAAAGTTCATGTCCTCATGTTTCTTTGGGCAATTCGTCAAAGAGATATTAAAGAATGCATTGGTCAAATTATTCGTGTTTTCGGTGCAGCGACTAAAACTGCTATCGGTTTGGTTCCTGAGGGTAATACTGGTGGCTCTAATATTAGTCCTTTTAAAAAACTGCCTATTTCACAGAAGCATCAGGCTGCTATTATCAAGGCCAAAGGTAGCGTATAACAAAAAATTAAGTCTCTCACTTCGTTCGCTGGGACGCAAACACGTGGGCTGCTTCGCATTATAGTGTCCACTTCTCAATTTATGGCTACCTCTCTGATTCTGTGGGGTTTTACGTAGGCGGCATATTAGGTGCGTTTGTCTCATATATGTGGGCACTTATTTCTTATAGAAGATATGCAAAAAAATGCGCAGGCACACTTCAAAAAGAAGCATTCTGCGAACACAAAGTGACTGTCTCTGAAAAAGGCGTAAGCGAATCTACACAAAATAGTAACTGCCACTTTAATTGGGATGCGATTGATAAAGTTGAATATAACGAAAGTTATCTGTTCATCTATAACACCCCAGCGACAGCCTTTGTGATCCCAAAAGGGAGTCAGGCGAAGAGATTTTCGGGAATCTGAAAAAGGCAGTATCTAATGCCATGTAGAACCATTTACCTTATTGCGTTTTTTGTTGTCTGTCTGGTGCCAGTTATCACATTGATCACACTCTTTGTGGTTAGGCTTACAAAACCCACTTTTATCCGCCATCGTAAACCACTTTTCGTTTTTTCTGGTGGCTTGTTTATGCTGATGCTTTGTGCCTGGCTGGTAATGGAATTCTCTTTGCCTGAGAGAGTAAATATAAGGCTGGATCTGTTTATTGTGATCCCGGCCTTTGCGATGCAAATGGTATTGATTGCATTGTCAGGTTACTTTTATGGGCGTAGCCGTCGGGACGCCTGATATTATCGCTAACTTCACGGGTTTATCGCCTTGCAGCGAGCTTATTGGGCTGGAAGCTACCATCCGATTTAAGCAGTATACTCACAGGTTGAAGTCTAAAAAGGACGTAAGAATATGAAAGAAAAGGATTTTAAAAACTGGCAACAAAAAAGACAGCAGGGTGCATTAAAATTCACCTTTGTTCAGGGGCTGCTATGCTGGGGTATCCCAATGTTTATCATTATGACCTTTGTGGTAAACGACGTGATTAACGAGCAAGGCATAATCGAGTGGGCCCAGGTGTTTATTGGGGCAGTGGTGTGGGCCATTGGCGGCTGTTTTTTTGGTGCTTTTTTGTGGTTTGTTACGGAGCGGCAATATCAAAAAGCATTGCAAAAGCAGAGTGATACTGAGCAAAGCACTTGATGATGCTTTGCTGCCAACGGGCGCTGCCTAGGAGGAAAAAAGTCGGTTTATTTTGCAGAGTAGGTTGTTGTGAAAACTCGCCAGTTTAAACAGAAAGCAGGGGGGGGGAGTTGCTGTTTTTGTTAACCAGTACGGCTACATAGTTGTTGGTGTGTTTGTCTTTTCTTTTTTATTTACGCTGTTTTTTGGTAACTACCCACAATGGCAGGATGAGGCGTACCACGATGCCTTAAAGCAGTATTTTGAGCCGGAATTACAACATATTACCTTTAATGGCATCAGCACTTCGCAACCGGTGATCAAGCTGATTTTTACTTATTCTGAGGGTGCTGATCTCGCACTCACAAATTATCAGCGCCCGAATAAAGCAACACTCAAAGCCGGGTGGAAAGCCACTATTCTCAATCTGGTTTGTGTTCATGATGACCTGCGAAAGCAGTTACAAAAAGGGCGAAAAATCGACATAGACTTGCGGGATGGCGACAGCCAAAGCCGGGTAAGCATGATCACCAATATGGTGATCACTAATGCCAGGTGTTAAATCTCGTGAAAAACCCTAAGCCGCCAGAAGCAATAAAAAACAGAGCATATGGAACCGGATTATAAAAATTATAGTGTAGATGAACTCTGTGAATCGCTTGACTCTATTGATAAACAGGCATATCCGGAGCGGGTAGAATCGATAAAGGCCGAATTAAAACTTAAGGGCTATTCCGAGCCTGTAAAACCTGTTGATGAAGCGTTAGAGCAGCCTGAGGAGGAACAAAAGCCCTTAGGGCCGATATCACAGATTGTAGCGGTGCTGGTTGCTATTCTCTTTTCATGGTTTGCATTCAGTGCAATACAGACCGGTTCTATAAGTGGCCGAAGAGGCAGAGAATACACTTATGAGTCCTCGCCAATGATGTTTTTATTTTTGCTGTCTGTCGATCTTCTGTTGGTAGTGATGCCTGTCTACGCTGTAATCAAATCCCGGTGGCTTTCAAAACCGTGATTATCTATAAAAGTGGGCAGAGAGTGTATGGCTGACATTAAACGTTTGGCGTTGTGTCTGTCGTAATTCATATTTACCAGTTGCTATCTGCACTGGTTAGTTTCCAAGAGCCACATAATTTGATTTTTGTTCGGTGAGCAGCTTGTTTTAACTGTGCTCAATCACAGCTGAAACACTCGTTTACAACTTGCCCTTGCGTCATCCGGTTATAACCCGTTTAATAAAATAAAACGAGTTTTTTCATGACGTTAATAAGAACTACTGCCGTTATATCACTGGCCTTACTGCTCTTTGGCTGCAATGAACCGGGTTATCCTGATAATGTTAAAGTTAAAAGGATCAACACTGACAGCTTGCAAGCATTGTTGGTTGTGCCTAATCACATTGATGAAGTATCCCAAACACCACTAACTACCGCCATTGTTCTGGGCGGCTCTGAGGGCGGTTTAGCGGGGGCATCTGCCACCGCCGTAGCTCTGGCAGAAAACGGAATTGCTGCGTTAGCTGTTGGGTATTTTGGTGTCGAGGGGCTCCCTGCCACATTAAAACAGGTGCCAGTAGAAGTAGTGGATGCTGCTGTAGCCTACATTGATGCGTCCCCGGCACTGACTCGTAATCATTGTAAACAAGTAGCACTGATTGGTTCTTCGCGGGGGGCTGAACTGGCGTTGCTGGCAGCTTCCTATAATCAGGATTACGGACCGGTTGTGGCGCTTTCACCCAGCTCTCATACCTGGGGTGCCCTGGGCGATTCAGATAGCGCGGCATGGACCTACCAGGGTGAGCCAGTTCCTTTTGTACCGAGACATTCTAACCCGGATTATACGGTAACTGAGTTTGCCGGGCGTAATTACTTTATACAGGATTTAAACCACCCCGACGCAAATAAGGCTCGTATTGATGCGGCTAACATTCGCGGCCAGGTTCTGCTGCTGGCGGGCACCGACGATAAGCTCTGGCCATCAGCTATCATGGCAGAAACATTACGCAATTCTATCGCCAGCCAGGGAGTTAAGCACAGAGTAAACAAACAGCTTTATGAGGGGGCAGGTCATGTGATAAGTCCGGGCTTACCGGATAATCTTACTCAAACCGACATTCAAAAGGGACAAACCATATTACTGGGCGGCACGCCGACAGCGAATCAGTTAGCTCAGACTGAAGCGCTCAAAACAATCGTCGCAACGCTTAAGTCGCCGATCTGTTACAGCAGCTCAGCCGGATTTAACCCGCAAAAATTAGCCCGACTTAAAGCCTTTCTGAAAACGACCAATACATCGTCATTAGTGTTGATGCGAGGTGGTGAAGTGGTATTTCAGTACGGAGATATTCATCACAGGCACACCATTCACTCTATCCGCAAGCCCATGTTAAATGCGCTGTACGGCATATATGTTGATAAAGGCATTATCGATTTGGATATAACCCTGGGTGAGCTTGGAATATCCGACCTTACAGCGCTGTCTGATGTTGAAAAGTCGGCAACGGTAAGGCAATTGTTGCAGTCCCGTTCTGGTATCTACCTGCCATCGGCGGCGACCAATCAGGCTATGCTCGATATGTTGCCAGAGCGCGGCCAGTTTAAGCCCGGTGAAAAATATGCCTATAACAACTGGGACTTTAACGTAGCGGGAGCAATCTTTGAGAAGCTCGCCGGTGAGAGTCTGTATACTGTCTTTTACCGCGAAATCGCTAAGCCATTAGGCATGCAGCAGTTTAAAGGCGACTATGTCCAAGCTACTGCGGATACAGAGTTCTCAGCGCTACAGGCAGACGGCTTTTATCAACTGGAAGCGGATAAGTCTGAGTTTCCGGCTTATCATTTTCGGATGTCAGCTTACGATATGGCGTTATTTGGCCAGCTTTATGAAAACTACGGTATGTGGAACGGGCATAAAATCTTGTCCAGAGAATGGATAGAAGCCAGCACCATGTCCTATTCCGTGACCAACCGGTTTATGGACTTCGGGTACGGCATGTTATGGAACGTGATTAATGCAAACGACAACAGACCCGATAAAGCATTTTTTCATACCGGGGTAGGCATTCATATGTTAGGTGTTTATCCAGCCTCTGATCTGGTGTTTGTTCACCGGGTGCAAACCGAGCAGGCGTATACGTTCAACCAGCAGGATTTATATAAAATTATTGGCCGCACTTTCGATGCACTGGAGTCGCATCAGCCGGAATAGGATATTGGAGTGCCGATCCCAGACATTATAAAGGCTCCCTGAGGAGCCTTTACGTTATCTATTGGCTTTTACGGTATTCTTCGTAATCCATGTTGCTGAGCCAAACCGTTTGGTATGGCTTTAATTGCACAAAGCCCAGTACATCTTCTATCTGGTCGCGAGTGATCAAATCAATCCAGTTGTCGGTGCCAATCAGATTCAGATCGGATAACAAAATAGATTGTTCTT
The DNA here is from genome assembly GCF_002993365.1 of Marisediminitalea alba. Classification (GTDB taxonomy): domain Bacteria; phylum Pseudomonadota; class Gammaproteobacteria; order Enterobacterales; family Alteromonadaceae; genus Alteromonas; species Alteromonas alba. Next base: position 55,894 of record NZ_PVNP01000016.1, read on the forward strand.
CATCAGTCACGTTAGAAATACAGAAAATGCTTTGTCTGCGATTCAGGCTTTGACGCCAGTAACCAAACAGTGACGGACCCAACTGTAAGGTAAACTGCGTAGCGTTAGGGTGAAAAGCTTCCTGAGCCTTACGAATGCGGATCAACTGCGATAACCGCGTCAGCACCTTGTGATGTTGCGAATAAGGTGAGTCCAGCTGTGATTCCAATTCTGAGTAATCCCAGCGTTTGCGATTAATTGAACGATTCTGGCCGGTATTGGCCACTTTATCGTAGTCGTTGGACGTACCCAATAAGCTGTGAATATAAAGCCCTGGTATACCTTCCATACCAAGCATCATGGCATGTGCACACAAGAAACGGTCGACCTGGAATTTATCCGGGCCCTTTACCGTACCTTGCATGGCATCAAACAACGTAATGTTGATTTCGTAAGGCTTTTGTTGGCCATGCTCACTGGAACGCCACGAAATGCGGCCGCCAAAGTTTTGCATCGACTGTACCAGTGTCCCTATTTCCTCGTCACTCAGCAGGCCTTCTGCAGGGCGTAACCCAATGCCGTCGTGGGAGGCAATAAAGTTAAAGTAGGTGGTGCCGTTTTGTGCCGGCGGCATACTCATCATCCAACTTTTAAGATAAGTACAGTCACCGGTGACCATGGTATTCACCAACAGCGGCGGTAGCGAGAAGTTATAAATCGCATGGGCTTCGTTAGCGTTACCAAAATAGGTCAGGTTCTCGCGATTGGGAATGTTGGTCTCAGTAATAATAATAATACTGGGATCCACATGTTCAATCAGCGTTCTCATCAGGCGTATTACTTCATGGGTTTGTGGCAGGTTAATGCACTTGGTGCCGATGATCTTCCATAAGAAGGCCACTGCATCCAGGCGGAATAACTTGGCGCCATTATCAATGTAATGTTTGATGATTTGAATAAAGGTGATCAGTACCTTGGGATTTTTAAAGTCAAAATCCACCTGGTCGTGGCTGAATGTACACCATACGTGCTGGGTGCCGTTTGCCGTTTCTGTTTCACGCAGTAACGGGCTGGTGCGCGGGCGGGTCACATCGGTTAAATCTGCCGTGGGATCGGCTGTTAAAAAGAAGTCGCTGCCCGGGCCTTCGCCTTTAATAAAGTTGTCAAACCACATACTGCGCGAGGAGCAGTGGTTAATCACCAAGTCAAACATCAAGCCGTATTCTGCCGCGATGCGGTGTACATCTGACCAGGTGCCTAGTGACTCGTTGACACTTGAGTAGTTTATTACCGAAAAGCCGTCATCAGAGCTAAACGGGAAGAAGGGCAGGATATGGACCTTGTTAACCGTGTTTTTGCAGTAGGTATGTAAAAACCTGAACAGCGTAAACAAGGGTGACTCGTGTTCATTGATCACGCTGTCGCCGTAGGTGATCATCACGATATCCTGCTCATCCCAGTAGTTTTGGTGCGGCTCGGGGATCACTATGTCATCTTCCTGGTTCAGACCGATCGTATTCATCAGCTCTGTGGCCAGCACGCCAATTGGCGTGTTGGTGACCACATCTGCATAAATAAACTGAAGATGATGACTAATTTTTTCGTGTAAGTAATCCCAGCGTTTTGTCATTGATTATCCTTTAAATTCTTCTGTGTCAGCTTCAACCGCTTCGAGCAGGCGATCAAGAATGTCGGGTACCGCACTGGTTACTCGGTTCCAGCTTGGAATAAATGGCGTTTCCATTGGATTTTCCAGGAAATGCTGACCGGCTTTCATAATATTACTGGCAAACATCTCCACCGCTTTTTCTTCGCTATGAATATCCAGTGTCAGGCCATTCATAACCGCATCGTTGTGATAAGTCTCAATAAAGTCCAGTGCGATCCGATAGTAAGTGGCTTTAATTGAACGGAACATTTCATTGCTGAATGATTGCCCCTGGGTCGCTAACTTACGGAACAGGGCTTTGGTAATGTCGATAGACATTTTAGACAAGCCGCCTTGTTCGTTATTCAGCGACAGATCCTGGTGTTTATGGTCGTAGGTTTCGGCGATATCCGCCTGACATAAACGGTTGTGCGAATAATTACGGTGCATTTCTGAAAGCACGCCAATTTCCAGACCCCAGTCACTCGGGATGCGAATATCATTAAGTACATCGCGACGGAAGGAGAACTCACCGGCTAACGGGTAGCGGAAGCTGTCCATAAATTCGATGTATTCGTTGTCACCCAGCGTACGTTTAAGTGCGCGCAGCAGTGGCGTTACCAGTAAGCGTGATACACGGCCGTTGATTTTCCCGTCGGCGACCCGGGCGTAATAGCCCTTACAAAACTCATAGTTAAACTGTGGGTTGGCAACCGGGTATATCAGGCGCGCTAGTAAGTCGCGGTTATAGGTAATAATATCGCAATCGTGTAGCGCCACGGATTCGGCTTTGTTTGAGGCCAGGATATAGCCCATGCAATACCAGACATTGCGGCCTTTACCCAATTCCTTAGGCGCCAGGTCAAGCGCCTGAAGCTCTTCGTCAATGGCTTTTAAACGTGGGCCATCATTCCACAAAATACGGTGGTGCTGCGGCAGGCGGCTGAAAAAGCCCTGGGCATGGCGGTATTGCTCCAGGTTGGCGCGGTCAAGTCCGATAACAATTTCAGACAGGTAAGGGACATTCGTTAGTTCATCAACGATGTGGCCCAATGCCGGTCCTTCAAGCTCTGAAAACAGTGATGGCAAGATAAGTGCCATCGGGCGTTTCTGAGAAAAGCGTAACAGCTCAGCTTCGAGTGCTTCGGTCGAGCGGCTGGCGAGATTGTGTAGCGTTGTCACGACACCATTTTGGTAAAAATCGGCCATGTGTCCTCCTAATCTTTCAATGAAAGCAATTGTGTAAGCGTTTCTGTCCAGCCCTCAGGGCCAAGTTTTGTGCTGGTATATACGTTATCTTTTTTATCCAGTGGGGGAGGCTCATGGGTGGGTGACGCGATGCGCACGGCAATATCGGCCGCTTCCATCATGGCGATGTCATTTTTGCCATCACCTAATGCAATAGACGTTGCAGTAACCGCCGATTGACGCCGATACTCCTCCATAAACCAGCTTAGCGCCTTACCTTTAGTACAGTCTCCGGAGATATGGATGAAACGCCCGCCCTCCAGCGGTGTTGCGCCACGTTCTCTGACTGACTCGATAAATTCGGCTTTGCGAATATCACTGCCAAGCCACATTACCGGTTCGCCAAATTGGCGTTTGGCTGCTAAGCGGGCTTCATCCTCGCTCAAACCGGTGGCAGCCATTAATTCTTCGGTGCTCATTTCGCTAAAATGAGTAAATTCACCCGCAAAATCTGCTTTAACGATTTCAAGTAATTTTAACCAGTAGCCCTTTGATGAAATAAAGGACTTACACCAAAAACCGTCCTGCCAGATGGTACCTGCCGGTTTTTGTTTAAAAAATCCGTGTGGAATATAAGCAGCTGCACCGTTCTCCACCACGAATGGGCCGTTCAAACCGATCTTTTCCCGTAGCTCGGTCATCTCTGCAAAGGTTTTACTGGTATTGGGTATCACCGGTACTCCGCGTGCCGAAAGAGCATCCAGCGTGGGCTGAGCGGCGGCAAAACTATAGGTATGGTGATCCAGCAACGTGCCGTCCATGTCAGTAAAGATCACAGTACTTGATTGATCCATTAAACAGCCTTTTCTACATGAGTGATTTGACGGGTTTCGTCCAGATGGTAAACGTAATTACACTGCGGCGGCAATGTTTCCAGACTTTGTTCTGTTAAGCGTTGATAATGCTGTATAAACCGTTCGATTTCCAGGTCGGTCATAATGCCACTGTGCGCTTCAGATGAACCCAGTTTAGCAGCCAGTTTGTGTTCCTGCTCTTTTCGCCAGTTATATACCTGATCAAAAGAGGGCGCTTTCAGCATTACCCAAAAAGACATTTGTTCAAACAGGGCCTGGTAAGAATCCGCCAACTGTTTGTTAACGTAATTACGCCAGGTGCCTAATGGATCTTCATCATGCTCCAGTGCGTTAACCGGTTCCGCCAGCTTAGCTTTGGTTTGCGGTTTTACGCCCCAACACCAGCCCTCTACCAGTACTATGTCTGGTGGTGAGTGGATAACCGGCCACTCAACTACCGGAAATGGGTTGTCAATGGCTTTATTAAAACGTGGAATCGAGACAGTGCCATAGCCTCGTAAGCGGTCGAATGTCGTTTGCGCCAGTGATACATCGTGGGTGCCGGGTACGCCCCGGGTAGCCAGTAACGGGTGCACTTTTATAGCCAGCGCATTGCGGCTTGATTTATCCAGATAAAAATCATCCAGCGATAACGACACCACATTGAGCTTTTTAAACTCGCTCAGATAAAACACTAAAAAGTCGCACAGCGTTGATTTTCCCGAGCCTTGGCAACCATTAACACCAACGAAGAATGGCTTCTTTGCACTATCTTGGTGCTCATGGATTTCATCTGCCAATGGGATGAACCATTTTTGTGCAATGTCGCGGTAGCTCTCTGGAAGTTGATGCGCCGCAAGAAATGTAGAAATGTCCATAAAGCTGCCTTAGTTATTGATGATTCGCACAGCATACTTGTAATTTAGTTACAACATTTGTGCCAATTCAGTCGATAATTACTGCTTAACGATCCCTTTTGGTTATGATTGCACAAAAAGCGATCGAATGCAGGTGTCAGCATGCTTTAAGAAGCGGTTTATCCCTTATTCGCTATAATCACAGCCCGTTTAGGGGCGGGGTAACCCTCAATCGTTTTAGAAGGGTCATCCGGGTCAAGAAAATCCACCAGGGAATGATTAGTCATCCAACGGGTAGCGCGCTGCTCTTCGGTGCTGGTGACGCACTCATCCACCACCTGGCAGTCGTTAAAGCCGAGCCGCTGCAACCACACTAACAATGCTTTTGAGCTGGGCAGGAACCAGACATTGCGCATTTGCGCGTAACGCTCGCCCGCCATCAATACGGTTTGTTCGTCACCATCAACCACAAGGGTTTCCAGTACTAGCTGGCCGCCTTTGCGTAATTGTGACTTAAGTTGTTGTAAAAACTCCATGGGGTCACGGCGGTGATAAAGCACGCCCATCGAAAATACCGTATCGAATGCGCCCACCGGCTGCATCTGTTCGATACCCAGTGGTAAAAAATGCACGGGTGCCTGGCCGATAAAATGCTTAATCGCTAAGAACTGAATAAGGAATAACTGGGTAGGGTCGATACCGTAAACGCCAGCGGCGTCTTCGCCATACATGCGCCACAGGTGATAACCACTGCCACAGCCTACATCCAGTACCTGTCGGCCTGCCAGCGGTGCGAGATGAGGCAATACCCGAGCCCATTTCCAGTCGGAACGCCACTCGGTATCAATGTGAATGCCGTGAACGTGATAAGGCCCTTTACGCCATGGCATAAACTGGCGGAGTAACCCTTCAATCTGTTTTTGAGTATAGGTATCGATATCTGTTGCCGCACCTATGGTGACGGACGCTTTAACGTCGAGTGCACTGGCCTTAGTGGCCGGCAATTTGTCGAGCAGCTTTTGCCACTTTTTAAACTCACCGTGCAGCGCAGTGCTGTGCCACTCCTCCATTTGTCGGGGCAGGGTATTGAGCCAGTGCGACAAGGGCCCGTTGAGCAGGTCCTTATAACAGCTGTGAAAGAGTTCAGATGCAGACATAGATAGTTAACCCGGGTTATTTAATTGCCACCAGTGACATAAAGTTAAAACAGCGATACCACATTACCACATCAGCAAAGCCGGCTTCTTTGAGTCGTGCCTGATGAATATCAAAGGTGTCGATAAGCATTACATTTTCCAGCGCCGCCCGTTTCTGGCTTATTTCAAGCTCGCTGTAACCGTTCTGGCGTTTAAACTGCAGGTGCAAATCATTGATCACATCGTTGCCGCGGTCATCATCGTGGCGAATTTTTTCAGAGATAACAAAAATGCCGCCCGGTAGCAGGCCATCGAAGATTTGCTTAATAATAGCACTGCGTTCCGGTGGGGGAATAAACTGCAGGGTAAAATTCATCACCGCCATCGACGCATTGGTAATATCTTCTGATTGTGCAAACCCCTGTTTTACGGTGATAGGGTTGGGCAACTGGAAGGCTTCAACTTTGCGCTGACAACGCGCAACCATGGCCGCTGAGCTGTCGACGGCAATAATATTGCAGTGGTCTTCGGGGCAATGGCGTGACACCGAAAATGACGCGGCGCCCAAAGAACAGCCCAGATCATACACATTAGTATTCGCTTTTACGTGGCTGGCTGCCAGCTGACCTATGGTTTCGATAATGGTTTGGTAACCGGGAATAGAGCGGCTAATCATGTCGGGAAATACATCCGCAACGGCATCATCAAACTGAAAATCACTAACCTGTTTTAAAGGTGTAGCAAACAGATTGTCTTTATTCGACACGATAAATTCTTCTTCAGTAGCAGTTTGGGCGGCAATTTTACCCGGTGGCAGCAGAAAACCAAGTCTGTATATAAAAAAATTCGGTAATACGGCATTCTTTACTTCAATCGTTTAATCTTTAGTATTAACCTATACTCATTGATAATAATGACAGCCACCGAGGCACCGATTTAATGAAGTTTATAATTGCCGACGATCATCCGCTTTTCAGGGAAGCTTTATCAGGCGCGTTAACCCCGCTATTTGAAGGACTGGAAGTTCTTGAAGCTGAATCGACGGATGCATTAATTGAACTCCTGGCTCGCAGCAAAGATGTTGATCTGCTGCTACTGGATTTATCCATGCCGGGCGCCAACTGGTTCGAAACGCTCACTACAGTGAAAGAACGTTATCCGGCATTACCTATTGTGATGGTCTCGGCCAATGATGATATCGATGTTATTTCACAGGCAATCACCCTGGGCGCAAAAGGTTACATCACTAAAGCCACGCCAACGAAAACCATTGCTGAAGCCATTGATGTTGTGCTGAGCGGTGAACAGTGGCTGCCGGCCGATATTGCCGAAAAAATGACGTTCAACAGCGGCAACATGAATGACATGCTCGAGCGCTTCAAAGAACTCACCCCTAAGCAGGTATTAGTGCTGAAATATGTGCGTGCAGGCATGATGAACAAACAAATAGCGCACGAAATGAATGTTACCGAGGCTACGGTAAAAGCGCATATCAGTGCGGCACTTAAAAAACTGGATATCAATACCCGCACGCAAGCGGTGCTGTTGATGGACAAGCTGCAAATTAACTGATCCACTGTGATAGACCCGCGGCTTCCTCTGGTGGATATCCACCGTCACCTCGACGGTAATATCCGCCCGGAAACAATATGGGAACTTGCCACCAGGCATAACATTGCACTCCCCGCCAAAGATCTCGACGAACTTCGCCCGCTGTGCCAGATTCAGAATAAAACCGCCGACTTGCTGGCGTTTCTGGCACGCCTCGATTACGGCATTTCCGTACTTGCAGATACCGACGCCTGTTACCGCATTGCTTACGAAAATATGCAGGATGCTAAGCGGGCCGGGCTCGACTACGTAGAGTTAAGATTTTCCCCTTTCTATATGGCCCAATCACATCAGTTAAACGTAGCGGATGTGGTGGAAGCGACCATAGCAGGTTGCGCCGACGGCAGTCGCGATTTTGCGATTAAGCATAATTTAATCGGTATCCTGAGTCGTACTTTTGGTACAGATGCCTGCACCTTGGAGCTCAACGGTTTGCTTGCTCACAAAGACCATATTACGGCACTGGATCTAGCCGGCGATGAGCTGGGTTACCCCGCACCAATGTTTACCGAACACTTTAAAAAAGCCCGGGATGCCGGGTGGCAGATTACGGTACATGCCGGAGAAGCCGATGGCCCGCAAAGTATCTGGAACGCCATTGAGCTGCTCGGTGCCAGCCGGATAGGGCACTGTGTGGCAGCTAAACACGATGACAAGCTGCTTGAATATCTGGTGGAGCACAACATTGGCGTGGAAAGTTGCCCAACGTCTAATTACCAGACCGCGACCGTGGTGGATACCGCCAACCATCCTATGAAAGCCTTTTTAGAAATGGGCGTAGAGGTTACGCTAAACACCGATGACCCGGGCGTATCGGCCATTGATATCAGTAATGAATACCAGGTAGCCAAAGACGTTATTCAACTGACTGATGAGCAACTCAGGCAAATCCAGATTAACGGTGTTAACCAGTCCTTTATCTCCGCCACAGAAAAGCTGCAATTATTTGAAATAGCTCTGCAGCGTTAACCCTTGGTGACGATTTTTTAGCGGTGGAAATATAACTAAAGCCGTTATGTTTATGCATCCGGAAAGACGTCTGAATAGGTAAACAGGTTTAAAAAAAGCACCCGAAGGTGCCTTTTTGATTTTCAGCCCTAAACCACCTACTTCAGTAGGTGGTCATCATTCGTGGTAGTGCTTGGCCCGTATCTATAAGTCAGCAAATAAGGGTGTCTATAGATTGTTGTCGGAGTCGCCGACCGCGACCAAAGGGTGTTGTGCGACCCGGTGACCGGGAACCACTCTGGACTCCCCGCAGCCCTTATCAGTGAAAAACGTCATAGTCCCTGACAGAACAAACTAGACCGTCAATGACGGCACTTCCATGTGCCGCATCGACTGAATCCTCATCCATGATGATTCTTCTAGTTTGTTATGTCTGCCAGTGACAATGACAACACTGAAGAAGGGCACAATTATTGTCCTTTCTTCGATTTAAATAGAGCCCCCTTTTAGGGGGTTAATGTAAAGCCACCTTCTTTAGAAGGTGGATTCTCTACAAGTTAAACGCCGCGCTATCTAATAGCGGCAACCAGTTCTTCGGGATCAAAATCATCAACAGCGATAATCTTAGCGCGGCCTTTTTCGGTGCGCTTGAGCAGCTCTGCTTCCGCTTCGCTGATCAGATCCTTTGCCAGGGCTTCGTCGGCCAGTTTATCTAGCTGAGTAAAGCTGCGCTTTTCACCCAGAGCACGGCAAATATTGTCGAACACCGGCTCTGCTGCCAGTACGTCTTCCAGCGTTTGCTCCAGCTCTCCCGGCAGGCTGCCAGGCTCACGGGTGAGGTACTGGCCCTGTCCAAGGCGGGTTCTGGCTGTGCCGGGTTGCTGCAGCAATCTGGCAATTGCATGCTCAGTGGCATCATTGGGCTTGGATACCCGGTGGCCAAAGGGGATCAGTTTTAACTTTAATACCAGTCCCAGCCACTTAATCGGGAAGTTATCCAGGAAGTCCATCAGTGCGGTTTCCAGGTTATAAATCAGATCCTGCATGGCCCAGTGGAGGAGCGGCAGATCTTCATGCTGGCGGCCTTCTTCGTCGAAACGTTTCAGGGTCGCACTGGCCAGGTAAATGTAGCTTAACAGGTCGCCAAGGCGTGCTGATAAACGTTCACGACGTTTGAGTGTGCCGCCCAGAATGCCCATGGATAAGTCGGTTAGCAGCGCCAGGTTAGCACTGTAGCCTTGCAGCAGTTGATAATAGCGGGCGGTGCTGTCTTTAAACGGTGACTGGTGGAAGTAACCGCCAGTCAGCGTAAACCAGATGCTGCGGTAAGCATTGGCAAGCGCAAAGCCAATATGGCCAAATACTGCTTTATCGAATGCCTTTATTGCTTCCTGTTCATCAGACAGTGCAGCGGCCTTAATTTCGTCCAGCACAAAGGGGTGACAACGCATGGCACCCTGTCCAAAAATCATCATGTTACGGGTCAGGATGTTAGCGCCTTCTACCGTGATAGAAATAGGCATACCCTGATAACCACGGCCAAGGTAATTATTTGGCCCAAGCATAATACCTTTACCACCATGTACATCCATGGCGTCATTCACGGCAACTCGCGAACGCTCCGTAAGGTGATATTTACAAATGGCCGAAATAACCGAGGGCTTTTCACCCAGATCAACGCCCACGGTTGAGAAGCGGGTTACCGCATCCATCATGTAAGCATTACCGCCAATGCGGGCGAGCATCTCTTCCACGCCTTCCATATGCCCAATAGGGAGTTTGAACTGGCGTCTGATACGCGCATAGGCGCCGGTAGACATCGCGCAGGATTTGGCGCCGCCAGCAGAAGTTGAGGGCAGGGTAATACAGCGGCCTACCGACAAACACTCCATCAGCATCCGCCAGCCTTTACCGGCCATGTCTGCGCCACCAATGATGTAATCCAGCGGTACAAAAATATCGTTACCCCGCACCGGTCCGTTCTGGAATGGCGTATTAAGCGGGAAGTGGCGTCGGCCAACATCCAGCCCTTTGGTATCGTGGGGAATCAACGCGCAGGTGATGCCCAGCTCTTTCTTGCTGCCTAACAGACCATCGGGATCATAAAGTTTAAAGGCCAGGCCAATCACCGTGGCAACTGGTGCCAGGGTAATGTAACGCTTGTCGAAAGTGAGGCGCATGCCGAGCACTTCTTCACCTTCCCATTCGCCTTTGCACACAATCCCCTGATCAGGGATTGCACCGGCATCAGAGCCCGCTTCGGGGCTGGTTAAGGCAAAGCAGGGGATTTCATCGCCACTGGCCAGGCGCGGCAAATAATGGTTCTTCTGCGCTTCGGTACCGTAATGCTGGAGGAGTTCACCCGGCCCTAACGAGTTAGGAACCCCAACCGTACTTGAGAGCACAGCGCTGGTGCCGGCAAGCTTTTGAATAACACGTGACTGGGCAAACGCAGAAAACTCCAGACCACCGTATTCTTTTTTGATGATCATGGCGAAGAACTTGTGAGCTTTCAGATAAGCCCAGACCTCCGGTGGCAAATCGGCGTCTTTATGATTAACCTGCCATTCGTCAATCATGCTGCAGACTTTGTCTACCGGTCCGTCGAGAAATGCCTGTTCTTCTGCCGTCAGGCGGCCCATGGGAATGGCGTGCAATTTTTGCCAGTCAGGGCGGCCGGAGAAGATTTCGCCGTCCCACCACACGGTACCGGCGTCGATGGCTTCCTGTTCGGTGGTCGACATCTCCGGCATTACCTTGCGATAAAAGGCCAGCATTGGCTTGGTGAGGTAAGGGATACGGATGGATGACACCGCAAAAGGGGCCATAACAACAATAAATACGAGCCAGCTAAGTAGCCCTAAAGAACCAAAAATAGTACCAACTAACAGTACGCCGCCTGCAACAATAATAGCATTCATTAAGGGCAGGCGTTGATAGGCTGCCACGCACAGTGACAGTATTACCAGTAACACCCAGATAAAATCAGACATTAGTTCTCCTCGTCCAAGTACTCTGTTTTGAGGTCTGACCAGATAACCTAAAGCTATCCTCGCTGCGGCGAAAAATCAAGTTATAGTGTGATGACAATTGTCTGTAGTAGTGTCACCAAATAATGACGAATGGCATGTCAGGCGTGGAAATCTGCAAGGCGTGAGAATGGCACGCATTAAGCATGCCATCAGGAAATTAATTGCTGCGCTTGGTGGAGAACGCTTTTAAGCGTAAGTCGCCTTGTTCGTCACCGTCTTTAAATTGTTGTAAACGCACCAGCTGGTAGTTTAAATCCGGCGCAAACCAGGCCAGCGTATAGCGGCTTTTCGAGTCGCGAACAATCTCCACCTTGATAGCTTCAATTTTGCCATAGGGTAAGTCTACGGTTTCTTTACCCAATACGCGCATACCGTAATGGCGCTGCTGCCCCCGGTAGTTAATAAAGTCATAGCTTAAGCTTTCCACTCCACGGGACAGGCGAATGGGCGCATCAAGGCGGTAAAGCTGATTATCCAGCTCGCCCTGCCAGGGCAGCGCGAAAGCTTCGTCATCATTCTCAATTTGGATCTGCCCGCCATCATCGCTGGGAAACTCCACTTTCAGGCTTTTATCCGGGCCGGTACCGGTGCGTGAGTAATTATACTGTTGGGGAACGAGGTGATCGCCCTCAACCATGAATATGGAGTGCTCAAAGCGTTTATCCGACAAGAAGAACTTAGAGACTTTAGACTGGTAAGTCAGTGAATACAGGCCCTCAGATAATTCTTCCAGTGAAATTTTGGCGGAGCCCAGATTATCGTCCCATTTGTAAGCGTAATAAACGGCTTCAAAGGGGGTAATCAGTTTGGTGGAGTCTGATGGGGGGGTGTCGGCCAGCGCCGACACACATATAAAACCTGACAGGAGCGTCAGGGCCAGAGATTTAGTCGTTCGCGTAACCGTTATCCGGAAGAACTTTACCATCTAATAATGCCTTATTGTTGTTCATTTTAAGCCGGCCACTGCAATACCAGTGAACCACTAGCGGGTAAATACTACGTTCCTGCTCCTGCACCCGTTGGGCGAGGGCATCGGCGTTATCATCTTCAAACACCGGGACTTTACATTGAATGATGACAGGCCCGCCGTCAAGCTCGGGCGTAACAAAATGAACACTCAGGCCGTGTTCATCGTCACCATTGTCCAGTGCACGCTGATGAGTATTTAACCCTTTGTACTTGGGCAACAAAGATGGGTGAATGTTCAATAGGCGGCCGCTAAAATGTTCGACAAACTCACTGGTGAGAATGCGCATAAAGCCGGCCAGCACAACGCAATCAGGCTGATAACTGTCCAGGGTGGTCAGTAATGCCTGATCATAGGATTCGCGATCATCATACTGTTTGTGATCCAAACAAATAGCTTCGATGCCCGCATTGCGAGCTCGTTCCAGACCATAAGCGTCAGGACGGTTAGAGATAACACAGGCGATATTCGCATTGATTTTGCCGGCCTCTACCCAGTCGATAATGGCCTGGAGGTTAGAGCCATTACCCGAGATCATGACGCAAATGTTAGGTGTTGTACTCATGTGACTAATTGATCTCAACCTGATTTTCGCCGTCCAGGTCGGCAATTTCACCTAACAGCCAGGCTTTTTCACCGGCGTCGTTTAACACAGCAAGGGCCGCATCCACATCCTGCTCGTCTACTACCAGGATCAGGCCAACACCGCAGTTGAAGGTACGGTACATTTCGTGAGTTTCTACGTTGCCGTTATCCTGTAACCAGTTGAATACCGCTGGCCACTGCCAGCTGTTGGCATCGACTACGGCTTTTTTGTCGTCAGGGAGTACGCGCGGGATATTTTCCCAGAAGCCGCCACCGGTGATGTGCGAGATGGCAGCGACGTTAACGCTTTCCAGTAACCGGAGTACCGATTTTACGTAAATGCGTGTTGGGGCAAGCAGTTGGTCGATAACCGGTGCGCCGTTCAGGTCAGCGTTTACATCGGCACCACTGACTTCGATAATTTTACGGATTAATGAGTAACCATTGGAGTGTGGGCCGGATGAGCCCAGCGCCAGAATTTTCTGACCAGCTTTAACCGTGCTGCCGTCAATCACATCATCGGCCTCTACTACACCGACACAGAAACCTGCGATATCGTAATCGTCACCATGATACATGCCGGGCATTTCTGCCGTTTCGCCACCAATCAGGGCACAACCAGCTTGTTCACAACCGGTGCCAATGCCCGATACCACTGCTGCGGCCGTATCGACGTTCAGTTTGCCTGTAGCATAGTAATCGAGGAAAAACAGTGGCTCAGCGCCCTGAACAATCAGGTCGTTTACGCACATCGCAACCAGATCGATTCCCACGCTGTCGTGACGCTCAAAGTCCATGGCTAAGCGTAACTTGGTACCAACACCATCTGTACCAGACACCAACAGCGGATTTTTGTATTTTTCCGGCAGTGAACACAGTGCACCAAAACCACCTAAACCACCGCGTACTTCGGGGCGGTGAGTGCGTTTGGTAACGGACTTGATACGTTCAACGAGTTGGTTTCCAGCGTCGATATCGACACCGGCATCTTTATAACTTAATGATGTATTATTTTCAGACACGGGTAAGCCTTGTTGCATGGACTGGTTTGAATGCGCGGATTCTACCAGTATCCGGGGGTAAGTCCAACGTGTATGCAGGGTTTACCTGGTAAATTGCACCAATGTTTAATCTCGAGTCTGTATAAAATGTCGCCAGTCAGTTTGCTTATTGGTTACCAGAACGCAGATAAGCCAATAATTAAGATGAAAAACGTGTTTAAATAGATAACAATAAACCGTCCGAAGGGCGTGCACCTTTATTGCGATTAACATGGAGTTTGCCAAGCTTTTGCCCGTAGCAGAATTACTTAATTTACCGAGAAAACTCTCGCAGTTGACGGCCGCCATTACTTTACTGGTTGGTAGTGCCTGGCTCGGCATGGCGCACGCCAGCTCCACTGTTGAACTCGCTACCGGCAAGGTGTCGGTTGACAACAAATCCAGCCGTGCACTCAGCAATGGCACCCGTGCAGCGCTTGAACAGTTGTTGGTAAAAATAACCGGCCAACAGGACATCGGTGATTATCAAACCGTTGATGCCATCCGCCGCAATGCCAACCGTTATCTGCGGGCTTACCGATTTACCGAAGAACAGGGCGAATTGTTCTTAGTTGCAGAGTTCGATCGCGAACTTATTGAAACCGAACTGGTTAAGCAAGGTTTGCCTATCTGGGGAAGTCGGCGCCCGGATGCATTGTTATGGCTCGCCATCGAAGATGCTGACGGTGAGCGCCGTATTGTCGACGACGGCAATCAGAGCGAACTGGCCAGAATGACCCGTCGCCAGGCCGAAACCCGCGGCGTGCCTCTGGCCTTACCGCTGATGGATCTGGACGACACGCTTACCATTAATGGCTACGACGTGTGGGGCTTGTTTCCGGAACAGCTCGTTAATGCCGCCAGTCGCTATAACGTAGATTACGTGCTGGCCGCGCGGCTATATCCCAACCGCACCCGCGAAATGGTGTATCGCGAACCAGAGCGCCCGGTATCTGCCCGTTTTATCCCTGAACCTTTTAATGTGCCCGCACTGCGAATCAATGAATTCGGCGAAGTTATCATGCCTTTACCGGCAGAAATGGACGCCATTGAAATGTCATGGGTAGAGAAAGAGTCTGCCAGCGGACCGGTGTTTACCCAGGAAGAGTTTTCCACGGTTGCGGCGCGAGCTAAAAAAGGCCGGTATTCATTAGATTATTTGTATCTTGCTGCTAATCAGGGCGCTTATCAGATCACCCACGACACGCTTATCGGCGACGAACCGGAAGCGCTGCTAACCACCTTTATTAATGACTACGCTAATTATCTCGGTCAGAATTTTTCGATTTTACCTACCGATGATAACGCCGCCCAGGCCATTGAAATTTCGGTGGGTAACCTGTCGAGCCTGGCGGGCGTGGTTGCGGTACAAAACTACTTAAAGAACCTCAGCGTGACCGATAAGGTCATGCTGGTTAAACAGCAGGGGATGGTGAGTACGTTCCGCCTTAATCTGCTGGGCACCGAGCAGGACCTGCGCTCAGTGTTATCACTCGACAGCCAGTTACAGCCGTTGACCGATGCCTTCGGTCAGCCCCTGGAAGGCATGCATTACTTCTGGAGTCAGTAACCATGCAGCTGCCTCTACCGGTTACGCTTCCTGATGATGAGACCTTCGACAGCTTTATTCCCGGCGGGAATGATGAGGTGGTGTCGTTATTAAGCTGTGTGGCCAGCCATTCGCCCGACTGGCGCGGCGAACCGGCTCTGGCGTTACTGGATGCGGCGTCCATTCCTCTTATCAATCTGGTAGGCAGTTCAGGCCGGGGCAAAAGCCACTTGCTTTATGCCACGTGCCATCAGCTGGCGGCCCGGGAAATCCCCCATGCCTATGTGAATTTTACCGATGTGGTTAATTTGTCGCCCAAGCTGCTCGAAGCGCTCGAACAATTGCCGGTGATTTGTCTGGATAATCTGGAAGCCATTGCCGGTCATTCGGCATGGGAAGAAGCGGTTTTCGATCTGATTAATCGCGTAAGCGAAACGCGCATTGGCTTGTTGATTGTGGCAGCGCAGTCTGGCCCGAATGCGAGTAAAGTACGACTGCCAGACCTGCGCTCGAGGATCAGTGCCGGTTTAACCTACCAGTTAGTGTCGCTTAATGATGAACAACGTGGTGAAGTGTTAAGCTCGCGGGCGCAGCAGCGGGGATTATCATTGTCGGCCCAGGCGCTGCACTATCTGCTCAACCACAGTCAGCGGGATTTGCCCAGTTTAATGGCGCTGCTCGACCGACTCGACCAGCGCTCATTACAAGAGCAAAAGAAAATCTCAGTCGCTCTGGTGAAACGAGAGCTGGCTGAAGATACGGATCCGTCCGCTTCTTAATATCTCAGGTGATGATCCCAGTGCCTCATTTGCAGGGCCGGGCGATAAGGCTTGTCTGAACCCTCCAGACGTAATGGTGAAACCTGCTGCGAATTGGTCAGTGACTCAAAATCAAACCAAGACGTATTGGCCCGCAGTTGAATGGTGGCCGGTAATTCCGCCTGGATCTGCGCCACATTCAGGTTCGGTAATACCCGTTCTACCGTGAAAGCCGCTCTGGCCTGCAGGGTATCCTGATTTATGCGGTTGCGCTGGCCCCAGGTGATTAGGGCATCGGGATTGTTATTGTTGCCAATGACGCCCACATCGGCACTAACTCCCAAACGATGCAGCATCATAAACCGTTCAAATAAGGTCGCATAATCCTCACGCTCGGTATAGTAAGCGTAAAACGCCGGTGCGGTATCAGCACTGAATTCATCGGCTGCCTCGCTTGCGGTGTAATTGCGTTGCGCGGTGGTGGCTGTTTCGCCGCCAAAGGAGACATCTGCCAGTGCGTCCAGCACTGACGAGTTCAACGGATACTGGTTGTAGAGTAAAGTAGACTGAGGTGCATTGTTCTGGAAGAAACTAAGTGGCGTTTGTGAATCGGCAATGCTGGCCCAGGACATCGGCGGGAAGAAGTCATTGGCGTGGGCCAACTCATGGTACATCAACCAGGACAGGGCCGCTTCCAGCTGATCCAGGTTACGGCTGTTGCGGCTGCTTGCAGCCAGCGAAGCCTGTGGATAGTAATAGCTGTCGTTTTTAACGTAGCGCCAGTATATACCAAACTGTAAATCACTCCCAAAATCACTGCGGTAGTCAGGCGCTGTATTTAACGTATCCCGCTCCTCGGGCGTTCGCCAGAAGTTGCGGGCATCAAGGTAAATAGCGCCGGTACGGACCCAGTAGAAAGAGGGGCGCACGTCGTAGGAAATAACCACTGCCGTAACACCGCGCAGCAAACTCAGCATATCTTCTGAGGTAGCGGAATTTTGCAGGAACTCAGCAAAACGATCGCCCATCCACGGGTGCGACACCAGCGTTTTATTCAAAATGGTTTCTATGGTGGGGTTACTGGTTCGCATGCCTATTAATGGCAATTCATTGAAAATGCAGCTGTTAACCAACAGATTGGTGTACACACACTCTTTTAACCCATCCGCCCAGGGCGTATCGGCCCGATAAGGAATGAGATCGGTAGTAAGATACATATCGTTCTACGTGAAAATACCATTACTGTCTACCGGCGCATCGTTAATCCCGACTAATACGGTATCAGTAGCGGTGGTGCCATCATCAAAAGTCAGGGTCACAGAAAATTCCATGACTTCGTCTTTAGTGACTTCCGGCGCAGCAAAAAATGCACTTTGTAGTGGTCCGCCGGTGCTGTCCTCCTGATACACAATGTCTTCGGCCTCTGGCCCGGCAAGTTGCTTCCATTGGGCATCAGTAATAATTTTGCTGGTAGGTGAGTCAACCCGCAAAGATACCCGGCCACGCTCGGTGGCCATATGGTCAAGGCGAATGTTGGCCTGGTTTTCCTCTGCTGATGCTTCGGCATTAAGGGTGAAACTTAACGAACGCTGCTGACCATTGGTGGTAGCTGCTGTTACAGTAAATTCATAGCTGCCGCTGGCTGGAATATCAAAGCCAATGGCCTGAGTATGGGCCGCCAGTAGATCAACCGCGGGGCCGCTGGTTTGCTGCCAGTCAATGGTGTCGAGGGATTGATTGTCGTTGCTCAATACAACAAATCCAACCGCTGCGCCGACGCTGGCATTCAACTCGCCAAACAGACGCAGGTTATCTGCAGTGAGGGCCGGTTCGACTGCCGTGAATCCGGGCGTTGGAGTACCGGGTGTTGGGGTTACGCTGTTGCCACCGCTATCGCCACCACCGCCACAACCACCGAGCAGTAACGCAGCCGATAATGCGGCCGCGGTGCGGGTGCTTAAGAACGCTTTGAAAACCTCTCGCATTCCTCTTTCATCTCCTCTTTCAGCTTTTTCAGCCCCAGGCCCAGCTCCCGGCCCCGTAAACGGGCAAATACGCTGCAGCCGGTAAACATGCCGACTACCAGCACAACTTCCACTGCGGCCAGCCAACGTTCGCTGTCGACGGCGTAAAATACAGTGAGTCCGTGTAGTAAATAGTACAACGCAATAAAATTCGCCCAGGCATGGGTGTAAGGCTTAGCCTTGATGATGCCATGCAACGGCAATAATAAGGGTAAAACGTACAACAGAAAGATAAAGACCAGTGAATACTGCTGGTCAGTTGTTAAAAAAAGTTGCCACAGAGAGATCCAGACAAGTAAGCCAAGATGGCTGGCCAGGGCTAAAACGCGAAACCGTTGTGTCTTTGCTGACATAGGGATCATACTGCATTACCTTTTTCTGTGTTCATTGATGCCAGCGCGCTGGCCAGTTGTGCCAGTCGCTTGCCCTGGGCGTGGCAGAGCTGCTTTTCTTCGCAGCTTAATGTGGTGACATTATTGGCCGCCAGGTGCGTTACACCATAGGGCGTACCGCCGGTTGTTGTGCTGTGAAGTGCCGGTTCAGAATACGGCAAACCTGCGATCACCATACCGTGGTGAATCAGTGGCAGCATCATCGACAACAATGTCGACTCCTGACCACCGTGCATGCTTGATGTGGAGGTAAACACGCAGGCGGGTTTGTTGATCAGCGCACCGTTTAACCACAGTCCACTGGTAGAATCGAGAAAGTGTTTTACCGGCGCGGCCATATTACCAAAGCGGGTAGGGCTGCCAAGCGCCAGCGCGCTGCAACCGGTTAAATCGTCGAGGGTGACAAAAGGCGGGCCGGCAGCCGGGTCGTCAGGGTGTTCTGCATCCGGATCCGATGAGATAGGCGGTACAGTGCGAATCTTCGCCGTCGCGCCGCCTGCCTCAACGCCCACACCAATAGCCCTGGCCAGTTGTTCTGTGCCACCGTGACGGCTGTAGTACAGGATCAGTACCGGTGCCATTATCCGAGAATGTCCAGTACGGCTTCTGGTGGGCGACCAATGCGGGCTTTATCACCGTTAATGACTACCGGGCGTTCCAGCAGTTTCGGGTATTCTGCCATGGCCGCAAACCGCTGTTCATCGGTAACGTCGGCGCCATTGAGGCCAGCTTCTTTATATTCTGCTTCTTTTACCCGCATCATTTTTTTCACGTCGTCCAGGCCTAGCTTCGCGAACAGGGATTTTAACTCAGCTTCACTTAAAGGCGCTTTTAAATATTCGACCACGTCGGCTGCAATGCCTTTTTCTTCAAGGAGTTTTAGCGTTTCACGGCTTTTAGAACAACGCGGGTTATGCAGTATTTTTATTTCAGACATAGTGTTCTACTTATTCATTGTGTTGTTATGATAACGCCAGTTGTTGTACTTACGGTTATCGGGTTGAACAGATTGAAAATTGTCGCAGATTATAAACGAATTACACAACAACGTGGATCTTTCCGTGTTGTTATTATGGTGTTGGTTGGTTTGCTGGCGCTGGCGGGTGGTATTGCCCTGAGAAGTCTGCAGCCGTTAACTCTTAACACGGTTCAGGGCCAGCCTTTCAACTGGCAGAGCCAGCAGTGGACCGTCGTCAACTTTTTTGCGGAATGGTGTCAGCCTTGTCTGCGAGAAATTCCCGAACTCAACCACGTTTACAATGACCAGCAATTCAGAGTGCTGGGTGTGAGCTTTGACGAACTCGATAATGAAGCACTAAGTGGTGTGGTGTCCCGGCAACATATTCAGTTTCCGGTAGTTATAAGCGAGGCGGTAGCGGATTTACCGGTATCCATGCCCATTGTGTTGCCCACTACCTATATTGTCTCTCCCGCCGGTGAGGTAACCATGACCATTCGCGGCGAAGTAACTCAGGAAAAGCTGCAAAAGGCCATTAAACAGGCCCAATCAGAACTGCTTTAGCTTTTCCTGTTCGTCTCTGAATTGCTGGATCCGTGCCCGGATCCGCTGTTTTTCCAGGTGATCGTCACCAGTATAGTTGTACGCATGTTGCAATTCGTCGATAGCGTTAGGATACGCACCATACAGAGCAAGTAATTCAGCCTTGCTCTGATGCATGCCCTTGTAAGACTTTTCCGCCTTATAAGCATTACTCAACAGCTGATAAGCCAGTTGATCGTGGGGGTGAACCAGCAAATAATCACGGATAAGCTCAATGGCAGCGTCATTGTTGTCACTGGCCATGTAGGCATTGGCCAGGTTAAGCACTACCACGCTGTTACGCGGTTTATGCTCCAGCTCTTTTTGCAGCATAGTAATGGCTTCATCCGCTTTACCCATGGCCAGCGCAATGTCGGTGGCCAAATCAACGTAAAACAGATTGCCGGGCGTTCTGGCCAGTAACTGATCGTTGATTTGTTTGGCTTTGAGGTTTTCCTCGTTAGCCAGGTAGGCAATGGCAAGACCATAAAGGCCGGCGTCGCGAATGGCAAAGGTGTCATTTTCTACAACCGCTTTAAAGTGTTCCAGTGCGTAGTCTGGTTCAAACTGATAACGGGCCAGCAAGCGGGCCTTGGCCAGATTAAACGACAAGCTGGGGCGCAGTCTCACGTCCGGATAGCGGCGCATGCGGTTGCGGGCATCGGCAATCCGTTTTTCGGTTAGAGGGTGGGTGAGTAACCGTTCGGGTGGTCTGGAACTGGTGCGGTACTCCTCGGCCATTTTACCAAAAAAGGTCGAGGCAGCTTTCGGGTCGAAACCGGCCTGATACAAAATATCAATACCAATGCGGTCGGCTTCCTGCTCATTAGAGCGGGTGTAATCAATGTTCAACTGACTGGCCATTGCCGAGGAGGTTTGCATGGCGGCAATACCGGCTTCCGGGTTAGCCATGGCCAGCAGGATACTGCCCAGCATGGAAGCAATCTGTAATGGTGAACTGCGCTGTTGCGATAATGCTCTGCGGGCCAGATGGCGCTGGGTAACGTGAGTTACCTCGTGGGCGAGCACGGAGGCTACCTCACTTTCTGTATCAGCCCGGGTAATAATGCCGGAATGCACGCCAACGTGGCCGCCATAAAAAGCAAATGCATTCATTACGCTGTTGTTGATAATAAAAAACTCAAAGGGGAATTTGGTGTTTTCGGCCTGTAGTACCAGTCGGTTACCCAAATCCTGAATGTATTCGGTGAGAACCGGATCGTCAATGACCGGAGCCTGGCCACGCATTTGCCGCATAATGGCATCACCAACCAGCATTTCTTTATCCAGAGTAAGGACTTCTGACGCTACCACGCCGATATCTGGCAGCGTGTTTTTATCGCTACCGATTGACTGGCCAACAGAGGAAACCGGCAACAAAGCCGAAGCTATGCCCATCGACACACCCAGGATACCGGATCGAAAAAATTGTCTCATTTTCCCTCAAATAAAGCCTGATACTGCTATATATACGACAATCTGACAGCATTCAGTTCCCTGAATTTGATAATATATTTCAGATTACACCCTTTTAATGCCATTGCTTGCAGGCCTGGCAAGGCAAAACAGCAATGGTCTGATCACACCACATGGTGGGCTCGGGTGCAAGTTCTATGCGTTACAATTCAAGTGTTTGTCGGTATAGTAACGCTCTTTATTGTTGAGTGCCGGTAGTTAGCTTTGGCGTCGGGCAGTAACCATACTGTTGGCGAAAATGCGTGAAGGAATGATGAATGTTTAGTGTTTTTGGGCGCTGGTACAAACGCAAGTTTTCCGACCCTGATGCAGCCATGCTGCTTATCCTTATTTTAATCAGCAGTGCATTGTTGCTGCTGTGGGGCGACATGCTGATGCCGGTTATTGTGGCAGCGGTGATTGCTTATCTGCTCGACTGGCCGGTAACTCAGTTAAACCGCATGGGGCTGGGACGTTCGCCTGCGGTGGGGCTGGTGTTGTTGTGTTTTATATTGATCATGGTGTTGCTGGCCGTTGGCCTGGTCCCGGTTGTCACCAAACAAAGTGTCAGTCTGGCCCAAGAATTACCGACCATCTGGCAAAACGCCCAGTCCTGGTTACTGACGCTACCGGATAAATACCCGGAGTACGTACAGTTTTCGCATATCTACGAAATGATGGAAGGGGCTAATCAGCGCCTGGTGGATTTTGGCGAGCAGGCGTTATCGGCGTCTATAGGCTCAATTACCAGTGTGGCAGCCTTATTGATTTACTTTATTCTGGTGCCGCTGATGGTGTTTTTTATGCTGAAAGACAAACAGTATTTCACCGACAGCATCTCCCGTATTCTGCCCAAAGAGCGACGTTTGATTGCTCAGGTGGGTAACGAGATGAATGTGCAGATTGCTAACTACATTCGCGGTAAAGTGATTGAGATTATCATTGTGGGTGCGGTGTCGTGCGTGACATTTGCCATTATGGATCTGCGCTACGCCTTGTTGCTGGGTGTACTGGTAGGCCTTTCAGTGCTTATCCCCTACATTGGGGCGGCAGTGGTAACTATCCCGGTTGGTGTGGTGGCAATGTTTCAGTGGGGCATTTCGCCGGAATTCTGGTACCTGATGATTGCCTACGGCATTATTCAGGCGCTGGATGGCAACCTGCTGGTGCCAATTCTATTCTCTGAAGCGGTTAGTCTTCATCCCTTATACATCATTATCGCCGTGCTGTTCTTCGGCGGTTTGTGGGGGTTCTGGGGCGTATTTTTTGCCATTCCATTGGCAACACTGGTGAAAGCAGTGGTGACCGCCTGGTCGTCCTCGCCTGAACAGCTAACTGCCAGCGAAGACGCTTAAGTCTTCTATCCTGTTTTATATCACGGCCAGCGTCTGCTGGCCGTGTTTCAATCAAAGCGCTTGTTTAAATAATGCCAGGGTTTGTTGCCAGGCGCGCTCGGCCTGTTTTTCGTTGTACACCTTTGAGTCCGGCGGCGTCCAGCCATGCAGGGTGTCAGGGTATACTTCAATATGCGCGGTCAGTCCGGCTGCCTGATAAGCCTCTTTAAGCATGGGTTGCATTTGCGGTGACCGCTCATTGTCATTTTCTGCAATAGCGTGCAGGGCGAGCGCATCCGACTCAACAATAGTGTGGTGAGGGCTATCCGGTTCATCTGTTGCCAGTCCGCCGCCATGGAAACTGGCAATGGCGCCAATACGCCTGGGCATGGCTGCGGCAGCAAACATGGTAAACGAACCGCTCATGCAATAACCCATTAATGCGCCCTGACGTTTGGTATCCACCGCCGACTGCTGATCAAGAAAAGCAAAGAATGCTTCGGCATCGCTGACTACCGCTGACTGAGTGAGTTTTTCACGCATAGGGGAGAGGACCTGCCAGGCCTCCTGGGAAGGAAATTCAACCCCTTCAGGTAATGCCGCTCCGCTGACATCCCGATAGAAAGGATTGACCACCAATACTGCATAACCCTGTGCAGCCAGGCGCTGACCCATCAGATCAAAGGCTGCTCTGCGACCCTTGATGTCGGGCCACATTACCACGGCCGGATGACGTCCGGTTTTCGGTGCCGTAAATAAACAGTCCGCGCTACCGTGTGGGGTCTTCACAGTTACTTGTTGCTGCATAATGCTTTCGTCAGCCACAGCAAACTGAGGTAATACGGCACTTAACGTGCCCAGTGCCAGTAGCTGATTAAACTGCCGGCTATTTAACTTGCCGCCTTGCTCGGTAAAACGCTGAATATCCTGTTCGGTTGAATTATCACACATAGGGTTTCCTCAATAAGGGGGGCAGAGGAACAGTATACGTTGAAATGGCGGGTAAAGATTGAACTTAAAAAAGTGTTATGGCAGGCCGGGCGACCTGCCAATAAGCGATTTTATTCGCCGTTATTCAGGTAATTAAGAATGACCAGGTGATGTTCCTTGGTTTTAAACTTATTAAAGACCTGCTCAACATTACCTTCCTCGTCGATTAAGAAGGTAATACGATGGATGCCGTCGTATTCTTTACCCATAAATTTTTTCGGGCCCCATACACCAAATGCATCGGCAACAGTATGGTCTTCATCGGATAACAGGGTAAAATTTAACTGTTCTTTTTCGATGAACTTAGGCAGACGTTTTACTGCGTCGGGGCTGATACCGAGCACTACGACATTATTTTGTTGCAGTTCGTTCTGAATGTCACGCAGGCCCTGGGCCTGAACGGTACAGCCTGGGGTCATGGCTTTCGGATAAAAGTAAACCAGTACTTTTTTGCCTTTGAGTGATTCCAGAGAAACCGGGTTGCCGTCCTGATCGGGCAGACTAAAAAGCGGTGCTGCATCACCGGCAGAAAGCGTATTCATATTATTATCCCTTATGTTTATCAATAATATTGGATGTCAGGTGTAGCACCTGACACAGCAAATTCAGGTTGTAGCGAAACTCCGGCATGGCAACATCGTCAGGGATATTTACCACCAGCTTAAACCGCATCATCTTGTGGCCGGTTTCATCATCCACACTGGTGGTTTGACGAAAGGCGCTGATAGAGACGTGCTGGTCGGCAAAAAAGCGGGTAATGGCCTGGATCTGCCCCGGGTTATCCACACCATTAAATTCAACATCGTAAAGGTGAGTCAGATTTTGTTTGGTGTGTTCGCGAGTACGTTTCAGAATCGACAACAGATCACGGCGCTGGCACATCTCAGGGATACTAAGCTCGACCCGGGTGATGGCGTTATGGGTGCCTTCGATGATCATCGTTAACGAAAATTCCTGACCGTAAATAGCATGTCTGCTGTCAAGAATATTGCAATCTGATTCGCTGACCAGGGTGGCAATATCACTGAGAATACCCACCTGGTCAGTACCTAAGATAACCGCAATTAACTGTTGTTTCATGGACCTGACTCATATTAAGGGGCGCAGATTCTAACATAGCCGTGGCCAAAGTCGAATCGGTCGCTGGTAGGATTTTGCCAGGCTGAAAACCTGCGGTAAGAGCTAAACGGTTTTAAAACACCGGCAGCAAAAATAAAAACCGTCATTTTCTGGTAATAATATGCGATCCGGGCGTTCAAATGCTTGTTTTTAACCAGTGCGGCAATTACCATGTGCGCTCGCAAAAAGTGGAGAGAATATGTTTACCGGTAGTTACGTTGCGCTTGTCACCCCAATGTTTGATGACGGCCAAATTGATTATCCTGCGCTGCGGGAATTGGTTGAGTTTCATATCCAACAGGGCACCCATGGTATTGTGTCGGTAGGCACTACCGGCGAATCCGCCACGCTGCCTTTCGATGAACATATTGAGGTTGTCAAACAAACGGTAGAAGCCGCTGCAGGCAGAACCAAAATTATTGCCGGAAGTGGGGCAAACTCCACCTCTGAAGCGATTTTCCTGAGCGAGCAGATGGCTGGCCTGGGGATAGATGGCTTCCTGAGTGTTGTACCCTATTACAATAAGCCTCAGCAAAAGGGCATGATTGCGCATTTTGAGGCGGTTGCCGACGCCACCGACTTACCGGTACTGCTGTATAACGTACCGGGCCGCACTGTTGCCGATATGTTACCTGAAACCGTAGCAGAACTGGCTAAACACCCCAAAATTGTTGGTCTGAAAGACGCAACCGGCGATATTGCCCGTTTAAAAGCCACCCAGGCTTTGGTAGACGATGACTTTGTGTTGCTGAGTGGCGATGACGGCACCTCATGTGAATTTTTATGCGAAGGCGGCCATGGCGTGATTTCGGTTACAGCCAATGTTGTGCCGGCAGCCATTGCACAAATGTGTGAAGCAGCCCTGGCCGGCGATAATGCCCGTTGCCGCGAGCTAAACGCCAGCATTGAAAAACTGCACTCGGCATTGTTTATCGAACCAAATCCGGTGATCCCGAAGTGGGCATTGTATAAAATGGGGATGATGAAAAGCCCATTTTTACGTTTGCCGATGGTTTTACCGGAACTTGCGAGCCAAAAAAGCATCGAAGCGTTGTTACATGAATACGCTTTAATTTCAGAATAAGAGATAACTATGAATAAAAAACTGGCTTTGGTCAGCGGTATTGCCAGCCTTGTTCTTACTGCTTGTGCTTCACAACAAGAACGCGTGACGGCCTCCGGGAGTTACGAATACTTAAAATCAAAAGAACGCACGCAGTTACAAGTGCCGACCGAACTTGATGCGCCGGAATTTACCAGCGATTACAATATACCAGCTCTACGGCAATCTGCCGATTCCACTCTGGTAGGACGTAACCTTGAGGTTGTGCCCCCTGCGCTGGTTATCCCGTTAGTACAGGGTTCTCACGTGGAAGAAGGCTCTAAAGGTGCCACAGTGCTGCTGGACCAGGTGAGAGATAACGAAACACTGGATAAAACTATCTGGAACTCGTTGATTGGGTATTTGGAAGAGCAAGGCATCAGCGTAGAAAATTTCAGCCCGGAACAAGGCGAACTGATTACCGGCTGGATGAATGTTGCCCCGGCCAGCACCGAAGAAGGTAATGGCGGCTGGTTCGACTGGTCGTCTGATGAGGCCGAAGTGAATGGAAAGGGCCGTTACAAGTTTGACGTAGAGTTGAAACCTCATGGACGTACTGCACAGTTAAGTGTTGCCTTGTTTGATTATGAACGCGGCGATAAGTCTGTAGAAGACTTAAACGCGATGGAAAAACGCCGTGACGAAGTTATGGTGTTAAACCGGGTAATCAGCCACTACGAATACCTTAATCAACTTGAAACCAACCGCCGTATTGCTCAAATCCGCCAGGGTCTGGATATGGAAATGGGCTTTGATGACGACGGTAACCCGGCTTTCGTGTTAGATGCTAACTACGACATTGCCTGGCCGCGTATCCAGCTGGTATTACGCAAACTGGGTTTCAACGTAAAAGATTTAGATAAGTCGAACGGATTGATTTTTGTGCAGTATACTGATGAGCAGGTGAGTTGGTGGCGTGACCTGTTTTCATCAGACGATGCACAGTTGCTGGATTATGAAGACTATCGCCTGAAGGTGACAAAACTAGGCCCTAAAACGTCTATCACCTTTATGGATAATGAAAGCACACCATTTGATGCCAAACAGGTTGCTGATCTGTTCAAACCTTTTGAACAGGTAATGACCGAAGACGGCTTAGACATTTAATACGAGACCTATAATGGAAAAACGCGACGAGCTTTATCGCGGTAAAGCGAAAACTGTTTATCACACAGACGACAGTGACAAGTTAATTTTATTGTTTCGCAACGATACTTCGGCTTTCGATGGTGAAAAAATCGAACAGTTAGATCGTAAAGGCGAGGTCAATAATAAGTTTAACCACTTTATCATGACCAAGCTGGAAGAAGCCGGTATTGCTACGCAGGTAGAATCACTGCTATCTGACACCGAGTCACTGGTTAAAAAGCTGGATATGATCCCGGTAGAGTGCGTTGTGCGTAACGTGGCTGCAGGTTCTCTGGTTCGCCGTCTGGGTGTGGAAGAAGGTCAGTTACTGAATCCACCGGTATTCGAATTCTTCCTTAAGAATGACGCGCTGCATGACCCAATGGTAAATGATTACCATATTGAGTCATTCGGCTGGGCCACTGCCGCTCAGGTTGCCCGCATGAAAGCACTGACATTTGCCGTCAACGATGTACTGAAAGCATTGTTCGATCAGGGCGGTATGATTTTAGTGGATTATAAACTGGAATTTGGTGTGGACAGTGCCGGAAACATTGTGCTGGGTGATGAATTTACGCCAGATGGTTGCCGTCTGTGGGATAAAGAAACCCGCAAGAAGATGGACAAAGACCGTTTTCGCCAGGGCTTAGGCTCAGTGGTAGAAACCTATATTGAGGTGGCAGAACGCTTAGGCTTAAAGCTCTAATCGTGTTCTGACGTCGTAGCTATTTGAAATACCCGCCAGTGTGCGGGTATTTTTTTGTCCGTTATCCGGTCTGGTTTCGAATAAACACCAAATCACCCCCACGCAGAATAGGCGCAAAGTGGTATTGAATTTAGCTAACAATATGCAACTATGGTTAAAAATGCTTTGCAGGACATCCTATGGTACTGATTAAATTGGTTTTACTGGCTGCATTGGCAATGACAGCTTTTGCCGCTAATTCGCTGCTTTGCCGGATGGCGCTGGTGGACACCGATATCGACCCGGCCTCCTTCACCTTCTGGAGATTAACCAGTGGTGCGCTGATGTTAACCTTTTTGGTGGTTATGCGTAACCAAAAACCGCTACAAGAAGGCAATATGGCTTCGGCTATAGCGCTGTTTGTGTATGCTGCCGGCTTTTCGTTTGCCTATATCAGCATGACCACCGGGGCCGGTGCTTTGTTACTTTTCGGTGCGGTGCAGGTCACCATGATCAGTTGGGGTCTGTTTAAAGGCGAAAGGATGAGTACACTGCAATGGGGCGGCTTTCTGCTCGCCCTGGTTGGACTCATACTGCTCCTGCTGCCTAATGCGGCAGTACCGCAGCTTTCCAGCGCACTGATGATGCTGGCGGCGGGAATCGCATGGGGTGTTTATTCGTTAAAGGGTAAGGGCGCTAAATTTCCCATAGAAGCTACAGCAGGTAATTTTATCCGTTCCACGCCACTGGCGTTAGTATTGCTGGTGATATTCTGGCCGGGCGGTGAGTTCCATGCTGAAGGTATGGCTTACGCCGTTGCCTCAGGCGCGATTGCCTCGGCATTAGGCTATGCCTTGTGGTATAGCATTCTGGTGCACATAGCGGCGATTAAAGCTGCAACATTACAATTATCTGTGCCGGTGCTGGCAGTCTTTGCCGGATGGTTGTTCTTAGATGAAACGGTCACGCTGAGGATTATCTTAAGCTCATTAGCCGTTATTGGTGGTGTCGCCATGGTGATTTGGGTTAAAAAAGCTGCCGGCTGAATGGTTTTACTATGCGCTAATACCTGTCGTTCAGCCGCCTAACCACTGCCATAGGAAGCCAGTATGTTGATTGAGTGATATGCCTTGGGGTTGTTAGTGTGGTTATGCCTGAATTAAGAATATTGGGAATCTTTCCAGCTTTAATACACAGCGCACATTTAACGCTTAATGAAATATTATTTGAGTCCTTGTGTATTGTCCCCTTTATTTATTAATCAATAAGTTAACGTAAATTAAGACTTAAGTTTAAAGACAGTAGGCCGATACGGATATCAGGAAGTCGAGAAGTATTCATGGAAGATGTCTTTAGTTGTTGGTCACAATCAGTCAGCGCTTAATATTCAGCGTCAGTTGTTCTCGGTAACAAACCGGCTGGACCAGTCTTTCGAACGCCTTTCCTCAGGTTTTCGCATCAACAGCGCTGCCGATGACGCAGCCGGATTACAAATAGCTGATCGGCTGCAAAGTGATGTGATATCAAGCCGTCAGGTGGTGCGTAATCTCAATGATGGTATTAGCTACGCGCAGATTGCAGAAGGGGCGTTAGACGAAGTAAATACAGCTGCTCAGCGCATGCGTCAACTTGCCGTGCAGGCACAAAATGGCATTCACTCCGATAGCGATCGCCTGGCATTAGACAAAGAATTTCAGCAATTAAAAAGCGAGATTGATCGTATTGCCTACGAGACGGAAGCGTTTGGTCGTCATCCGTTATTATCGCCCGCCACATTATTATTTGCAGATAACTCTCCAGACAATGTGACGCTGGGTTCCGGTCAGCAGATAATTAATAACCTGCCTTTCAGTGGTAGCGGCAACGATTTTTACTTTATTCCGGCAGACTCTGAAAATATCCGCTTTACCTTCGATTCCTATAGCCTGGATGATGATATTCATCTTTTCACCACCAGCGGTGAGCATTTAGCGGGAGTAGAAGTACCGGCGGTCGGAGATCCGCTGGCAGATTTTAACTGGCAGGATCTCGGCCTTGATTTAAGTAATATTGATACGGCTTTTTTGACTACCGGCAATGGATTTGATGCCGGAGCCAGCTATGACGCGAGTAATATCAACGGGGCTAACGCTGTGGGAACCACCGTCACTTATAGTGGCGACGGAGATCTGGATAACGACGGGCGTATTTTCACCGGCGAGACGGATGTAGAGGTGATTACGTTAACCGGCACCACCAATCAGGATATTATTCTGGCGGTCTCAGGGCAGAGCTCAGGGAGTTCTTATAAGGGCCGAATATCCTGGGATCGGTTAGGCGGTGTGGCCAGTGCTGCCATTCAGGAGGCTGAACTGGCTGATGAAAACCCGGAAGAAGACGTTAAAATTACTACGTCTGCAGCAATTAATGGCCCGCAGGATTACCATGAAATTGCCAAAACACCGGCTACAGCGGCCGATTTGGGGCTCACCGGCTTATCGTTAAGTAGCCAACAGCAGGCAGAAGTTGCTTTAAATGCGCTGTCTGGCGCAATAGATGATATTGGTGAAAAGCGCGCAGGTTATGGTGCTGTGCAGAATGCCATGCAATCCAATTTACGAAATCTGTCGATTCATGCCGAAAACACTCGGGCAGCACAATCACAAATAAGGGATACAAACTACGCCAGCGAAACGGCCAGTCTGGCAAGAAATCAAATCATTCAGTAAGCCAGTCAGTCATTGCTGAGTCAGGCCAACCAGCAGCCGGAAATAGCCTTAACGTTACTCAATGGCTAGGCTCTAGAAACCCAGTTTAATTTTTAAATGGTTTTTTGGTTTGCAGCAACAGGGCAGGATTTCATCGTCGTCGATAAAGGCGAGGGGATCAGTAGTGTATTCCACTTCGCCTTCCAGTAACGTGGTGCGGCAGGCACCGCAAAATCCCTCGCGGCAATGGTATTGCACGTCAATCTTTTGAGATTCAAGGCTTTCCAGCAGCGTTTTATCGGGGGGTGCGGTCACCGTTACCGTATCGACAATGTCGATACGGTAGGTGTTGTCGCGGTCGGTCATTGCCGGTTATTTAAAGTTCGAAATCGGCAAAGTCGTCTTCGCTAACGGCTGAATCAATCTGACCTACCAGGTATGAGCTGATCTCTGATTCCTGTGGTGCCACCTGAACATTGTCGGAAATCAGGTAGTTATTCATCCATGGCAGCGGGTTAGAGGTAACGTCATAGGGCTGACCCATGCCGATAACCGCCATACGCTGGTTAGCAATGTATTCTACATACTGACACAGAATTTCTTTATTCAGGCCAATCATAGAGCCGTGCTGGAACAGGTACTCTGCCCATTGCTTTTCCTGCTCTACCGCTTTCATAAAGATTTCTTTTGCTTCATCGGCACATTCCTCGGCGATTTCCGCCATCTCCGGATCGTCTTTGCCTTTAGCCCACAGATTCAGAATATGCTGAGTGGAGGTCAGGTGCAGGTTTTCATCGCGGGCAATCAGGCGGATGATCTTGGAGTTACCCTCCATCAGCTCACGCTCTGCAAATGCGAAAGTACACGCAAAGGATACGTAGAAACGAATTGCTTCCAGTGCATTAACCGAGTTCATGCACAGGTAGAGTTTTTTCTTCAGCTCGCGCATGTTAACCGGGTAGGGCTGTCCTTCATTGGTATACATGCCTTCGCCCTGAGTTTGCCAAAGCTGTGTGGCATAAATCAGGTCGTCGTAATATTTGGAGATATCCGTTGCACGACGCTTAATTTCTTCATTCACCACGATATCTTCAAAGATACTGCTCGGATCGGTAAACAGGTTTCGCAGAATATGCGTGTAAGAGCGAGAGTGGATAGTTTCGAAGAACGACCAGGTCTCTGTCCAGGTTTCCAGTTCCGGCAACGAGATTATCGGTAGAAAGGCGATATTTGGACTGCGGCCCTGCACCGAATCAAGCAGTGTCTGATATTTCAGGTTAGAAATGAAAATGTGCTTTTCCGGCTCGGTCAGTTTTTGAAAGTCGACCCGGTCGCGGGTGACATCCACTTCTTCCGGACGCCAGAAAAAACTAATTTGCTTTTCGATGAGCTTTTCAAAAATAGAATGTTTTTGTTGGTCGTAACGGGCGACGTTAACCGGATTACCAAAAAACATAGGCTCGTCGAGCTGATTCACATTTTGCTGATTAAACGTGGTGTATTTCATATTTTATTATCACTTCACTAGCGCAATAAGAAGCCCGGCTGGCGCCGGGCAAATGA
Organism: Marisediminitalea alba; assembly: GCF_002993365.1. Lineage (GTDB taxonomy): Bacteria > Pseudomonadota > Gammaproteobacteria > Enterobacterales > Alteromonadaceae > Alteromonas > Alteromonas alba. The sequence continues at coordinate 88,065 of NZ_PVNP01000016.1, forward strand.
ATAATTGTTATATTTTATTATGTCCTGAGAAAAATGTAACAAGCGAGTGGGTGGGTTGGTCTAAATCTACTCTTGAACCCTTATAAAATATAACACTCAACATTTGTTATCCCCAGCAGCATAACCATACTTAGTAACATAGTTAAAATGTAACACAATATATAGTGTTTTGATACGTCAAAATTAGCTAAAGGATTAATGATTTTTTAGAGCAAAATGTTACACATTTAGTTGGAGGGGTACGATGGAGGGTAATGCAAAGGTTGATTACCTATCACATCAAAGCCGGATAAAAACCATTGCAACTGCTTTTCACTCAGGCGCATGCGTTGTAATTCAGCATCATTTGGCCATTTAAAGCGGTGCTTATCCAATCGCGAATGCTACAGCGCGAAGCCGGTTTTATCTGCATATCCCAGTAAAGGATTTTGAGTTTATCGCGCCTTTTATTGTAGAAGACAATCAGAGCATCCTAGAATGGACTAAGGTGGATATATTGCTCAACCACCGCAACAATCAGCCTGTTGATGGACATACGGAAATCGACGATATTTAAGTATAGGTAAATGTCGGCAGGCGCGACGAACATCTTCATTCGCTAAGCGCCTTCATCACGTCGCTAACCAATAAGGTTGTTGTAAGGTAATGGGTAAACTGAGCTGTCCCGCGCCATAATCCAGAGTTATCTGATCATTCGCAGTAAACTCCCTGGATACAATCGTGGTGACTTCGCTTTTCACTTGAAGAAACTTACTTTGATAATGTTGCAAGCAGATATCACTGCGCCTGGCATAAAAGGTTTGGATATTGATATGTTGTTGCCGGCATAATTCGACGGCCGAGAAGCTACTCTGTTGTTACTGTTAGAATAATTGTCGCCATTCTGGCTGGCTTCGTTGAGGGTTTCGCTTAACATTCTCCGTTTAAAAAGTACACCATGCTGTAGGTATTTTAGAGTTTGAATGTGAGGAGCACCTGACGCTCACCCTAAACTCGCTATTCCTGACTTATTACTAGTTTGGAGAGAGTATAAAAATATCAGTGTAAGTGGAATTTGGGAACCAGGTCTATGGTTCGTGCAATTAGGGTTGATGTATCAGTCGGGCCAGAAGTTTGACTATTCGTTTCTAATATTCTCCCCCTCTTTAAAACCTCACTACAAAGGGGGAGACAATACTAAGTATTACCGTATTAGAACGCCGCCGCCAGAACCGCCACCGCCAGAACCACTTCCAGGAAGAGGGGTCGGATCGCAAAACAAGTCATAAGTAACCATAAAAGTTGATGCTTTGTCGTTAAAGTTGTAAGCGCCTAAAGAATTAACATTGGCGTCGAATTCAACTCTTGTTCCACTCAAGTTACCGTCTTTTGTCAGTATCGCGCACATACCAGACGGAACCTTAATACTTGTCACTTCATCGTTCAAAGTATGAAAACCACCAGAAGTATCAACGGGTGCTGCCAAAAAACTGCCAGATAAATTACTATGTCTATAGAAATAAACTAAATCGGATGAGTCACAAGCATTAATTCTATATCTACCTTGAATTGGATAAACCCACATTGATGAAATGGTGTCATTGAAATTATAATTACCAAGGCTTGGATATTCACCTTCGGTCAAGAATATATGTTCACCTCTGTAGTCTGAATCCTTAAAGACTACTAGACACGAACCTTCACTCACAAAAGCTGAAGAGAATGAGTCATTGTCACTGCCAAGTGTTCGAAAAGAATTATCATAAGCGTTAATGAGCACTTGTCCTGGGTTTAGTGCTAAGTTTCCATCTTTATAAAGCAAGGCATAGTTTGCAAATGACGGAGTTGACACAAGTATCGTCAAGATTAACAATAAAAACCTGTTCATAAAAGTTCCTTCTGTAGCAGGGTGAGATCGTGAATATTTATTAACCAGTTGGAGGAAACTAAACGATCAGTTTGACGATCCGGTTTAGTCGTGATCTTATACTCTCTTTTTGGGGAGTAAAACCATGTATATCGAAGCCTTCACCACCCACTTTGGGGAATTATCTGACACGCGTCAATCAGCAAAAGTGACCTATCCACTTGAGGATATTTTGTTTATCACCTTATGTGGTGTCGTCGCTGGAGCCGAAGGGTGGAGCGATATCCGGGACTATGCCGACGGTCATATTGGCTGGTTCCAGCAACATGGTTACTTGCGCGATGGCGTCCCCGTTGATGACACTATTGCCCGTACCATTTCGCGTCTCGACCCAGAGCAGTTTAGAGCTTGCTTTATCAACTGGATGCAGGCTGTACATGAAAGCACCGAAGGACAATTGATTGCGATTGACGGTAAAACGCTGCGAAGCTCCTACCAGCGCGGTGACCGCCAATCAACGATACACATGGTCAACGCGTTTGCCTGCACCAATAAAGTCGTTTTAGGTCAGGTTAAAACCTCAGAGAAGTCGAACGAAATTACAGCAATCCCTGAGCTTATTCAGTTACTTGATGTTCAGGACACCTTGGTATCAATTGATGCTATGGGCTGCCAGACCAGCATCGCAGAGCAAATAGTCGAGCAAGGTGGTGATTACCTGTTCACACTCAAAAGCAATCAGGGCAAGCTCTGTAAAGCAGTCGAGGATGCGTTTACTGAGACACGGGAAGCACCACTTGGTGGCTTAACCTTCGAGCAAAAGCGGGGTCGCATAGAAGCCCGGACATACCATGTGTTAAGTGCTGATGAGGTGAGCAAAGCGTTCCCGCAATGGCCTGAGTTAAAGACGCTTGGCATGAGCATGAGCTTCCGCCAACAACAAGGCAAAGCACCTGAACTGACGTATCGCTACCATATCAGCTCCGCACCATTAAGTGAGAAGCAACTAGCCGAAGCAGTACGTTCCCACTGGGCTGTAGAGAACAGCTTACATTGGGTACTGGATGTCAGCATGGGTGAAGACGACTGCCAGATACACCAGAATCACGGTGCCGAAAACTGGTCGATGCTACGCCATTTAGCGCTAAACATGTTGCGGGCAGAGTCATCAAAAGGCAGCATACCCGCCAAGCAAAAACGGGCTTGGATGAAAGCCAGCTATCTGGAAGCTGTGCTAACTGCGGGTTTTAGTGGCATGATTAATTAGTGAGCACTCATGCGGTTGCCCTG